>DASZOZ010000075.1:0-12451 GCA_035550515.1 Allostellaceae bacterium
CGGCGTCGTCGCCGGTTGCGTCAGCCGGACCCGGCCGACGCCGGTGACGCGCTCGATCAGGCTGGGGCCGCGGCTGCGCGGCCGCGCCGGCGTCTCGGCGGCGGGCGGCACGGCCGGGTGGGCGAGCGGCACCTGACGCGGGGTGCCGGGATCCACCGGCTTGGGAGCGATAAACGCGCCGCTGCGCACGGCGGCGGTTTCCGCCGCTTCCGCGGCGGGCGGCGCGGGCTCGGCCGCGGGCGGCGGCGCCGGACGCGTCTCGCTGCGCGGTGTCGACGGTATCGCGTTCTGCGTCAGCATCGGCTGGGTGTAGCCGCTGCGGGGGGCAGGCTCCGCGGTCGGAAGCCGCGTGCCCAGCGTCGGCGCGCGCTCGCCCTGGGGATTTTCGCCGTCGATGCCCGTCGCCACGACAGAGATGCGCATCCGGCCCTGCAATTTCTCGTCGAAGGTCGAGCCGAAGATGATGTTGGCGTTGGGATCGACCTCCTCGCGCACGCGGTTGGCCGCCTCGTCGACCTCGAACAGCGTCATGTCGAGGCCGCCGGTGATGTTGATCAGCACGCCGCGCGCGCCTTTCATCGACACGTCCTCGAGCAGCGGGTTGGAGATCGCCGCCTCGGCCGCGTCGACCGCGCGGCGCTCGCCCTCGGCCTCGCCGGTGCCCATCATGGCCTTGCCCATCTCGCTCATCACCGTGCGGATATCGGCAAAGTCGAGATTGATCAGGCCGGGCATCACCATCAGGTCGGTGACGCCGCGCACGCCGGCATGCAGCACGTCGTCGGCCATCTTGAACGCGTCGGCAAAGGTGGTGCGCTCGTTGGCGACGCGGAACAGGTTCTGGTTGGGGATGATGATCAGCGTGTCGACGAATTTCTGCAGTTCCTCGATGCCTGCCTCGGCGGTGCGCATGCGGTGCACACCCTCGAAATGAAACGGCTTGGTGACGACGCCGACCGTCAGGATCCCCGATTCGCGGGCGATCCGGGCGATCACCGGGGCGGCGCCGGTGCCGGTGCCGCCGCCCATCCCGCCGGTGATGAACACCATGTTCGAGCCTTGCAGCGACTCGAGGATGTCGTCGATCGCCTCTTCCGCCGCGGCGCGGCCGACATCGGGCCGCGACCCGGCGCCCAGCCCGCGCGTCACGCCGATGCCGAGCTGGATCTTGCGCGGCGCCGCCGACAGCTGCAGGGATTGCGCGTCGGTGTTGCAGGCGATGAACTCGCAGCCGATCAGATTGCTGCGGATCATGTTGTTGACCGCGTTGCCGCCGGCGCCGCCGACCCCGATGACGGTAATGCGGGGCTTAAGCTCCTGCTCGTCTTTCGGGATGCTCAAATTGATCATCATGCCCTCCACGCTGCGCGCGGCCGCTGCTGTCCTCTCCGGCCCGGTGCCGGCTCCCCACTGCAAGTGCCGCGAGACGCGACCAGATCGGCGATTGCCCCCCGGCACGATTCCGCTAGCGTCACGGCGACTCTACGCGATTTGGCGCAAACGCCATACCCGTCGCCATTAAAAAATGGTGCGGTGCTTAAAAATATTCACGGAGCCAATGCGACATCCGGCCGATCATGCCGCCGCGCGCGGCGCCGCCGACGCGCGGCCGCTCGGCCTTTTCCGACATCGCGAAATGCAGCAGTCCGGCCGCCGTCGAAAAGGCCGGGCCGTGCGTCGATTCGGCCAGCCCTTTGACCCGCAACGGCCGGCCGATCCGCACCTGCTTGTCGAGGATCAGCCCGGCCAATTCCTTGACCCCGTGGAGCTGGCAGGCGCCGCCGGTCAGCACCACCCGGCGGCCGGCGATCTTGTCGGAGCCGCCCGCTTCGAGCCGGTTGCGCACCATCTCGAAGGTTTCCTCGATGCGCGGCGCGATGATCCGCACCAGCATCGATTTCGGCATGTGGTTGGCGTGGCCGTCTTCCTCCTCGCCGATCTGCGGCACCGCGATCATCTCGCGCTCGTCGAGCGTCGAGGAGATGGCGCTGCCGAACAGCGCCTTCATCCGCTCGGCATGGGCGATCGGGGTCGAGAGGCCGCGGGCGACGTCGTTGGTGACGTGCGCCCCGCCGACCGGCACGGAATCGGCAAACACCAGGTTGCCGCCGACAAAGACGCCGATCGTCGTCGTCCCGCCGCCCATGTCGATGACCGTGACGCCGAGGTTCATCTCGTCCTCGACCAGGCAGGACAGGCCGGCCGCGTAAGGGCTGACGACAAAGGCGTCGGGTTCGAGCAGCGCCCGGCCGATCGCGGCGCTGTGGTTGCGCACCGCCGGGGCGCCGGCGGTGACGATGTGCATGTTGACGCCGAGACGGGTGCCGATCATCCCGCGCGGGTCGCGGATGCCGCGGCTGTCGTCGATCGAGAAGCCGACCGGGAAAGAGTGGATCACCGCCCGGTCCCCGGCGTCGCGCATGGCATAGCCGCGCTCGAGGATGTGGCGCATGTCGGCGTCGCTGATCTCGCGGCCGCCGATATGGACCTCGGCCTTGACCATGCGCGAGGGGCCGAACCCGGCCGAGAGGCTGACGGCAACCCCGGCGATCTGCTCGTCGGCCATCTCCTCGGCGGCGTGCACCGCGTTGCGGATCGAGTCGCTGACCTCGTCGAGATTGACGATCGCGCCCGATTTCATGCCGCGCGACACTTGGTGGCCGATACCGAGGATGCGCGGCTCGGTGCCGTCGACGCGGGCGATAAAACAGCAGATCTTGGTCGAGCCGACATCGAGCCCGGCGATCAGGCTGCCGCGCGGGCGGCCCGCCGGTTGACGCGGCCGCGGCGGCGTGCCGTTGCCTGCACCGGAACCTGGCCGGATTTTTGCCGCCGTCGTCGCGCTCATGTGTTCTTCCCCGGCGCATGAGGTTTCTTCGCCGACGGCGCCTCCTTCGACGCCGCGTCGTTGACCCGCATCACCAGCCGGTCCGGCAGCCGCAGGTCGATGGTCTCGACATCGCGCTGCAGGATCCGGTTGCTGCGTTCGAGCTGCGCCAGTTTCGCCCAGGCGCCGGCCATGTCGTCCTCCGGCAGCATCACGTCGATCAGGTGGTCGATGCGCACGTTCCAGCGCCGGTCGCCGACCAGCACCGCGGCGGTGACGCGCGGCGCCAGGGTGGGCTCGTTGGCCAGCAAGTCGAGCAGCTGAGCGGCGCCGTGCCGGGCGTGATCGTCGCCGACGACGGTCGGCAGCTTGGCAAAGCGCGACAGGTCGGTGACCGGGATCACCGTGCCGTCGCGGTCGATCAGCTCCTGCTTGCCGTCATGCTGCCAGACCGCGAGCGGCCGCCGCTCGACCAGCCGGACGTAGAGCGTGCCGGGCAGCCGCCGCTCGATCGCCGCCGAGCGCACCCAGGGCAGCGCTTCGAGCTGCTGCTTGGCGCGCGACGGGTTCACCGCGAGGATCGGCGTACCGTAATGCGCATCGAGCGCGGCCAGGATGGTCTCACGGTCGGTGGTCGAGCGGCCGTCGACCTGGATGTCGGTGACGACCAGCCCGAGCCGGCCGGTCAGCTCCAGCAGCGATGCCGCCGCGCCCTGGCTCTGGCCTTGAGATTGGCCCTCGCCGGCGGTCCGCGCCGGCAGCGCGCCGCTGAGCACTGCGCCTCCGGCCAGTCCGGCGGCGAGGGCCAGCGGTGCGCCCCACAGCGCGACGCGGCGCAGGTTCCGCGTGCCGCGCCGGCGGCGCGGCCGGGTCGGCGGCCGTTGCGGTTGGGGCCGGGCCTTAGCCATGCGCCGCTCCGGTCGCGTGCCGGCCGACCCGGCGGATTTCCCATTCGAGGACCACGCCGGACTGGGCGTGCACGCGGCGTCGCACTTCCTCCCCCAGGCCCTCGATATCGGCCGCGGTGGCGTTGCCGGTGTTGATCAGGAAATTGGCGTGCTTCTCCGACACCATGGCGCCGCCGCGGGTGAGGCCGCGGCACCCGGCGGCGTCGATCAGCCGCCAGGCGCTGTCGCCCGGCGGGTTGGCGAAGGTCGAGCCGCCGGTGCGCGTGCGGATCGGCTGCGACGCCTCGCGCGCGGCCTTGATCGCCTCCATGCGCGCCGCGATCTCCGCCGGCTCGCCGCGCCGGCCGCGCAGCACGGCGGCGGTGAAGATCCAGTCGCCGGGCGCGTCCGAGTGTCGGTACGACAGCCCCAGCGCGCCGGCCGCCACGCGATGAAGGGCGCCGCTGCGGTCGACCGCCGCAGCCTCGACGAGCACATGCTTGATCTCGCTGCCATAGGCGCCGGCATTCATCCGCAGGCCGCCGCCGATCGTGCCGGGCACGCCACAGAGGAATTCGAGCCCAGCGATGCCGGCTTCCGCGGCGGTCAGCGCGACATTGAGGTCGAGCGCCCCGGCCCCCGCCCGCACCGTGTCGCCCTCCGCCGAGATTTCGGCAAAACCGCGCGCCAGGCGGATGGTGACGCCGGGAATGCCGCCGTCGCGCACCAGCAGGTTGGAGGCGACGCCGATCACCGTCACCGGGATCTCCGCCGGCAGCGCCTTGAGGAAGGCGGCAAGGTCGGCTTCGTCGGCCGGGCGGAACAGCGCCTCCGCCGGGCCGCCGACGCGGAACCACGTCATCGGCCCGACCGGCGCGTTCGGCGTCAGCCGCCCGCGCACCGGCGGCAACCGGTCGATCAGCGGCGACGGCGCGCCGGCTGCGGGGGCCATCATGCGACCCGGCTCCGGAAGTCGAGCGCCGTCAGCTCGCTCGGCAGCGCATTGGCCCAGTTGGTGATCGAGCCGGCGCCGAGGCAGACGACGATGTCGCCCGGCCGGGCCAGCCCGCGCACCGAAACGGCGAGCTCGTCCGGGCCGGCGAGCGGCTGCGCGTCGCGGTGGCCGTGCGCCGCGAGGCCGGCGACCAGCGCGTCGCGGTGGATGCCGTCGATCGGGCTCTCGCCGGCGGCATAGACATCGGCGACCAGCACCGTGTCGGCGTCGTTGAAGCAGGTGCAGAACCCCTCGAACAGATCGGCCAGCCGCGTGTAGCGATGCGGCTGCACGACCGCGATGACCCGGCCGGGGGTGATCGCCCGTGCGGTCTTCAGCACCGCGGCGATCTCGACCGGGTGGTGGCCGTAATCGTCGATGATCGAGACGCCGTTCCATTCGCCGGTCTTGGTGAAACGGCGGCGCACGCCTTTGAAATGGCGCAGGCATGCCCGCACCACGGCGTCGCCGAGCTTCAGTTCGGTGGCGACGGCGATGGCGGCGAGCGAGTTCTGCACGTTGTGCTCGCCGTACATCGCGAGGAACAGGTCGCGGATCGTGCGCGTCTTGCCGGTGGCGCGGTCGGAGACGATGACGTCGTATTCGGTGCCGCCCGCGGCGAGGCGCAGGTTCACCGCGCGGATATCGGCTTGCGGGCTGAACCCGTAGGTCAGGATGCGCCGCTCGGCGAGCCGGGCGACGACGCCCTGCACCACCGGATGGTCGATGCACAGCACGGCGAAACCGTAGAACGGGATGTTGCCGGCGAACACCTCGAACGCCTGGTGCAGCGCAGCGACGTCGCCGTAATGGTCGAGATGCTCGGGGTCGATATTGGTGACGACGGCGATCGCCGCCGGCAGCCGGGTGAAGGTGCCGTCGCTCTCGTCGGCCTCGACCACCATCCAGTCGCTGTCGCCGAGGCGCGTGTTGGTGCCGTAGGCGTTGATGATGCCGCCGTTGATCACCGTCGGGTCGAGCCCGGCGGTCTCGAGCAGCGCGCCGATCAGCGAGGTGGTCGTGGTCTTGCCGTGCGTGCCGGCGACCGCGACGGCCCATTTGAGGCGCATCAGCTCGCCGAGCATCTCGGCGCGGCGGACGATCGGGATGCGGCGCGCCCGGGCGGCGACGAGTTCCGGGTTGTCGCCCTTGATCGCCGAGGACACGACGACGACCTCGGCGGCGTCGAGGTTCTCCGCCTTGTGGCCGATCTTGACGGCGATGCCGAGCGCGGCGAGGCGGCGGGTGTTGGCGCCGTCGGCGACGTCGCTGCCCTGCACCTTGTAGCCGAGATTGTGCAGCACCTCGGCGATGCCGCTCATGCCGATGCCGCCGATCCCGACAAAATGGATGAGGCCCAGCCCCTGCGGCAGCGATCTCATGCGGCGCGCTCCATCGCGCCGCCGTTCCTGCCGTGGATCAGGCTCTGCACGAGCCCGGCGAGATGCTCCGCCGCGTCGTCGCGGGCGAAGCCGCGCGCGGCTTGCGCGGCGGCGGTCAGCGCCGCCGGGTCGGCGAGCAGGCCGGCGAGGCGCTCGGCAAGGGCGGCCGGGGTGAAGGCGGGCTGCGCCACCGCCCAGCCGCCGTCCGAGGCGGCGAATTCCGCGGCATTGGCGGTCTGGTGATCGTCCGTCGCGTGCGGGTAGGGGACGAGGATCGCCGGCCGGCCGGCGGCCGCCAGCTCGGCGATCGTCGAGGCGCCGGCGCGGCAGATCACCAGATGCGCGCGGCCCAGCCGCGCCGGCATGTCGGTGAAGAAGCTCTCGACCTCGGCCGCGACGGCGATATCGCGATACTGCGCGACCACCGCGTCCTTGTCCTCCGGCCGCGCCTGCTGGGCGAGGCGCAGCCGCGCGCGCAGCGGCGCGGGGAGCAACGCGATGGCCGGCGGCACCCTATCGGCGAAAACCCGCGCGCCCTGGCTGCCGCCGGTGACCAGCAGCTCGATCGCCTCGGACGGAGCGGCATACGGCCTGGCCCCGACCGCCTGGATCGCCGGGCGCACCGGGTTGCCGGTGTGCACCGCGCGTGCCTTGTCGGCGGCGCGCAGACCGCGCGTCGTCGCGAAGCCGGTGGCGATGCGCCGCGCCCGCGGCGCGAGCAGCCGGTTGGCGCGCCCGAACACCGCGTTCTGCTCGTGGATCAGCGTCGGCAGGCCGAGCTGCGCCGCGGCGAGCATCGTCGGCACCGACGGGTAGCCGCCAAACCCGACCACCGCCGCCGGCGCCAATTTGCGCAGCAGGCGCCGCGCCTGCACCATGCCGAGCGCCAGCTCGGCGAGGCCGTAGGCCGCGTGCAGCGGTCCGCCGCCGAGCCGTCCGGCGCGCACCAGGTCGATCGTCACGCCCGGCAGCGCCGCGGCGAAAGTGTCGGCGCGCCGGTCGGTCAGCAGGTGCACCGTGCCGCCGCTGGCGACCAGCAGCCGCGCCACCGCCTCGGCCGGGAACAAATGGCCGCCGGTGCCGCCGGCAGCCAGCACAAAGGTCGCGTTCACAGCTCGTCTCCGCCCAGCCGCCGCCGGGTCAGCGCCAGCAGCATCCCCATGCCGAAGGCCAGCGCCACCATCGACGAGACGCCGTAGCTGAGGAACGGCAGGGTCATGCCCTTGGTCGGGATCAGATGCAACGCCGAGGCCATGTTGATCACCGCCTGCAAGCCGAACTGGATCAGCAACCCGGTCGCCGACAGCAGCACGAACTGGTCCTGCTCCTGCAGCAGCCGCTGCAGGCCGCGCAGCACCACAAACGCAAACAACCCGACGATCAGCACACAGGCGATGAGCCCGAATTCCTCGCCGGCGACGGCGAAGACGAAATCGGCATGCGCGTCGGGGAGGACGTCTTTCACCGTGCCTTCGCCCGGCCCCTTGCCCCATAACCCGCCGCTGGCAAAGGCTTCGATCGAGCGCCTGACCTGATAGGAATCGCCGGCGCCGGGGTCGAGGAAGCGGTTGATGCGGTCGGTGACGTGCGGCAGCCACTCATAGGCGGCGAACAGCATCGAGGCGCCGCTGACCAGGCCGATACCGAGCCAGTAGAAACGCAAGCCGGCCATAAAGAACTGGGCAAACCACACCACGGCGACGACCAGCGCCATGCCGATATCGGGCTGTTTGATCAGGATCCCCATGATCGCGATAAACAGCACGCCCGACAGCAGATTACCCTGGAACCCGGGCCGCCGCCGCTGCTCGGCGAACAGCCAGGCGGCGACCACCGCGAAGGTCGGCTTGACCAGTTCCGAGGGCTGGATGCCGAGCCCGGCGACGTTGATCCAGCGCCGCGCGCCCTTGATCTCCATGCCGATCGCCAGCGTCGCCACCAGCATCGCCATCGAAACCCCGAACAGGACGAAGGCGAAACGGCGGACCTTGCGCGGCGACAACAGCGACACCGCGAACATGATCGCCACCGCCACCGGCACCGCCAGCAGATGGCGTTTGATGAAATGCATCGGGTCGTAGCCGATGCGCACCGCGACGGCCGGGCTCGCGGTCATGCTCAGCATCACCCCGATCGCGATCAGCGCCAGCAGCGCGCTGAGGCTCCAGCGGTCGACGGTCCACCACCAGCGCGCCACCGGGCTCTGATCGACGCGCGCGAACCTCATGGTTTATGCGCCCCCGGCAACTCGCCGACCAGCCGGCGGAAGGTGTCGCCGCGCGCCTCGAAATCGGCGAACTGGTCGAAGGAGGCGCAGGCCGGCGACAGCAGCACGACCGCGCCGGGAACACGGTCGCGCCGCGCCCGTTGCGCCGCCGCCGCCAGCGCGGTCGCCAGGTCGCCGCAGCGGGAATAGGAAACCTTGCCGTCGAGCGTCGTTGCGAATTCCCCCGCCGCCTTGCCGATCAGGAACGCGTGCTGCAAGCGCGGGAAATACGGCGCCAGCGACGTGATCCCACCCGCTTTCGCAAGGCCCCCGGCGATCCAGTAGATCGCGTCGTAGCACGCCAGCGCCTTTTCGGCCGCATCGGCGTTGGTAGCCTTCGAATCATTGATATAGCGTACGCCGTCGATCGTATCTACCAGTTCTTGTCGATGTGCGAGCCCGGGAAAACCGCGGATGCCGTCGATCGCGGCCGTGGCGGCGATGCCGGCGCGGCGCGCGGCGGCATAGGCGGCGGCGATGTTCTGCGCGTTGTGCAGACCGGGCAGGCGCGGCGCCTCGTCGAGCCGGAGGACCCGTTCCGGCGCGCCGTCGAGCGCGTCGACGAGCCAGCCGTCCGCGACACACACGCCGTCCGCGACGGGTTCGCCGACCGCGATCGGCACGACCCGCGCCGCCCCGTCGCGCCGCAGGGCGGCGGCGAGATCGCGGCAGATCGCGTCGTCGACGCCGACGATCGCCGTCGCGCCGGCCCCTTGACCGGCGAAGATGCGTTTCTTGGCCGCGACATAGCCGGCCATGTCGCCGTGGCGGTCGAGGTGGTCGGGGGTGATGTTGAGCAGCACGGCGATGTCGAAGACCAGCGTCTCGACCAGTTCGAGCTGGAACGAGCTCATCTCGATCACGTAGGTGCCGCCGGCGTCGAGCGGCACCAGACCGAGCGCCGGCGGCCCGAGATTGCCGCCGATCGCGACCCGCTCGCCGGCGGTCGAAAGGATGTGGCCGATCAGCGCGGTGGTGGTCGATTTGCCGTTGGTGCCGGTGATGCCGATGTAGCGCGCCTGCCGTTGGGCGCGGCCGAGCAGCTCGATATCGCCGATGATCGGGACGCCGGCACGGCGCGCCGCGACGACCGCCGGGTGCGGCGCCGGAAAACTGTGCGGGATGCCGGGCGACAGCAGCAGCGCGGCGATGTCGCGCCAGTCGATCTTCGCCAGGTCGCGCAGCGGAAGCTCGGCGGCGATGCCGGAGCGAGTCTGCTCGCTGTCGTCCCAGGCCAGCACCTCGGCGCCGCCGGTCATCAGCGCCGCCGCCGCCGCGCGCCCGGAGCGGGCGAGGCCGAGCACCGCGACCTTCCTTCCCTCGTATCCGGGCACGATGACCATCGCTTCCTACCGCAGCTTGAGCGTCGCCAGCCCGGCGATCGCCAGGATCGAGGCGATGATCCAGAAGCGGATGACGACGGTCGGTTCCTGCCAGCCCTTCTGCTCGAAATGATGATGCAGCGGCGCCATGCGGAACACGCGGCGCCGGGTCAGCTTGAAGCTGGCGACCTGGACGATCACGGAAATCGCCTCGAGCACGAACAGCCCGCCGACAATCGCCAGTACCAGCTCGTGCTTGGTGATGACGCTGATCGCGCCGAGCGCGCCGCCGAGCGACAGCGAGCCGGTGTCGCCCATGAACACCATCGCCGGCGGCGCGTTATACCACAGGAAGCCCATGCCGGCGCCGATCAGCGCGGCGCAGAACACCGCGAGCTCGTCGGCGCGCGGGATATGGTGCAGCTGCAGGTAGTTGGCGAAGATCGCGTTGCCGACCATGTAGGCGATAAAGCCGAAGCAGCCGGCGGCGATCATCGTCGGCACGATCGCCAGCCCGTCGAGCCCGTCGGTCAGGTTCACCGAATTCGACGCGCCGACGATGACGAGTGCCCCGAACGGCACAAAAAACCAACCGAGATCGAGCAGCGTGTTCTTGAAGAACGGCACCGCGATCTGGTTGGCGAAGGGCTGGCGCACGAGTCCGGCAAGAGCGATGCAAGCCACCGCGGCGATGCCGATTTCGAGCAGCAATTTCGTGCGGCCGGAGACGCCGCGATGCGAGCGTTTGGTCAGCTTGCGGTAGTCGTCCAAGAAGCCGATCAGCCCAAAGCCGACCGTCACCAGCAGCGCGATCCAGACATAGGGGTTTGTCAGATCCGCCCAGAGCAGCGTCGAGATGGTCAGCGCGAGCAGGATCAGGAACCCGCCCATCGTCGGCGTGCCCTTCTTGCGGATCAGATGGCTCTGCGGGCCGTCGTCGCGGATCGGCTGGCCCTCGCCCTGCTTTGATTTGAGCCAGGCGATGACCGACGGGCCGGAGATAAAGCTGATCAACAGCGCGGTCACCACCGCGCCGCCCGAGCGGAAGGTGATGTAGCGGAACAGGTTTAACGCGTGAAACTCGTCGGCCAGCGGATAGAGCAGCAGATAGAGCATGCGGTGGGTTTTCTTAAAACACGGCCGTGGCCGATAACGGCCGCGCGGATGAACCGTAACGCATAGCGGCATCGTCGCGGCGCCACAACCCGTCATCCGGCGGCCTCATGCCCCGGTCGCGCGGCCGGCGGGGCGGGCGATCGCCTGCCGCGCGACCGCGACGTCGTCAAAGGGCAGGGTTTCCTTGCCGATAATCTGTCCGGTCTCGTGTCCCTTGCCGGCGATGACCAGTACGTCGCCGGGCTGGAGCGTGTCGATCGCGGCGTAAATCGCCGCGCGCCGGTCGGCGATTTCGACCGCGCCGGGCGCCGCCGCGAGGATCGCGCGGCGAATCGCTGCCGCATCCTCGCCGCGCGGATTGTCGTCGGTGACGTAGACGCGGTTCGCGCCGGCGGCCGTCACCCGGCCCATCAGCGGCCGCTTGCCGCGGTCGCGGTCGCCGCCAGCGCCGAACACGACGACGAGCTCGCGGCCGACATGCGGCCGGGCCGCGGCCAGCACCGTCTGCAGCGCGTCGGGCGTGTGCGCGTAGTCGACGAAGACCGCCGCGCCGTTATGCTCGCCGACCAGCTGCATCCGGCCGGGCACCGTCGTCAACGACGGCAGGGCCGCCACCGCCCGGGCCGGGTCGGCCCCGGTGGCGAGGGTAAGGCCGAGCGCGGCCAGCACGTTCATCGCCTGGAAATCGCCGATCAGCTTCAGCTCGACCGTCTGCGGCATTCCGTAGAGGCTCAGCGTGACGTGCTGGCCGTCCGGCCGCGGCCGGCGGTCGACGAGACGCAGATCGGCGCTCCCGTTTTCCCCATAGCTGAGGACCGGATGGCCGTGCGCGCCGGCGAGCGCCGCGAAACCGGCGAACTCGGGGCTGTCGGCATTGAGGACGGCGGTCGCGCCCGGCGCGAGCAGCGCGGCGAACAAGCGCTGCTTGGCGGCGCGGTATGACGCCATGTCGCCGTGATAGTCGAGATGGTCGCGGGTGAGGTTGGTAAAGGCGGCGGCGGCGAAAGCGATGCCGTCGAGCCGGTATTGCGCGAGACCATGGCTCGACGCCTCGACCGCCGCGCAATCGACGCCGCGCTCGGCCAGCGCGGCGAGCGTCCGGTGCAGCGCCACCGGGTCCGGGGTGGTCAGCGCGCCGGGATGGCGCTCGCCGTCCGCCACCCAGCCGAGCGTGCCGAGGCTCGCCGATTTGCGGCCGAGCGCCTGCCAGATTTCGCGGGTGAAATGCGCGACCGATGTCTTGCCGTTGGTGCCGGTGACCCCGACGAGGGTCTTGGGCCGCTGCGGATGGAAGCGCGCCGCGATCAGCGCAAGACGGCGCTGCGGGTTGGGGTCGGCGATGATCGCGAGACGCCGACGGGCCGCGTCGTCGAGCGCCAACGCCGCAGGATCGTCGGTGAGGATCGCGACCGCGCCCCGGGCCGCCGCCTCGCCGGCAAAGCGGCGGCCGTCGGCGGCGGCGCCCTTCAATGCGGCGAACAGGAAGCCCGGCTTCACCAGGCGCGAATCGGCGGTAATTCCGGCGATGTCCGGAGTGGTGAGCGGCGCGGCCCCGTCTCGGTCTGTGGGAAATGCCGTAAGGGGGGCGGCGTCGGGACCGAACAGCTCAATGATATTCAAGCTTCTTGCCTGCAAGGCTCTCGATCTGCAGCGCCTG
>DASZOZ010000076.1:0-30039 GCA_035550515.1 Allostellaceae bacterium
CCGGCCAAGACGATGGACTTCCCCGGCATTTGGGACTTCCTCAAGGAGTACCAGCCGAAGGCCAAGGAACAGGGGGTCGATCCGCTCGGCTATTTCCTGCCGCCCTTCGCCTATGCCGAGATGCAGGTGCTGGAGGAAGCCATCACCAAAACCGGCGGACTCAACGACGACAAGCTGGCCGATTACATCCATTCGCACGCGTTCAAGACCATCGTCGGCGACGTCACCTTTGGCCCGGACGGCGAATGGACCAAGCCGCGCAACCTGTTCGTGCAGTATCACGGCGTCAAGTCGAACGACATCGAGCAGTTCCGCGACGATTCACACATCACCATCCTCTACCCCGCACAGTTCAAGACCGGCGAGCTGATCGCGCCCTACGCCAAAGCGGCGGAGTAGCCTCACCCCCAGGCAGGCTGGGTTTGCGGCGAACCCCCTCCTCCGCTTGCGGGGGAGGGTTCAAAATTGGCCACCGGCCTTCGCCGGGATGGAATGTGCGGCTATGCTCACGGCGGAACGCCTTCGGGGAAACGCCTTCGGGGAAACGCCATGACTTATGCTGCGCCGCTCGCCGATATGCGCCTGGTGCTCGATACGCTCGGCGACCTGCCGGCCGACGCGGCGGAGGTCGCCGGCGCGGTGCTCGACGAGGCGGCGAAATTCGCCGAGAACGAGTTGGCGCCGCTCAACCGCATCGGCGACACGGTCGGCAGCGTGCTCGAAAACGGTGTGGTGCGCACCCCGCCGGGGTTTCGCGAGGCCTACCGGAAATATGTCGAGGCCGGCTGGAACGCGGTGCATTCGCCGCCTGAGATCGGCGGCCAGGGCCTCCCGCAGGCGCTGGCGGCGACGCTGACCGAGATGTGGAACGCGGCCTGCATGGGCTGGGCACTGTGCCCGCTGCTCAATCACGGCGCGGTCGAGATGCTGGCCGCGCACGGCTCGTCCGAGCAGAAGGCACGCTATCTGCCCAAGCTCGTGTCGGGCGAATGGACCGGCACGATGAACCTCACCGAGCCGCAGGCCGGCTCCGATCTCGGCGCGCTCAGGACGCGCGCCGTCCCCGCAAGCGACCCGCGCTGGGGCGAACATTACCGCATCAGCGGGCAGAAAATCTTCATCACCTACGGCGACCACGACTTCACCGACAACACGATCCACATGGTGCTGGCGCGGCTGCCCGACGCCCCGCCGGGCAGCCGCGGCATCTCGCTGTTCCTGGTGCCGAAATTCCTGCTCGACGCTAACGGCCGGCCAGGCGAGCGCAACGACATCCGCACATTGCGGCTGGAGGAAAAGCTTGGCATCCACGCCTCGCCGACCTGCGTGCTGGCCTATGGCGAAGACGGCGGCGCGATCGGCTGGCGCATCGGCGAGCCGCATCGCGGCCTCGAAGCGATGTTCACGATGATGAACAGCGAACGTCTGCTGGTCGGCGTGCAGGGCGTCGCGATCGCCGAACGCGCCTACCAAGGCGCGCTGGCTTACGCCCGCACGCGGGTCCAGGGGCAACCGGCCGGCAGGCCGCGGCCAATGGAAAATGGCGACAGCACGCCGCCCATCGTCCATCACCCGGACGTGCGCCGCATGCTGCTGTCGATGCGCGCGCAGACCGAGGCGGCGCGGGCGCTGGCCTATTTCGGCGCGGCGGCGATCGACGCGGCGCATCGCGACCCGAAGCAGCAGCATCGCGCCGACCTGCTGATCCCGGTGGTCAAGGCGTGGTGCAGCGACAAGGGGATCGAGATCGCTTCGACCGGCGTCCAGGTGCATGGCGGCATGGGCTATATCGAGGAGACCGGCGCGGCCCAGCATTACCGCGACGCGCGGATCGCCGCGATCTACGAGGGCACCAACGGCATCCAGGCCGGCGACCTGGTCGGGCGCAAGCTCGGCCGCGACCGGGGCGAGGCGGCGCGGGCGCTGTTCGCCGAGATCGGCGCGAGCCTCGACGCGCTTGCCGGCCGGGCCGCCGCGCTGCGCGCGCCGCTCGCCGCCGGCCTTGGCGCGCTCGACGACGCCACCGCCTATCTGGTCGAGGCCGACCCGGCCCTCGCCGCCGCCGGGTCGGTGCCGTACCTGAACCTGTTCGGCACGGTCGCCGCCGGCTGGCTGATGGCGCGGCTCGCCGCGGCCGCCGGGGAGGCGGGCCACTCGCTCGCCGCCGCGAAGCTGGCGACGGCGCGCTTCTATGCCGACCATGTGCTCGCCGCCGCGCCCGCGATGCTGCCGGCGATCAAAGGCGGCGCCACCGTCATCGGGTTCGACCCCGCGCAGTTATGATCCGTCGCGTGTCGTCCCGGCAAAGGCCGGGACCCGCTTTTCGGCGCCCGAGACGGTGCACTGGTGGGTCCCGGCTTGCGCCGCGACAAACGGCGAGGACGGCCGCATGACCGCCGCCGCGCCGCTGCGCATCGACAATATCCGGCTCGGCATCCTCTATATGTGCGCGTCGGTGTTTCTGTTCTCGATCCAGAACGCGATCGGCAAGTGGCTGGCGCAGAGCTACCCGATCCCGATGCTGGTGTTCTTTCGCAGCTTTGTCGCGCTGCTGCCGTCGTTCATCCTGGTGCTGCATGCCGGCGGGCTGCGGGTCATGCGCACCAACCGGCTGGCGGGGCAGTTCGGCCGGGCGGTGATCTGGGGCGGGTCAAACGTCGCGTCGTTCTTCGCCTACCATCTGCTGCCGATCGCCGACGCGGTGGCCCTGACCTTTGCCGCGCCGCTGTTTCTGACGGCGCTGTCCTACCCGATCATCACGGAGCGGGTGAGCCGCGAGCGGTGGGTCGCGGTCAGCGTGGGGTTTATCGGCGTGCTGGTGATGGCGCGGCCGAGCGGCGGCGAGAGCGCGCTCGGCATTGCCGGCGCGATCGCCTGCGCCGTGTGCAACGCGGTCGGCACGCTGACCGTGCGCGATCTGTGCCGCACCGAGCATTCCGCCTCGATCGTGACCTGGACCGCGGTGTTCATGACGTTGCTGGCGCTGCCGGCGCTGCCGTTCTTCTGGAAGACGCCGACGCTGCCCGACCTGGCGCTGTTCTGCTCGATCGGGCTGATCGGCGGGGTCTCGCAATACTGGACGACGCTGGCGCTGTCGCTCGCCCCCGCGGCAGCGGTCTCGCCGTTCAACTATACGGCGCTGCTTTGGGGTTCGCTGATTGGGGTCTTGGCATGGGGCGACTGGCCGACCCCGCCGATCGTCATCGGCGCGGCGATCGTCACTCTGACCGGCCTCTATCTGCTGCGCGCGGAAACCCGCCACCGCCCGGCGGTGAGGCGCGCAGCAGAGTAGACGTCTCGCTCACCTCGTCATGGCTGGGCTTGACCCGGCCATCCACGCGGATCCCCGGGACAAGCCCGGGGATGACGAGAGAATGGTCCCGGCTTGCGCCGGGACGACATCGTTGGCTACTCCGCCGCTTGCGGCATCTGTTTGAGGTCGGTGGAGTATTTGAGGTGGACCGGAGCGTCGACCTCGAACGGGCTGTTGAGGCCGAGCTCCTTGCCGATCTCGCGCATCGCCGGCATGACCTCCTGGCCCATGAGGCGGATGCAGGTGCGCGCGTCCTCGTCGCTGACCGCGCCGTCATTGCCCCACAGCGCATAGATCCCCGGCCGCGTCTCTTCGAGCACATGGCGCAGCTTGGGAATGACCGTCTTGGGCGTGCCGTAGAAGATGCGGCCGTCGGCGACCTGCTGTTCGAAGGTCGGGCGTCCGCGCGGGCTCACCGCGCGCCCGACCGCGAACTCGACGAACTGCCGCCGGTGCTCGGGCGAGAAATAACCCGACGGGCTCGACCATACCGGATGCGCCAGACCGGTAAACTCGCCCTGCATCCAGAGGAACTGGCGGGCGTTTTTCTCGGCCTTTTCCTCGGTGTCGGAGACGTGCACCTGCTGCAGGTAGCCGTGGTTTTCCGGGCCGGCGGTGTAGCCGACCTCGGCCGCGGTCGCGTCATAGAGCTCCCAGATCTTCTTGGTCGCCTCGATCGAGGTGTTGAGCGCGATATAGGGATAGCGCTGCTTCGCCGCCCAGATGATCGTCTCCTTCGACAGCACACCGGGGATCCAGACGCGCGGATAGGGCTTTTGCAGCGGCACCGCCCAGGGGTTGACCACGCGGTGCTGATAATGCTGCCCCTCCCAGCGGAACGGTCCCTGCCGGCTCCAGGCGGCGACGACGAGGTCGTGCGCCTCCTCGAAGCGCTCGCGGTTGAACGCCGGATTGACCCCGGTCGCGAGCTGCTCCTGGCCGCCGCCGCGGACAAAGCCGGAGACCAGGCGGCCCTTCGAGATCATGTCGATCATCGCCAGCTCTTCGGCGAGCCGCACCGGGTTCTCGGCCAAGGGCAGCGGGTTGCCGAGCAGCACGATCTTCGCCTTCTTGGTCACCGCGGCAAGGATCGAGGCAAAGACGTTGCACTTGGCCTGCATGCAGAACGGCGCGTTGTGATGCTCGTTGAGCATGAAGCCTTCGACGCCCTGCTCCTCGGCGTAGATGTAATGCTCGAGGTAGCGGTTGTAGAGCTCGCTGCCGGCGACCGGATCGAAGTGCTTGTTGGAGAACATCAGCGCGGTATGGCCGACCTCCAGCCCGATCTGTGCCGGGTAGGCGGACATCGGCTGCTCGGTAAAATACATCACATGCATGGCGGTCTCCTCTTTATCGCCCTCTCCGCCTCTAGGGGCGGGAGGGCGCGATGATCTAGTTCTCCTCGATGAACGCGGTTACCAGCTTGGCGAGGGCGTCCGGCTGTTCCATCTCGACGCAATGGCCGCAGGCGGCGACGGTCTCGAACCGCGCCTTGGGCAGCGCCTTGGCATAGACCTCGCCGGCGCTTTTCGGGACGATGCGGTCGTCGTCGCCCCACACGACCAGCGACGGCGCCCTCACCCCGCCCAGCAGATGCGGCAGGCTCGCATTGTACATGTAGGGCTTCCAGGCGACGCGGAAGCTCATCTCGCGGCAGAGGTCCCATTCGACCAGCTGCTCGGTCGACACGTCGCCGTAGTTGCGCGCAAAGGCGGCGGGGTCGTGAAACCCGGCCTGGGCGTAGTCGACATAGCTGACGATCGCCTGATCCATGATCTCGCCCTCGGGCGGCTTGATGCCCATCGCGCCGACCAGCACCAGCCGGTGGAAGTCGCGCGGCGCCAGCGCGGCCATCTCGGCCGCGATCCAGCCGCCGAAACCGAGACCGACAAGGCTCGCCCGCTCGACCCCGAGCTCGGCCAGCAGCCAGTGGTAAAGCGCGGCGCTGTCGCGCGGATGGCGCAGCCATTGGGGCCGCTCGGATTTCTCGCCGAAGCCGGGATGCACCGGGACGATCACGTCGAACCGCCCCGCCAGCGTCTCGTAAAACGGCAGCTTGTCGAGCGTGCCGATGTCATGGTGCAGCACCAGCACCGGCCGGCCGGCGCCGCCGCGCCCGACCCGCACCTTGAGCCCGCCCAAATCGACTTCTCGGTCACTCCACCCGGCCATGTTCTAGTTCCCTCGCTGACTGATGATAAGGTTAGCCATGCTTTTATCGGCGCCGCAACCGGCGCCTCGCGCAACCCCGCCTGCGCGAGGCTCAACGCTGGTAGCGCGCGGTCAGGTCGGCCCGGCCGACCATGTAGGGCAGCGCGGCGGTGATCACCGCCTGCGCATCGGGCGCGGCGGGCAGGTTCAGCTTCGGCGCGCTCAGGGCGATCAGGGTGAAGACATAGCGGTGCCGGCTTCCCGACGGCGGGCACGGGCCGCTGTAGCCGATCTTGCCGAAATCGTTGCGCGCCTCGGCGAACGGCCCCGGCGACCCGGCATGATAGCCGGCCGGCAGGCGCGTCGTCCCGGCAGGGATGTCGTAGACCGCCCAGTGGCGAAATACACGGCCCGGCGCGTCCGGGTCCTCGACGACGAGCGCGAAGCCGGCGGTGCCCTTGGGGGCGCCCGACCAGGCGAGCGGCGGCGAGATATCGCTGCCGTCGCAGGTGTACTGTTTCGCGATATCGCCTGCCGGCGGCAGGGCGGGACTTGTCAGCAGCAACGGCATCAGCCCAACCCCTCGGCGGCGTCGATCAGCCAGTCGGCCAGCCAGCGCGCATAGGAACGCCGCACCAGCACGTGATAATGCGGCGACGTGTCGACCTGGTCGAGAATCACCGGCACCCGCGCCAGCACCGTCTGGGCGCAGTGACCCGGCCCGAACACGCGCGGATGCAGGTCGAGGCCGCAGCCGGCGGCGAGCAGGTCGCGCGCCCGGTCGCCGCCGATGCCGATCACGACACGGCTCGACGACAGGTCGTTGATCGCGGCGCGGCGCCCGGCAGCGGCGCGCTCCAGGCGCGGCAGCAGATCGGGCGCCTCGCCCTCGGCGACGACCAGCCATTCGTTCGGCCCCAGCCACAGCACCCGCACCGTTCCGGCCGCCGCGACGCGGTTCGGCGTCAACGGCAAGGGGATTCCGGCCAGATAGGCCGGGAATGGCGGGTGCAGCCGCAGCCCGATCTGCCGCATCGGGCGCGGCGCGTCGAGCCGGACCGCCGGAGACGACCAGGGCAAGTCAGCCATCGCGCCGTTGCCCCGCGGGATCGTAGAACACCGGCGGACAGATCCGCGCCGGGAACGTGCAGCCCAGGTGATAGGCCCAGACCGGCGCGCCGTGCCTCTGCCGGCCGCCGCTGACCAGGGCGAGGGCAAAGCTGCGCCCGATCCGCGCGCCGAAATAGCTCGACGTGACATGCCCGAGCATCGCCGTCGATTGCGGGTCGGCGATCAGCTGCGCGCCTTCGGGCAGCACGAGGTTCGGGTCGTCCGGCAATAGGCCGACGAGCTGCTTGCGGTCGGGCCGGGCCGTGTCGGGGCGCGACAGCGCGCGGCGGCCGAGACAATCCTCGTCCTTGACCGCGAGCCCGAGGTCGAGCGGCGTCACCGAGCCGTCGGTCTCCTGCCCGACCATGAAGTAGCCCTTTTCGGCGCGCAGCACATGCATCGCCTCCGTACCGTAGGGGGTGATGCCGTGTCCCTCCCCGCCGGACATCAGCCGCTGCCACAGGGCCGGACCGGCTTCGGCCGGGACGTTGATCTCGTAGCTCAGCTCGCCCGAGAAGCTGACGCGGAGTATGCGCGCCGGGATGCCGGCGACATCCGCCTCGCGCATCGCCATGAACGGGAAAGCCGCAAGGTCGAGACGCGGCGCCGCTGCCGCCAGCACATCGCGCGCCCGCGGCCCGACCAGGGTCGCGTTGGCGAACTGCTCGGTCAGCGAGGTGCAGAACACGTCGAGCTCGGGCCACTCGGTCTGCAGCCATTCCTCGAACCAGTCGAGCACCGCGCCGGCATTGCCCGTGGTCGTGGTGAGAAAGAACCGGTCGGCGGCGAGCCGCGTGCCGACCCCGTCGTCGAACACCATGCCGTCGTCGCGGCACATCACGCCGTAGCGGCAGCGCCCGATACCGAGGTTGCTCCAGCGATTGATGTAGAGGCGGTCGAGAAACCGCGCCGCGTCGGGCCCGGACACCTCGATCTTGCCCAACGTCGAGGCGTCGAGCAGCGCCACCGCATCGCGTGCCGCAAGGCATTCGCGCCGCACCGCCCGGCCCATCGTCTCGCCCGGCCGCGGGTAATGGCGCGGCCGCTTCCACTGGCCGACATCCTCGAACACCGCCCCCGCAGCGACGTGCCACTCGTGGATCGGCGTGCGTCGAACGGGATCGAACAACCCGCTGCGCTCACGCCCGGCGAGCAGCGCGAAACCGACCGGCACGTAAGGCGGCCGGAACGTCGTCGTGCCGGTTTCGGCGATCGCCCGGCCGAGCTCCTGCGACAGCAGCGCGAGGCCGGGGATGTTGCCGGTCCTGCCCTGGTCGGTGCCCATCCCCAGCGTGGTCCAGCGCTTGACGTGTTCGATCGCGGTAAACCCTTCCCGCGCCGCCAGCGCGATATCGGCCGCGGTGACGTCGTTGTGCAGATCGACAAAGCTCTTGCGGCCGGCGCCTCCGGGTACGAGCCACAGCGGTTGCGGCGCGGTCTCGGCGACCGGCGATACGTCGGGGAGCGCTGCCGGCTCGGACGGATATCCACACGCCGCGGCGGCGCGCGCGCCGGCCTCGGCACCCTCCGCGAGGCACGCCGCGAGATCGAAACACCCGTTCGCCCCGCCAACCGGCGCGACGGTGGTATCGCTCGCGGCATCGGGGATGAACGCGGCCAAGCGATCGTCGTAGCGCAACCGGCCGCCGGCATGGGCAAAGAGATGCACGGCGGGGTTCCAGCCGCCGGACACCGCGAGCAGGTCGCAGTCGAGGCCGGTCCTGGCCCCGCTTGCGATCGGCTGGCCTGCGATCGGTTGGCCTGCGATCGGTTGGCCTGCGATCGGCTGGATCGTCACCCGGCGCAACCGGCGCCGGCCGGACGTGGCGACGACCACATGCCCCGGATGCAGGGTGATGCCCGCGGCCAGCGCCCGCGCGGCCACCCCCGGCGCGGGCCGCGGATCGACGATCGCGGCGACCGCCACACCGGCCGCCTTGAGCGCCGCGGCGGCGTGGTAGGCATCGTCGTTGTTGGTGAATAGCACCGCTTGCCGGCCCGGCGCCACGGCGTAGCGATTGACGTAAGTCTCGACCGCGCCGGCCAGCATCACGCCCGGGCGGTCGTTGCCGGGAAAGACCAGCGGCCGTTCGATCGCCCCGGTGGCCAGCACCACCCGGCGCGCCCGGATATGCCAGAGCCGGTCGCGCGCACCGCGCTCGGCCGCCAGCAGGTGGTTGCCGTCGTAGCGGCCGAACACTGTCGTACCGGTCAACACCCGCGTTTCCGGCAGGGCCTTGAGCGCCGCGACGGCGGCCTCAAGCCAGCCGGCGTCGAGCGGTGCCGGCCGGCGCAGCAGGCTGCCGCCCGGTTCGCGGTCGGCCTCGGCGAGGATGACCCGCGCCCCGCCGCGTCCGGCCGCCAGCGCCGCCGCCAGCCCGGCCGGCCCGGCGCCGACCACCAGCACATCGCAATGTGCATGCACCTTGTCGCAGCGCACGGGATCGGCGCGGCGCGGCGCCGTCCCGAGCCCGGCCATGCGGCGGAGCAGCGGCTCCCAGACGCGGCGCCACAGCGCGGGCGAGCGAAAGAACATCTTGTAGTAGAAGCCGGCCGGAAACAGCCGCCCGAGCCAGCCCACCGGCGCGGCGATGTCGAACGCGAGGTTTGGCCAGGCATGCTGGCTGGACGCGGCCAGCCCCTCGCAAAGCGCGACATCGGTGGCGCGGCGATTGATGTCTTCGCCAAGCCGGACGAGGGCCGAGGGCTCCTCCATGCCGGCGGCGAAGATCCCGCGCGGCCGGTGAAACTTCCAGCTGCGCGCCACCAGCCGCACACCGTTCGCCAGCAGCGCCGAGGCCAATGTATCGCCCGGATGGCCCTCGTAATCCCGTCCGTTGAAACCGAAACGGATCGTTCGACTACGGTCGATGTGTCCGATCCCGCGCAGGCGGAACGGCTGTGTCACGGATCGCCGCCATGCGAGCCCGGTCCCGGCCGCTCGCCGATCTTGTACACCGCGATGATGCGGTGCGAGATCGTATCGCGCAGCACGTTGAACCAGCGCCGGCAGCCCTGCTGGTGCACCCAGCGCTCGGCGAAAACGCCCTTCGGGTTGTTGCGCATGTAGAGATAGTCGGCCCAGGCCGCGTCATCGGCGGACGGATCGGCGCGCGAGACATGCGCCTCGCCGCCATAGCGGAACTCGACCTCGTCGCGCTCGCCGCACCATGGACAGGAGATCAGGAGCATGGGCTGCCTTCTCGGTCAGTGCGCCACCGCCGCCGCGCCGTGCTCGTCGACCAGGGCGCCGGTGGTGAACCGGTCGAGCGCAAAGGGCGCGGCGAGCGGGTGCGGTTCGTCGCGCGCGATGGTATGGGCGAAGACGTGGCCGGCGCCCGGCGTCGCCTTGAACCCGCCGGTGCCCCAGCCGCCGTTCAGATAAAGCCCGGCGACCGGCAGCTTGCCGATAATCGGCGAGGCGTCGGGCGAGACATCGACGATCCCCGCCCAGGCGCGCAGCATCTTGAGCCGCGAGAACATCGGAAACAGTTCGAGCGCCGCCGCCATCTGCGCCTCGATAATCGGGAACGAGCCGCGCTGGGCGTAGGAGTTGAAGGAGTCGATGCCGGCGCCCATGACCAGCTCGCCCTTGTCGGACTGGCTGACATAGACATGCACGGTGTTCGACATCACCACGCAGTCGAGCAGCGGCTTCACCGGCTCGGAGACCAGCGCCTGCAGCGGGTGGCTTTGCAGCGGCAGCCGCACGCCGGCCATCGCCGCCAGCACTGAATTGTGCCCGGCGGCGCAGACCGCGACCTTGTCGGCGAAGATGGTGCCGCGCGTCGTCTCGATCTCGCCGACCCGGCCGCCGCTCGTCCGCAGCGCCGTCACCTCGCAGTTCTCGACAATATCGACGCCCAGCGCGTCGGCGGCGCGGGCATAGCCCCAGGCGACCGCGTCGTGCCGCGCCACCCCGCCGCGCCGCTGCAAGGTCGCGCCGCGTATGGGATAGCGCGCCGCCGGGTCGATGCTGAGGGTCGGGCAGAACGCCTTGACCTGGTCGGGCTCCAGCCATTCGGCGTCGATGCCGTTGAGCCGGTTGGCGTTGACCCGCCGCACCCCCTCGCGGACATCGCCGAGCGTATGCGCCAGGTTCAGCACGCCGCGCTGCGACAGCATCAGGTTGAAGTTCAGCTCGCGCGCCAGCCCCTCCCATAATTTCAGCGAATGCTCGTAGAGCCGCGCGCTCTCGTCCCACAGGTAATTGGAGCGGATGATGGTGGTGTTGCGGCCGGTATTGCCGAGCCCGACCGGCCCCTTCTCCAGCACCGCGACATCGCGGATGCCGTGCTCCTTGGCGAGATAATAGGCGGTCGCGAGGCCGTGCCCGCCGCCGCCGACGATGACGATGTGATAGCGCGGCTTCGGGCTCGGCTTGCGCCACAGCGGCCGCCAGCCGCGATGGCCGGCGAGCGCGTGCCGGACCAGCGCGCCGAATGAATAGCGCTGCATCAACCCGCCGGCTTGGGCGGCATCGGCAGGTTCAGCAGGCGCGCGGCGTTGCCGCCGAGGATCGCCCGGCGCTCGTTGTCGTCGAGGAACGGCGCGGTCTCGATAAAGCCAACCGGGTCGATCTCGCCCATATCCGCCGGGTAGTCGGTGCCGACCAGGATGTGGTCGACGCCGTATTCCTCGACCAGGAATTGCAGCTGGTGGTGGGTGTAGACCAGCGCGTCGAAATAGAGCCGCTTCAGATAGGTCGACGGCATGTGCTGCAGGCAGGTGCAGGTGTCGGGACGCGCCGCCGCGGCATGGTCGATACGGCCGGGATAAGCCGGCAGATAGCCGCCGCCATGCGACGCGCACAGCTTCAGATTGGGGAAATCCTGCAGCACACCGCCAAAGATCAGGTGATGCAGCGCCACCGTCGTGTCGAGCGGGTTGCCAATGACGTTACCGAAGTAGTGATCGCGAAACCGCTGCGCCTCGGTGAAGCCGTCGGAATGCATGAAGATCAGCATCCCCAGCTCCTCGCAGCGGCGAAAGATCGGCCGGAATTTATCCGCCGACAAATCCTCGCCGGCGACATGGGTCATGATCTCGATGCCGGGAAAGCCGTGGTCCCGGTGGATGCGGTCGAGCTCGGCGACGGCCAGCTCGGGCGCCTGGAACGGCACCGTGCCGAGCCCGACAAAGCGATCGGGATGCTTGCCGCAAATCCCGGCGACGAAATCGTTGATCTCGCGCGACACCGCGCGGCCGAGATCGGGGTCGGCGCCGTAATAGGTCTGGCGCGGCGCCGGCGAGATCGCCTGCACGTCGATCCCCATCAGGTCCATGTCGGCGATGCGCTGCTCCGGCGAGCGCCCCTGTTCGGCCGTGCGCACGCCGTTGGCGCGGTTGATCGCCCGGCTTTCCGGGCTCGCCTGGGTTTCGAGGAACCAGCGCGACACCGCCTCGTTGCCCTCGACCATCTCGGTCGCCTTGTCGCTGCGCACATGGCAGTGGATGTCGATCACATGCCAGCGGCCGCGCGGATGCGGCGGCCCCGGAAAGCGGCCGGGAATGCGCGTGCCGGGCGGTGTGCAGGTAAACAGCATCTTCTGGCTCCTCTTCTCGTTCTGCCGATCTTAGCCGAGTTGTTTTGCGTTTGACCGCACCCGTCGCACCTCGTCATGCTCCATCCAAAGCCAAATTGACGCCAGGAGGAAGTCATGTCGGTGCGTCTGGTGATCTCGATCAACGCCGAGCCCGGGAAGGGCGCCGCGCTCTTTCAGGCGATGAAGGCGCGCGCCGCGGAGTCGCGGAAGGATGCGGGCTGCCTGCAATTCGAGATATTCCAAAGCGCGGATGACCCCGACCGCCTTTGCCTCCTCGAATTGTGGGAAAGCCAGCAGGCGCTCGACGCGCACGCCAAGCTCAACCAGAGCCGCGCGCCGCTGCCCGCCGGTTTGCGCCAAGGCGCCGGAGAGCGCGAAGACTACACCTACAATCGGACACGCTGACCGCGGCGAAAAAGTCGAACGGCGGAGGCCGGCCATGAAAGTCTCGTTCTTCGAAACCGGGCGCTATCAGACGCCGGTGCCGCTGCCGGCGGAGTGGCCGGCGGCGCCGGCGAATTATTCGCCCGAGGCCGGCGACAAGGCCTATCGGTCGATGATCGAGCGGGTCAAATATTGCGAGCGAATCGGCTTCGACTGGATCAGCCTGTCGGAGCACCATTATTCGCCGCGCATCCTGACCCCGTCGCCGATCGTCTCGGCCGCCTTCGTCGCGGCACAGGTCAAGAACATCAAGATCGCCCTGCTCGGCCCGATTGTGCCGCAGGCCAACCCGATCCGCGTCGCCGAGGAGCTGGCGATGGTCGACACGATGTCGCAAGGACGGCTCGTCGTCGGCCTGCTGCGCGGCACCACCAACGAATATCTCAGCTTCGACCTCAATCCCGCCGAGGGGCGCGAAAAGACCGACGAGGGCATGGAGCTGATCCTCAAGGCGTGGACCGAGCCGCAGCCCTTCGGCTGGCAGGGCCGGTATTTCCAGTACCGCACGGTCTCGGTCTGGCCGCGGCCGCTGCAGCAGCCGCACCCGCCGACCTACGCGCTCGGCACCAGCAAGGAAAGCTGCGACTTCGCGGCGCGCAACCGGCTGGGGCTCGGCGTGTCCTACGGTCCGTTCGAGGTCATGGCGAAATCGACCGGCTACTACCGCAGGCAATGCCGCGAATACGGCTGGGAGCCGGGGCCGGACCACATCATCTACCGCGCTAACATGCTGCTCGCCGAGACCGACGACGAGGCCGACGCGCGGCTGAAGAAACAGCAGGGCGCGGCGCCGTTCCCGATGCGCCCGGCACTGCGCGACGCGATGCTTGCCGCCGACAAGCGCAACATCGCCGGCGAAACCCGGCAGGCCAATGTCAACGGCGTGCTGCCGGTGACCTTTTGCGGCGGGCCGGACACCGTCGTCGCGCAGATCCGCCAATGCCGCGAGGTAATGGGGGCCGGCGTGCTCGATCTGTCGCTCACCAGCCCCGGCTCCGGCGATCTCGGCGCGCTGATGGACGCGGTCGAGCTGTTCGGCAAGACCGTGCTGCCGCGCATCAAGGACATCTAACCCCATGCAGATCGTCGACGCACAAATCCACACCTGGGGCACCGGCCTGCCGAGCAACGCCTCGCACTGGCAGGTGACGCATTTCACGCCCGAAGAGGCGATCAAGCTGATGGACGAAGGCGGGATCGCCGCGGCGGTGATCCACCCGCCGGGCTGGGACCCGAACTCGACCGAGATGGCGTTCAAGGCGGTGCACGATTATCCCGGCCGCTTCGCCGTCATGGGCGCGTTGCCGCTCGACCGGCCGGAATCGCGCGACCGCATCGCCAGTTGGCGCGGCCAGCCGGGCATGCTCGGCCTGCGCTACACCTTCCTGCACGACCCGGCGAAACAGCGCCTGCATGCCGGCGAATACGAGTGGCTGTTCGCGGCGGCCGAACAAGCCGGCGTGCCGGTCGCGGTGCTGGCGACCGATTCGCTGGCCTATCTCGGCGGCGTTGCCGAACGGCATCCGGGGCTGCGGCTGACGATCGACCATCTCGGCGGCCGCGGCGGCCTCACGACGCTGAAAGACCATGCGGCGATGACCCATATACCGGCATTGGTCGCGCTGGCCAAACTCCCCAATGTCGCGGTGAAGGCGACCGGCGCGCCGGGCTATTCCGCCGAGGCTTACCCCTACCCGATCATGCAGGGCTACCTGCGGCAGATTTTCGACGCGTTCGGCCCGCATCGCATGTTCTGGGGCACCGACATCAGCAAGATGCCGTGCCCCTGGCGGCAATGCGCGACGATGTTCACCGAGGAACTGCCCTGGCTCGGGGCGGCGGACAAGCCGCTGGTCATGGGCGAAGCGCTCTGCGCCTGGTGGGGCTGGGACCGCTAGCGCATTGACGCATTCATATAGCGCACCGCTGCGGCGGAGGGATCAAGGCGAAAGGAAACGCGCATGAAGAACACCAGGGGCAAGAAGGTCTGCGTCGTCATCGGCGCCACCTCCAAATGGCAGGCCGACGGGCGCATGACCAACATGCTGCACGGCCACAGCATCGACCCCAACGTCGTGCCGGTCGGGGTGCAGTGGGGTGTGGGCGGCGCCGTCGCGCAGAAATTCGCCGGCGAAGGCTTTTTCACGGTGGTGACGACGCGCACCGAAAGCAACGCGACCGGGCTCGTCGCGGCGATCCGCGAGCAGGGCGGCGAGAGCATGATCGTCGAGCTCGACCTGTCGTCGCAGGATTCGATCGGCAACGCCTTCAAGACCATCCGCGCCGAAGCCGGTGAGCCCGACGTGCTGATCTACAATGCCGGCTATCTCGACGGGCGCGAGCTCCCGCCCGACAAGGAGCTGCTCGAACACGTCCCGCTGCGGATTCTCGACACCGCGATCGATGTCGCGATCCGCGGTCCGTTTCTCGTCGCACAGGAAGTCCTGCCGGAGATGCGCAAGCGCGGCGAGGGCTCGTTCTTCTTCTCGAACAATTCGAGCTCGCTGCGCGGCCGCAAGCGCTATACCGGCCAGTCGCTCTACTATCCGCGGGTGATGATGCGCACGCTGGCGCAGGTGCTGACCGAGGAGTATTCGGAACTCGGCGTGCATGTCGCCAATGTGATCATCGACGGCACCATCGACTCGCCGGGCACCCGGGCGCTGCCGCGCAACGCCAACCGGGGAGCCGAGATCATCAACCCGATGAAGATCGCCGAGGCGTTCTGGTACCTGCACACGCAGGACAAGACCTGCTGGTCGCACGAAATCCAGCTGACCCCGCACCCGGTCAAACCGAGTTATTGATAGCTCGAAGGATCGTCATGGCCGGGCTCGGCCCGGCCATCCGCGTCGGCTGATCAGTACGAAATCAGTTGTAGATCCACTCCTTCTCGAACCGCGCGTAGCATTCGCGCTCGCCGGGCATCTTGACCCAGCCGGCAAGGAGGCGCGGCGTGGCGAGCAGCAGGCGGTCCTTGAGGTGGGTGCTGTTGAGCCCGTATTCCTCGAAGGTCGAGACGGTGATCTTCTGGTTGTGCGGGTCGTCCTGGAAGCGGCTGGCGCACAGCGCGACCGTCTCCATGTAGGGCCGCCGGTCGGCACCCGACTTCAGGTAGGCAGCGGCGACCGCAGTGGCGCGCGGCGCGTCGAGCGCCATGATCGCGTCGTCGAGCTCGCCGAGCAATTGCGGCGCGGTGCGGCCGTTGCCGTCATAGCCGGCGATCTCGTCCTCGATGATCGAGTTGACCAGCTTGTTCTCGTGCGCCACGTCGTTGATGAAGTTGGCCATCAGGTACGGCACGCGCGCCTTGTAGGGGCTCTTGGCGTGGCGCAGCCAGTTGTTGCAGACGTTGCAATAGTCGAACGGGTGCTGCCCGTTGGTGAACTGCCGGGCCACCGTGGTGCGCAGGATCAGCTCCGCGGCGCCGAGCTGGATCGTGTCGCCGAGGCTCTGGATCGATCTGCCGTTCTTCAGGTGCGTGGTGATGAGGTCCCACACCTCCGCGCGGCTCGCCAGCATCAGGTGCTGGATCAGGTTCTCGACCTCGCTGCGCGACAGCGGGGTCTGGTTTTTTTCTTCGAGGCTCTTGCCGACGTCTTCGAACTCGGCGGCGATGCGGACCGAGGCCTCGTCATAGACCGAGTAGTAGAGCGGGCCGACCGCCATGTCGGGCACGCCCATGTAGAACACGCCGTGCGACTTCTCCCAGCCGATGTAGTTGGCCAGGTCGGTCACCGCGCGGGCACGGATCGCCTTATGCCCGGTGTTGCGCGCCTTGCGGCCGATCACGGTGTCCTGGATGTCGATGATGCCGAGGAACTCGATCGTCGCCTGCAGCTCGGCGCGAGCTTCGGGGTCCTGGGCGATGCCGAGGAAGAGGCCGTGCGCCCGCTTCGAGTCGCCGGTCATCGTCGCGATCATGTAGGAATGCAGCCGCTCTTCGAGCGTGCCGCCCTCGACGATGGGCTTCGCGTCCTCGAGCCACACAACCGGGCCGTAAGACGGCGGCGGGACGGCGACGCCCTTCATCGTCGCGTAGCGGCCGGGGTATTTGAACAGCAGCTGGTTCCAGATGTCGAGACCGGCGCCGATGTACCAGACGCTCTGCAGCAGCGGCAAAAGCCTGTACTTCTCCGGCAGGTAAGGCATCAGATAGGTCGACGCCCTGAGCCCCAGCAGCGTGTGGTCGTTGTTGGTCAGCGCGATGTTGCCGTCTTTGATGTTGATGTGGCACGGCACGTTGACGAACGGCGCCTCGGCCGCGGCGACGATCGACAGCGCGTCGCCGATCGACTGGCCGCTCTGCACCATCTTGAAGAAGGTGTCGGTGGTCTTCGCCTGGTCGCGTTCCAGGATCGACTCGGTCAGCAGGTTGAAGCTCTTGTCCGCGCTGATCTCGTCCCGATTGAGCAACATCGCCTGCGCCTCCCGGCTCTATCGATTTCGTGCATAAAGCCTAGCCCCGCTTTGGCCGCGGCGTAAACCCATGCCGCCCGGCTTGCTGCATGTCCTGGCTGCATGTCTGGCGGGCCGACGCGCAGTCGTTGTAAGAAGGGCGCTCGGACAGGCCGAGACGACGCGGGACGGGGTGGGCGTGAGCGAATTTCGCGAATTTCATGTCGAAGCGGACGGGTTCCGCCTCCGCTACATGGCGGCGGGTGAAGGCCCGCCGCTCGTGCATCTGCACGGCGCCGGCGGGTTGCGGCTCAACCCGGCGCACGAGTTGCTGGCGCAACGCTATCGGGTGATCGCGTTCGAAATGCCCGGTTTCGGGGCCTCGCCGGAAAACACCCGCACGACCGACCAGGCCGAGCTGGCCCGCACCATGGCCGCGGCGATCCGCGCGGTGGGGCTCGACCGGGCCAACCTGATGGGCACCTCGTTCGGCGGGAAAACCGCGCTGTACCTGGCGGCGCAGGCACCCGAGCTGGTCACCGCGCTGGTGCTGGAGGCGCCGGCGGCGATCCGTGCACCCGGCGGCCGGCCGCCGGCCGGCACGCCGCAAGAGGTCGCGCGGATGCTGTTCGCCCATCCCGAACGGGTGCCGCCGCTGCCGCCGCAAGACCCGGCCGTCGCCGCCCAAACCGGGCGCCTCGTCGCCCGCTTGCGCGGACCGGAGCGGGATCCGCAGCTCGAAGCGATGATGCGCGAGCTGGCGACGCCGACCTTGGTGCTGTTCGGCACTCTCGACCGGGTGATCCCGCCGGAGATGGGCCGCCACTACAAGACGCTGCTGCCGAACTGCAATCTCGTGCTGGTCTACGACGCCGGCCACGCGATCGGCACCGACCGGCCGGAGGCGTTTGTCGAGGTCGTGACCGATTTCCTCGACCGCCATGAAGCCTTCATCATCAGCCGCAACGAGACGCTGATCAACCCGTAGCCGGCCGCCCGCCATACACGCCCCATTAACCCTATCCGGGTAAGACAGGGCAGCGTCGCAACCGGAGATGCCGCCATGCCGTCGAACAATTTCATGATGTGGGGCATGCTGATCATCATGGCGCTGGGTGCGGTGGCCGGGCCGCTGATCCACGGCAACGCACTGACGACGATCCGCGCCGCCTACCCGGCCGAAGGGGCAAAGCGCGACGCGCTGCACCGCTGCGGCGAGATGGACGCGGGGTTTTCCCGGTTTTCCGCGCATGACCGCGATGTCTGCTATCGCGCGATGCTGCACGCCGCCGGCGACGCCGCCTCGGCACCCGCCCGCGATTGAACCGGCGCCGGTTTACGCCAAGGCGCCGCACCGCTATCCTGCCGCCCGGCCGCGTCCCCGTAGCTCAGCAGGATAGAGCATCAGTTTCCTAAACTGAGGGTCACAGGTTCGAGTCCTGTCGGGGACGCCATTCAGAATGAATATTCGCTCATTTGCCTGGTTTCGTGCGGGGCGATAAGGTCGCCTCGTTCGAACACGGGGCGGGAGAGCGCGGTGAAGTTCAGTTTCTCAAGCGAGCAGGAGGAGTTCCGGTCGAACCTGCGCCGCTTGTTGGCGGATCGGTCGCCGGCGAAGGAAGTCCGGCGGCTGATGGAGACCGATCGCGGCTACGAGCCTGACGGCTGGCGCGCGATCGATGCCGCGCTCGGGCTGACCGCGATCCGCATTCCCGAAGCCTATGGCGGCTACGGGCTCGGCTTTGGCGACCAGGGCATCGTGCTGGAAGAGATGGGGCGCGCGCTGCTCTGCGCCCCCTATTTCGCGACGGCGGTGCTGGCGGCCGGCGCCATCATCAACGCCGGCACTGAGGACGAGAAGCGGGCGCTGCTGCCCGGCATCGCCGCCGGCGAGACGACCGCGACCCTGGCCTGGGTCGAAGACGACGGCCGATGGGACGGCGACGGCACCGCGCTGAGCGCGACAGCCGACGGCGGCGCCATCTTTTTGAGCGGCCATAAAAGCTACGTCATCGACGGCCACACCGCCGACCTGATCGTGGTTCTCGCCCGCACGCCGCAGGGCCTATCGTGCTTCACCGTCGACGGCAACGCCGCCGGGCTGACCCGCCGCGCGCTGCGGTCGATGGATCCGACGCGCAAGTTCGCCCGGCTGGTGTTCGACCGAGTGGCGGCGCGCCCGCTCGGCGCGGCCGGCGGCGGCGCGGCGCCCTTCGCCCGCACGATGATCGAGGCGGCGGCCTGTCTCGCCAACGAGATGGTCGGCGGCGCCGACCGGCTGCGGGAGGATGCCCTCGCCTATGCCATGATGCGCATGCAGTTCGGCAAGCCGATCGCTTCGTTCCAGTCGATGAAGCACAAGCAGGCCGACATGCTGCTCGAGGTCGAGCTGGCCAAGTCCGCCGCCTACTATGCCGCGGCCTCGCTCGATGAGGACGATGACGACGCCGCGGCCAATGCCCATCTCGCCAAGGCCCTGGCAAGCGAAGCCTACATGCAGACCGCCATCCATGCGGTGCAAATCCATGGCGGCATCGGCTTTACCTGGGACAACGACACGCATCTCTGGTTCAAGCGGGCGAAAAGCTCCGAGGTGCTGCTGGGCGATGCCGCCTATCACCGCGAACTGATGCTGCAACAATGGGCGGCCTGAACGGCTGCCGTCAGATCGGGCAAACGACATGACCGAGATCGACGAAGATACCGTCCGCGCCGATGTCCGCGCGTGGCTCGAAGCGAACTGGAACCCGGATTGCGGGCTGGTGGAATGGCGCCGCAAATTGGCCGAGTCCGGTTGGGGTGTGCCGCATTGGCCGTCGCGCTGGTACGGCCGCGATCTGCCGGTCGGCCTGGTGCCGGTGGTCGAGGAGGAGTTCAAGCGCATCGGCGCGATCGGCGTCGCCAAGGTCGGCATCCGCACCCTGGCCGCCGCGACCATCCTCGCGCACGGCACCGACCTGCAGAAGGAGAGGTTCCTGCTGCGCATCCTGACCGGCGAAGACATCTGGTGCCAGCTGTTCAGCGAGCCGGGCAGCGGCTCGGACGTGGCGGGGGCGGTGACGCGCGCCGAGTTCCGCGGCAATCAATGGGTCGTCAACGGGCAGAAGGTATGGACCACCAGCGCCCAAAAGGCGCATTGGGGGCTGTTGCTGGCGCGCACCGACTGGGACCAGCCCAAGCACCGCGGCCTGTCGTATTTCATTCTCGACATGAAGCAGCCGGGCGTCACGGTGCAGCCGTTGCGGCAGATGAACGGTTACGCCTCGTTCAACCAGGTGTTTTTTACCGACGCCAAGGTCGAGCCGGAAATGCTCGTTTCCGATGTCGGCAACGGCTGGGCGGTGACGACGACGACGCTGATGCACGAGCGCCGCGGCGCCGATGCGCTGCGCAGCTGGGCGGTCGCCTCCGACAAGCCCGGCCGCATCTACGACGAGGAGCGCGAGGAAATCCGCACGACGATGGAGCCCTATAAATGGTATCCGCAGCGTGTGGGCCGCGTCGACCTTCTGCTGGAGCGGGCGCGGGCAACCGGCAGGATCGACGACCCGGTGATCCGGCAGGAGCTGGCCAAGGTGCTGGCGATGTCGAAGGCCGCCGAATGGACGGCCCGCCGCGCCCGCACCGCGCAGGAACAGGGGCGCCCGCAAGGCCCGGAAGGCTCGCTCGGCAAGCTCGCCTCCAGCATCATCGCCCGCGCGGCGGCCCGCCTGCACACATCGCTGCTCGGTGCGGATGCGCTGCTGACCGGCGAAGACAGCCCGATGAACGGGTTGCTGGCGGAGATACTGGTGTCGGTGCCGGCCAGCTCGATTGCCGGCGGCACCGACGAGATCCAGCGCAACATCATCAGCGAGCGCGTGCTGAAAATGCCGCGCGAGCGGACCGGGGATAGCGAAAAACCCTTCAAGGATGTGCCGCGAAACGTCGTGGCCTAGCGCCGAAGGCCGGGTCGCAGCAGAAACGGAATTGACGTTCCGTTGTTGAGGAGGATGGGGGGTTCGCCTTTCGCGGGATGGCCGCGACGGGTGTGATCTCGTCGATGCTGGTCACGAACCTTCTGCCTGAGGGTCCTTTCCGGTCTCCTGAGGCAGGGGGATTGGTAGGGGGACCGAGCGATCAGCCGTCGTCTATGGATTACAGCGCTGGCCCTGCTGGGTCTGCTGGCGCTTGGGGACCAGGCCGCGCAATCGGCCGATCCCCAAGCCTATGACGTGAGCCTTGCCGAGACCGGAAACGCCGCGCTCGACAAGGCCTTGCAGGAGACGTCGCAGCTCCGCTCGCTGCGCGAGAAAGCGCCGGTGTCTCCGGTCGCGCTGGTCATTCGCGCCAAACAGGATCTCGACCGGTTCGAGACGGTGCTGCACAGCTTCGGCTTCTACGACGGGGCGGTGAAGATCGATATCGACGGCCGCCCGCTCGACGATCCGGCATTGGTGGATGCCCTCACCGCCCTGCCCGAAGGCAAGTCGGCGGCCGTCAAGGTCAGCCCGGCGCCGGGGCCGCTCTACCATCTGGGGCGTATTACCATCGCCGGCCGGGTCCCGCCCGACGCCGCCGCGCAGCTCGGCCTGTCCAAGGGCCAGCCGGCCGTCGCATCCGACGTGCTGGGCGCCGGGGCCCGCCTGCTGACGGCGATGCGGGAGGACGGCTATGCGCTGGCTTCGGTGGAGACGCCCGAAGCGACGGCGAACCCGCAAAGCCACACGATCGACGTCACCTTCAAGGCCGACCAGGGACGGCTGGCGCATATCGGCCCGATCGGGCTCAGCGGGCTCGACGCGGTGAACGAGAGCTTTGTCCGGCAGCGGCTGCTGGTCGGTTCGGGGCAGCTCTACCAGCCGAGCAAGATCGACGAGGCGCGCCAGGACCTCGCCTCGCTCGGCGTGTTCTCCAGCGTCTCGGCGAGCGCCGGCACGAGCGTCGCGCCCGACGGCACGATCCCCGTCAACTACACCTTCCAGGAACGGCCGGCGCATGTCGTCGGCATCACCGGCGCGTTTTCGACCGATCTCGGCGCCAGCCTCAGCACCACCTGGTCGGACCGCAATCTGTTCGGCAATGCCGAGCAGCTCAACCTCTCGGCCGCCGGCACCGGGGTGGGGGGCAGCGCCGTCAAAGGCCTCGGTTACGACGTCAGCGCCCAGTTCCTCAAACCCGATTTCCTGCGGCGCGACCAGACGCTCGAACTCGACGCGGCGGCGCTGAAGCAGGACCTCGAGGCCTACGACCAGCGCGCCTACACGCTGGGGGCCTCGCTGCGCCGCAAGCTGTCGCCGGAATGGACGGTGAGCCTCGGTGTGACCGGCGAGGAAGAGACGATCCTGCAGCAAGGCGTGAGCCGCGACTACACGCTGCTCGCCGTGCCCTTCACCGCAAAATACGACAGCACCAGGCTGACCAGCCCGCTGCTCGATCCGACGCACGGCGCCCGCGTCACCTTCACCGCGACGCCCACCTTGTCGCTCGGGCAAAAGACCAGCACCTTTACCATCCTGCAAGCTTCCGGCTCGACCTATGTCGATCTCGGGCATTACTGGTTCGACACCGAGGGGCGCAGCGTGCTGGCGTTGCGCGCCCTGATCGGCAGCGTCCAGGGTGCGGGGCAATTCGAGCTGCCGCCGGATCAGCGCTTCTACGGCGGCGGCAGCGCCACGGTGCGCGGCTTCAAATACCAGTCGATCGGCCCGATGTTTCCCGACAACAATCCGATCGGCGGCACCGCGATCGACACCGGGACGGTGGAGTTTCGCCAGCGCCTGTTCGGCGATGTCGGTGCGGTGGCGTTTGTCGACGCCGGACAGGTGAGCGCGGGCAGCGCCCCCTTCAGCGGCACGTTGCGGGTTGGGCTCGGCGCCGGGCTTCGCTATTACACGCCGATCGGCCCGGTGCGGCTCGACGTGGCGGTTCCGGCCAATACGCCCGCCGGCGGCGACCGTTTTGAGGTCTATCTCGGTCTCGGGCAGGCATTCTGATGCGGCGGCCGACCAAGATCGCACTCTGGGCGGCGGGCCTGACGGCCGGCCTGCCGCTGTTCGGGTTGGCGGTGCTGCTGATCGGCGCGAATACCGATGGCGGCCGCCGCTTGATCGAGCGCGCCGCCGCGGATTTCAGCCAGGGGATGGTGACGATCGATGGCCTCTCGGGCCGTTTCCCGGACCGGTTGCACGCTGGCCGCATCGTCGTGAACGACCCGCAGGGAACCTGGCTGACGATCGACGAGGCGCGGATCGATTGGTCGCCGCTGCGGCTGCTGCACGGCGAGGCGAAGATCGACGCGCTGACCGCCGCGCATGTCGCGGTCGCCCGCCGGCCGGCACCCTCCGCCGCCACGGCATCGTCAAGCGGCGGCGGGAATTTGCCCTTGCGCATCGCCGTCGACCGGCTCGACGTCGCGCGCCTCGATCTCGCGGCGCCGGTGGCCGGAGTCGGCGCCAGCCTGGCCATCAAGGGCCATCTCGACCTGCAAGCCTGGGACGAGGGGAGCTTCTCGCTCGATGGTGAGCGGCTCAACAGCGCCGGGAGCTACCATGTCGGCGGCACGGTGAGCGCGGACAAGCTTGCCGCGCAGCTTGCTGTCGACGAGCCGGCGCGCGGCCTGGTCTCGGCGGTTGCCGGGATGCCCGAGCTGGGTCCGCTTTCCGTCGCGGCGTCGCTGGACGGGCCGCGCCATGCCGAAGCCCTGCGGGTCACGGTATCCGCCGGCCCGCTCCAGGGCGAGGGGCACGGCAAGATCGACCTCGTCGGCAAGGCCCTGGATGTCGATCTTGCCGCCCGGGCGCCGGCCATGACCCCGCGTCCCGATCTGAGTTGGCAGTCGGCGACGCTCGACGCGCATGTCCATGGCGCCTTCACCAGCCCTGCCGTGCAAGGCCACCTGGATATCGCGGCGCTGCGCGCGGGCGGCGGCTCGGTCGGGCAAATCGCGGCCGATATCCGCGGCGACAACGGCGCGGCCGAGCTGAACGCCTCGGTCAGACAGCTCCGCATTCCCGGCGCGTCGCCTGATCTGTTTGTGGCAGCGCCGTTCGAGCTGCACGCGCACGCCGCGCTCGACGCCCCGCGGCGGCCGGTCGCCTTCACCTTGTCGCACCCCCTGGTCGCCGCTTCCGGCGCGATCGACACGGGCGGCGCGCTGGCCGGCTCGGTCAAGCTGACAATCCCGTCCTTCGCGCCGTTCGCTGCGCTGGCCGGTGCCGATATCCAGGGCAGCACGACCCTGACCGCCACGCTCGCGCAGCACGGCGACGCCACCGATCTCGGCGTTGACGGGACGTTCGGCGTCACCGGCGGTCCGGCCGCGCTCGTCGCGCTGCTCGGCGACCATGCGACGCTGACCCTGGCCGGGAGCCTGCACGGCGGCGACCTGACGCTCGGCAAGCTCGCCGTCGAGGGCAAGGCGCTGACGGTCTCGACCAACGGCACCGCGCACGGCGGCGCCGTCGACCTTGACTGGCAGGCGGCGCTGCCCGACCTCTCCGCCTTGTCCACCGCGGCGGCCGGCACGCTTGCGGCTCACGGCCATATCGGCGGCCCTTTGCAGGACCTAGCGGCCAGCGCGCGGATCACCACCACGGCGGCAATCGCCGGGCGGCCCAAGGAGAACCTGACCGTATCGGTGGACGCGCAGGGGCTCCCCGCCGCGCCGTCGGGCAAGATCGCGGCGGAAGGCAGCTTCGCAGGCTCGCCGGTGCAGTTGTCCGCCGCGGTCAGCCGCGATGCCGACGGCACGTTCGCGTTGTCGCTCGACCGCCTGCAATGGAAAAGCGCCAGTGGCGAAGGCAGGCTCACCCTGGCACCCGGCGCCGCGATGCCGCTCGGCCACCTGCATTTGAAGATGGCCGCGCTGTCCGATCTCGCGCCGCTGACGGGTCTCGCCGCCAAGGGGAGCCTCGACGCGGCCTTCGATACCGTCGAGCAGCAAGGCAAACCGCAGGTTCGCATCCATGCCGTCGGGCAAAACCTGGCGGTCGATGCGAGCGGCCTCGACCGTCTGACGCTCGATGCGCAGATCGCCGACCCGATCACGCGCCCGGCCCTGACCGCGACCGCCACTGCCGACGGGATTCGGCAGGGCGCGCTCACCGGCGATGCGCGCCTCACTGCCAATGGCGGGCTGGAGGCGCTCGGCCTCAAGCTCGCCGCCAATTTGCGGCTGCCGCAAGGCCCGGCGACACTGTCGGCGACGACGACCGCCAGGCTGCCGCAGCACGATTTGCAAGTGAGCGCGCTGGAGGCCGGCTACGGCGGCCAGACGATGCGCCTGCTGGCGCCGGCGCGCATCGATTTCGGCAACGGCCTGGCGGTGGACGGCCTGCGTCTCGGCGTCGGCGGCGCGACGGTCGCCCTGTCGGGACGGGTTACGCCGGCGCTCAACCTGACGGTGGCGGTCCGCGATGTGACCCCGGCCCTTGCCAAACCGTTCGCGCCCAAGCTCGACGCCGCCGGCACGCTCGCGGTAAATGCCGAGCTGCGCGGCACCCTCGCCGCCCCCGAGGGGACGCTGCGCCTCACGGGGCATGGCTTGAGGCTGACAAACGGCCTGGCCGGCGGGGTCCCCGCGGCCGACATCAACGCCACGGTGACGCTGGCCAAGGACAGGGCACGGATCGACACGCACCTCACCGCGGGCAAGGCCATCCGGCTGGCGCTCACCGGAACCGCGCCGCTGCAGGCGGCGGCGCCGTTGGCGCTGCAGCTGAGCGGCAATATCGACCTCGCGGTGCTCGACCCGCTGCTCACACCGGGCGGCCGCGCGGCGCGCGGCCAAGCGACGATCGCCGTCGGCATTGCCGGCACCGCCGCCGCCCCGCGCGCCTCCGGGACGGTGCGCCTGGCGCATGGTTCGGTGCAGGATTACGTCCAGGGCTTTCACCTCACCGACCTGACGGGAACGATCCAGGCCGAGGGCAATACGATCCGGATCGCCCAACTCGGCGGCAAAGCGGGCTCCGGTACGTTGACGATCGCCGGCACGGTCGGCGTGCTCGAGCCCAACATCCCGGTATCACTGACGGTCACCGCCCGCAACGCCCACCTCTTGCAGAGCGACCTCGTAAGCGCCACGGCCGACGCCGACCTCACCTTGCGCGGCGAAGTTTCGGGGACGTTATCGGCCGGCGGCACCATCCGCATCGCCAAGGCCGAGATCAATGTGCCCGACGGGCTGCCGCAAGGCGTCGCCACGCTGAATGTGCGGCGGCCGGGAGCCAAGCCCGCCCCGGCAGCGGCGGCGGGCCCGACGGTCGGGCTGGCGCTGACCGTCGATGCGCCCGGGCAGCTTTTCGTGCGCGGTCACGGTCTCGATGCGGAAATGGGCGGCCGGCTGAAGGTCGGCGGCACCTCGGCCGCGCCGGCAATCGACGGCGGTTTCGAGCTGCGGCATGGCACCTTCAGCCTCGCCGGGCAGACCCTCACCTTCACCTCGGGCAAGGTCGCGTTCGGCGGCACCGGGGTCACCGGCAAGCTCGACCCGACACTGGATTTCGTCGCGGAGACGACGGCCAACAACCTGACCGCGACGCTCAGCATCAGCGGCTATGCCGATGCGCCCAAGCTGAAGCTGTCCAGCTCGCCCGAGCTGCCGCAGGACGAAATTCTCGGCCAGTTGCTGTTCGGCCAGAGCACGCAGCGGCTCAGCCCGTTCCAGGTGGCGGCCCTCGCCCAAGGGCTTGCCTCGTTTGGCGGCGGCGGTGGCGGCGGCGGTCCGCTCGCTTCGGTGCGCGGCGGCCTCGGCCTCGACCGGCTGTCGGTCGGCCAAGCGTCCGGCGTGACCAGCGGCGCCACCGTCGAAGCCGGGAAATACGTCGCCAACGGCGTTTATGTCGGCGCCCGCCAGGGCACCTCGGGCGGCTCGCAGGCGCAAGTGCAGATCGACCTGACCAAGCACCTGAAGCTGCAAACCACATTGGGGACGGGCGGCACGCCGGCGACCGGCATCACACCGGAAAACGACCCCGGCAGCAGCATTGGCCTCACCTACGGCTTCGAGTATTAGCGGTTCAGCGGCGCAGCTCGAGGATGTCGAGGCCGATATTGCGGTCGGCGAGGTAGATGAGGCCGCGGTCGTCGACCTCGACATCGTTGGATTGCGGGCTCGGCCGGCCGCCGCGCGGTTCGGGGATGAACCAGGCAACCTCGCGCGGCGCGCTCGGATCGGCCAGGTCGACGACCCGCAAGCCGCCGGAAAACCACGCGCAATAGACCAGGCTGTCGCGCATGCGCTCGGCGAACTGGTGCGCCCCGAAGCGGCCGCCCGGCGTGCGGGCATAGGGCGAATCGAGCTCGCTGACCTCGAACATCGCCAGCGGCCGCACCCGCTCCCAATCGGTGACGTCAAAGGTCCACAGCGCCGCGTGCGGTCGGCCGCGCCGCGCCTCCGCCTCGGCGGCGCCGTAGAACTGGTCTTCCTCGTCGATCGCCACGCAGACTCTGCGGCCGCCGGGCCGGAACGGCAGCGGCATCACCGTATGCGTCGGCTCCGGAAAGGGCGGGTGATAGTTGTACTGCGCCAGCGTGCGCGGCCGGTTGATGTCGGAGACGTCGATCACCCTGAGGCCGCCATGCCAGCACCCGGCCCACACCTCGCTGCCGAAGCGCAGCGCGTGGTGCAGCCGGTGCTGCCGCCCCGGCCAATGCGGGTGCTCGCCGCCGGCGACATGCTGACCGGGCATCCACCAGCGCGACACCTCCGCGACATGCAGCGGATCGCGGATGTCGTAGATGACGAGGATGTTGCCGACATAACCGGCCATCTCGGTCGAGATGTAGGCGTAATCCGCGTCCATGTCGAAACGGTGGACGCCGATGCCGCCGGTGCGCTGAAACGCGATCAGCTCCGGGCGCGCCTTGTTCGCGATGTCGTAGAGCTTGAACCCGCCATCCGCGTAAGGGTGCTTTTCGGCCTCCTCCAGGAGCGGGATGTCGCCCGGTTCGACACCGAGCTTTTCGGCAAGTTCGGCATGGCTGGGCGCGCGGCCGAGCAGCGCCGCGAGATGCGCGCGGGTGCCGGGCAACGCCTCGGCCTTGCGGCCGATGCCGGAATTGTTGCGTTCGGCATTGACGATCAGCAGATCGCCGGCGACCCGCGCCTTGTGACTGTGCGAGTCGCCGGCGTCGAGCATGATGGTCGACACGATTCGCGGGTTGGCCGGGTCCGACACGTCGAGGATCGTCGTGCCCAGCCCTTCCTTGTTGGTGATGTGGCCGACATAGGCGTAGCCGCCGTCGACCGTCACTTGTCCCGCCCCCATCAGATCGAGATGAGCGATGCGGCGGACGTTATGGGCGATCGCGTCGCCCTGGCGGTCTGTGGTCATCGTCGGTCGCCTTTATCACAAGGAGACGGTGAGGCAGTGAGGCGCCGGAGGCACGGCGCCCTCACCGTCTCGCTGCCTCATTGTTCGACTTGCATCGCCCCGGCGGTCTTCGGTCATTGTCGGTCGCCCTCAATCGCGGCGAAGCCGCCTTTATCACAAGGAGACGGTGAGGCGGTGAGGCGCCACACGCACGGCGCCCTCACCGTCTCGCTGCCTCATTGTTCGACTTGCGTCGGCCCGGCGGTCTTCGGTCATTGTCGGCCGCCTTCAATCCACGGCGAAGCCGCCTTTATCACAGGGAGACGGTGAGACAGTGAGGCGCCGGAGGCACGGCGCCCTCACCGTCTCGCTGCCTCATTGTTCGACTTGCATCGCCCCGGCGGTCTTCGGTCATTGTCGGTCGCCCTCAATCCACGGCGAAGCCGCCTTTCTCACAAGGAGACGGTGAGACAGTGAGGTGCCAGAGGCGCGACGCCCTCACCGTCGCTGCGCGCCGCTCACTCCGCCGCCGCGCGGGCGGGTTGCCGGCGGTGCGGCATGTAGTCGACGCTGACCGGCTGGTTGGTCTCGAACGGGCTCTTGAGGTCGAGCTCCTTGGCGATCTCGCGCACCGCCGGCATCACCTCCTGGCCGAGCAGGCGGATACAGGTCTTGGCGTCCGCGTTGGTCACCGAGCCATCATTGCCCCAGAAGCCGAGGATGCCCGGCCGGGTCTTTTCCAGCAGCTCGCGCAGCTTGGCGATCACCGTCTTCGGCGTGCCGGCGATGATCATCAGCTCTTCCATCTGCTTTTCGAGCGGCGGCCGGTAGCGGGGATTTTTCGACCGGCCGGTGGCGAATTCGACAAAGGCTTGCCGGTTGTCCGGACTGCCGTAACCGGACGGCGTCGACCATACCGGGTGCGCGAGGCCGGTGAATTCCCCCTGCATCCACATGAATTGCCGGGCGTTTTCGACCGCCTTTTCCTCGGTTTCGGCGACGTGGATCTGCTTCAAGAGGCCGTGATAGTCGGCGCCAGGGGTAAAGCCGGCCTCCTCCGCCGCGTCGTCGTAGATCTTCCAGATCTGGTTGGTGCGGTCGACCGGGGTGTTGAGCGCGATATAGGGATAGCCGTGCTGCGCCGCCCAGAGGATCGTCTCCTTGGAGATGACGCCGGGGATCCACACGCGCGGATGCGGCTTTTGCAGCGGCACCGCCCAGGGGTTGACGACGCGATGCTGGTAATGCGCCCCCTCGAACCGGGTCGGGCCGGCCTTGGTCCATGCCTGGACGATGAGGTCGTGCGCCTCTTCGAAGCGTTCGCGGTTGAAGGCGGGGTTGACGCCGGTGGCAAGCTGCTCCTGCCCGCCGCCGCGCACAAAGCCGGACACCAGCCGGCCCTTCGAGATCATGTCGATCATCGACAATTCCTCGGCGAGGCGCACCGGGTTCTCGGCCAGCGGCAGCGGGTTGCCGAGCAGCACGATCTTCATCTTCTTGGTCGCGCCGGCGAGGATCGCGGCGAAGATGTTGCACTTCGCCTGCATGCAGAACGGCGCGTTGTGGTGCTCGTTCAGCATGACCCCCTCGATGCCCACCTCCTCGGCATAGAGGTAATGGTCGAGATATTCGTTGTAGAGCCGCGAGCCGGCGACCGGGTCGAAATGCTTGTTGGAGAACATCAGCGCGGTCGCGCCGAAATCGAGCCCCGCCTGCGCCGGGTAAGCCGACATCGGCTGCTCGGTGAAATACATCAGGTGCATGGTGCTCTCCCTCCCGG
>DASZOZ010000077.1:0-33984 GCA_035550515.1 Allostellaceae bacterium
CGCTGGCGTCGTTTGCGCTCGCCCGCAACCTGACGCTGGCGGACACCGCCGCGCTCGCCGACGCGGGCGGCTTTGCGCGGCTCGGCGATGCCCGCGCCCCTTATGCCGCGAGCGAGGCGCGGCTGGCCGCGCTCGGCGAGCGGCTCGCCGAGGCGCTCGCCGACTACCATCGCGCCGAGGCCGATGCGCTCGGCATGCCGCGCGCGATGCTGCTGCGCCGGATGCGCGGCGCCGCGCCCGAGCCGGTGCTCGACGGCGCGCTGGCCGCGGCGGTCGCGCACGGGCGGGTCGTCCGCGACGGCGCGGTGCTCCGCCTGCCGGCCCATCAACCAAAATTGAGCCGCGAGGACGAGCGGCTGTGGCGCCGGGTCGAGGCGCTGTTGGCGGTGCCCGACCTGCGCCCGCCGCGGGTGCGCGAACTGGCCGAGGCGCTGGGCCTCGACCCCGACCCCGCGTTGCGGCTGATGAAACGCTTCGAGCGCTTCGGCCGCGTCGCCGCGGTCGCGCCCAACCGCTATTTCCTGCCGGAAACCGTGGATCGCCTCACCGATATCGCCCGCGAGCTGGCCGAGGGCGACCCGGCCGGCAGCTTTACGGCCGCCGGTTTCAAGGACCGCTCCGGCGTGGGCCGCAACCTGACGATCGAGATCCTCGAATATCTCGACCGCGCCGGCATTACCCGCCGCGTCGGCGACGCGCGCGTCGTGGTGGCGATCGGCAGCCGCGGAGATTAATGGCCCTCCATTCATCGCCTTGGCCGGGCTTGACCCGGCCATCCACGTCTTCCCCTTCCGACAGTCGGAAAACAAAGACGTGGACCCCCGGGTCAAGCCCGGGGGAGGGCCGGGGCGGGGTCAGGGCGACGCCATGTCCCCCTTCAGCGTCGGCACGTAGCCTTTGCGGGGGTACTCCTCGGTGTAGGAGCGGAAGCCGTGATGGCTGGCCTCGTGGTGTGGATAGGAGCGGAGCCGGGCGACATCGATATCGATGCCGAGGCCGGGCACCGTCGGCAGGTCGACCCAGCCGCCGTCGCGTTGGAGGCCGGCGGTGGCGATCTCCCGGCAACGCTCCTCGAAGTTCACGAAATACTCGGTGATCTTGAAGTTCGGGATGACCGCCGACACCGCGACGGTCGCCGCCAGGCCGATCAGCGGCGAGTTGTAGTTATGCGGCGACATGACCACCGCCTGCGGCTGCGCCATCACGCAGATGTCGAGCAGCGCCGAGATGCCGCCGATCGCGCAGATGTCCGGGTTGAGGATGTCGGCGGCGCGGCGCGCCAGGCATTCGAAGAAGGATTCCTTGGTGTACAGCGCTTCGCCGGTGACGATCGGGATGGCGACCTTGTCGCGCACCTCGGCGAGCAGCGCGAGATTGTCGGCGAGGCACGGCTCCTCGTACCATTCGATGCCGAGCGCTTCGAGGCGGCGGCCGATGCGGATCGCGTGCTGCGGCGAGAAGCGGCGATGCGCCTCGACCAGGATCTCGAACTCCGGCCCCAGCGCCTCGCGCACCGCGGCGACATAGTCGATCGCGAAATCCTCGTCCTTGCGGTCGACATGGGTGCGCCACGGGCCGGGGAACGGGTCGAACTTGGCGGCGGTGAAGCCCATCGCCTTGACCTTTTTCGCGCGCTCGACGCCGTCCTCGATGGTCGTGCGCCCGGCCCAGCCATTGGCGTAGACGCGCACCTTCTCGCGCGACGGGCCGCCCAGCAGGTTGTAGACCGGCTGCCCGGCGAGCTTGCCGATGATGTCCCACGAGGCGATCTCGATCGCGCTCCACGCCGAGAGCAGCTCCATCGAGCCGCGCTTGATGGCGAAATCGTCGAACATGACCTGGCCGGTGTGGCGGATGTTGAACACCGGCCGGCCGATCACATGCGGCGCCATCTTGTCGATCAGCACCGCGATGACCTCCTCGCGGCCATGCGTGACATAGGCCTCGCCCCAGCCATGCGTGCCGTCCTCGGCCTCGACCCGGCAGAACAGCAAATCCTTGGCGCTGCCGGTGCCGAAGATGAAGGTTTCGATGCGCGCGATTTTCATGAAGCCTCCTGGCTTTCGGGTCGCAATGACATCGGATCACAAAGGGGATCACGAAGGCCGCTTCTCCACCTCCAGGAAGGTGCTCTGGTAGGTCGCGCCTTCGCCGATATCGGTGTAGCGATCGGCAACCAGCATGTTGACGGTGCCGGCAAGGGTCTCGTCGTCCGAGCGCTGGCCGGGCACCAGCACCACGCCGGGCCGCACCTCGTCGCTGACCCGCAGCACCAGCCCGATTTCGCCGCGGTCGTTGTAGAGCCGCACCGCGTCGCCGTCGTCGAGGCCGCGCGCCGCGGCGTCGTCGGGATGCAGGATGGCGCACGGCGCACCCTCGCGGCGGCGCAGGAAGGCGACGCCGGCATAGGCGGTGTGCGCCTGGAAATAGCCGGGCGCGGTCAGCAGGCGGAGCGGCCAGCGCGCGGCGTCGCGCGCTTCGTGCGGGTCGGGCTGCCAGTCGGGCATCGGCGCAAGCCCGGCGGCGGCGAGTTGTTCGGAATAGAATTCGAGCTTGCCGCTCGGCGTGCGGAATTGCTGCGGTCCGCCCCCGGCAACGCGGACCGGGCCGCCCTGCCGCAGCGCCCCGGCATCGATCCGCGCCATCGCGCCCGTCGCGCCGGCGAGCAGCGCGTCCAGCCCCTCCGCCGGGCCGGCGCGATAGATCGGCAGGTCGAGCCCCAGGCGCCGCGCCAGCTCCTGCGCCAGCCGCATGTTCGACCAGGCCGCGCCCTGCGGCGGCACCGCGGCCGGAGCATATTGCAGGTAATAGGCGCCGTAGGCGCGGAACACATCCTCGGTCTCGAGATAGGTCGCCGCCGGCAGCACGATATCGGCATAGCGCGCGGTCGCCGTCATGAACGGGTCGTGCACCACCGTGAACAGGTCGTTGCGCGACAACCCTTGGCGCACCTTGCCGGCGTCGGGATTGGTCACCGCCGGGTTGTTGGCGGCGATGAACAGGGCGCGGATCGGCGGGTCCGCGAGGTTCAAGAGCGCGTCGCCGAGCCGCAGATGGTTGACCGTGCGCGCCGCGCCGTCGGCCGCCCCGGCCGGGTTGCGCAGCGCCGCCTGGTTGAGCTCGTAGACCGCCCCGGTCAGCAGCAGCGCGCCGCCGCCGCGCCGGCCGTAGGCTCCGGTGACGCCGGGCAGCAGCGCCACGGCGCGCAGCGCCTCGCCGCCGCGCGCAAGGCGGGTCATCCCCTCGCCGAGCCGGATGAAGGAACGTTTGGCGGCGCCGTACATCGCCGCGAAACGCTCGACATCGGCGACGGACAGCCCGGTGATCTCGGCCGCCCGCTCCGGGAAGAAGCGCGGCAGCACCTGCGCTTCCAGCCGGTCGAAACCGACCGTCCGCGCGGCGATGTAGTCGCGGTCGGCGAGGTTGTCGCGCACCAGGATGTGCATCACCCCCAGGGCCAGCGCCGCGTCGGTGCCGATGCGGATCGGCAGGTGCCAGTCGGCGCCGCGCGCGGTGCGGCTGCGGCGCGGGTCGATCACCACGACCGGCACGCCGCGTTTGCGGGCCGCCTCGGCGCGCACCCAGAAATGCACGTTGGTCGCCGCGAGGTCGGCGCCCCAGGCGATGATCAGGTCGCTGTCGTCGACGCTTTCCGGATCGGCGCCGCCGACCGGGCCGCAGGTATAGTTCCACGCCTCCTCGCAGCACGTGTCGCACACCGTGCCGGCGATCAGCCGGGAAGCGCCGAGCGCGCGGAACAGGCCGAGCGGCATGCCGCGGTTCATCAGCCCCTGATGCGCGCTATAGGCGTAGCCGAGCAGCGCCTCCGACCCGGATTCGGCGATGGTGCACCGCCAGCGTTCGGTGATTTCCGCCAGCGCCTCGTCCCACGAGGTCGGCGCGAATTTGCCCTCGCCCTTGGCGCCGATGCGGCGCAGCGGGGTCTTCAGACGCCGCGGCGAATGCACCAGCTCGCCGTCGCGCGCGACCTTGCCGCAGACAAAGCCGGCGGTGAAGCTGTTGGCCGGGTCGCCGGTGATGCGGGTGATGCGCCCGTTCTCGACGGTCGCCAGCAGCGAGCACATGTCCGGGCAGTCATGCCCGCAAACGGCGCGAACGGTCTCCATGGCCTCGTTGTGTCATTGCGCGCGCAGCGAAGCAATCGCGTTCCCGACGCGGCGCCTGCGACGCCTCGCAATGGCGCTCCTTTGCGCTATGATCGCCCGCCCTCGCGAAGGAGAACGACATGGCCGACCTGTTGGAAGCGATCGAGAACGGCGTTGCCTGGCTGACGCTCAACCGCCCGGAGCGGCTCAACGCGCTGTCGGCGGAGATGACGGCCGGGCTGACCGACGCGCTCAACCGGCTGGCCACCGATCGCGAGGTCGGCTGCATCGTGATCACCGGCGCCGGACGCGGCTGGTGCGCCGGCGGCGACGTGAAGTCGATGGAGGCGCGCGGCCGCGACCAGACCGTCGAGGACCGGGTCGAGGGGCTGCGCCGCGCGCATCAATTGCCGCTGCTGATGCGCAATTGCCCCAAGCCGATCATCGGCATGATCAACGGCCCGGTCGCCGGCGCCGGGCTCGGCCTGGCGCTCGCCTGCGACCTGCGCGTCGCCGGCAAGGCGGCGCGCTTCGGCACCGCCTTTGTCCGCATCGGCTATTCCGGCGATTACGGCGGCACCTGGAGCCTGACGCGGCTGGTCGGCACCGCCAAGGCGCGCGAGCTTTACCTGCTCGGCGACGTCATCGGGGCCGACGAGGCCTATCGGCTCGGCATGGTCAACCGGCTGGTCGACGACGCAGCCTTGCGCGATGAAACCATGGCCCTTGCCCGGCGGCTGGCGGACGGCCCCCGCGTCGCCCTCGGCTATATCAAGAAGAACCTGTTCGCCGCCGAGACTGAGCCGTTCCAGACCGTGCTCGACCTCGAAGCCGAGCATCAGGCGCGCTGCGCCTTCACCGAGGACCACAAGGAGGCCGTCGCCGCGTTCAATGAAAAGCGCCCGCCGGTGTTCAAGGGGCGCTAGGCCATGGCCGGGCTCTATTTCGAAGAGTTCAGCGAGGGCCAGGTCTTCGAGCACGCGATGACCCGCACCGTCACGGAGACCGACAACATCCTCTTCACGACGATGACGATGAACCCGCAGCCGCTGCATCTCGACGCCGAATTCGCCAAGACAACCGAATTCGGCCGACCGCTGGTCAACAGCATCTTTACGCTCGGGCTGGTGATCGGGATTTCGGTGGGGGACACCACGCTGGGCACGACGGTCGCCAACCTCGGCATGAGCGACGTGCGCTTCCCGAAGCCGGTGTTTCACGGCGACACGATCCGCGCCCGCACCACGGTGATCTCGCTGCGCAAAAGCAGGTCGCGCGGCGATGCCGGGATCGTCGAGTTCGAGCATGTCGGCCTCAACCAGCACGGCGACACCGTCGCGATCTGCCGCCGCGCCGCCTTTATGAAGTGCCGGCCGGCATAGGCCGGAGCCTGGCGCAATTCCGCGTTGCAGCCGTATTCCTTTTGATTTTCACAGACCCGGTGCATAACCGCGGCGTTCTTCCGGGAGCGGAGCCATGGCGGGCAACAGGCCGAAGGTGTTCATCGACGGCGAAGCCGGCACCACCGGGCTCGGTATCCGAGCGCGCCTGGCGGCGTTGTCGTCGGTCGAGCTGAAAAGCCTGCCCGAGGCGCACCGCAAGGATGCGGCGGCGCGGCGCGACATCATGGCCGAGGTGGATGCCGTCGTCCTTTGCCTGCCGGACGACGCCGCCAAGGAATCCGCCGCGCTGGCCGAGAGTCTCGGCAACAACGCGCCCAAGCTGCTCGACGCCAGCACCGCGCACCGGGTCGACCCGGCCTGGGAATACGGCTTCCCGGAGATGGTCGAGGGCCAGGACGGGCGCATCGCCCGCGCCAGCCGGGTCGCCAACCCCGGCTGCTATCCGACCGGTGCGATCGCGCTGATCCGGCCGCTGGTCGATGCCGGGGTGATCCCCGGCGACTACCCGGTCACCATCAACGCGGTCAGCGGTTATTCGGGCGGCGGCAAGGCGATGATCGCGGCGCACGACCAGGCGGGTGGACCGGCCTTCGAGCTCTACGCGCTCGGCCTCGAACACAAGCACGTGCCCGAGACGCAGAAATATGGCGGGCTGACGCGCCGGCCGATCTTTGTGCCGTCGGTGGGGCATTTCCGCCAGGGAATGCTGGTCTCCCTGCCGCTGCATCTCGACACGCTGCCCGGCCGGCCTTCCGGCGCCGACCTGCGCGGCGTGCTGGCGAAGCGCTATGAGGGCTGCGAATACGTCGCGGTCATCGCCCCGGAAGGCGGCGGCAAACTGGAGCCGGAAGCGCTCAACGACACCAACAAGCTCGAACTCGCGGTCTATGCCAACGAGGCGCGGCACCAGGCGGTGTTGGTCGCGCGGCTCGACAACCTCGGCAAAGGCGCCTCGGGCGCGGCCGTGCAGAACCTGCGGCTGATGCTGGGACTGGACGCCTGACGTGATGGCCGGGCTTGACCCGGCCGTCCCCGTCCCCCGGGCCGGTCGAGCCCGGGGATGATGAACGGCAGAGGCATGGTCTCGCGGCGTTCGGTCCTCTGCGGGCTTGCCGGCGCCGGCCTGTTGCCCGAACTCCGGAGCCCCGCCATGGCCGAACCCGCGATGATCAGCCGCCCCATCCCCTCCACCGGCGAGGCGATGCCTGTCGTCGGGCTGGGGACCTGGCCGGTGTTCGATGTCGGGGCGGACGAGGCGTCGCGCGCACCTCTGCGCGAGGTGATCAAGACCCTGGTCGCCGGCGGCGGCCGGATGATCGACACCTCGCCGATGTACGGGCGCAGCGAGGGCGTGGCCGGTGATCTCGTCACCGGACTCGGTGTTCGCGACAAGGTGTTTGTCGCCACCAAAGTGTGGATCAGCGGCCGCGAGCGCGGCATCGAGCAGATGCGGCGCTCGGCGGCGTTGCTGAAAAGCCCGGTCATCGACCTGATGCAAGTGCACAACCTCGTCGATTGGCGCACTCAGCTGGCGACGATGCGCGACATGAAGGCGAAGGGGCAGCTGCGCTATATCGGGATCACCCATTACACGACCGGCTCTCTCCCCGAGCTGGCCCGCATCCTCGAAGCGGAGGAGGGGATCGATTTCGTGCAGATGGGCTATTCGCTGGCGACGCGGGAGCCGGAAGCGCGGCTGCTGCCGGTCGCCGCGCAGCGCGGCGTGGGGGTCATCGTCAACCAGCCCTTCGAGCAGGGCAGCCTGTTCCGCCGGACGCGCGGCAGGACGCTGCCCGACTGGGCGGCGGATTTCGACTGCGCCAGTTGGGCGCAGCTATTCTTGAAATACCTGCTCGGCGACCCGGCGGTGACGGTGGTGATCCCGGCCACCGACAAACCCGGCCACATGGCCGACAACCTCAAAGCCGGCCAGGGCCGGCTGCCGGATGCGGGCCAGCGCGAGCGGATCAGACGGTTCTGGGATGCCCTCTAACGGATACCGCCGGCCGGCGCGGGGCGGCCGGAGCTACTGCGCCAGCCTCAGGCAGCCGCCGGCGGCTTCGGCCGCGGGGCGCGCGGTGTCGCGCGACATCGATCCGCCCATCACCATCGACCGCGCCACGGCGGTGACCGCATCCACCGGCTTTTGCCCGGAGAGCACGCCGGACAGCGATTTGTCGTAGATCGTCTTGCTCTGCGGCGACAGCTTCCTGGCACAGGCATCGGCCGCGGCGCGGTCGGCATGCGCGGTCGACGCCGCGAACAGCAAGGCAAACGCGGCCATCGTCACAATTCTCAGCATCAGCATTTTTCCCCTGTATCAAACTTCGCGCGACGGTGAACCCGCCGCTCCCTCAACGGCGCCCGGCGCGATTGACCGGTCCGCCGAGATTCACGCCGGCACCGGGCGCGACGCCAGCACCGGGCGCACCGACGCCCACGCCGGGGGCCACGCCGACGCCACGCGCGCCGGCACCCACACCCGGCGTCACGCCGACACCGGGCGCGCCAACACCCACACCTGGCGCCACGCCGACGCCGGGCGCGCCGGCTCCGACGCCTGGCGCGACGCCAACCCCCGGCCGAGCCACCGGATGACGCCAAACACATCCTTTCGGGTAACCGGCCGCCTTACAATAGACGACGGCATTTGCCGCAGATACACACGACACCGCCAAAATCGATGAAAGGCCTATGATTCTCGCACCGAGCCACATGGCAACCGCCCCTTTCGTGCGAGGTTCGTCGAACGTCGCATGGCTCGTAAGGTACATGTAAGTTTACCGTAAATCCATATCAGGACGCTGGATCGCGGCAACCGCGGTGAACAGCGCATCGATCTCGGCCCGGCCGATCCCCCGGGTGATGAACACGAGGCGGGAGGTGCGGTCGTCGTCCGGCCAAGCCTGCAGCTCGACCGGACGGTGCGCCGTGTGCTGCACCGCATGGACGACGACCGGGCCTTTGGCGCCCGCGACCGCGACGATGCCCTTGACCCGCAGCAGGTCGGGTCCGCGCAGCGCGGTCAGCACCGCCATCGCCTGCTCGAACGCCGGCCAGGAGAGCGGCTGGTCGAAACGGATCACGAAACTGTCGATGCCGTGGCTGTGCGCGTGGGCATGGTCGTGTTCCGGGACGCGCGCCGGCAGGTCGAGCCGCTCGTCGAGCAGATAGGCCGGGTCGATCGTGCCGTTGATCGCGGGTTCGACCGGCGCCTCGGTCAGCGCCGCGACGGCGGCACGCAGCGGGGCCGGGTCAGCGAGATCGGTCTTGGTCAGCACGATGCGGTCGGCGAGGGCGACCTGCTCGCGCGCCTCCGGGGCGCTCGCCAGATTGCGCCGGCCGTTCGGCGCGTCGATCACCGCGACCAGCGCCTGCAGGTGGAATTCCTGGCCGAGCGCACGGTCGCTGGCGAAGGTCTGGAGCAGCGGACCGGGATCGGCGAGACCGCTGGTCTCGATGATGACCCGCCGGAAGCTCGGCACCGCGCCGCGCGCGCGGTCGGCGAACAGCGCGCGCAAGGTTTCCTGGAGGTCGCTGCGCGCCAGGCAGCACAGGCAGCCATTGCCCAGCAGCACGGTCGCGTCGCTCGATGCGCGCAGCAGCGCGTTGTCGATGCCGACCTCGCCGTATTCGTTGACGACGACCGCCGTGTCGGCCCCTTCGGGCGAATCGAGCAGGGTGCGGATGAGCGTCGTCTTGCCGGCGCCAAGAAACCCGGTGACGATCGACACCGGAATACGCGGCCCCCGCGGCCGCCGCTGCGCCGCGCCGAACGGGTTGGCGCCGCCGGCGAAAAGCGTCGCGATGGGATCCTTGGCACGCGTATCGCTCACCGAGGACCCCCACCTCGGCCCTCCCCCGCTTGCGGGGGAGGGAGCGCACGGTGCCTTCCATCGTCCTCCCCCCGCAAGCGGGGGGAGGACCGGATGGGGGTTGGAAGCATCTGCGAGGACGCGGTCAAATCCATGTGTCGTTGGGCGCGGTGCGCTCGCCGCCGGCGCCGCCGGTGTTGGGCACGCCGCGCGGCTCGATCAGCAGCAGCTTGACCTCGCGCTCGGCGAAAGGCTTGTGTTCGACGCCTTTGGGCACCACGAACATCTCCCCGGGTCGGAGCGTCACCGCACCGTCGCGAAAATCGATCCGCAGCTCACCGTCAAGCACAAGGAAGGTCTCGTCGGTCTCTTGGTGGTCGTGCCAGACGAAATCGCCTTCGAGCTTCACCAGCTTGAACTGGTAGTCGTTCATCTCAGCGACGACCCGGGGCTGCCACTGGTCGTGGATCAGCCCGAGCTTGTCGTGGAGATTGATCGGCGCATAAGCCATCGGCTCACCTCGATCCCTTGGCCGTCAGGCGCGTCCCCCGCTGCGCCGCGCCGAACGGGCTCACACCGGTGCCGGCAAAACCGGTCCGTGGCACAGACGACTCAATTATGTGAACAGCCCCACCGCGGAAGGAACGGCACGGAGTATCGATCCCAAAGCTATCAGCGCCAGTCCTTTTAATACGTCGATCGTGGAATCCTCAATGTACTCGATGGTCGCTGCCGCATTTTGCGCGGTTTCGCCGCGATATAGGGCCGAAATCAAAACTGCGATGATCTGCCAGAAGCCAAATCTCACATATCGCCGGGAGATGAGAAACGCACCCCAAACTTCCAACACGATTCCCGAAAAATAAGTCACATGTTCCCAATGGCTTAGAAAATAGGCGCCGATCATGGAGGGAGTGTGCCGCGCTTGATGTCTTGTATCCATGTATCGTTCTGCCGGAACTCGATGATGTGCCCGCACGTTCCGACGTAGGCGACGTCCAGCTGCGGGATCCGCTGGATGGGGACGATCAGTTGCTGGCTCGACAAATTGCGCAAAAATTGAGCGAGACAGGCGCGTTCCTGCGGCGTCGGGCTGTTGCGCAACGCAGGCCCAACCAGCGCAAGGTTAAAGTTTGGCGTTACAGGCCCAATAGGCCCTTGAGCCATCGCCTCCCCCTATTTTTTTTGGAATTTGCCCCGTTTTTGGGAATTTTACCCGGAATTTAGACGAGTTCGGCTAGCACCTGCCGAAGCGTCATGGTGTTGTCCGGGCTCATGTCGATGTCGCGCCGCAGCGCATCTTGACCGCCTCGACGGCTCAGCTCATCCGCCAATCGCTTGATGACCTCGGCCTGCTGCATAAGCAGGTTATATTCATCGGGATCGATCAGGACCCCGACCGTGCCGTGCCCATCGACGACGAGGATTTGGCGGCCGGGCGATTCCGAGGCGGCGATGGCCAGCGCCGACCGGAGCTGTTTCCCGTAATGGAAGCCGCGCGGAAGCTCGAAGCGGCGAAGGGTTTCAGCGGTTGGTGTCTTCATGGGGGAAAGCTCCCTACCGCGTGGCCTCTAGGTAGGTCGCGCAACGCAATTGTCATCCCCCTGCCTCCGAATAACGTACGGCGCACCCGAATAATTCCGCAGAACCCCTTCCCGCGGCATGGTCTTGCCGCAGGTCACCCCGACTAGTTCAGTGGTGCTGCCCCAATCAATGTGCTGATCAGAACACTACCAATCCGCGAATAAACCGCGCAACCATTTAATTTCGTTGAATCAACAGTCTGATCTAATTTGCGAAAAGAGACCGGCGCGCGCCGGTTCCAGTTACTACATATCGTCATGCTAGACGAATCGGCGGCTAGACATGCGAATCCGCGAGCCTGCACCGATCGGTCAGAAATCCATCTCGAGGCAGTAGAGCCCGCCGACAAAGCGGTCGACGGTGTAGACAATGCCGCGATCGTCGATGAACACGTCGTTGAGCTGGCACGAGCCGAACGGCGCGCCCGGCACTTCCGGCACGAAATAGGCGACCTCCTTCGGCTGGTACGGGTTGTCGAGGTCGAAGGCGCGCAGCCCGCCGTTGAAGAACGTGCCGAAGACGATGCGGTCGGACTTGTAGCAGCCCTCTTTCGGCAGGTTCTCCCACAGATTATGCGCGCCGAACCGCCCGCCGCGACGCGAGAACACATCGACCGGCGGCATCGGGCAGGTGGCGATCGGCGTCGGGTTCTCCTCGGCGCGGTTGTCGACGATCCACACCAGCTTGGGCCAGTCGGCGCCGTCGTTGCGCACGCATTCGTCGCTGACGACCAGCAGGTCGCGGTCGAAAAACGGTACCACCGTGTGGGTGAAGCCATCGTTCGGTGGGTGGTAGTCCCAGCGCGCGACCATCTTGGGATGCGCCTGGTCGGCGATGTCGAGCACGATCAGCCCGCCGTCGAGATAGCCCATGTACACGCGGTCCGGCCGCTCCGGATAGACGTTGGTGTTGTGCGGGCGGAAACCGCTGTCGGTGCCGCCCGGGTGGCGCTTCAGCGGGCCTTCATTGTCGCCGCGCTGCTGGCCGGGGAGCCACCAGCGGCCGATCTCGCTCGGCTTTGACGGGTTCGAGATATCGATCGCCCGGTAGAACTGGTCGTCCTTGGGATGGCTCGGGTTGAAGTCGGGCGCGCCGGACGACATGTGGATGGTCTTGCCGTCGGTGAACCACAATTGGTGCACACCGCGCGACTCCGGCCCGGAGCAGTCGAAAAAGCTGATGCTTTTGGGGTTTTCCGGCGTCGAGATGTCGAACAGCTCGAACCCCGCCGGCTTCAGCCCCGGCTCCTTGGTCTGGTAGGCGACCGCGAGCAGGTCGCCGACAGTCTCCAGCGAATTGGAGCGCATATGCGATTCCGGCAGGTCGCGGCGCGCGACGATCCTCGGGTTTTTCGGGTCGGTGACATCGACCGCGGTGAAGTTTTTCGGCGCGCTCTCATGCGCCAGCCACAGGATGCGGCGGCCGTCCTTGGCGAGCTGCATCGACATGCCCTCGCCGATGCCGCCAAACCCGTCGAGCGCGTTGTGCGAGAGGAGACGGAAATTCCAGATCATCGAATTGTCGGTCGCGGGCATGCCTCTCCTCCAAGCGCTTTTGTGCGAACGACTTTAGCCGTCATTGCGCGCGCCGCGAAGCCATCTCGTCGCCGCCGGCGCCGCGCGATGGCCGCGGCTGCTAGAGATCGTGCCGCAGCTCGTGTTCGAGCGGGCTGTTGGTCAGTTCCGAGACCGCGCGCACCGCCGCCCGGGCGACGCGCCAGACCGCGTCGTTGGCGCTCGCCGCGTGCAGCGCGACGGTGTTTGCCGGGCCCGCCGGCGCGGGCTGCTGCGGATCGGTGACCGCAACCCGCCAGCCGCCGTCATCGGCGCGCGCCTCCAATTCGAGGCTGCGCCCCGGCAGATGGATGCGCGCAACGCCTTCCCGGCTGGTCGAGATCTCGATCCGGTAGTGCATTGCCGCGACCATACCCAATCCTTTGCCGAAGTCCACGACACTGATCGGCCAACGGAGGGAACGGCCGCCCCGGTTCTACGCGTAGTGCGGGCGGCTGCGTGCCGGCGGAACAAGCCACCCGCGCACCAGACCGGCGACGACCACCAGCAGGCTGAACGCGAAGACGATCACCGCCGGCCGGACGCCGGTCTGCAGCGAAACATTGGCCGACAGCACGCGCAGCGGGTCGACATGGAACGCGAGACGGAAATACAGCGTCTCGCCCAGCCCGGTCAGCCCGGTCGCAACACCGCCGAGCAGCGCCACCCAGCCGAGCGGCAGCCGGCCGCGCACCGCGAAGCGCGCGGCCAGCAGCCGATAGCCCATCAGCCAGACGAAAATCCCGTCGGCGATTGTCGGCTCCCATTGTTCGAGCTTCGACTGCATCGAATAGTGGATCAGGCCGAGCAGGCAGATCGGATAGACCAGGCGGTGCAGCATCTGCCACTTGCGCCCGAGCCGGCGGACCACGCGGTCGGTCGAGGTCGCCGCCAGCACCGCAAGACCGACGAGCGCGACAAAGCCGATCGTCAGGTAGATGCGTTTGACGATCTCGCTCGCGACCGTGACCAGGTTGAAGCTTTCATCGGCGATGTACAGCGCGAAGTGCAGCAGCACATAAGCGAACGCCGCCACCCCGACCATCCGCCGCACCAGGATCAGCCGCTGCCATTGCAGGATCGCCTTCAGCGGCGTGATCGCCAGCGCGATCAGGATCAGCCGGATCGTCCAAAGCCCCTGCTGGTGGATCGCCTCGGTGAGCGGGCGCGCACCGAGATTGCCGGTGATCGCCTGGCCCGCCGTCCAGGCCGCCGGCAGGAACAGGGCGACAAAGACCGTCAGCTTGAGCGGCGCGAGTTTGCGGCTGTAGTCGTTCCAGGGGTATTTCACCCGCCTTCCTCTCAATGTCCGGTACGGCCGGAGGCCGGACGCGGAACCCATTCACACGGACCACGGCCGTTTAGACGCGGGCGAGGATGTTACCCCAGATGATACCAGTGTGTATGAGCCGATCGACGTCACATCGGCGGCTTGACGCCGTCCTTCTCCGCCGTGACGCGGCTGGTGGTCAGTGAGCCGTCGGGCTGTTTCTGCGCGAAAATCAGCACCGCCGCGCCCGGTTTCAGCAAATCCCGGCTGCCGACGACATAGGCGAGCACCGGCACCTCCGGCCCCACCGTGTACTCGGACTGGCCGTCCTTATAGGTGACGTGGACGACCCCGCCCTCCGGCGACTGGGTGACCGTGCCGACCGTCGCGTTGGTCATCACGCCGTCGGTCTTGACGTTCCACGGCCGCTGGCCTTCGCCGATGCCGCGCAAAGCGGCGGGGAAGATGCGCACTTCGACGGCGTGGATCTTCCCGTCGGTTCCCTTGACACCGCCCGAGGCGACAAAGTCGCCCGGCTTGATGTCGCCGACGCTGCGCTTCTCGACGCCGTAAATCGCGGCGTTGCCGGCCAGGGTCACGGCCGCCATCGTGCCGTCCTTTTCCTTGACGGTCAGCACCGCCCCGTCGAGCTTGTCCACCGTCCCCGCGACACGCACCGCCGGCGCGTTTTGCGCCACCGCCGGCAGCGTCAGCACGCCGGCCAGCAGCGCCGCCCCACACAGAACCCGCCACGCCGTCATCCTCAGGCCCTCCGCCTCGTTTCGGGTAATTCATGCAGTCATGGCGCGTGCCCTTCGGCGGCGCATCACACATTTCGGTGAGCCGGGCCGGACCGCGTGTTAAGGTCGCGGGCTATCGTCAGCGAGGATCCCGTGTTCGCCGCGCCGCCCGTCATCGCAACCGAAGTCTTTGCCCGCGTCCCGGACGACCTCCGCCAGAAGCGGGATCCACGCCACCAATCGGGCGTCCCGCGCGACTGCTTTATCGAGGGGCCGTCGTTCGACCGCGACGGCAATCTCTACATCACCAATATTCCGTACGGGCAGGTCTTCCGGGTGTCGCCGCGCGGTGAGTTCGCCGTCGTCGCGACCTATGACGGCGAACCCAACGGCCTCAAAATCCATCGCGACGGGCGCATCTTCATCGCTGACCACAAGCAGGGCCTGCTGGTCATCGACCCGGCGATCGGCAAGCTGGAGGTGCTGCTCGACCGGCCGCACCGCGAGCGGTTCAAGGGGCTCAACGACCTCCACTTCGCGGGCAATGGCGACCTGTATTTCACCGACCAGGGCGAGAGCGGGCTGCACGACCCGACCGGGCGGCTGTGGCGGCTGCGCGCCAACGGGCGGCTCGACCTGCTGCTCGACAACGTGCCGAGCCCCAACGGACTGGTCCTGACCCCGGACGAGAGCGTCCTTTACCTCGCGGTGACGCGCGGCAATGCGGTGTGGCGGGTACCGCTGCATCCCGACGGCAGCATCGGCCGGGTCGGCCTCTTCATCCAGTTGTCGGGCGGCATGGGGCCGGACGGCATGGCGATCGACAGCGCGGGAAACCTCGCAGTGTGCCATGTCGGCATGGGGTCGGTCTGGCTGTTCAGCCGGCTCGGCCGCCCGCTCGGCGAGCTGCGCTCCTGCGCCGGCGTCGCGACCACGAATGCGGCCTTCGGCGGCCCCGACGGCAAGAGCCTCTACATCACCGAAAGCGAAACCGGCACGGTCCTCCACGCGCGCGTGGAGACCGCCGGGCTGACCCTTTTCTCGCACCAGTGAGGCGCGGCATGGGCCTGGACATCCAAGAAAATTACTCGCTCGAGGAGATGGACCGGCAGAGCATCATGCACCCGTCGACCTCGATCGCCGACCATCTGCGCGACGGGCCGACGATCATCGCCGGCGCGTCCGGCGTGCGGGTGAGGAACCGCGAAGGGCGCGAGCTGATCGATTGCGGCGCCGGGCTGTGGTGCGTCAATATCGGCTACGGGCGCGCCGAGCTCGGCGAAGCCGCCGCCAAGGCGATGGCCGAGCTCGGCTACTACCACCTGTTCTCGTCGTATTCGAACGAGCCGATCATCCGCCTCGCCGACCGGGTGCTGGCGCTGTTCCGCGAGCGCGCCGGCGCCGGGCATCTGTCGAAGGTCTTTTTCGGCACCTCGGGCTCCGACGCCAACGACACCAATTTCAAGCTGGTGCGGTATTACAACAACCTGCGCGGCAAGCCCGAGAAGAAGAAGATCATCTCCCGGCTCGGCTCCTATCACGGGCTGACCGCGGCGGCCGGGAGCCTCACCGGCATCCTCTCGTTCCACCAGGCGTTCGACCTGCCGCTGCCGGGCGTGCTGCACACCGCCTGTCCGCATTTCTATCGCTTTGGCGAGGCGGGCGAGGACGAGGCGGCGTTCACCCGCCGGATGGTCGGCGCGCTCAAAGACCTCATCCACCGCGAAGGCCCGGAGACCGTCGCCGCGTTCATCGCCGAGCCGATCATGGGCACCGGCGGGGCGTTCGTGCCGCCGCGCGGCTATTTTGCCCAGGTGCAGGAGGTGCTCGACGAGAACGACATCCTGTTTGTCGCCGACGAGGTGATCACCGGGTTCGGCCGCACCGGGGCCTGGTTCGCGACCGGGCTGTACGGTCTCCGGCCCGACATCGTGACCCTCGCCAAGGGCATCACCAGCGCCTATTTCCCGCTCTCCGCCTCGGTCATCTCGGAGCGGATGTGGGACGTGCTGCGCGACGCCTCGCCGGCGATCGGGCCGGTGATGCACGGCTTCACCTATTCCGGACATCCCGTCGGCGGCGCCGTGGCGATGGCCAATCTCGACATCATGGAGCGCGAGAACCTGATCGCGAATTCGGCCCGCATGGGCACCTATTTCAAGGACCAGCTCACGCAGCGTTTCGTCGATCATCCCTATGTCGGCGACATCCGCGGCGAAGGGCTGATGATGGCGATCGAGCTGGTCGCCGACCGCAAGACCAAGCGCTTTTTCGACCACGACAAATGGGTCCACCGCAGCGTGCAGAAAAAGGCGTTCGAGCAAGGCGTCATGGTGCGGGCGCTGCCTTTTGTCGAGGCGATCTCGTTCTCGCCGCCGCTGTGCATCACCCCGGCCGAGATCGACGAAGCGCTCGACCGCTTCCAGCGCGGCTTCGACGCCGCCATGCCCGAGCTGCGCGCGGCGGCGGCATAAGCCCCCCTCCCGCAGTGCGGGCGAGGGGCTTATAGTCGCCTCGGCCACGAACACGAGTAGACCGCATGAGCGAGCACAGCCACATCGACTGGAAGGAGCACGGGGTCAAGGTGATCCCCGGCGACCAACTCGACACCAACACCGCGCAGACGCCGGGCATGAACCGCGCCGCGGCGATCAATTTCGCCCGGGTCGGCGCGCAGAAGATCTGGGCCGGCACGGTGCATATCCACGCCAATGCCAAGACCGGGGCGCATCATCACGGCGCCCTCGAAAGCGTGATCTACGTGATCAAGGGCAAGGCGCGGATGCGCTGGGGCAACCATCTCGAATACGTCGCCGAGGCGGGGCCCGGCGACTTCATCTTCGTGCCGCCCTACGTGCCGCACCAGGAGATCAACGCGTCCTCCGACGAGACGCTGGAATGCGTGCTGGTGCGCAGCGACAACGAGGCCGTGGTGGTCAATCTCGACATCGAGCCGGTGGAACGGCCCGAACAGGTCCTCTGGGTCGATCCGATCCATAAAAAGGGCTGACCCGCCGGGCGTCACCGTTTGATGACGACGCCGAGAAGCGCCGACGCAAATCTTGCACGGCGCCGGCTGCGGCGATGGCGGCCGCGACGCGGCGATCATCGCTTTAAACCGGAGTTTCCCGCATGATGACCTCCGCGCCGGACGGTTAGAGGCTCTGCCGTCGGCCGGCAATCGGAATCGGCTCCGCACGTGATCGGCGAGAAACCATGAACGAAAATGCCACGACCAGGGTGACCCTCGCCACCGCGACACCCGGCGGTGGGTTCCCGCTTTACGGCGGCGCGGTCGCCGAGGTGATCAACGCCGTCGACCCGGCGCTCCGGGTCGAGTGTCTCAACACCAAGGGCAGCACCGAGAACGTACCGCTGCTGGCCGTGCGCAAGGTCGATCTCGGCCTGGTGACCGGCGAGGTGGCGTTCGCCGAAAAGACCGATCTGCGCATTCTCGCGGCGATGTATTCGACGGCCGGCATGTTTGTCGTGCGCGGCGACGGCCCGGCGCGGTCGATCCGCGATCTCGTCGGCCAGCCGGTGGCGTTTGGCGCGCGCGGCTCGGGGCTGGTGATCCTGGCGCGCTTCGTGCTCGACGGAATGGGGCTCGACATGGAACGCGACTTCACCGCGATCTATCTCGACCGCGCCGGCGACGGCCCGGATATGGTGTTGGACGGGCGGGCGGCGGCGTTATGGGGCGGCGGCATCGGCTGGCCGGGTTTTGCCCGCGTCGCCGAGAGCGGCGGCCGGTTTATCGCACCGAGCGGCGCCGAGGTCGCGCAGGTCCGCGCCAGGCATGCGTTTCTCAAACCGCTGACGGTGCCCGCCGGCGCCTATCCTGGCCAGGACGCCCCCATCCACTCGGTCGGCTCCTGGTCGTTCGTTATGGCGCGCCCCGATCTCCCGGACGAGACCGGCTATCGCCTCGCAAAGGCGCTGCATAAGGGCGAGGCGCAACTCGCCGCCAAACTCGAGCAGGCAAAGGAGACGACCGCCGCCAACACCGCCGCCGCCGCACCCGAGCCGTCGCTGATCCATCCGGGCGTCGCCGCATACCTGCGCGAGATCGGCGTGCTCTGATCCGCCGGGATCGCCGCGGCGCCTGCCGCCCTCGCCCTGACACGGGGCATCAAAACCCCTCGAATGCGCGCTCGACTTTCGCCAAGAACCGCGCGGTGTCGGTCGAGCTTTTCGCTTCGATGCTGTAAAGCGCGAAAAACCGGCTCTTCACGTGCCGCGTGCACAGCCCGCGGATGCCGGTATGGATCACCCCACGCACCGGGTCGCGCAGCACCAGCTTGATGAGCCACCACGGCGCGCCGTAGGTGCAGACGACCCAGAGCTTTTTGAGGCGATGCAGCCCTGCCTCCATGCGGCCGCCGGTGTGGAGATGGAACGCCACCCCGTTGACCCAGACGCGGTCGAAATAGCCCTTGAGGATCGCCGGCATGCCGTACCACCACACCGGAAAGCACAGCACCAGCGCATCGGCGGCGCGCAGCCGCTCGACGTGATGTTCGACCAGGGACAGATCGGGGTTCGCGGTGTTGTGCGCGCGGCGCTCGGCCGGCGTCATGACCGGGTCGAAGCCCATCGCATAGAGGTCGCAATCGTCGACCTCGTGGCCCGCCCGCTCCAGCGCCGCGACGACCGCATGGTGCAGGGCGGCCGCGAAACTGTCGGCCAGCGGGTGGGCATAGATCACCAGAACGCGCATCCCTCATTCCTCGGCTGCCGAGTCATGCTAGCATCGCTGCCAACAACGCAACGTCAGGAGGAAGCCATGCGCGGTGTCGTCTTTACCGGCGGACGCGAGCTCGAATTGATGAACTTCCCGGACCCGACCCCCGGCCCGGACGAAGTCGTCATCGAGATGAAGGCTTCCGGCATGTGCGGCAGCGATCTGCATCAGTACCGGCGTCCGAAATCGGGCGGCGAGACCGGCGGGCTGGCGGCGCCGAGCGCCCCGACCATCGGCGGCCACGAGCCGTGCGGCATCATCGCCGCGGTCGGGACGGCGGTCAGCCCGTCGCTCGCCAAGGTCGGCCAGCGCGTCATGGTGCATCATTACGAGGGCTGCCGGGTGTGCGGGCATTGCCGCTCGGGCTGGTCGCAGCTCTGCCAGGAGACCCCGGTCAAGGTGTACGGCAACAACGCGCATGGCGGGCACGCGGCATATATGAAGGTGCCGGCCTTCACGGTCGTGCCGTTGCCGGACGAGCTGTCCTTCACCACCGGCGCGGCGATCTCCTGCGGCACCGGCACGGCGTACGGGGCGCTGCGCCGCATCCGCCTCTCGGGCAACGACACCATCGCGATTTTCGGCCAGGGGCCGGTCGGGCTGTCGGCGACGCAGCTGGCGAAGGCGATGGGCGCGCGCGTCATCGCGCTCGACGTCAGCGAGGAGCGCTTGAACCGCGCCAGGGATTTCGGCGCCGACGACATCGTCAACCCGCGCTCGAACGATCCGGTGGGCGCGATCAAGGACCTGACCCACGGCTACGGCGCCGAGTTCACGCTCGACACCTCGTCGCAGCCCGAGGGGCGCATCGCCGCGGTGCGCGCCACCAAGGTCTGGGGCACGACCTGCTTTGTCGGCGAACGCAACAAGGTCGAGATCGATGTCAGCCCCGACATGCTGCGCAAGCAGCTGACGATCGTCGCGTCGTGGACCTTCTCCTCGGTCGGCCAGGAGGAATGCGCCCGCTTTGTCGCCGATCGCGGCATCGACGTCGAGGCGCTGTTCACCCATCGCTGGAAGCTCGACCAGGCCGACGAGGCCTACAAGCTGTTCGACACCCAAACCACCGGTAAGGGCGTGTTCTTGATGTGAAAACCCTCGTCACTGCGAGCACAGCGACGGCGGAATGGAGGCTGTGATGAATGACGTGATGACCCCGGCGAAATTCGGCTCGCCGAGCGCGACGACGCCCGGCCTGAAGGGACAGGACAAGCTTACCGCGCTGGCCTCGCGCTATGTCGATGTCGACGACCTGCCGTGGAAGCCGACGCCCTGCGCCGGGATCGAGATGAAGGTGCTGGTCGAGGACACCGCGACCGGGCTGATGACCGCGCTGTTCCGCTGGCAGCCCGGCGCCGAGCTGACCCTGCACGAGCATGTCGAGATCGAGCAGACCTTTGTGCTCGACGGCAGCCTCGAAGACGAGGAGGGCGAGGTCACCGCCGGCAATTACGTCTGGCGCCCCAAGGGCAACCGCCATAGCGCCCGCTCGCCCAACGGTGCCCTGGTGCTGTCGATGTTCCTGCGGCCGAACATCTTTCTCGGCGGCGACAACGAAGGCGTGCAGCTGCGGTGACTTGTGCGCCGGGGTGGAGTTGCCGGAGTGGAGCTGCCGGAGTGGAGTTGATGGAATGCCCAAATCGAAAATCTACCCGAGCTTTGACGCGGCGGTCGCCGACATTCCCGACAACGTGACGATCGGTTTTGGCGGGTTCGCGGTGGTGGGACAGCCGGTCAACCTCTACGGCGCGCTCGCCAGGCAGGGCGCTAAGGGCCTCACCTGCGTGTCCAACGGCACGCGCGGCGGCGCGACGCTGCCCGAGGACGCGCCGACGATGGAGTGGCTGATCAGGAACGACCAGGTGAAGAAGGTGGTCTGCGCCTTTACCGCGCCGACCCGCGCCTCGCAGCGGCTGGTGTTCAGCGAGTATTACGAAAGCGGCCGGATCGATGCCGAACTGGTGCCGCAGGGCACGATGGCCGAGCGTCTGCGCGCCGCCGGCGCCGGCATCCCCGCTTTCTATACGCCGGCCGCGGTCGGCACCGAGCTTGCCGAGGGCCGCGAGACACGCTTCTTCAATGGCCGCGAATACCTGCTGGAGGAGGCGCTGCCGCTCGATTACGCCTTTATCCGCGCCTATCAGGCGGACAGTTTCGGCAATTTGCGGTTCGCCCGCTCGCAGCGCAATTTCAACCCGATCATGGCGATGGCCGCCAAGGTGACCATCGTCGAGGTCGAGGAAGACATCCTGCGGCCGGGCGCGATCGACCCGGACGACGTGCACCTCTCCGGCATTTTCGTGCAGCGGCTGGTCAAGGTGCCGCCGCCGCCCGAAGGCTGGTGGCCGATGCGCCCGGCCGAGGTCGCCGCCCGCAACGCCGAGCTCCAGGGGGCCCAGCTCCAGGGAGGACGGGGATGAGCGACGCCAAGGGGCTCACCCGCCAGCAGATGTGCGACCGGCTGGCGATGGAATTCGAGGACGGCTGGGTGGTCAATCTCGGCATCGGCATCCCGACGCTGTGCTCGAACTGCGATTTCGGCGACCGCCAGATCATCTTTCATTCCGAGAACGGGGTCGTTGGCTACGGGCCGCTCGCCGCGCCGGGGAAGGAAAACCTGCACCTCGTCAATGCCGGCGGGCAGCACGTGACGATGAACCCCGGCTCGGCGATCGTGCACCACGCCGATGCGTTCGGCATGATCCGCGGCGGGCGCATCGACGTGACCGTGCTCGGCGCCTATGAGGTGGCCGAGAACGGCGATTTCGCCAACTGGAAGATGGCCGGGCAGAAGGGCGGCGGCATCGGCGGCGCGATGGACCTCGCCGCCTGCGCCAAGCATGTCTTTGTCGCGATGGAGCAAACCACGCGCCGCGGCGCGCCGCGCCTGGTCGAGCGCTGCGCGATCCCGGTCACCGCGCGGGGCGTCGTCAACCTGGTGATCACCAATTACGGGCTCTTCGCGATCACCCAAGAGGGCCTGGTCCTCAAGGAGATCGCGCCGGGCCTCACGGTCGACGAGGTCAAGGCGACGGTCGGCTGCAAGCTGATCGTGCCGAGCGTGGTTCCGGCCGTCAGGATGCGGGGGTAGCGCGTTATCCGAACAAATCGGGTTGGCCTCAACGGATTGTCATGGCCGGGCTTGACCCGGCCATCTCCCGGGCCGGCGAGATCGCCCGGTCAAGCCCGGCCATGACGAAACAAGTGGTTGAACTTGTTCGGATTCTGGCCTAGCCGGTCGATTCGCCGTGTCATGGCGAGGCGCGGAAGCGATAAAGCCATCTCGACCGGACGGCGACTCCGGGCGCCTGTCGATGCAACCGCCGGGAAATTCGCCTTGGACTTCAGGCGGCCGACTGCGTCTCGTAGGCTTGTCCGAGCACATCCATCGGGATGTGCAGCAGCCGGCACAGCGCCCGGACCATCGGTAGGGTCAGCGGCCGCTTGCGGTTCAGGACTTCAGAGACGCGGCCGCGGGTGCCGATGGCCGGTTCAAGGTCGCGTCGCGACAGCCCCATCTGCTCCATCATAAAAACAATCGCCGCAATGGGGTCCGGCGGAAGAATGGAGTAGTGCCGCGCCTCGTAATCCTCGATCAGCGTCGTGAGCACCTCGACGTAATCGCCCTCGGCCGTACCGGGATCGGTGTCCCACAAGCGCTCCGCCTCGGCCAGAGCAGCGCGATAATCAGCTTCCGTGCGGATGGGGCGGATCTCCATAAATCGCCTCAAATCTCCGTTGCATCGATCATGTCGTACTCGGCATGCGTCCCGACAAAGCGCACGTAGACGCGCTTGCCCCGGTAATGAACAGCCGTCACCAGCCGATATCGGTTGCCGCGAATGTCGAACACCACCCGATTGTTCGGCAGGATATCGGCGGTGTTGAACAGCAACTTGACATCGGCTGGCCTGGACCAATCGGCTGCTCGCACAATGTGGACCCAGGCCCGCAACGGCTGCTCGGCATCACCCCGTCCGGGGCGGTTCCAGAACTCCTTTAATGTGCTGACCGCGATAATCCGCATGGGCACTTCTGTCGCGGCCGCTTTACTTGTAATCTACGCCGTTCTCAATATGGGAGCAATCGATTGCGGGGTTAGCCGGGGGCGGCTCTTTGAGGGGGGGATAGGGCATGAAACAGGGGGTGGTGCGGGTCGGGGCGCGGCCGACGCGGCCGGCGGCGCCGGATAATTTTACCGGCGTGGTGTGGACCGATGTCATTGTCGTCGGCGACAAGCCGTCGCGGATGCGGGCGACGATGTATCATTTCAACCCCGGCGGGCGGACCAACTGGCACACCCACCCGGTCGGCCAGACACTGTACTGCACCGCCGGGATCGGGCGCATCTGCTTCAAGGGCGAGGCGCCGCGCGTGCTGGAGCCGGGCGACACGGTGACGATCCCGCCCGATGTCCGGCATTGGCACGGCGCCGCCCCGGGCCAGTTCTTCGCCCATCTGGCGATGATGGAGATCGACGACGCCGGCAACGGCACCGCCTGGTCCGAACCGGTCAGCGAAGCCGACTACAACGCGCCGGCGGTGATGTAAGGCCCTAGTGCCGCTGGGCGAAGGGGACGCGGAACTGCAGGCATAGCGCCTCGGCGCCGCCGGGGCCGGCGGTCGCGTCGAGCGGCCCGTCATCGGGGCCGACAAAGATCACCGAGTCGATCCCGAGAAAGGCCGCGCCTGCGGCCGACAGTGTGCCGGCCAGCACCACCCAGAACTGGCCTCCGCTCGCCGCCGGGTCGGGTCCGGCCAGCGCCGCGCGAGGCGGCAGCCGATAGCGCCAGCTCGCGAGCCCGTGCTCGCCTTCGAGCACTTGCCGGCGGTCGACGGCGGCGGTCTGCCGCAGTACGTCCAGGTCGAGCGCCGGCTCCGGCTCGGTCGTCGTCTCCCAATGCGTGTGCCGGTCGCGCGAGGCGCGCAGCTCCGCGCGGCTGTCGAGGTCGGTCATGTATTTGGCGCCGGGGTCCCAGCCATTGCGCAGCGTGAACCAGGCGATGCCCGCCTCGGCGGCGACGATCGGGCCGTAGGCGGAATAGGCGTCGGTGTAGTGCACCGCGACGCTGCCGGTCTCGTGCGGCCCCATCTTGCCGTAGCCGCCGACAAACACCTGGAACTGGTCGGCCTGGTGAAAATGCGGCTTGGTGACCCCGCCGGGACCGCGTTCGACAAGGAACGCCACCGGGTGCAGCGCACCGGCCGCCGGGATCGGGTCGCCGGGGCGGATCGTATAGCGGTTGGCGCCGATAAACGGCGTGCTCCAGCCGCGCGGCGTCGTGCGCCGGTTGGCGCGGGCGGCTTCGGCGTCGGCGGTCAGGATCACGGGCGGGTCCTTTTGCGGTTCGACGCGAGCGTCGGGGTGAAGCGATGCGCCGTCAAGCGGCCGGCGCGGCATGGCCGCGGTGCAGCCAGTCCTCGACCAGCCGGCGGGCGATCGAATCGCGCCGCGGCAGGCGGAACGTGTTGTCGTCGGTATGCGCGAGCAGCCAGTCGCGCTTGAACCATCTCGCGTCTTCGAGCTCGCCGTAATCGACGGCGATCTCGGTCGTCGCCGCCTCGGCGTGGAAGCCGAGCATGATGTTCGCCGGGAACGGCCAGGGCTGCGACGAGTGATAAGTCACGTTGGTGACCTCGACCCCGGTCTCCTCGCGCACCTCGCGCGCAACCGCGTCCTCCAGGCTCTCGCCCGGTTCGACAAACCCGGCCAGCGTCGAATACATCCCGGGCGGGAAGTTCTTGTTGCGGCCCAGCAGCGCCCGCTCGCCGTCGCTGACCAGCATGATCACCGCCGGGTCGGTGCGCGGAAAATGCATCGTCTTGCAGTCGGGGTTGGTGCAGCGCCGCATATGCCCGGCCTCTTCGGTCAGCGTCGGGCTGCCGCAGACGCCGCAGAAGCGGTGCCGGTGGTGCCAGAACACCATCGCCCGCGCCAGCGCCAGAAGGGCGCCCTCCGGCCGGGCGAGCCGGCCGGCGAGCTGGCGCAGGTCGGCGAAGCGCGCCGCCTCCGCCGGGATGCCGCTCGCCGCCAGGGCCGGCGAGGCGAGCGCCGCGAGCGGCGCGTCGACATGCGACAGGTCGAGCGCGAAATGCGGCCGCTCGTCGACGACGCCGAGAAACACGACGCGGCCGTGTTCGAGATGCGCGTCGGGCGCGTCCTCGCCGAGCAGCACGCCGGCGTGCTCGGCGGCGAGGACGATCGCGCGCGGCTCGGCCCCGTCGAGCTCGACGATGAGGTTCTGGGTACGCCAGACGGGGATGAACTGCGCCGCGGCATCGGCCAGCGCGGCGCGGATCCAGTCGGTGTCGCGGCGGCGCAGGCCGGCGCGCTCGAAGCCCGGATGGGAATAGTAATTGGCGGGTCGCATCGGGGGAGACTGGCACAGCGAGCCGCGCTGCGGCAAGCTAAGGCGACAGCTACCGGAGACGGGTCGCATGCAGATCACCGATGCCGCATTGCCGGGCGTGAAGCTGATCCAGCCGGTTCGCCACGGCGACGCGCGCGGCTATTTCTCCGAGGTCTACCGCGAGGACGCGCTGATCAAGGCCGGGGTCCGGATCGACTTCGTGCAGGACAACCAGTCGATGTCGGCGCCGGTCGGGGTGCTGCGCGGCCTGCATTTCCAGACCCCGCCGATGGCGCAGGCCAAGCTGATCCGCGTCATCGCCGGGTCGATCGTCGATGTCGCGGTCGATATCCGCTGGGGCTCGCCGAGCTATGGGCGGCACGTCGCCTATGTGCTGAGCGCCGCCGAGGGCAACCAGCTGCTGGTGCCGGAAGGCTTCGCGCACGGCTTCTGCACGCTCGAACCCGACACCACCGTGATCTACAAGGTCAACCGCTACTATTCGCCGGACAACGACCGCGGCCTGTTGTGGAACGACCCGGCGCTCGGCATCGACTGGCGGCTCGGCGGCCGCGAGCCGGTCCTGTCGGACAAGGACAGGAAGCACCCGGCGCTGGCCGAATTGCCGCATTATTTCACCTATCCGTAGCCGCCGACGGCCGGATCACAGCGAGGAGAAAGCCATGGCTTACGTCGATCCCCGCCTGCAAGGCAAACCGGCGCCGGCCGTCTCGGTCGCCGACATGGAGCGCGACAACGTCGCCCGGCTCGGGACGATGCAGGGCTCCGACCTCGCTTTTCTCGACCAGCGGGTGCCCGGCTATCAGCGCGAGATCATCAACGTGATCGGCATGGGCGTGGTCGAGAACATGCAGGACCCGCGCCTCGCGCCGAAGATCAGGGCCGGCGCGCACGGGTTTGCGGTGACCTATGTGCGCAACACGCCCAGGGGACACGGCGCGGCGCTGCACCGCCATCCGACCGAGGAGGTGTTTATCGCCCTCAAGGGGCCGTGGGAGGTGTTCTGGCTCGAAGGCGAGGCCGAGCGCGTCGTGACCTTGCAGCAGGGCGACATCGTCAATGTGCCGATCGGCGTCTATCGCGGTTTCCGCAATGCCGGCGACGACCCGGAGGCGACGCTGATCGCGCTGGTCGGCGGCCCCGATCCCGGCAAGGTCGACTGGCATCCGTCGGTGATCGACGCCGCGCGCAAGACCGGTCTCGCGGTCGACGACGAGGGCCATCTGCTGGTCGATCAGGCGGCGGAATAGCCGCGCCTCACCCCCACCCTAACCCTCCCCCGCCGGCGGGGGAGGGGATCGCTCGCGGGGGAGGTCGGAGTGGGGGTGCTTACACGTCTTCGCCGGCTGCAACGCCCTGCCGCAGCCGGCTCGGCAAGAGCTCGCCGACGCGGTCGAGCACCGAATCGGCCGCGGCGGTCAGGTGCGCGTTGATGCGCTTCAAGTCGCGCAGCACGTCGAGATGCAGCGCGCTGGTCTCGACGCTTTCGACGCGGCCGGCGCGGATGCGGGCGAAATGCGCCTCGGTGGCGCGCGCTTCGAGATCGCGGAACACCTCTTCCTCCGCCAGCAGGCGGCGCGCCGCGCGCGGGTCGTCGGTCATGAACACCGCGGCGGCGGCGCCGACATTGCCGGCGAGCCGCTCGATCATCGCGCGGATTTCCGCCTGGCCCTCGGTCGAGAACGACAGGCCGCGCTTCAGCCGCTTCGCGGCGATCGCCACCAGCCCCTTCTCGACGATGTCCCCGGCATGTTCGAGATTGGTGACAAAGCCGAGGATTTCCGAGAGGCGCCGGTTGTCCGCGTCATCCAGCGATTCGGGGTCGAGGGCGGTCAGGTAGACCTTGATCTCGCGGTTGAGCCGGTCGAGCACATTGTCGAGCCGCTTGGCGGCGCCGACCTGGTTGCGGTCGCCGCGGTGCAGCGCCTCCAGCGCGCTGCGCAGCATCGCCTCCAGCACGTCGGCCATGCGCAGCGCCTCGCGCGCCGCGCCGGCCAGCGCGATCGCCGGCATCTCGCGCGCATTCTCGTCGAGATAGATCGGCTGCGACGGGTCGACGGCGGCGGGGCGCGCCGGCAGCAGCCATTGCAGCAGCCGCGCGAACGGGCCGAGCAGCGGCAGAAACAGCACCGCCATCACCAGGTTGAACGCGGTGTGGAAATCGGCGACGGCGCGCGCCGCGCTGGGGTCGAGCGTCACCATCAGCGGCCCGATCCAGCGCAGCAGGGCCAGGCCGAGCACCGCGCCGACGGCGCGGTTCAGCAGGTTCCCCATCGGCAGCCGCTTGGCGACGGGGTCGCCGCCGGGGCTGCCCTCGATCAGCGGGTTCAACGCCGAGCCGAGATTGGCCCCGAGCACCAGCGCGAACGCCGCTTCCGGGGGCACCACCTGGTTGGCCGCGAGCGAGACGATCAGCAGGATCGTCGCAACGCTCGAATGCGCCAGCCAGGTCAGCCCCGCAGCGAGGATCAGCGCGATCACCGGCTGGGTGGCGATCGTCCCCATCAGCAGCCGCAGGCTCGGCACGTCCTCGTAGGGCGTCATCAGCGACACGAGGCCTTGCAGCGCGATCAGCATGAGCCCGAGCCCGATCGCGACGCGGCCGAGATCGCGCGGCCGCGACTGGCCGCTGCGGCGGAACAGCACCACCCCGATCAGGATGAACAGCGGCGCCACCCTGGCGATGTCGAACGACAGCACCTGCACGATCAGCGTCGTGCCGACATTGGCCCCCAGCATCACCGCCAACGCCGGTACCAGGTCGACCAGCCCGCCGGCCGCGAAGCTCGCCGCCATCAGCCCGGTCGCAGTGCTGCTCTGCAGGACCGCGGTGACCCCGAGCCCGGCGAGGAAGGCGCGGAACCGGTCGCTGAACGCGGCGCCGAGCAAGCGGCGCAAATTCGGCCCGAACGCGCGCTGGATGCCGGTCTGCACCATGTGCACGCCCCATAAAAGGAGCGCGATCGTGCCGGCCAGGTCGATGAGGGTGAGGGTCGCGTTCATCGCCGCTCCTCCCTGCATGGCGCCGCATGGGGACCCTGCCGCATAGGCGCAGTATCCGGCGGATTCAAGAAAAAACGAATCCGCGCCCCGATCGCTCCGCTTGGCGATGCCGCGCGGGGCCTCTACTCTCGGCGGCCTATTCAGCGAAAGGCGCGCGCGTGGCGAGAGAGAGGCGGCTCGAAGCGCATCAGGTCGAGGCGATCTTCCGCGCCTTTGCCGAGGTCATGCGCGAGCTGCCGCCCGACACCGAGGCGGGCTGGCTCGACGCCGAGGGCGATCTCCGCCTGGCGCCCGATATCGGCCGCAAGCTGCGCACCGCGCGCAGCGTCCGCGACCTGCTGCGCCAGATGCGCGAAGCGCGCGACGAAGGCTGACCCCCGCCCCGCAAGCGGGGGTGAAGCGGCTAGACCACCCCCTCGTCCTTCAACCCCTTCACGTCGGCCGCGCCGAGGCCGAGCCAGGAGCCGAACACCTCGTCGGTGTGCTCGCCGAGGAGCGGCGAGCGGGTGATTTGCGGCGGTTTGCCGTCAAACCGCACCGGGAAGGTCGGCATCGGGAAGTCGCCGTTGGGATGATGCTGCGTCTGGATCACGCCGCGGCTCCGGAAGGTCGGCTCGGCGAGCAGATCGGCGGTGTCGTAGACCGCGCCGGCCGGGATGCCGGCCTTGCCGAGGATCTCCATCGCCTCCTTCTTGGTGTGCTGCCGGGTCCAGGCGCCGACCATCTCGTTGACCGCGTCGGCATGGTTCATGCGCTTGTTGCGGTCGAGGAACTCGGGGTCGTCGGCCCATTCCGGCTTGCCCATGATCGTCGCCGTGCGCCGCCAATGCTCGGGGTTGTTGTGCGAGTTGAACACATAGACCCAGTCGTTCGGCCCGCCCGGCTTGCACGGGAAGATGTCGGACGGCGGCGGGCCGCCGAAACCGGCGCGGCCGCGTTCTTGCGGCTGACCGGTGCGCGCGTAATTGACGAACGAACCGCGCGTGTAATTGAGCTGCGCGTCCTGCATCGCCACCTGCAGCCGTCGGCCCTTGCCGGTGGTGTGCCGCTCATAGAGCGAGCTGACGACGGCGATGCACATCAGCATGCCGGTGCCGGTATCGCCCAGCGTCGGGCCGGGCCGGATCGGCCGGCCGCCATATTCGCCGGTGATCGCCATGTTGCCGCCCGCCGCCTGCGCGATCATGTCGAAGGCGAGGTTGTGCTCGTAGGGGCTGCCCTCGCCGAACCCCTTGACCTGGGCGTAGATCAGCCGCGGGTTGACCTGCGCCAGCACGTCATAGCCCAGCCCCAGCTTCTCGATCGTGCCGGGCGCCATGTTCTCGATAAAGACATCGGCCTTGGCCGCCATCTCCTTGACCAGCGCGACGCCGCGCGGCGACTTCAGGTTGACCGTCACCGATTTCTTGTTGGCGTTGTAGACCATGAAGTAATAGGCGTCGGCTCCCGGCTTCGGCCCGGCGCCGAGGATCCGGCCGGGCTCGCCGCCCTTCGGGTTCTCGACCTTGACGACCTCGGCGCCCAGCTGCGCCATGACCTCGGTGCAGGTCGGACCGGCCTCGAACTGCGTCAGATCGAGCACGCGAACGCCGGCAAGGCATTTGAGCGGGGCGGCGGCATCGGTCATAGTTTGGCTCCCTCGGATCGTCTGCGGCGTCTACGATAGTGCAGCCGAGCGCGCGAGCAAATCGCCGAGGCGCCCTCAATCGTCATACCGGCCGCTATACCGGCGAAGGCCGGTATCCACGGTTCGGCCGATCGAGCAGCGGACAAGTGGACCCCGGCCTTCGCCGGGGTGACGCGAAAGAGAGGTTTCATGGCAGTACCGCCCCGCATCAGGCTTTTCGAGAACTACCGCTTCGTGCTCTACGCGCCGTTCTATGCGGCGCATGCGCTCGGCGCTTACCGGGCGGAGGGCGTCGAGGTCGAGCTGCTGCCGTCGCCGGGCCCCGGAAAGGCCGAGGCGGCGCTGCTCGCCGGCGAGGTCGAGGTGATGTGGATGGGGCCGATCCGCATCATGAAAGCGCATGAGCAAGACCCCGCCTCGCCGATCACCGCCTTTGCCGAAGTGGTGTGTCGCGACCCGTTCTCGCTGGTCGGCGCCACCCCCAACCCCGGCTTCCGGCTCGCCGACCTGCTCGGCAAGCGGTTCGCCAGCACCAGCGAGGTGCCGACGCCCTGGCTCTGTCTCGCCGGCGACCTGCACGACGCGGGCATCGATCCGGCCCGCCTCGAACGCCTGGTTGGCCGCACGATGCCAGAGAATGTCGCCGCGCTGGCCGGCGGCGACATCGATGTCGCGCAAATGTTCGAGCCGTTTGTCGAGACGGCGCTGCGCCAGGGATCGCATGTCTGGCAGCCGGCGAGCGCGCGCGGCCGTACCAGCTACACGGTCTTCGCCACGACCCGCCAGCGTCTCGCGGCCGACCCCGAGCCGTTCCGCCGGATGGCGCGGGCGATGTACAAAACCCAGCAATGGGTGCATGCCCAGCCGGCGGCGGCCCTGGCCGGGCTGGTCGCCGATTACTTCCCGGACCTCGATCGCGAGGTGCTGACCAGCGCGCTCGCCCGCTACAAGGTGCAGGGCGTGTGGGGCACCGACCCGGTCTTGCCCGAGGCGGGTTTCGACCAGCTCCGCCGCGCGTTGCTGGCGACCGGCTTCCTGTCGCGCACCGTGCCCTTTGCCGACTGCGTCGACAACCGGCTGGCCGAGGAGGCCGTCGCCGGCTGAGACCGGCGCGGGCTGAGACTTGAGCCGGGCTCGCGGTTGCGCGAGCATATCCGACAGCACCGACGGGAGGACGCCATGGATGTCGGAATTCAGATGGTTTTCGCCAGCTACGGCTGGGACGACGGCATCAGCGACGCGCAAGTGTGGGACGAGGAAATCCGCCTGGCGCGGCTCGCCGACGAACTCGGCTTCGACGTGTTGTGGTCGGTCGAGCACCATTTCTACGACTACTCGTTCTGCCCCGACAACCTGCAGCTGATGAGCTACCTGGCCGGGGTGACGCGTTGCGGCCTCGGCACCGCGGCGGTGATCCTGCCGTGGCACGACCCGCTGCGCGTCGCCGAGCAGGTCGCGATCCTCGACCAGGTGAGCGGCGGGCGGTTCCGGTTCGGCATCGGCCGCGGCCTGTCGCGGCGCGAGTTCGGCCATTTCCGCGGGCCGATCTCGATGGACGAGTCGCGCGAGCGGTTCGACGAGGCGGCGCCGATGATCCTCGACGCGCTGCGCACCGGCTTTATGGAAGGCGACGGCAAGTTCTACAAGCAGCCGAGGACGCCGATCCGCCCCAAACCGGCGCGCAGCTTCGCGGGCCGCACCTATGCCGTGGCGTCGAGCGAGGATTCGGTCGAGGCAGCGGCGCGGCTCGAGGCGCGCATGGTGATGTTCGCCGACCGGCCGTGGCCGATGCGCCTGCCGCAGATCGAGCGCCATCGGCAGCTCTTCCGCCAGTTCCACGGCACGGAGGCGCCGCCTTTCCTGATCGCCGATTTCTGCGTCTGCACCCCGACCATGGACGGTGTCGACGACCTGGCGCGGCGTCATATGGGGTCGTTCGTCGACAGCAATCTCGAACATTACGAGCTGCTGACCGGCCATTTCAGCCGCATCAAGGGCTACGACGCCTACGCCAAGAAGGCCGAGCTGGCGAAGGAAGCCGGCCGCGACGGCATCGTCGAGGCGTTCCTCAAGGCGGCGGTCTACGGCACGCCCGACCGCATCCTGCGCGCGCTCGAAGAGCGCCGCGCCGCGGTCGGCGAGTTCGAGCTGTGCACCTCGTTCCGCTTCGGCGGCACGCCCTATCCGCTCGCCGAGCGGTCGCTGCGGCTCTACGCCAAGGAAGTGCTGCCGGTGCTGCATTCATGGGGCGCCGAGGCGAAGCTCCGCGACGCGGCCAAATAGCCGGCTCGGTCAAGCCTCGGCGCCGGAGAGGAGCAGACCGCGGCAGCGACGACGGGGCCTAATGCACCCGCGGCGCCTTCAGCAGCCGGGTGCGGTCGGCGGAGGGCACGCGCACCGTCATCTGGTCCTTGTCGCGCTGCACCTGGAGCACGACATCGCAGCCGGCGGTGCCGCTCGCCCAGACGCGGCGCCAGAACGAGGCGAGGCTCGAAACCGGATCGTCGCGCACCGCAAGGATGCGGTCGCCCGGCTTCAACCCGCTCTTGATCGCCGGCCCGCGCTCCGACATCCCGGCGACGACGACCGCGTTCTCGTCCTCGATCTCGGCGGCGTAGAGGCCGAGCCACGGCCGCGGCGGCCGGTTCGGCCGGCCATAGGTCAGCATGTCGTCGATGATCGGCGGCAGCAGGTCGATCGGCACCACCATGTTGACGTCGCGCCGCAATTCGCGGCCGTTCGAACGCTGCACGTGCAGCGAGCCGATGCCGACCAGGCTGCCGTCCTGCGCGATGAGACCGGCGCCGCCCCAGAACGGGTGGGCCGGCGCGGTGAAGATCGCCCGGTCGAGCAGATACTCCCAATGGCCGGCGAATTCCTGGCGGGCGACGACCTGCGCCGCGATCGCGTGGCGCCGGCCGCCCTCGGCGGCGATCACCACCTTGTCGCCGGCGCCGATGCGCAGCCCCGTGCCCAGCTCGATATGCGGCACGTTGAGCCGGCCGAGCGCCTGCACCAGCCCGAACCCGGTTTCCTGGTCGTAGCCGATCACCGTCGCCGGCACCGCGCCGCCGACACCCGACGTCAGCCAGATCGACTCCGCCTCGGTGATCAGATAGCCGATCGTCAGGACCAGCCCGTCCTGGCGGATCAGAACGCCGCTGCCGGCGCGCTCGGTCCCCAGCGTCGGCGCGGTGAACGCGTCGTCCGGCACGGTCGTCTGCAAGCCCAGAATGCCGTTCAGCTTCTCGCCGAGGTCGAAGGCAAAGTCCTCGGGCTTGGGCTGCAGCTCGCTCGGAATTTCCCAGTCAATGGTGCGCGCCATGGTCGCGACTCGTCTCTGCTCGATGTTCCACTATAACCCAGCAAGAGTGCGCCGGGATTTCAATTCTTGTCAAAACGCCGCGCACGCCCATGTTCCCCGAAGGCCCGCCGCGCCCGTTAGCACTCTCAAGTGCGGAGTGCTTGACAAGCGGCACCCGCCCCGATATCTAAGCAGCACTCTTCTCCCTAGAGTGCCAAACACGTTCGCAGAGCGCATCGTCACACAATCAGGAGGGTTTTATGGCATTTCGGCCATTGCATGACCGCGTGCTGGTAAAGCGCGTGGATTCGGAAGCGAAGACCGCCGGCGGCATCATCATCCCCGACACGGCGCAGGAAAAGCCGATGGAAGGCGAGGTCATCTCCTGCGGCCCCGGCGCCCGCGGCGAGGACGGCAAGCTCGTGCCGATGGACGTCAAGGCCGGCGACCGGGTGCTGTTCGGC
>DASZOZ010000078.1:0-55350 GCA_035550515.1 Allostellaceae bacterium
CCATTTGCGAAACGACTCGGTACGCAAACCTAGCACATTTTGGGGTCAGTTCACAAACATGGAACAATATCTATGCGCGCAAGCCATTGTTCGGACTCACGTCCGCTCTCACGCCGATTCACGAAACCTGGGAAAACGACAATAACCCCGCCCAGTCTCCGAATTTCGGCAATGAAGGAAACGCGCAACCAAGACATCGCCTGACGACGACTTTCCGTAAAGGCGGATTTACGGACAGCGACGAGCCTTCCGATCCCGATGATGGAGAGACGCCATGATCCTGGCGCTTCTCAATCAGAAAGGCGGCGTCGGCAAGACCACCTTGGCTTTGCACATCGCCGGGCAATGGGCGCTGCGCGGCAAGCGCGTCATCGTCATCGACGCCGATCCGCAAGGCTCGGCCCTCGACTGGTCCGAGCAGCGGGCACGGGAAGGATTGCCCCGTCTCTTCGGCATCGTCGGCCTGGCCCGCGATACGCTGCATCGCGAAGCGCCCGACCTCGCGCGCCACGCCGATCATATCGTCATCGATGGACCGCCGCGCGTCGCTGCCCTGATGCGGTCGGCGCTGCTCGCCGCCGACATGGTGTTGATTCCTGCCCAGCCCTCGCCGTTCGATGGCTGGGCCTCGGACGAGATGCTGAAGCTGCTCGACGAGGCGCGCATCTTCCGCCCGCAGCTCATCGCGCGCTTCGTACTCAATCGCTGTGCCGCGCGCACGGTCATCGCTCGCGAGACCGCCGCGGCGCTGGCCGATCACGAGCCCCCGCTGCTGGCAACGCGCATCGGTCAGCGCGTCGTCTTCGCCGACGCCGCGCGGACCGGACGCCTTGCGGCCGACATCGCTCCCGACAGTTCCGCGGCGCGGGAGATCGCCGCGCTCGCCACCGAGATCGGGCGGATCGCGCCATGACGGTCCTCACCGGCGATTGCCGTGTCGTCATGCCTGAACACGGCCCTTATGAGCTGATCATCGCAGATCCCCCTTATGGCGACACCTCGCTCGCCTGGGATCGGCGTGTCGATGGCTGGCTGCCGCTCGCCTGCGCGGCAGTGAGGCCCTCCGGGTCGATGTGGGTGTTCGGCTCGCTGCGCTGCTTCATGGCGACGGCCGCGGCCTTCGATGCCGCCGGCTGGAGATACGCACAGGAGATCGTCTGGGAGAAGCAGAACGGCAGCAGCTTTCATGCCGATCGCTTCAAGCGCGTGCATGAGTTGGTCGTGCAGTTCTATCGCGCCGATGCGTCCTGGCGCAGCATCTACAACGACGTCCAGACGACACCGGACGCGACCGCGCGGGCCGTGCGGCGGAAGAAGCGGCCGCCGCATACCGGCCACATCGAGGCCGGGCATTACGTCAGCGAAGACGGCGGGCCGCGCCTGATGCGCTCCGTGGTCTATGCGCGCAATTGCCACGGCCGCGCGATCCACCCGACCGAAAAGCCGTCCGCCCTGATCGAAATCCTCATCCGCACGAGCTGCCCACCGGGCGGTCTGGTCGGCGATTGGTTCGCCGGATCGGGCGCAGTCGGCGAAGCCTGTCGGCTCGCCGGCCGCCGCTATCTCGGCTGCGAGATCGACCCCGACATGGCCGAGCGCGCACGGAACCGCATCGCCGCCGTGCTCGCCTTCGATGCGGGAGCGGCGCCATGACGGAATCCACATCGAAGCGGCATTTCACCCGCCGCCCGAGCGATAGCGAACGCTGGGTCAAGGATCAGAAATCCTCCGCCCGACCGGCAGAGGACGAGGCCGCCTTCACCGCGCGACTGACGATCGACATCACACCCGCGCTGCGCGGCCGCATCAAGGTCGCCGCGTTCCGGCGCGGGATCACCGTCGCTGAGATGCTGCGCGCGCTGCTCGCGCGGGAATTTCCCGAGAACAATGGAGATGCGCCATGAGAGGCGGCACGCATGCCGGCCGCTCGCCAAACGGCGAGCCGGCCGACGCTCTCACCCATGTCGAGCTGACCTGGCTAGAAAAGCGCATCGAGCACTGGATCAGGTTCGGCCGCGATGTCGACGAGACGATCCTCGATCGCCGTCGGCGGGTGCTGAGCTTCGCGCCCGGCAGCATCTTCGCTTTCGTCCGCTGGGCATCGAACGATTACGGCACAGTGGTCTCCCGCATCGACATCGTGCGCGCCGTCACGGTCGGCGAGCCATATCAGACGCTCCCCTTCGTCCGACCCGGTGGCGACATCCTGCTGCGCCTCAACGGCTGGCCCAAGGTCGAGCGTGTGCTGCGCGTGATCGATGCGGTCGAATCCATCGGCATCGACGCCGCCGATGCCTCGCCCGATTACTGGCGGCACGTCCACAACCGCTTGACCGTCGGCGACACGCCGCGCGCCTATTCCAGCACCCAGCACACCGCCTGGCTGATGCGGCAGCGGGTGACGCGATGAGCCGCCGCGCGTTCTGGGCATCGGTGGCTGGCGCGGCAACGGCGCTGCTGCTGCTGCCGGCTGTCGTTCCATCGCCCCTGGTGCTGCTGTGGAACGCCAGTGCCAGCGTGCCGATCGGCCTCTACGCCGTGCATCGGCCGGGCAGGCTGCATGTCGGCGCTATCGTCGTCGCCCGCCCGCCGGCACCGCTCGCTGCCTGGCTCGATGCGCGCCGCTCGCTGCCGGAAGGCGTGCCGCTCGTCAAACCGATCGCCGCGCTCGGCGGGCAGACCGTCTGCCGGCATGGCGATACCGTCAGCGTCGACGGCAAGGCACTCGCCTTGGCGCAGGACCGCGACCATTTCGGCCGACCGCTGCCCGTCTGGCAAGGCTGCCACCGGCTTCGCCCGAGCCAGGTCTTCCTCATGAATGCCGCGCGCCCGGACAGCCTCGACGGCCGCTACTTCGGACCGCTTCCCGTGAGCAGCATCATCGGCCGGGCGACGCCGCTCTGGCTTCCCCAGGAGCCGTGATCGTGCCGCCCGTTTGCGATCAATCCGTCATTCCTCTGTTCGACCGCAGGCCGCACCATTCCTCCGTCCCGACCGAGGTTCGCGCGGCCGGCGCGCGCAGCGGCGGTCCAGGGCGGCCGTCAGGCCGGCGCCTCGGCGCCTTGCCCTGGACGGCCGCGAGCACGTTGGCAGGCTGGCCGCGTGTCGGGTGGGTGATCGGCGTCGTGACGCTTGTCGCCATCGTCATGGGCACGGGCATCGTCTCACCGGCGGTCGCGCAGACGACATCGGCGGCACCGTCATCCAGCGCTTCGGCCGCGATCGATCCGTTCGGAGCGTTCATCAAGGAAGCCGCGCGGCGCTTCGGTGTGCCGGCGCTGTGGCTGCGCATCGTCATGGAGGCCGAAAGCGCCGGCGATGCGCGGGCGGTGTCGCCCAAGGGCGCCATCGGTCTCATGCAGATCATGCCCGATACCTATGCCCGACTGCGCCGGTCCTACGGTCTGGGCGCCGATCCGTTCCAGCCGCGTGACAACATCATGGCGGGGGCCGCCTACCTGCGCGAGATGTACGATCGCTATGGTTCGGCGGGTTTCCTCGCTGCCTACAATGCCGGTCCCGGGCGATACGAGGACCACCTTGCGACTGGCCGGCCGCTGCCCGAAGAGACGCGGCTCTACCTCGCGCGGCTCGCTCCGCTGATCGCCGGTGTGCAGGCCGCGCGCATCGCGACGGCGCCCGACCCGCTCGCCTGGACACGCGCGCCGTTGTTCGTCGCGCGCATCGTGAGCCGCGCGACCGGCGACAAGAAATCCGTCTCCGCCGTAGCTGACCGATCGCCCGAATCGTCATCGCTCGACGCCAGCCTTGCCGATGTCATGGCGCTGGCGCCGTCATCGGATGGCTTGTTCGTCCGCGTCATGCCGCCGGGGCGGCCGCGATGAGCGCTGTCGCGTGTCGTCGTGTTCCGGCGGGGTGTCTCGCAGGTTTGACGGTGGGGCGGGGGGAGACCTGGCACCCGACCGGCCGATCGCCAGATAAAAGCACCGCCGTCGGCCGGGGTGCATGTGGTTGGTGGGGCGACGGTTTTTGCGCCGCGCCTCGGCCCGGCAAGCCGGCGCTCTCATCGGAAACCATAATCAAATCAATCATCGGAGCGCCGTCGCCCTGCGGCCGGCGCTGGCGAGGCCGGGAATGAGCGGCCGCGACGATGATTTCCGCATCCGGCCGGGCCGCATCCGCCGAAGCCGGAGCGGCGAGGCCAAGAGTTTTGTCGGCCAGGTCATGCGGGCGGCGAGGAAGGCCGGGCATACCGGGCGCGGTTTCGGCGTGCGTCGTTCCGCCGGCGTCGGCTCCCGTTTCGGCCGCGGCCGCGTGGCCTCGATCGCGCGGTCGCTGCGCACGCCGGGGCGGCGCGTCGTCATCAAGGCGCGGGTGGTGCGCCATGCCGGCGCGAAATTCCGCGCGGCGCCGTTGGCCCGCCATATCGGCTATCTCGAACGCGAGGGCGTCACCCGCGATGGGTCACGGGCGCACATGTTCGATGCCGAATCGGATGCGGCCGACGACAAGGCGTTCGCCGGGCGCTGCGAAGAGGACCGGCACCATTTCCGCTTCATCGTGTCGCCCGAAGATGCCGGCGAGATGGCGGATTTGCGGGCCTTCACCCGCGAGCTGATGGCCGATGCGGAACGCGACCTCGGCACGCGCCTCGATTGGATCGCCGTCGATCATTGGAACACCGACAACCCGCATATCCATGTCCTGGTGCGTGGCCGGGCCGACGACGGGCGCGATCTGGTCATCAGTCGCGACTATATCAGCCGCGGTCTGCGCGACCGAGCCGAGGAGCGCGTCACGCTGGAACTCGGTCCACGGAGCAAGCGTGAGATCGACACCGCCTTGCGCAGGGAGGTTGAAGCCGAGCGGTGGACGCGGCTTGATCGCGCATTGCGCGAAGTCGCAGATGAAGGGGGTGGCATCGCCGATCTCCGACCCAACGCGGCCGGCCCTGATCCCGAGCTGCGCCGGCTGCTGGTCGGTCGGGCGATGAAGCTCGAACGCATGGGCCTGGCCGAGCCGGAGGGACCAGCATGCTGGAGCGTCAAACCCGATCTCGAGAAGACCCTGCGCGACCTGTCGATCCGCGGCGACATTATCAAGACCATGCACCGCGCGATGGCGACCGGGGACCGGTCGCCGGACGTGGCGCGGTTCGCGATCCACGGCGATGAGGTATCGGACCCGGTGCTGGGCAAGCTGGTCGAGCGCGGCCTCTATGACGAGCTGCGCGGCGATGCCTATGCCGTCGTCGATGGTGCCGATGGCCGCACCCATCATCTGCGGTTCGAGGATCTGGAGATGACCGGCGACGCCAAGCCGGGCGCGATCGTCGAGCTGCGATCCTGGGAAGATGCACGCGGCCGGCAACGACTTTCGCTCGCCACGCGGTCGGACCTGCCGCTGGAGGCGCAGGTCACGGCGCCGGGCGCGACCTGGCTCGACCGTCAGCTTGTCGCGCGTGAGCCGGTCTCGACCGCCGGCGGCTTCGGCAGCGACATCCGCGAGGCGATGGCACGGCGGGCCGATTATCTTGTGGAGGAAGGATTCGCGCGCCGCCAGGGCGACCGGATCGTGTTCTCGCGCGAGCTAATCGAGACCCTGCGGCAGCGCGAGCTGGAAGCGGTCACGGCGCACCTTGCCGCCGAGACCGGGCTGTCTCACACGCCGTCGTCGCCCGGCGATTATGTTACCGGCCTTTATCGGCAGCGCGTGACGCTGGCCTCCGGCCGGTTCGCCATGATCGATGACGGGCTGGGCTTCCAGCTCGTGCCGTGGCGGCCCGCCCTGGAACAGAAGCTCGGGCAGCATGTCTCGGGTACGATGTTGCCGGGCGGCGGGGTCGAATGGAGCTTTGGGCGCAGCCGCGGCCTCGGGCTGTGATAGTGCAGTATGGCTAGAATAGGCGACGACCCATAAGACTGCGGCTGATGCCTTCGACATAGCGATGAAAGGCGGAGGCGATCATATCAGCAGTTTGGTCGGTGATGCTTGTTGGAGGCCATCCGACAATGCTTTCTCGCTGCGGCAGAATTGGGACCACAAGCGGAAAACGTCGAGGCAACATCGAAGCCCACCCGGCGATGTTTTCCGGTTCAACTGAACTCATCGTGTGAACGAATAGGCTTCCAACGACGAAAGTAGTTACCTGCGTGTTAGGCAACACATATGTCTCCGACGCATTCTCAGGGATGTCCTTCGCCGCCATGATTGGCAAAGTGAGATGAACCCATTGAGCAGGCCATTTATGCCGCTGATAGCGCGCCAGCCAAATATGCCATCCATGCGGCGCCGTTTGGTTGTTCATAAGCCAATCACGATCGGCCTGCGGGACCGCAATCGTCGTCGGATCGCGGTCGATGAATTCGGCAGTCTTTGTCCTCCTTCTGCGCACTAACCTCTGTTTCGATCATCTTTGTAATCCATATGGCAATGATCTCGCTGCATGCCGCAAATCCCGAAGTGAATATATGCGCATTCCTTTCTCTGCGACAGGGGATGTGCGTGTGAGATAGAACATCCGGTAGGCGCGATTCCGCGAGCGAGACGCACGACACGGCTGCTGCCCCGTGCGAAAATTCCTGTATCTCTATCCGGTCACCGCCGAATCTTCGATCGGCAAGCTTATGTCCTTGTCATCTATGCTCGGGCGCCGACCTTCCCGGTATTTGCCGTTGGAGGCACTGTCATGTCCGGGACGAAAATCCTCTGGGGTCAAATTCTCGCTGTCTTCGCGATCGTGCTGATGACGACCTGGGGCGCGACTGAGTGGACCGCCTGGCAGCTCGGCTTCCAGGCCCAGCTCGGCCAGCCGTGGTTCGTCGTCTGGGGGTTTCCGTTCTACCTGCCGCCAGCCTTCTATGCGTGGTGGTTCGCCTATGATGCCTATGCGCCGCACATCTTCGTCGAAGGCGCCTATATCGCCGCGTCCGGTGGCTTCATCGCCATCGCAGTCGCCATTGCCATGTCGGTCTGGCGGGCGCGCGAAGCAAAGAACGTCGCGACCTACGGCTCGGCGTGCTGGGCAGAACGCCGTGACATCCGCAAGGCCGGGTTGCTCGGCCCCGATGGCGTGCTGCTGGGCAAGCTGGACCACGACTATCTGCGTCACGATGGGCCGGAGCATGTGCTGTGCTTCGCCCCGACCCGCAGTGGCAAGGGCGTCGGCTTGGTGGTGCCGTCGCTCCTGACCTGGCCCGGCAGCGCCATCGTCCACGACATCAAGGGAGAAAATTGGGGCCTGACCGCCGGGTTTCGTGCCCGCTTCGGTCGCGTGCTCCTGTTCGATCCGACCAACACGGGATCGTCAGCCTTCAACCCGCTGCTGGAAATCCGCCGTGGCGAATGGGAAGTGCGCGACGCGCAAAACGTCGCCGATGTGCTGGTCGACCCCGAAGGTTCGCTGGAGAAGAGGAACCATTGGGAGAAGACGAGCCATAGCCTGCTGGTCGGTTCGATCCTGCACGTCCTCTATGCGGAACCCGACAAGACGCTCGCCGGTGTCGCCAACTTCCTCTCCGACCCGAAGCGCTCGATCGAATCGACGCTGCGCGCGATGATGCTGACGCAGCATCTCGGCAAGGCCGGAACCCATCCCGTCGTCGCCAGCGCTGCCCGGGAGTTGTTGAACAAATCCGATAATGAGCGGTCGGGCGTGCTCAGCACCGCCATGTCGTTTCTGGGACTTTATTGCGATCCGGTCATCGCGCAGGTGACCCGCCGCTGCGATTGGCGCATCGCCGACCTGGTGGAAGAGGCGCGACCGACGACGCTCTACCTCGTCGTGCCGCCTTCCGACATCTCGCGGACCAAGCCGCTGATCAGGCTGGTGCTCAATCAGATCGGCCGACGGCTGACCGAGGAATTGCACGCCAAGAACCGACGCCACCGCGTGCTGCTGATGTTGGACGAGTTCCCGGCCTTGGGCAGGCTCGATTTCTTCGAGTCGGCCTTGGCCTTCATGGCTGGCTACGGGTTGAAGGCGTTCCTGATCGCCCAGAGCCTCAATCAGATCGAGAAGGCTTACGGCCAGAACAATTCGATCCTCGACAATTGCCACGTCCGCGTCAGCTTCGCGACCAACGACGAGCGGACCGCGAAGCGCGTGTCCGACGCGCTTGGGACGGCGACGGAAATGCGAGCGATGCGCAACTATGCGGGCAACCGCCTCTCGCCCTGGCTCGGCCATCTGATGGTATCGCGCTCTGAGACCGCGCGGCCGCTGCTGACGCCCGGCGAAATCATGCAGCTCCCCGCCACTGATGAGATCGTCATGGTGTCCGGCGTACATCCGATCCGCGCGAAGAAGGCGCGCTATTACGAGGACCAACGCTTTGTCGAACGGGTGCTTCCGGCACCGAAGCCGGCGCCGGCCCCAGCCGTGACCCGACCGGATGATTGGAGCCAATTGCCCTTGCCGCCGCGCGTGGTGATCGTCGAACAGGAGAAGAAGCCGAAAGCGCCGATCGTGCCGAAGAAGCCGAAACCCGATGACGACGACTCCGGCAGCGGTACGCTCCGCCGCGAGCCGGGACTGCCCGAGCACGAGGAAGTGGTCCCGCCGAAACCCGACCCGGTGCCGGAGTTCGGGTTCGGCGAGGACAGTCAGGATGACAGGGCCGTGAGCGCGGCCGAGCTGCGGCGTCAGATGAGCGGTCTCGCCCGGCAAACCGTGCTTGATCCCGCCGACGACATGGACATGTGATGCGGGTCAAACACACCTTCCGCCTGCCACCGGCGCTGTCGGCTCGGCTCGCCGATTATGCCCTGCGCAAGCGCCTGTCCCAGGCCGTGGTGGTGGAGGCGGCGCTGACCTCGTTTCTGTCACCCGACGGCATGGACCGGCTGGAAGCCACGCTCGCCCGTCGCCTCGATCGCCAGGTTCGCCAGCTCGATCGGCTCGAGACCCATATCCAGATCGCTAATGAGGCGCTGGCGATGTTCGTTCGCTTCTGGCTGATCGCGACGCCGCCGCTGCCGGACACGGCCGAGACTGCCGCCCAGACCAGCGGTCGGGAGCGGTACAAGCGCTTTCTGGAAACCCTCGGCCGGCGGATGGAGACCGGGCAGAGCCTGGCGCGTGAACTGTCGCTCGATGTCTCGGCACGGCGAGAGCGGCCCACCGGCGACGACGAATAAGGCAACCGGCAGCCTGGGGCACGCATTCTCGCACTCCCACCCCTCAAGCCGTTCGTTACTCCTCGACGATAGAATCATTCATCGGCGGGAGGCGGTGTCCCGGGATGCTTTCGTGACAGGTCGTGTGGGTGAACCAACTCCGCCGTTTCCCTGTATTTGCACGCCAGAGCACGATGGGCTGATTGTGTTGTTGCGCTGGCCTGATTCCTGTCTCTTCTAATTATCCCCGATCGCCGATCGAGCCTGTTCGGTCGGTCAATGACGGGGATGACGGTGACGGTCCAACCCTTCCGAGCTGAAGCGATTTCCCGTGGCGCGCGGATGTTGCGCACGGCGCTCGGCGCCAGCATCGCCGCTTGGCTGGAAGACCCGGCCATCGTCGAAGTGATGCTCAATCCCGACGGTCGGCTGTGGATCGATCGCTTGAGCGATGGTCTCACCGATACGGGCGAGCACCTGCTGGCTGCGGATGGCGAGCGCATCATTCGCCTGGTCGCCCATCATGTCGGCGCTGAAGTCCATGCTGGTGCGCCGCGCGTCTCGGCCGAGCTGCCGGAGACAGGGGAGCGGTTCGAGGGTTTGTTGCCGCCCGTCGTCGCGGGACCGGCCTTTGCCATCCGCAAACCCGCCGTCGCGGTCTTCACGCTCGAAGATTACGTCGCCGCCGGTATCATGACGGCCGATCAGGCAGCGGTGCTCCGTGCGGCGGTGCTGGAGCGGCGCAACGTGCTCGTCGCCGGCGGCACCTCGACCGGCAAGACCACACTGACCAATGCCCTGCTCGCCGAGGTGGCCAAGACGGCCGACCGCGTGGTGCTGATCGAAGACACCCGCGAGCTTCAGTGCAAGGCGCCGAACCTGGTCGCATTGCGCACCAAGGATGGCGTCGCCTCGCTTTCCGACCTTGTGCGGTCGTCGCTGCGGCTGCGGCCGGACCGCATCCCGATCGGCGAGGTGCGCGGCAGCGAGGCGCTCGACCTCCTCAAAGCCTGGGGGACCGGCCATCCCGGCGGGATCGGCACCATTCACGCCGGCACCGCATTGGGCGCGCTCCGTCGTCTCGAACAGCTCATCCAGGAAGCCGTCATCACCGTGCCGCGGGCGCTGATCGCCGAGACCATCGATGTGGTCGCGGTCCTCGCCGGCCGCGGCGCCGAACGGCGGCTGGCCGAGCTCGCCCGCGTCGATGGGCTGACCCTCAACGGCGACTACGCCCTCTCTCAAGCAGGAGACCGTTCATGAATGTATTCGTTCTCACCCGCCGCCGCATCGCTGCGGCTTCGGTTGTGCTCACCAGCGCCATGCTCGCGGCGCCGGCTTATGCGGCCGGATCGAACATGCCCTGGGAACAACCCCTGCAACAGATTCTGGATTCGGTGCAGGGGCCGGTCGCCAAGATCATCGCGGTCATCATCATCGTGGTGACGGGTCTCACGCTCGCGTTCGGGGACACGAGCGGCGGCTTCCGGCGATTGATCCAGATCGTCTTCGGCCTCTCGATCGCCTTCGCTGCATCGAGCTTCTTCCTGTCCTTCTTCAATTTCGGCGGCGGGGCGCTGATCTGATGGATGGTGCCGAACCCGTCCCCGGTTTCGAGGCGCCGGTCCATCGGGCGCTCACCGAACAGATTCTTCTCGGTGGCGCGCCGCGCTCGGTCGCGATCCTCAACGGCACCTTGGCCGCGGCGCTTGGTTTGGGCCTGCGGCTGTGGATTGCCGGTCTCGCTTTCTGGTTGATCGGTCACGCCGCGGCGGTGTGGGCGGCAAAGCGTGATGCACAGTTTGTCGACGTGGTTCGTCGGCATCTGCGCTATCCGACGTATTTCAGGGCGTGAGGTTCGGCGATGATGAACCTCGCCGAATACCGCAACAAGCCCGCCGGCCTCGCCGATTTCCTGCCTTGGGCCGCGCTGGTCGCGCCCGGCGTCGTGCTGAACAAGGACGGTTCGACCCAGCGCACCGCGCGGTTCCGCGGTCCTGATCTCGACAGCGCCACGCCGGCCGAGCTGGTCGGCACGACGGCACGGCTCAACAACGCGCTCCGGCGCCTTGGTTCCGGCTGGGCGATCTTCGTCGAGGCGCAGCGGGCGCCGGCCAACCGCTATCCCGAGAGCCGCTTCCCCGATCCCGTCTCGGCCCTGGTCGATTCCGAGCGCAAGGCGCAATTCGAGGAAGAGGGTGCGCATTTCGAGTCACGCTACTTCCTGACCTTCCTGCATCTGCCGCCGGCCGAAGATGCGGCCAAGGCCGAGGGCTGGCTTTATGAAGGCAGCGACCGCCGCGGCATCGATCCGCATGAAGTGCTGCGCACCTTTATCGACCGCACCGACCGCGTGCTGCAACTCGTCGAAGGCTTCGTGCCCGAGGTCGAATGGCTCGACGACGCCGAGACGCTGACCTACCTGCACTCGACCGTTTCGACCAAGCACCAGCGCGTCCGTGTTCCCGAGATACCGATGTACCTCGACGCCATCCTGGTCGACGAGCCGCTGACCGGCGGTCTCGAGCCGCGGCTCGGCAGGTCACATCTCCGCATCCTGACCGTGATGGGTTTCCCGTCGGCGACCCATCCCGGCATCCTCGACGAACTCAATCGGCTGGCCTTTCCCTATCGCTGGGCGACACGCGCCATCTGTCTCGACAAGACCGATGCGACGCGGTTGCTGGTGAAGATCCGTCGGCAGTGGTTTTCCAAGCGCAAGAGCATCATGGCCATTCTGAAGGAGGTCATGACCAACGAGGCGTCGGCGCTGATGGACACCGACGCCGCCAACAAGGCGCTGGACGCCGATCTGGCGTTGCAAGAGCTTGGTTCCGACGCCATCGGCGAGGCTTACGTCACCACGACCGTGACCGTTTGGGATGACGACGCCCGCGCCGCCGATGATAAGCTGCGCCTCGTTGAGAAGGTGATCCAGGGCCGCGACTTCACCTGCATGGTGGAGAGCGTCAATGCGCTTGAAGCGTGGTTCGGATCGTTGCCGGGGCAGCCCTACGCGAATGTGCGCCAGCCGCCGGTCTCGACCTTGAACCTGGCGCACATGATGCCGCTGTCGGCGGTCTGGGCGGGGCCGGGCAGGGATGATCATCTCGACGCGCCGCCGCTCTTCTTCGCCAAGACCGAGGGCTCGACGCCCTTCCGCTTCAGCCTGCATGTCGGCGATGTCGGGCATTGCCTGATCGTCGGACCGACCGGCGCTGGGAAAAGCGTCCTCCTGGCGTTGATGGCGCTTCAGTTCCGTCGCTACGAGCGTGCCCAGGTCTTTGCCTTCGATTTCGGCGGCAGCATTCGCGCCGCGGCGCTGGCGATGGGTGGCGACTGGCACGATTTCGGCGGCGCTCTGTCCGAGGACGCGGCCGAGCCGGTAGCGCTTCAGCCCTTCGCCCGCATCGACGATGCCGCCGAATGTGCCTGGGCCGCGGAATGGATCGCCGCCATCCTGGAACGCGAGAAGGTCGCCGTCACGCCCGAAGCCAAGGAGCATGTGTGGTCGGCGCTGTCGGCATTGGCGTCTGCACCGATTGCCGAGCGGACGCTGACGGGTCTCTCGGTGCTGCTACAGGTCAACACTTTGAAACAGGCCCTGCGGCCCTATTGCTTGGGCGGGCCGTTCGGCCGGCTGCTCGACGCCGAGGCGGAACGGCTGGGCGAGGCCGACGTCCAGGCGTTCGAGACCGAGGGGCTGATCGGCACCGGCGCCGCGCCCGCCGTGCTCGCCTATCTCTTTCACCGCATCGAAGGGCGGCTGGATGGCAGGCCGACGCTGCTGATCGTCGACGAGGGCTGGCTGGCGCTGGATGATCCCGGCTTCGCCGGCCAGCTCCGCGAATGGCTGAAGACCTTGCGCAAGAAGAATGCCTCCGTCGTCTTCGCCACGCAGTCCCTCGCCGACATCGAGACCAGTCCGATCGCGCCGGCTATCGTCGAAAGCTGCCCGACACGCATCTTCCTGCCGAACGAGCGCGCGGTCGAACCCCAGATCACCGCCATCTACCGCCGTTTCGGCTTGAACGACAGGCAAATCGAGATCGTCAGTCGCGCGACCCCGAAGCGCGATTATTACTGCCAGTCGCGGCGCGGCAATCGCTTGTTCGAGCTGGGCCTCGGCGACGCCGCGCTCGCCTTCACGGCCGCCTCCGCCAAATCCGACCAGACCGCCATCGCCGAGTTGATGGCAGAACACGGGCCGGCCGGCTTCGCCGTGGCCTGGCTGCGCCACACGGATGTCGATTGGGCGGCCAATCTCCTCGCCGACATGGAGACCACGCCATGATCCCTCTTCGTCACGTCGTGCTCGCCGGCGCGATGGCCCTCGCCATCGCGGCACCCGCCCAGGCGCAATGGATCGTCTATGATCCGACCAACTTCTCGCAGAACGTGTTGACCGCAGCGCGCGAACTGCAACAAGTGAACAACGAGATTCAGAGCCTGGAAAACCAGGCCACCATGCTCATCAACCAGGCGAAGAACCTGGCGAGCCTGCCCTATTCGTCGGTCGCGCAGCTTGAAACCTCGATCACCCGCACCGAACAGCTTCTGACCCAGGCGCAGCGCATCGCCTACGACGTTACGACCATCGATCAGGCATTCACCCAGGTCTATCCGCAGAGCTATGCGGGTTCGACCGATCCGCAGCTCATGGCCGATGCGCAGACCCGTTGGCAGAACGCGCGCGCCGCCTATCAGGATTCGATGCGTGTCCAGGCGGGCGTGGTGCAGAACCTCGATACGGCGCGCACGCAGATCAACGCGCTGATCTCGTCGAGCCAATCGGCGAGCGGCGCTTTGCAGGCGGCGCAGTCCGGCAACCAGATCATGGGCCTCGCTGCCCAGCAGCTCGCGGACCTGACCGGGGTGATTGCGGCGATGGCCCGCGCCCAAAGTCTCGACGGGGCGGCGCGGCTGGAGAGCAAGGCGCAGGCCCAGCAACAGCTCAGTAACTTCCTCAATGGTGGCCAGGGCTATCAGCCTCAGCCCGTGACGATGTTCCACTGATGCGCGTCGATGCCGCCCTCTTGAAGCGGATCATGCGCGCGGGCGCCTTCGTGTTGCTCGGCGTGGCGATCCTGACAACAGCGATGAGCGTCAACACCCGGCGGAAAGAAACCACGCCACCGGCAGCGCCCACTCGTGCCACCGATCCGCTTGATGCCGAGTTGGCGCGGTGCCGCGCCATCGTGCGGCCGGAAGACGTGGACGATGCCTGCCGCGCCGCCTGGGCGGAACGGCGCCGGCGCTTCTTCGCGCCGTATGCGATGCACGAGGTGCGGCCATGACCGGCGGCACCGGCGTCATCGACGGTTTCACCAACACCTTCACCACCTACATCGATTCCGGGTTCGGCCTGCTGCATGGCGAGGTGGCGTTTCTCTCCTCGACGCTGATCGCCATCGACATCACGCTCGCCGGCCTGTTCTGGGCCTGGGGCGCCGACGACGACATCATGGCGCGCCTCGTCAAGAAGACGCTCTATGTCGGCTTCTTCGCTTTCATCATCGGCAACTTCAACAACCTCGCGCAGATCATCTTCAATTCCTTCGCCGGGTTGGGGCTGGAAGCGGCCGGCTCGACCGTCTCTCCGGCCAATTTCGTGCATCCCGGCAGCATCGCCCAGGTCGGTCTCACCGCCGGGAAGCCGATCCTGACCGCCGCCGGCCAGTTGATGGGATTCACGAGCTTCTTCGACAATTTCATCCTGATCTTCGTGCTGCTGCTGGCCTGGGTGGTGGTGCTGATCTCCTTCTTCGTCATCGCCATCCAGCTTTTCGTCACCTTGATCGAATTCAAGTTGACCACCTTGGCGGGCTTCGTCCTGGTGCCGTTCGGGTTGTTCAACAAGACCGCCTTCCTCGCCGAGAAGGTCTTGGGCAATGTCGTGGCCTCCGGCGTCAAGGTGCTGGTGCTGGCCGTGATCGTTGGCATCGGCACGACCCTGTTCTCGCAGTTCACCACCGGCTTTCCGGCCGATCCCAACATCGAGGACGCGCTGTCGATCATGCTGGCGGCGCTCACCTTGCTCGGCCTTGCCATCTTCGGTCCCGGCATTGCGACCGGCCTCGTCTCCGGCGCCCCGCAGCTTGGCGCCGGCGCCGCCGTCGGCACGGCGCTCGCCGCCGGCGGCCTCGGCGCCGCCGGCCTTATGGGAACGGCGGGTGTGCGAGCCGGGGTCGGCGCGCTGGCCGGAACGGCGCGGGGTAGCGCGGCACTGGCAGGCGGCGCCAGCACCGCCTACCGCCTCGGGACCTCTGCTTCCGGCGAGACCGGCATGAAGGGGGCGGCCGCCGGCATGGCCGGTGTCGCCAAGGCCGGCGCCGCCGCGGCAATCAGCGTGCCGCGAAGCATGATCCAGCGCGTTGCCTCGAATCTGAAGAGCAGCTTTGCGGGCGGCGCTCGGGCTGCCGAGGGTGCGATGGGGGGAAGTTCAGTCGGGGCCAACACCGCCGCTGGCGGCGCTTCGACCGCATCCGGCGGCGGCGCCGCCGGCCAGGCACCCGACTGGGCCAGGCGGATGCACCGCCGCCAGGTCATCCGGGACGGCATTTCCACCGCCACCCACAATGTCCGTTCCGGCGACGGCGGCGGCGCCTCCACCAATCTCGATCTCTCGGAGGAAGGCTGATGCTGTTCCGACGCCCCGGCACGCGCTACGGCCGCACGCCTGAACCCGAAACCCCCTATCAGAAGGCCGCGCAGGTCTGGGACGAGCGCATCGGTTCGGCGCGCGTGCAGGCCCGCAACTGGCGACTGATCGCCTTCGGCAATCTCGCCCTGGCCTCGGGTCTCGCCGTTGGTCTCGTCTGGCAATCCACCCACGGCAGCGTCGTGCCCTGGGTGGTGCAGGTCGACAAGCTCGGCCAGGCCGAGGCCGTCGCACCCGCCGTTGCGGATTACCGGCCGACCGATCCGCAGATCGCGTGGCAGCTCGCCCGCTTCATCGAGTGGGTGAGGGCGATCCCGTCCGATCCGATCGTCGTGCGCCAGAACTGGCTGCGCGCCTACGACTTCACGACCGGCAAGGGCGCCGTGGCGCTGAACGATTATGCCCGCGCGAACGACCCTTTCGGCAAGATCGGCAAACAGGAGGTGGAGGTCGATGTCGCCAGCGTGATCCGCGCTTCGCCCGACAGCTTCCAAGTCGCCTGGACCGAGCGCCACTACCAGGACGGCACGCTCGCCGCGACCGAACGCTGGAGCGCCTTCCTGACGGTCGTCGTCATCCCCCCGACGGATGCCGATCACCTCCGAAAGAATCCGCTGGGGATTTACGTCGATGCCATCAATTGGTCGCGGGAGCTTGGCCAATGACAAAGCCTCTTTTCCGTAAAGCCGGCTTGCCGGTTCTGCTGCTTTCCGTTTCCACGCTTGCGGCCTGTTCGAGCTTCAAGCCGCCCGCCATCACCTACGACAATACACCGAAGCCCGCGGTGCTCCTGCCGGAGTCACCAAAGCCGGTGCAGATCGTCGAATTGTCGAAACCGCTTCCCTTGCCCGGCCAGTTGAAGCCGCTGCCGGTCGGTAGGACCGCACCGCCGGAAGCCCACAGCCCGATCACCCGCGTCGCCAATGCCGATGCCGCGGCGCGCGTGCAACCGACCCGCGCCGGCTACATCAATGCCATCCAGGTCTATCCGTTCACCGATGGCGCGCTCTACCAGGTTTATGCGGAGCCCGGTGAAATAACCGACATTGCGTTGGAGCCTGGCGAGCAGCTTGTCGGCCCCGGCCCGGTCGCTGCCGGCGATACCGTCCGCTGGATCATCGGCGACACCGAAAGCGGTACGGGTGCCGACAAGCGCGTCCACATCCTGGTGAAGCCGACCCGGCCGGACCTGGTGACGAACCTCGTCATCGACACCGACCGGCGCACCTATCATCTGGAATTGCGCTCGACCGAGAAGACCTACATGGCCTCGGTCTCCTGGCAGTATCCGCAGGACCAGCTCTTCGCTCTGCGCCGGCAGAACACGGCGGCAGAACAGACGGCGCCGATCACCAGCGGCATCGACGTATCGGCGCTGAATTTCCGCTACCGGATCGAGGGCGACAATCCGCCCTGGCGACCCTTGCGCGCCTTCGACGACGGGCGCCAGGTGTTCATCGAATTCCCGACTGGCATCGGCCAGGGCGAGATGCCGCCGCTCTTCGTCATCGGCGCCAACGGCAACACCTCCGATCTCGTTAATTATCGCGTCCGGGACAACTACATGATCGTCGATAGCCTGTTCGCCGCCGCCGAGCTGCGCATGGGCGACAAGGAGTCCGAGCAGCGCGTTCGCATCGTCCGCACCGACGGGAGGCCGCGGTGAGCAACGAGCAGCCCGGATCTGCTCCGGGTGCGGGTTCCGATCTGCGCCTGCGGTCCGATCGGCCCACGGTGAAGCGCCTGTCGCGCAAGGTCCTGATCGGTCTCGGCGCGACGGCGGCGATCGGCGTGTTCGGCCTCGGCTTCTGGGCGCTGCAATCGAGCCACAAAGCCCAGCCGACCGAACTCTACAACACCGACAGCCGCAATATCGCCGAGGGGGTGGAGACTCTGCCGCACGACTATAGCGGCATTCCGCGCAACGTCCCGCCGATCGGGCAGCCGCTTCCCGGCGATCTCGGCCGTCCGATCCTGAATGCCCAGCGCGGAGGAGCGCAGGCCAGTGCCGAGGAGCAACGGCTGGCGCAGGAGCGGGACGCGGCACGCACCAGCCGCCTCTTCGTCAGCGCCGTGTCCGTGCCGCGCGAGGCCGCGGTGGCGCTTCCGCCCGCCACGACACCCGCATCGGCAGGGGCGGGCGGTGCCGGTCCGTCCAGCGATCCCACTGCCACACAGAACATGCAGGACCGGAAACGCTCATTCCTCGACGCCGCCACCGACCGGCGCACGGTCAGCCCGGATCGGCTCGCCAAGCCGGCTTCGCCCTTCATCCTTCAGGCCGGCACCGTCATCCCGGCCGCGCTCATCACCGGCATCCGCTCCGATCTGCCGGGCGAGGTCATCGCTCAGGTCACGGCGGACGTATATGACAGCCCGACGGGCCGCTACTTGCTGATCCCGCAGGGCGCAAAGCTGCTGGGCCAGTACAACAGCGAGATTTCGTTTGCGCAGAGTCGTGTCCAATTGGTGTGGACCCGGCTCATCCTGCCGAACGGCAATTCCATCGTGCTGGAGCGTGAGCCCGCCGCCGACACCCAGGGCTATGCCGGTCTCGAGGACGAAGTCGACAACCATTGGGGCACGCTGCTCAAGGCCGCCTTGCTCTCGACCATCCTCAGCGTCGGCGCCGAGGCCGGCACCAGCGACAGCGAGAACAACCTGGCGCAGGCCATCCGCGAAGGCGCATCGCAGAGCTTCAACCAGGCCGGAGAGCAGATCGTCGAACGCAATCTCAACGTCCAGCCGACGCTCACCATCCGGCCGGGTTTCCCGGTGCGCGTGATCGTCGATCGCGATCTCGTGCTCGCGTCCTATCGATGAGGACTCCCGCCATGCCCAAGCTCAAGCTCGGCCCGCTCGCCGACGATCGGCCGGTGAAGCTGACCATCGAATTGCCAGCCGCCACCCATCGCGATCTCGTCGCCTATGCCGAGGTGCTGGGGCGGGAGACCGGACACGCTGTCCCCGATCCGGCGAAGCTGATCGGACCGATGCTCGCCCGCTTCATGGCAACGGACCGCGTGTTCATCAAAGCACGCAAGCAGCCGGCCGGTGTCCGCCCTCATTCGACCTCGGGAAGTACCGGATAGCGCTCGTGCAGCAGTTTGAGAAACGCCTGCAAGGTCGGATTGGCATTGTCGCGCGCCCAATGCGCGCTGTATCCGAGCCGCCATGCGCCATTGCCGTCCCGGGCTTCCCGATAGACGACGCCGGCATAATTGACCCCGAGATAGGCGTCGCAGGTGATGCTGACGCCCAGGCCCGTACCGACGAGGGTTTTGACCGTCTCGCCATTGACCTCGTATTGCACGACCGCGGGCCGGTCGCCGGGCGTGCTGAGCTTCATCATCAGCAGGTCGCGGAAATCCTGGCCGAGGTCGAAGCGCGTCAGGAGAAAGGTCTCCGCCTTCAGATCCGTCCAGGACACGACCTCATGCCCGGCCAGCGGATGCTGCTCGGGAAGGGCGACCATGATGCGCTCGCTCCACAACGCCATCGACCGCCCGTGCAATCCGTTGGGTTCGCCGGTGACGATCGCGACGTCGACCGCGCCGCTATCGACGGCCGCGAAAAGTTCGGTCCGCGACGCCTGATAGAGGCAGATGTCCACCTTGGGAAAGCGCTGCCTGTAGTCGAGGAGCGTCGCTCGGAGATTGCCCGCCGAGAGTGAGGTGTAGAAGCCGATGATCAGCCGGCCGGCTTCGCCGCGGCCGGCCGCGGAGGCCGCCGCCCGCATGCTCTCGGCCTGCTCGATGAGCCGGCGGGCATGGCGGATGAACTCCGTTCCCGCCAGGGTCGGGCGGACCCCGATGCGGGTGCGCTCGAACAATTGCGCGCCGACCTGCTGTTCCATCAGTCGGATGCGCCGGCTGAGCGTCGACTGCTTGAGACGCAGCGCATCGGCGGCGCGGCGGAAACTCCCATGATCGGCGGCCGCAACGGCATAGCGCAACTGCCTCAGATCGAACGGCACCCGTGCCGCCATTGCTGTGGCCCGGGCTGCGCCGACGGCGGTTGGCCAGGCCATGCCTTGGGCTCCGGTTTCAGGGTTCTCCCCCGCATGGGTGTTCCTCCGGCGCGTCTCCTGCCCTTGCCCCCGACAACCCGGCGCAGCAGCCCCTCATGGACCCTGGGGGCACCTCTACCTAGGAAACGACCCGCGGGGGACGCATTTTCAGAAATAAGCTCCCGTGATCGGGGCGATACGGCCCGCGACAACGCTCCCGTTGCGGTTTTCCGACACTCAGGCTAAGAAGGAGTTGCGAACGGTTCGCAGTTGCGACACCCTGATCACCGCAGAAGGCGGCTTGGACGAGGCAGGCCGCTGCGGACACCGGCAAAGGGCGGATGGTGCGACGCGATCCCAGACATTTGGGCTTGTTCCTGACCCATCGGGGCGAATTGGTGAACTATGCCAATGGCATCGTCGGCGATCACGCCCGTGCCGAAGATGTCGTCCAGGAAGCCTATCTCCGCTTCGATGCCGCGTCCGAAAAGCTTCTCGATGAGCCGGTCGGTTATCTCTACCGCATCGTGCGCAACCTCGCGCTCGACAACCGCCGTCAGCAGGTGCGGGAAGCGCGCTACTTCGTGCGCGAGGACGGCGCCGGCGAACTGACCGCGGAAGACCGGCCGTCGCCGGAGGCCGAGGCCACCGCCAAAGACGAGATGCGCGCTATGCGGGCAGCAATGGCCAAGCTGCCCGAGCGTAGCCGTATCGCCCTGGAGATGTACTGCTTCGGCAATTGCAAGCTCAAGGATATTGCCGCTTATCTCGGCATCTCGGTTGGGTTGGCCCATGCCCTGGTGGTCGACGGACTGGACCATTGCCGAACCCGCCTCGGCCGGCCATCGTCATGATGGCGCCCGGATAGTCTTTCTGAAAATCGCATCCTCGTCGCTCGTTTATTGAGTGAGAGGGTATTCTAAACCCGTACCGCGCCACCCGTCTTCGCATCCGGGGCGGGTCGAAGGAGAGGCATGGAAACGAGCCATATGCCCGCGAATGGCGATACCCCTCGCAAGGCCAGCGAGTGGCTCGTTGCGCTCAATGAAGAACCGGATGACACGGCGCTGCGCGCCCGCTTCGACGCCTGGCTTGCCGAGAATCCGGCCCACGCCGCCGAATGGGCGGAGATGACCCGGACCTTTGATGTGCTGCGGCGCCTCGAACCCGAGCATCAACAGGAATGGGGCGCATTCGCCGAAGGACGACAGGCGGAGCACTCACCTTCATATAAGGACATGCCCGTTTCTGTCGGCCGGCCCACCGCGATCTCGGGATCGCCGCCGCGATTCCGGCGGCGCCTGGTTCTGGGGGCTGCGGCTGCTGCGATTGCTGCCTGCCTCGTGCTCGTCGCGGGACCAAACCTGGTTTTGCGGTTGCAAGCCGATCACCTGACCGGCACGGCGGAAGAGCGCACCGTCCAGCTCGCCGATGGCAGCACCGTCCGGCTCGCACCGGAGAGCGCGATCGACGTTGCCTATGGCGCGACGGACCGCCATGTGCGGCTGCTCAAGGGCGAAGCCTTCTTTGAGGTCGCGCATGATGCTGCCCGGCCCTTCACGGTTGAAGCGGGCGGGGTGGAGACCACCGACCTCGGCACCGCCTTCGACGTCCGGTTGGAGGCCGACGAGACCGACATTGCCGTCCGGCAGGGCCTCGTTCGCGTCGATGCTCCCACGGTGCAGCCCGCGCTCTCCGAACGATTGGCCGCCGGCCAATGGCTGCGCATTGCACATGGCCAGGCCGAACGGGGCGATCTGGCCCCCGAGGAAATCGGCGCCTGGACGCATGGCCAGCTCATCGCCAAGAACCGTCCGGTCGCCGAGATCGTGAACGAGCTGCGGCCATACTATCATGGCGTCATCCTGCTGCGGGGCGCCGCCCTGGCCCGCCAGCCGCTGACCGGCGTCTATAACCTATCCGATCCGGTGGAGGCTTTGCGCGCGGTCGCGCGGGCGCAGGGTGCGACCGTCTATCGGCTCTCGCCCTGGATTCTCATCATCTCCGGCTCCTGATCCCCGGCCCGAAAAAACTTCGATCCCTGCCCCGGTATTTTTGAAAATGGGGATTCACCCGGTCGTTCCTTAATTAGGGCTGCGGTTGCTTCTCATTCGCATTTGGCGCCGGCCAGCCTGAACGCGACCCAAGGACCGGAGCAGACAGGACATGATTGAAGGGGGCAGAGGGGCCGGCGCCGATCGGCGCCGGGCGATGCGGGCGGCGGTCTTGATGGTGTCGACCGCACTCGCAGGGGCCAGTCTCGGTGCGCCGGCAATGGCGCAGCCGGCACCCGGCTCGGCGCAGCCGGCGCAAGCCGCCGCTCACAACTTCAACATCCCTCCCCAATCGCTCACCGATGGGCTGACGCTGTTCGGTCGGCAGAGCGGATGGCAGGTCTCGGTGCATAGTGACCTGATCCGCGGCGCCAATACGCGCGGTGTCACTGGCACGATGCCGCCGCGACAGGCACTCGATCGGCTGCTTGCCGGAACCGGCTTTACCTACACGATCAGCGACGGCAACACGGTGACGCTGCAAAAGCTGCCCACCACCGCGAACGGCGCGATGACGCTGCCGCCGGTGCAGGTGGAGGGGCAGGCCCAGGGCAACCCTCAAAGCCCCTACGGTCCAGGCGTAGGTTATGTCGCAACCCAGAGCGTGACGGGCACAAAGACCGATACGCCGATCCTGGAAACGCCTCAGTCGATCTCGGTCGTTACGCGGCAGCAGATGGATGATCAAGGTGCGCAGACAGTTGATCAGGCTCTTCGATACACCTCCGGCGTCCATTCGGAATTCAGGGGCGATCAACAAATCTTCGACAACGATATGCTCCTGCGCGGTTTTCAACCGGATCAATATCTGGATGGTCTGAAGCTCATTCCTGGAGAGTTTGGGATTGGCAGCATTGATCCATACTTCCTGAACCGCATCGAGGTTCTCCAAGGGCCTGCATCTGTTCTTTATGGGCAGGGAACGCCAGGCGGCATTGTCACAATGACGAGCAAGCTGCCGACGGATCAGCCTTACCACGAAGTAGAGCTAACGGGCGGAAGCTTCGGTCACATTAATGGCGGGTTCGATTTAAGCGGTCCTGTCGAGGGCAATGATCAACTCCTCTACCGTCTCACCGGCATAGGACTCTCCACCGGCTCGCAGATCGACTACACCCATCAGGATCGGTTTGGAATCGCACCCGCGCTGACTTGGAAGCCAGACGCTGACACAACTCTGACACTACTCGGTCAGTATCAACATGATTCCGGACCTTTGGCTTACGGCTTCGTACCCGCTCAGGGAACAGTATTGCCGAACCCGAATGGCAAAATCTCACCGAGCCTGTTTGTCGGCGATCCGAATTACGACAGCTATCGGCGCGATCAAGCTCAAATCGGATACATGTTTGAGCATCGCTTCGACGATACCTGGACGTTCCGCCAGAATTTTAGATACCAATACCTCAACGCCGCCGAGAACAATATGTTTGAGAGCGGGCTTAAGCCGGATCTGCAAACACTGAATAGATATTCCTATGCCGATCGGGAGACGCTCAACACGATTACGGTCGATAATCAGCTACAGGCGAAATTCCGAACGGGAGTTTTGGCGCATACGGCTCTGGTTGGCGTAGATTATCAATGGAACAGCTTTGATCAGCAGTTCGGAACCAACGTTGCCGTGCCGACGCTGAACGTCTTTGCTCCCGTATATGGACTCAGCATACCAGCTCCAGCCACGCCTTTGAGCGCCAGCACACAATCAGAATATCAAGTTGGAGTTTATGCGCAGGATCAGGTCAAGTGGAATCACTGGTCTTTACTGCTGGGCGGAAGGGAGGATTGGGCGGGACTTACGAATACATGCTGCAAAGCCGGCGGAGGGACCACAACAAACCAATTCAATACCGCCTTCACCTACAGAGTTGGACTGGTCTACAATTTCGATAACGGCATCGCTCCATATGTAAGCTACACAACTTCTTTTTCGCCGAACGTGGGATCGACCTTCTCGGGGCAGGCTTTCGTCCCTACCACAGGGCAACAGTATGAGGTCGGGATAAAGTATCAGCCACCGGGCCGCAGCAGCTTCATCACTGCGGCTGCGTACAACCTCACCGAACAGAACGTCCTGGTCACCGATCCGGTGAACCCCGATTACCAGACTCAGACAGGTGAAGCGAGGGCAAGGGGTATCGAACTCGAAGGGCATGCGAGCCTGACCAACAATTTAAACCTAATAGCCACCTACACTTACACGGATGCCATAAACACAAAGAGCACGACAACGGCTAATACCATCACGGGTGTCGCAGAATCCGAACAGGGGAAGCCTCTTGTCGGCGTGCCCTCTCAAATGGCTTCGTTGTGGGCCAATTATACCATTCATGACGGTAAGGCAGCGGGCCTCGGTTTCGGCGGCGGCGTTCGATATGTCGGGTCTAGCCCAGGTGATCCTGTAAACTCGTTCACTGTCCCATCCGCAACTGTGTTCGATGCCGCACTCTATTACGATCTGGGACGCATCAATCCTTCGTTTGCGGGACTGAAGTTTCAAATCAACGCGACCAATCTGTTCGACAAGCAATACATAACTCATTGCACCAGCAAGGCATATTGTTCCTTCGGCTACGGCCGGACAGTTTATGCAACGCTGCGGTATCAATGGTGAGGTCGGTATTCGCACCAGCAATCAGGCGGCGCCATGTCATCATGGCGCCGCTCATATCGCTTGTTTTGACAATCAACGTACCCGTGTTAGCGGATACACAAGAATCATCAACGAAGAGAATCCCACATCGCATCGCGAGCATGGATTGGGGATTGACGGAGACCCTTCTTGCGCTCGGCGTCGTTCCGGTTGGAGTGGCGGATGTAGCTGGTTATCGGCGATGGTTCTCTCAGCCCGCACTACCTTCCGGCGTCGTGGACGTAGGGTTCGGTGACCAGCCGAACCTGGAATTGCTGACCGATCTCAGGCCCGATCTGATCCTGATTACACAGCAGTTCGCGGGAGCTGAACCGTTTTTGAAGCGTGTTACCAAGACGCTGACGATCGAAATCAACACCGCACAGGGGCGCCCCTTCGAGCGCGCATGTCAGGCAACCTTGCAGCTTTCATCTCTGCTGCGTCGCGGGAGTGCTGGTGCAGCACTCGTTGCGGCGGCGACAGCCTTCATGGAAGCCGCACGAGCGAAGCTTCGTTCCTACGATCAGCGTCCCCTTTATCTCTTCGAGTTTGAAGATGCGCGTCATGTGACGGTCTTCGGCGCCAAGGGCCTCTTCCAGGAAGTCCTCGATCGCCTTGGCCTGCGGAACGCCTGGAGCGGACCCACGAACGATTGGGGGTTCGTCATCACGGACCTGGAGCATCTTGCCGGCAATCCCGAGGCACGGTTCGTCTGTGTTGGCGGCCGATCCCGCCCGGGGGGAAGTATCGCGATCAAAGGCGGACTTTGGCGGAGCCTGGTTCCCGTTCAGTCCGGTCGAGTGGTCGATCTGCCGCCCATACTGTTTTACGGCGCGGTCCCAACGGCGACACGCTTTGCGACGCTCCTGACCGATGCGTTGTTGAAGGACAGCGCCGGATGACAGGAGCCGCAGCCACCATGACTCCGTCGCTGCGCTTGCCGGCGTGGTGGACCATGCTGGCGATGGGTCTGGTCGCGGTGATGCTGAGCCTGCATCTGCTGCTTGGCGAAGTTCCCTTGAGTCAATGGGCTTCGGCGGTCGCATCACCGCAAGGCGTGCAGCAGGCGATCTTCGCCTATGGCACGCTGCCGCGCATCGCCGTGTCGATTGGGGCAGGCGCCGCGCTGGGGCTGGCGGGTGTGGTGTTCCAGCAGGTGCTGCGCAATCCCTTGGCCGAGCCGACGACGCTCGGCACTTCGGCCGGCGCACAGCTCGCGCTGGCTGCGGCGACGCTCTATGCGCCATCGGTGCTCGATCTTGGCCGCGAGTGGATAGCTCTCGCCGGTGCGGCGGCCGCCACGGCGCTGGTGTTCGCGGCCTCGTGGCGCAACACCGTATCGCCGCTGACGCTGCTGATGGCGGGTCTCATCGTCAGCCTGTTCTGCGGCGCCTTCGGCGGTGTGCTGTCGCTCCTGCACCGCGACCGGCTGGAAAGCGTCTTCATCTGGAGCACCGGCTCTTTGGTCCAGGACGATTGGAGCGAGGTCGCCTATCTGCTGCCGCGCCTCGTCGTGGCGATGGTGGCGGCAGGACTGCTCGTTCGCCCTCTGTCGGTGCTGGGGCTGGAAGATGTGGGCGCGCGCAGCCTGGGCCTGTCGCTGAGGAGCGTCCGGCTGCTGGCACTCGGGGTTGCGGTATCCTTGAGCGCCTTCGTGGTCAGCGCGGTGGGCGTGATCGGCTTCATCGGCCTCGCCGCGCCGGCGCTCACCCGGCTGTCGGGGATGCGCCGTTTCCGCGATCAGCTTCTCTGGTCGCCGGTGATGGGCGCCACGCTGCTGTGGCTGGCGGACCAGCTCGTGCAGCTTCTCGGCACGGTGATGCCGGAGGTGCCGACCGGCACGGCGACGGCATTGCTCGGGGCGCCGCTCCTGCTCTGGATGTTGCCGCGGTTGAAAGAGGCGTCGGTGCCGCCGCAAGCGCCCGAGCGGGAGGATACCCATCGCTCCGCAAATCCGTGGCACCTGCTCGTCGGCGCGGTGCTTCTGCTCCCGCTTCTGACGTGGCTGGCGCTCGATTTCGGCGAGAGCCTCCACGGTTGGCATTGGGCCACCGGGCAGGAACTCGCCCGCCTGCTGCCCTGGCGCTGGCCGCGCGTCCTGGCGGCGCTGGCCGCCGGCGGGATGCTGGCCGCCGCCGGCAATTTGATGCAGCGGCTCTCCGGCAATGCGCTCGCCAGCCCCGAAGTGCTCGGCATCTCCTCGGGCGCCTCGCTCGGCTTCATCCTGCTGCTGTTCATCGTGCCGTTCCCGGATCAGCCGATGCAGGTGATCGCGGCGGCGGGCGGCGCGTTCGTGACGCTCCTCACCATGCTGGCCCTGGGGCGGAAATCCGCCTTCTCGCCGGAGCGCATGCTGTTGGCCGGCATCGCGCTCGCCACCGTCTTCAGCGCCCTTGCCAGCCTCTTGATGGCAAGCGGCGATCCGCGCATGAGGATGCTGCAATCCTGGATGGCCGGCTCGACCTACCAGGTCACCGGGCAGGCTGCCGTCATCGCTGCCGCCATCGCCATCGCGATCCTGGCCGTCGTCCCGCTCACCGGGCGCTGGCTGGCGATCCTGCCCCTGGGCGAGACGGCGAGCCGTGAACTCGGTCTCGACATTGCCTGGAGCCGTCTTGCCCTCCTGCTCCTGGCCTCGATCCTGACCGCGGCGGCGACCTTGATCGTCGGGCCGCTGAGCTTCGTCGGGCTGATGGCGCCGCACATGGCGCGGATGGCGGGGCTCCAACGCCCGCTGTCGCAGCTTGCGGGCGCGGTCGTGCTCGGCGCGCTGATCATGCTGCTGGCCGACTGGCTCGGCCGCAACCTGCTCTTTCCCTACCAAATCCCGGCCGGCCTGCTCGCCGCGTTCATTGGTGCGCCGTACTTCCTCTGGCTCATGCGGAGACAGACCGCATGAGCAGAAGCACGAGCGCGCGCGCCGTCCAGCACGACAGCGGCCTTTTCCGGGAGATTTTCCGGCTGCTGCGGCCGTTCTGGCCGGTGACATTGTTCGCGACGGCCGCCGGTACGCTGAGCGGCCTCGCCACGGCCTGGCTGCTGGCGACGATCAACGACGGACTGCACGCGGCCGGTGGCGTGACTACTGGCCTGCTGCTGCGCTTCGCGGGGCTGTGCGCGCTGGTGGTCAGCGGCAGCGCCGTCGCCGGCGTCGGCAACAGCATCATTGGCCAGAAGATCATCGCCGCCTTGCGCAAGGACATCTCGGCACGGGTGCTGCGTGCGCCCGTGTCGCTGATCGAGCGCCACCGCGCGCATAAAATCCTCGCCGTGCTGATGGGCGATGTCGATACCGTCAGCGCCTTTACCTTCAACTTCTCCGGCTATGCGGTCGCTTTCGCCATCGCGATCGGCAGTTTTCTCTATCTGCTCGTGCTCTCACCTGCCGTCTTCGTGCTCACTGTCGCGGCGATCGCACTCGGCGTCGCGATCAACCTCTATTCCAGGCGGGGCTGGCGAAAGGACTATGAGGGCGTCCGCGACGCACAGGACGACCTCCAGAAGCAGTACCGGGCCATCACTGAAGGCGCCAAGGAACTGAGGCTCAACAGCGAACGACGCGCGCGCGTGCATGGATTGCTGCTCGCGGGTGCCGCGGATCGCATCGCCGACTTCAAGATTCATGCGATGCGGCAGTTCTGGATCGCCGATGCGATCGGCGTCGCCATCTTCTTCGTCGTGATCGGATTGCTGCTCGCGGTGCAGCACCGCTTCGGCATCGACAGCGCGGTGATCAGCGGCGCCGTTCTGGTCCTGCTCTATGTGAAGGGGCCGGTTGATACGGTGGTGTCGGCGCTGCCGGCCTTGAGCCAGGCGCAGGTCGCGTTCAAACGCATCGCCGTGCTGACCGCGGACTTCCGAGAGCCGGACGTGGCGCTACAGGCCGCATCCAAGACGGCCGCGCTCATGGCCGAATCCATCGCCCTCCGTGACGCCTGTTACACCTTCGCCGAAGAGGCCGGCGGTACGGGCTTCACGCTCGGCCCGATCGACCTCACCATCCACCGTGGCGAGTGCCTGTTTGTCGTCGGCGAGAACGGGTCCGGCAAGACCACGCTGATCAAGCTGCTGCTCGGCCTCTATATCCCGACCTCCGGTATGCTGCTGCTCGACGGCGAGCCGGTGACGCCGGAACGGCTCGACGACTACCGCCAGATGTTCTCGGCGGTGTTCTCCGACTACTACCTGTTCGACGACCTGCTGACGAGCGATCCGGCGCTGGCCGAACGCGCGAACAGCTACCTCGATCGGCTGGAGATCGCGCACAGGGTAAGGGTCGAGAACGGCACTTTCACCACCACCGATCTCTCGACCGGCCAGCGCAAGCGCTTGGCCCTGGTCCATGCCTATCTCGAGCAGCGGCCGATCATGATGTTCGACGAATGGGCCGCCGACCAGGACCCGACCTTTCGGCGCATCTTCTACACCGAGCTGCTGCCCGACCTGAAACGCCAGGGCAAGACGCTGATCGTCGTGTCGCATGACGATCGGTATTTCGACGCCGCCGACCGGATCATCCGGCTGGAGGGCGGCAGGATCGCCGAGGATCGGGTGGCAACGCCCAATCTCGCCGCAGCGTCGGGGGCGTCATGACCGCGCCCCTTCTGACCATCGTAAAGCCGACCGCGCCGATGTCCGATGCCGCTGCCCATACGCTCGCGCCCTTGTTCGAACTGGAAAGCGCGACCTTTGCGGTTGAAGGCCGCACGCTGCTTGAGCCATTGACCATGACGCTGCCGGCGCGGCGGATGGTGGCGCTGATCGGCCATAACGGCTCCGGCAAATCGACGCTCTTGAAGCTTCTTGCCCGACAGCAGCAGGCGAGCGCCGGCGTGATCCGCTTCGAGGGGCGCGAGCTTCCCGTCTGGAAGGATCGCGCCTTCGCCCGCAAGGTCGCTTATCTGCCGCAGCAACCGCCACCGGCTGCCGGCCTGCTGGTCAAGGAGCTGGTGGCGCTCGGCCGCTATCCCTGGCATGGCGCGCTCGGGCGCTTCAGCCAAAAGGATCGAGAACGGGTCGCCCAGGCCATCGAGCTGACCGACCTTGGCCTTTTCGCCGATCGCCTCGTCGAGACGCTTTCCGGCGGCGAGCGCCAGCGCGTGTGGCTGGCGATGCTCGTGGCGCAGGACGCCGAATGCCTGCTGCTCGACGAGCCGATCTCGGCGCTCGACATCGCGCATCAGGTGGAGGTGCTGGATCTCGTCCACCGTCTGGCGCGGGAGCGGGGCCTCGGCGTCATCGTCGTGCTGCACGACATCAACATGGCCGCGCGCTTCTGCGATGAGATCATCGCGCTGCATACCGGGCGCCTGATCGCGCGCGGCACGCCCGACGAGCTGATGCGCGCCGAGCAGTTGGAGGCGATCTACGGATTGCCGATGGGCATCCTGCCACATCCGATCACCGGCACCCCGATCAGCTATGTGCGGTGACATGAGCCAAGGACTGAACCAATCATGACCCGAGATTTCCGCCACGTCATTGGACTTTTCGCCATCATCGTCGTCGTGACGGGTCCGGCGCCGGGTGTCGCCTTCGCTCAAGCCGGTCAGACTTCCGTGCCTGCCGCGCCGTCATCGGCCACAACTCCTGCGCCGGCAACAGGCGGACAATCCGCTGTCGCGGCTCCGGCGCCTGCTGGCGTGATGACCGCTGCGCCGGCGGGTACGACTCCGTCCGCCCCCGCGCAGGCTTCGCCTGGCGCGACAACAGCGATGCCCAACGGTTCTGTCGCCACGACCGCGCCCGACCAGGCGGCGGGCGGCATGTTCGGTTTCCTCTCCGACGATCTCTCGCCCTGGGGCATGTTCCTGCACGCCGACATCGTGGTGAAGATCGTGATCCTGGGTCTGATCTTGGCCTCGATCGTCACCTGGACCATCTGGCTCGGCAAGACGATCGAGCTCGCGGTGGCGAAGCGGCGGCTGCGGCGGGCCTATCGCCTGTTGCGCGATGCGCGCAGCCTGACCTCGGCGGCGGAGAGCCTGGGCACCGGCAACGGCGTCGCACGCAACCTGGTGCGCGAGGCGGGCGACGAGTGGCGCCGTTCGGCCGAGGCGCTCGATGACCGCGACGGCCTCAAGGAGCGCATCGCGCTCCATCTCGAACGGGTCGAGGCACTGAGCGGCAGGCGGATGATGGTCGGCACCGGCATCCTCGCCACCATCGGCTCGACTGCGCCGTTCGTCGGATTGTTCGGCACCGTCTGGGGCATCATGAACAGCTTCATCGGCATCTCGAAGCTGCACACGACCAACCTCGCGGTGGTGGCGCCAGGTATCGCCGAGGCGCTGCTGGCGACCGCCTGCGGCCTCATCGCCGCGATACCGGCGGTGGTGATCTACAACCACTTTGCGCGGTCGATCGCGACCTACAAGGCGCTGGTCGCCAATGCCGCCTCGGCGGTGATGGCGCTGGTCTCGCGCGATCTGAGCCACGGCGACCATGCCATCGCCGATGCGGTCCAGACCGAACCCGTGCGGGGGTCGGCGGAAAGGCCCGAGGGCAAGAAGCCGCTGCGCATGGTGACGGAGTAAAGGTCGTGGCGGTGCGCCTCCATCACGCCGCCGACGACCTCGCGGAAAACCATGAGATCAACGTCACGCCCTTCATCGACGTGATGCTGGTGCTGCTGATCATTTTCATGGTCGCGGCGCCTCTGGCGACGGTCGATGTCGCGGTCGATCTGCCGGCCTCGACGGCCCAAGCGCAGCCGCGTCCCGACAAGCCGATCTTTCTCACCATCAAGGCGGATCACTCGCTGGCTTTGGGGGACGATCCCGTCAACGAGGGCAATCTCGCCGTGCTGCTCGACCATCAATCGGGCGGCGACAAGACCCAGCGTATCTTCCTCCGCGCCGACAAGAGCGTCGATTACGACACGCTGATGGCGGTGATGAACGAGCTGCGCGCGGCCGGCTATCTGAAGATCGCCCTGGTCGGCCTCGACAAGAGCCGGAACCCATGAGCACCGCCGTCGCCGATCGGTTGTTCGAGCGTGACGGCGATGGCGAAGAAGTCTCACCCTGGACGCCGGTGCGCTGGGGTGTTTGCTTTGCGGCGATCGTCGCGCTGCATGTCGGGGCGGCCTGGATCGCGCTGCACTGGCAGCCGGCCGAGGCGCCGGCACCCCCGCCGCCGCCAGCCGCTATCATGATCGAGCTCGCGCCGTTGCCCGCCGCACCGCCGGCCCCGCCGAGCGAGATCCCGCCCGGTCCCAAGCAACAGGTCTCACTTCCACCGCCGCCCGAGCCGGTGGTGCAGCCGATCCTGCCGCCGGCGCCCCCGACGCCGGCCCCCAAGGTCGAGGTGCCGTTGCCGCCCAAACCCAAGCCGAAACCGCCCGAACGCCATCGGCGGATCGTCGTGCATGAGCGGCCCAAGCCCAAGCCCGACAACAAGCCGCCGGCGCCGGCGACGACCGCGCCGCCCCAGGTCGAGGCGCCGCCGGCGCCAACCGTGGCAGCGCCGGCGCCGGGCGTCGCCGCCGCACCGTCCACCAACGCGGTGCCGACCTGGCAGGGATTGCTGCTCAACCGGCTGGAGCAATTCAAGCGCTATCCCAGCATCGCCCAGCTCCGGCATCAGCAGGGCGTCGCCTATCTGCGCTTCACCATGGACCGCCACGGCAAGGTGCTGACTGCCCGCATCGAGAAAAGCTCCGGCTTCGACGTACTCGACGACGAGGCGCTGGCACTGATCCACCGCGCCGAGCCGCTGCCGCCACCACCGCCCGAAATTCCCGGTGATCCGATCGAGCTCGTCGTTCCCATCCAGTTCTTTCTCAAGGAATAGCACTCTGAAAACGGAAGTGGCGAGAGGAGGGCGATTATGACGGGCCGACTCGAACGAATCTGCCTGGAGCACGGCATGCGCATGAGCGGGCAGCGTCGTGCCATCCTGGATATCCTCGATAAGGCAAATGACCACCCCTGCGCCGAAGAGGTCCATCAACGTGTCGTCCATGTTGAACCGACCATCAGCCTCGCCACGGTCTATCGGACCCTCAACATCCTGGCTCAAATCGGCATCCTGAGCCGCGTCGAGCTTGGAGACGGTAAGGCGCATTACGAGGAGGCCGGCGAGGGGCACCACGAACATCTGATCGATGTCGAGACAGGTAAGGTTGTCGAGTTCTGCGATCCCACGATCGAAGCCTTGTTGCGCGAAGCCGCCGGCCGTCTCGGCTATCGGCTTCTGCAATACCGGCTCGAAGTATTCGGCGAGGCGGCTGGCGCCCCGCGGGCCAATTTACGCCCAGCCAGTCCGCTCGCGAGAAGCTGGCCGTCCGTTGGTCCTGTGTTGCCTGCGAATAGTAAACCCCCGTTTTGCTTCCCCCTTGTGAGCTCGACTGCTCACCTAAAGTAGGTAAGTGCCTGTTAAGGCGGCCTCTATGCTGCTGCTCGGAAAAGCAATTTGAGATGGGTGTAGGCCCCCGCAACCATCTCAACTTGCGACGCGAATTCGCGCAGACCGGCCGCCCCCAGTGGGCGGCCTTTCTGTGTCTGCAAATTCAGATTTGAGCGCGGCCCCGCAACCATCTCAACTTGCGAACCGGGCAAGTTCTGATCTGAGCCGGTCCCCGCAACCAATCTTTTTTCGCAGAAACAATGAACTAACCCGCTTCGGCGGGCTTTTTCATGCCTTTCGATCAGCTTCCGGTGATTTCCACCGAAAACCATTCTGTCGCAACGGTTTGCAAAAAATTCTCCGGCGCTTGCTAACCGTATCAAAAATTTTCACGGCACAAAAATGGCACAAAATGGCACAACCGCGGGAACGCACCAGCTCGCCGAAATGGCGGAACTTTCACAAACATCTTCGCGTCATTCGTCTTCGGTCTCATCGGCCGACTCGGTTCCTGTAGTCCCTAGGACCGCAGCACAAAGAGATTCGAGCTCTTTGACCTGCGGCGCCTGCGCAAGCGCGGCGCGTAAGCGGCTCCGTCTCCTGGTGAGCGCGCGGTTTGGATCATTTAAATAATCATCTGCGGCAATCAGACCGTGCGTGATACCTGCCACCTGCTGAGCGAGAGCCGCGATCCGCAAGTGATCGTCGTTACTTCCGTCAAGTGCCGGGAGCAACCGATAGGGCAAAGCATGAATGTGGCGTTCGCCGAATGCTCCTTTAGGATTGAACGGCATAATAGCTTGCGTCAGCGCTCGGCTATTCAGCATTCCAACGAAGAACCAAGCCTCGGTCTCCGATGTGATGGTCTTCCAATAAAGGGTCTGATCGACAACGATATCGTGGGCTTCGCCCAGCGGGAGGCAGGCGGCGCAAATATGCTTTCCACCTGCGCCGGCCATTAGCAGATAGCCCTCTGATCCAAAGACCTGTTTGGTCAGCTTGCCGCGCTCATCAATCCGACCCTGTAGGGGGGTTCCTTTGCCGACATTTTTGAGCTGCGCGTTGATCGTCTGAAAACGGCGCGCCGTCTGGGTGAAGCCCATTCGTCGAATTTCGTCATCTCCAAAAATTTCCCAGGCGCCATCTCCATTGCGTGCAGCCGGAATTGCGATCGGCGCGCAATGCTCACCCAAGACGAATGGAAGAAGATTTTCCGACTGTGCCATACGGCAAACAAAGCGGGGCGCAACATGCCCCGGAAACTGAGCCGCTTTAAGCTCCTTAGCGGCTTTGACGGCAAATGCCCACGAAGAGGAAATTCCCGGTGTGTCGACCCGGTACTCGGCCCCCTCTTTGCTCAATACATTAATACAGACAGCCGTGCGCGGCATAAGATCAGCGCCTTGTTGCGGGATTTCCGTCATGCCTCCCGCGGGGATCGGCATTCCCTCTTTTTCTAGAACCCATGCCGTACGATAACGATCAATGGCATGAAGCAGATGCGTCGTTCCGAGTTCGAGATGTAGAAAGGATGGACCCGCGGGACGAATTCCATAGAGCTTCGCCCGCGCGGTCAGCATCTCGCGGTACGGATTATCCGCCAATCCGCTCATCGCAAGCCAAGGTGGGTGGCCAACCCATTGAACTGTCCGCTCAGCAGACCGGGCCGGTAGGTGTTCCGCAGAATAAATGCCCAGATGCCGTTCCGGTTCGCCACGGCCAATTCGGCCATCCGTTGCGTTAGCGCGAGCACCGCAGTCCCGAGATCAGCTTCGAGCTTCTCGGGCAAAGGAACGCCGCTGATCGACGCGGCTCCTTTTACAAACTCTCGGGCAATATCGGCTGTTAGATGCTCTGCCTTGCCTTTCGCCTGGGCCGCGCGAGCCTCGTCGTACGCCCCATCAACAATGCGATCGAATAAATCTCGATAGGTCGGATTGACAAGGGCGTGTGGCAACCGGATGACCGTGCCATCAAGCGCGACAGGGATGGGATCGTCCTCGCCGAGCAAGGGTAGCACTGCCGACACGGGCGCGGCCGCGAACAGCGAGTCCGCGTGATAAATCGGTATCACAATCGGACTCGTTGCGGCTTTGATCTCGGCCGCGAGCGCGACAACCCAGGTGGTTTTCGCAAGTCCGACAGCGAGCGGATCAATGTCGAAGCCCGTGGCGACGTCCTGCAGGTCATCAATTGTTGTCAGACCATAACGGTTCCGTGTTGCCTTCAGAACCTCGGCAATGATCGATCCCGAACCGCAGCACATATCGACAATTCGTGGCGCTTCGCCTTCCGGCAACCCATCGAGACAACGGCCCGCGACAAGACTGGCCAGCCATGCCGGCGTCCATTCCTGCCCCAAAAGCTTGCGCTGGCTCCGCCGCGCGAGCTGAGCCATCAGCTGTCCGAATAGATCCTCTTCCGGGCGCGCCCGGAAATCATAGGCGTAGAGATCGCGTTGAATTTCGCGTGCGACCGGAAGTAGCACGCTGATACGCGCGGGCGAGAATAACCAGCCGAAATAATCCAGCTCGACCATATTTTCGAGCTGGTAGTGACCTCGGAAATACGGCCCGCCGAGAATGGCTGTGAGTTCCGGACTGTCGCTCAGTATGGCTCGCTCCGCCAGAACATTTGCAGCAAGGAGACGGGCGAGCACGCAGAGATATACTTCGTCTGCATACGCGCTTGCCCGGAAAGCCCCGCTGTCGCCTTCCAGAAAATCCACGAATTTGGACCACAGATCGGTTGCCAGTGCGATCGACGGGTCGGCGACACGCCCGTTCGCCACTAGTACGCCAATAGGGCCTGAGCTACGCGCGTAGAGTCGGCTCGATAGGCCGAGGTCGCTGGTGATCAATTCCGCCCGCAAGGACGTGATTGTTCACCGGCACAGGATCAGGCTTGTTTCGTTGCTGCGCCTTGGCCAGGAACGCGCGCTCGATCTGCGCGGCGCTCAAGGTCACATAGTAGCGAACGAATATGCGGCCAGGCGAGTCGGCCTCCGACGAGCTTGGCCGTCAATTTCACGGGGGCGTCGGTGCGCTGTGGGCTTTCGATCAGAACCGTCGCGGGATAGCGCGGATCGATCCACGTGGAGCGAGGAGAGTGGTGAGCTGGACGTTACGCGGTCGCACTCGCGGGGCCTCCGGAGGGGCGGAGCCGTCCACCGTTGCTTCCGGTGCGCCGAAGATCTTCAGCCGGTAATGCAGGAGGCGGTAGCCAAGTCGGCCGGCCGCCTCGCGAAGCCGGGTTTCGATCGTGGCATCGCGGAACTCGACCACTTGATGGATCTCCTCGGCGCAGGGGTGCTCCGTCAGCACGTCGAGCACATTGAGGATGATGCGCCGTTGCTCGCTTAAGCGCATGCCCCGCTCCAGGAAGAGCTTTTCAAGCCGTCCGGTCATGCGGCACCTCCTTGCTGCCAGCCGCCGCCCAGTGCCTTGAACAGCGCCACCAGGGCCTGGAGCCGGACCAGCCGGGTCTGGGCGAGCGCATCCTGGGCGGCATAAAGGGTGCGCGCGGTGTCGAGCACGGTAAGCAGATCGGCGGCGCCGGCGCGGTATTCGCTCTCGGCGAGCGCGAAGGCGCGGCGCGAGTCGGCCACCGCCTGTTCCTGCGCCTGCTGTTGGCGGGCGGCATGGTCGGTGGCGTGCAATGCCTTCTGCACGTCGGCCAGGGCCGCGAGGACGGTGCTGCGATAGCGCGCCACCAGTTCTTCGCGCTGCGCGATGGTGTAGTCGCGCCGACCGGCGAGTGCGCCGTTGTCGAAGATCGGCCGGGTGAGCCCGGCCCCGAGCATATAGAGCAGACCGCCGCCGCCCGTGCCGCCGGAAACGACGGCCTCTTGAACACCGGCGAGGCCGCTCAGATCGATGCGCGGAAGCATCGCGGCGCGGGCGGCGGCGATGTCGGCGTCGGCCGCGGCGAGCCGCGCCTCGGCTTCGGCAATGTCCGGCCGGCGGGTGAGCAGTGCCGCGGGCAGGCCGGGCGCGACGGCGGGTGAGGCGATGCCGTCGAGACTGCCCGCGCCGACGGTGAAGCCCTGCGGCGGGCGGTCGAGCAGCAGGGCGAGCGCGGCCAGCGCCTCGGTCTCGGCCTGGGCGAGCGGCGGGATGGCGGCTTCGCGGGTCGCGACCAGCGCCTGCTGCTGGACGACTTCGCGGGTGAGTGCGGCCCCGTTGCGGGCACGCGCCGCGACGATGCGCAGCACCTCGCGCGCATTGACGAGATCGTCGCGCGCGATGGCCAGCCGCTCGCGCGCACCCAGCACCTGGAAATACGTGCCGGCGACCGCCGCGACGGTGGTGAGGGCGACGGTTTCGCGGGCGTAGCGGCTGGCCTCGATCAGGCTGCGCGCCGCGGCGGCGTTGGCGCTGACCCGGCCCCAGAGGTCGAGCTCGTAGCTCGCGGTGAGGGTGGCCTCCGCATAGCTGCCGCTGACCGCCCCGCTGCTGCCGTTGGTGCTCTGCCGCGAGGCATCGGCGGCGATGCCGACGGCCGGCAACAGCGGCGCCTCGGCGACCCGCGCCAGGGCCGCCGCCTGGCGCACTCGCGCCGCGGCGGCGGCGAGGTCGAGGTTGCGGTCCTGTGCGGTGGCGATCAGGGCATCGAGCTCGGCACTGCCGAACCCTTGCCACCAATCGGTGTTCGGCCAGATCGCGGCAGTCTCGCCGGTCGTGGCCAGCGTGGCCGGCAGCTCGGTCGCCGGCTTGTCGCCGTTCGGATGATAGGCGCAGCCGGCGAGCAGCAGCGTCGCCACAAGAAAGCAGTGTCGGCGGTGGCTCATTCCCGCGCCAGCGCCGTGACCGGCTCCAGCCGCGCTGCGCGCCGGGCCGGCATAAAGCCGAAGACGAGGCCGGTCAGCGCGCCGCACAGCACCGCGCCGATCGCGGCATGAAGGGTGAAGATGACGCGGGTTCCGACCAGCGTGGCCGTCAAGCCGGCAAGATGCCCCAGCACGAGACCGGCCGCGCCGCCGGCGCCGGACAGCATCAGCGCTTCGGCGAGGAACTGGCGCAGGATGTCGCGCGTGCGCGCGCCGGTCGCCATACGGATGCCGATCTCGCGCGTGCGCTCGGTGACCGACATCAGCATGATGTTCATCACGCCGATGCCGCCGACAAACAGGGAGATGGTCGCGGTGAAGCCGAGGAGCAGGGTCAGGCTGTTCTGCGCCCGGCTGCGCGCCTCGATGCTCGCGGCTTTGTTGTAGATGCGAAAGTCTTGGACGTGATGCTTCGCCGCGAGCACCGCCGCGATGTCGCGCGACGTCCGATCGGCCTTGCCGAGATCGTCGATCAGCACCGAGATCCAGGACAGGTTCGGCGTGCCGAAGATGCGCTGGCTGCCGGTCTCGAAGGGGATGGCGATGGTGTCGTCGTCATCGGCATCGCCGGAGACGGCGCCCTTCTCCGACAGCACGCCGATCACCTGGAACGGCACGTTGTTGACCAGGATGAACCTGCCGATCGGGTCGACGCCGTCCGCGAACAGCGTGCGAGCGACCTGCCGGCCGATGACGGCGACGGCGGCGAGGCCGCGCTCGTCCTCGCGGGTGAAGAACACGCCTTCGCTGAGCGGCCAGTTGAGGATGCGGGGGTAATCGGTGGTCACCGCGGTCGCCGTGGTGCGGGCGTCGACATTGCCGTAGCGCACCGTGACCTGGCCCTGCAGATAGGGCATGGCGGCGGCGACGTTCGGCACGTCACGGACCAGATCCGCATCGCGCGCCGAAAGGGTTCCGCCTGGTCCACGTCCGCTTTCGTTGCCGGGATTGACGTAGAGCCGGTTGGTGCCGAAGACGGCGAGCTGGTCGAGCACGGTCTGCCGGCTGCCTTCGCCGATCGCCATCAGCGCGATCACCGCGGCGGTGCCGATGATGATGCCGAGCAGGGTCAGCGCCGTGCGCAGGAGGTCGGCCGAGAGCGCGCGGCGCGCCGCCTTCAGCGCTTCGCCCACGCTGAGCGCCGGCGAGACCGCGCGGCGCGTCTCCCCGACAAACGGTGCCGGGGGGACGGCGGACCGCGCGGTGCCGGTGTCGTGCGTGATCCTGCCGTCGGCGATCTCGACGATCCGGTCGGCGGCTTCGGCGATCGCCCGGTCGTGGGTGATGAGGATGATGGTATGGCCGGCGGCGGCGAGCTGCTTCAGCAGCGCCATCACCTCGGCGCCGGAGCGGCTGTCGAGCGCGCCGGTCGGCTCGTCGGCGAGGATGATCCGCCCGCCGTTCATCAAGGCGCGGGCGATCGAGACGCGCTGCTGCTGGCCGCCGGAGAGCTGGTTCGGCCGGTTGTCGAAGCGCCCGTCCAGCCCGAGCTGCGCCAGCAACGACTCGGCCCGTTTGCGACGCTCGGCGGGCGGCAGGCCGGCATAGATCGCCGGCACCTCGACATTCTCGCGCGCAGTAGCGGTGGGGATCAGATTGTATTGCTGGAAGACGAAGCCGAAAGTGTCGCGGCGCAAGCGCGCCAGTTCGTCCCGGTCGAGCGACGCGACATCCGCGCCGGCCAGCCGGTACTCGCCGCGGCTCGGTTTGTCGAGCAGGCCGAGCAGGTTCATCAGCGTCGATTTGCCCGAGCCGGAAGCGCCCATGACGGCGACGAACTCGCCGGCGCGGACAGTCAGCGACAGGCCGCGCAGCACCTCGACGGCGAGCCCGCCGCCGGTGTCGTAGGTCTTGCCGACATCGCGCAGCTCGATCAGCGGCGGCGCGACAAGTCGCGTGTGCCTCACCACCGCAACTCGATCAGGGAAGGGCGGCTGCCGGTCTTGCGGCCAGTGACCACCGTGTCGCCCGGTGACAGGCCGGACAGCACCTGGGCGGCGAAGCGGGTATGGACCCCGATGTGCACGTCGCGGGTCGCGACCTGCCCGCCCTTGACGATCTGCGCCGTATAGCGGCCGCTGCCGGCATCTTTCGGTGTCAGCGCGCTCATCGGCACCGTCGGCACGTCCCTGGCGGCGGCGGTGACGAAGAAGACTTGCGCCGTCATCGCGGGGCGCAGTTCGCCCTTTGGGTTCGCGATATCGAACAACGCCGTGTAAAGGACGACGTTGCCCGCGGCCGGCTGGCCCGGCGGTGTTGCGCCGGTGTTGTTGGTGGTGCCGTTCTGGTTGTCGGGCTTGGGGGGCGCCGGCAGGATCTGGCGCAGCGTCCCCGCCCAGCGCCGGTCGCCGAAACCCAAGGTCGTGAAATAGAGCGGCATGCCGGGATGGAGTTGCGGGATGTCGGCCTCGGAAACCTGTGTCCAGACGGTCATGGTGGCGAGGTCGGCGACGCGCATCAGCACCGGCGTCGCATAGGCGGCGTTGATGGTCTGACCCTGGCGGGCGTCGACCGAGACGACCGTGCCGGCCATCGGCGCGTCGATGCGGGTGTAGCCGAGTTGCACCCGGTCGGCTTCCAAGGTCGATTCCGCTTGGACGATCTGCGCCTGGACCGCATCGAGCTTGGCGGCGGCGGACCGCATGTCGCGGCGCGCCTGTTCGAAGGTGTCGTCGCGGGTCGCGTCGTCGTGCTTGAGGCGCGTCTGCCGGCGGAACTCGCCGGCGGCATAGTCGGACCGCGCCCGGGCATCGGCGAGATCGGCCGTGAGGCGTGCAAGCTCCGCCTTGTCGGCCTCGACCCTGGCGGCGGGGATCTGCGGGTCGATCTCGGCCAGCAGGTCGCCTTGCTTCACCGGGGCGCCCGGCTGCACTGCGATGCGGGTGAGCTGGCCCGAGACCTGGGCGCCGACATCGACATAGTCGCGCGGCTCGAGCTTGCCGAGCGCCGTCACGGTCTCCTCGATGTCGCCTTGCTGGACGGTGGCCGTTTCGAGATCGGCCAATTTGTCGCCACGACCCGGCCGCAACCCGTAGGCAATGAGCCCGGCAAGCAGGACGACAAGGCCGACGAGAAAGAGCCGGCGGTTGCCGACTCGCGGCGGCGCCCGCCCGAGCGCAGGACGAGATCCGGTGATATCGGCGGGGAGGGGCGTCGAAGCCTGTCGCGGTGGCGTGGTGACCATTGAGCTTCCGGGCGTTCCCGTTTGCTGGACAAATTGAAGGCGATTGGCCTCTTGCCGGCGACCGCGCGGTCGGCTGCGCCCGATGTCCCTCCGGCCATCAATAAGACGAATCGAGAGACCCGAATCCTCCCATCGTCGCGACCAAAGTCGCCGGAGGGTCTGCGGTTTCGATTTGAGCGGACCGGTTGCCGGGAATGACCAGCTTCTTTATCGGCTTACCGAGCGATGGCCATCATAGTTGCGAATGATTCGCAAGGAGGTTAGCGTAGCCTCTGCCCGATCCACTGCATCGTGCGGACGGTCGATATCGGGCCAATGCGGGTTGGTTGGGCTATGGGGCGCTTCGACGGGGCGGCGCTGATCGCGAGCTTTCAGGAGAACTACGAGGATCTGCTGCGCTTTCTGGCACGCCGAACGGGTGACGCGGACCGCGCCGCCGACATCGCCCAGGACACCTATCTGAGGCTGGCGGCGATTGGGCCGGGCGCGGCGGTGATCGACAACCCGCGCGCCTATGTCTACCGGGTGGCGGGCAATCTGGCGATCGACACGATGCGCCGGGAAGGACGCATCACGGCGCGGCACACCGGGTACGAGCCGGACGACACCGTCTTCGACCCGGCACCGACGCCCGAGCAGGTGGTTCTTCATCGCAGCGAACTCGACCGCCTCTTGCGGGTGATCGATCGGCTGCCGCCGCGCTCGCGGGAGGTGTTCGTTCTGGCGAAGGTGTACGGGCTCACCCATGGCGAGATTGCCGCCAGGCTGGGGATCGCCAAGAACACCGTCATGGTCCACATGACCAAGGCGCTCGCCTTTCTCGATGAGCAGTTCGGCCCCGCAGGCGACGGCGACTAATTCCTTTCGCGCGGCTTCAGCGTCTCAGCGTTAGGATGCCGCGACCCGAAGCGCGGCCCTTGGAAGTTTCATGGCGAGCAGGCCACAAGACGCGGTGTTGGAAGAGGCGCGGCGCTGGTTCGTTCGGTTGCAGGATGAGGACGCGACGGAGACGGACCGTGACGCCTTCGAACGATGGCTGTCGGCGAGTACTGCCCACCGGGCTGCCTGGGCCCGCACGGAGCGGCTGTGGTCGCGCCTCGATATCGTCGTTCCCGTGATCCGCGCGCGCGACGCCGAGGAGGCGCGCCGCGCTGCAACCATCGTCGACGCAGGGATTTTGCGCCGATCGGCCTTGAGCCGGCGGGCCTGGATGCACGGCGCCGTCGCCGCTGGGGCGCTCGGCCTGGTTGGCGGAGGCTATGTCGCGACCCATCCTGGTCTGTTCGCCGATTATCACACCGCCGTCGCGCAGCGGCAGTCGCTGACGCTGCCGGACGGGTCCGATGTGGAACTGGCCAGCGACACCGCTTTATCCCTCGCTTTTGATGACGCCAAGCGGCGTGTGGTGCTGCATCGCGGGGAGGCGTTCTTTACGGTTGCCCCGGACGTGCGGCGGCCCTTTGTCGTCGCGGCGGGAGGGGGGGAGACAAAGGCGCTCGGCACCGCCTTCGATGTGAAATGGGTCGGCAACGCGGTCAATGTCGCGGTGGTCGAGCACGCGGTCTTGGTGTCTTTTGCCGGCGGGACAACGGTTACCGTCAGCGCGGGAAGCCAAATCCGCTACGACGAGGCGGGTTTCGGACCGCTGCATCCGGCCGACGTCACGGCGGTCGAAGCGTGGCGGCAGGACCGGCTGTTCTTTCAGGATACCCCGCTGCGCGATGTGGTCGCGGATCTCGAACGCTATCGTCACGGGCGGATCGTCATCACCGACAGGCGGATCGGCGACATTCCCGTGACCGGGATATTCCGGACCGACAAGACCGAGGATGCCCTGCAAACGATCGCGGATACGCTGCCGGTGCGCGTCTCCGAGGTTACGTCTCTCCTCGTCGTGATCCGCCCGCGATAACCGGTCCGCAGTCTAAAGCCACCTTCCGCCGAAATTTTTCTCTCCTGCCTAATGGTCCCTCGGCCCCGACAGCGTCTCAGGCATAAGAGGCGAATAACTCTCATTCGCAATCAGCCTGCGGTGACGACCGCAGTCGGAAGGAGAAGCGATGCGGGCGGCGAAGGCGAGGAACCGCGACCTGTCGGCTGTCAGGAAAAGACGTTCGGATAAGCCGCGGCGGGCCTATCACCTGCGGGGCAGAGTCACGGCCGGCGCGCTGCTCTGCTTGGCGCTCGCCGCGTCCGGGCACGCGCAGACCAATCCCTCCGGCGCCACGACCCCGGTCCTCGCCGGCGCGGCCGAGACACACCGGTTCGCCATAGCGCCGCAGGCCCTGACGACGGCCTTGGTCGAATTCTCGAACGCGACGGGGATACAGTTTTTCTTCGACGCCGCCATCGCGCGCGGCCTGACATCGCCTGGCGCTTCCGGAAACCTGTCGACGGATGCGGCGCTGCGCACCCTGCTCGCGGGGACCGGGCTCACCTACCGCTTCACCAACCCGACGACGGTGACCTTGGAGAAGCAGGAGAGCACGACGGGAGCTATGGCGCTGCCGGCGGTGCAGGTTGAAGGGCAGGGCAGCACGGAGACGGCCACCGGTCCGGTCCAGGGCTATATCGCGCGTCAGAGCGCGACCGCGACCAAGACCGATACACCGCTGCTGGAGACGCCGCAGGCGGTCTCGGTCATCGGCCGCGAACAGGTCGAGGCGCAGGGCGCACAGACCGTGGCCCAAGCAACCCATTACACGCCCGGCGTCACCGCGGGTCAGGACCCGGTGGAAAATCGCTTCGACTCGATTTTAATACGCGGCTTCGGACCCGTCATATACCTGGACGGCATGGAGTTGCCGCATGGTATCACCGGGTTCGGCGAACCGGTGGTGGACCCGTTCGGCCTCGAACGCATCGAAATCCTGCGCGGCCCCTCCTCGGCGCTTTACGGCCAGCTCCCGCCCGGCGGGATGGTCAACCTGGTCAGCCTGCGCCCGCCGGCCGACGCGACGCATGCGGTCGAGCTGCAAGGGAACAATTTCGGCAATATCCAGGGCGCTTTCGATATCGGCGGACCGGCGACGCAGGACGGGACGCTGCTCTACCGCCTGACCGGCCTCGTCCACGGCGGCGGCACCCAGATCGACCATGTCGACGACGAGCGCGAGATGATCGCGCCGGCCTTCACCTGGCGGCCGGATGCGGATACGAGCTTCACCTTTCTCAGCCAATACCAGCGCGACCACAGCGGCGTCGAAATCCAGTTCCTGCCGGCGCAGGGCACGCTGCTGCCGAACCCGAACGGCACCGTCCCGGTCGGCCGTTTCCTCGGCGAGCCCGGCTATGACGGCTACCGGCGCACGCAATATTGGGTCGGCTACCAGTTCGAGCATCGCTTCGATGACGCCTGGACGGTGCGGCAGAATTTCCGTTACGCCAATTTGGACACCAAAGTGTTCGCCGTCATCGGCGGTGGGCTGCAAAGCGACCTGAAGACGCTCAACCGCTTCACCTATTACGTGCCGGAGAAGGCGCAGAACATCACCCTGGACAACCAGGCCGAGGCGCATTTCGCGACCGGCCTGCTGACGCATACCGCGCTCTTCGGTCTCGATTACCGCTGGGACGACGGCCGGACCCAGCGGGGGATCGGCGCGGCGCCGCCGCTCGACATCTTCAACCCGGTCTATGGCGCCGCGATCACACCGCCCGCCATCACCTTCAGCACGGGGCAGAACCAGGACCAGATCGGTACCTATCTGCAGGACCAGATCGCGCTGGACCGCTGGCGGCTGACGCTCAGCGGCCGGCACGACTGGCTCGATACGACCACCAACGACTTCATTGCCGGGACCCGGCAGGGCCAGGACAACCGGGCGTTCTCCGGGCGCGCCGGACTGAACTACGTCTTCGATCTCGGGCTGTCGCCATACGTTTCGTTCGCGCATTCGTTCCAGCCGACGATCGGCACCGATTTCAGCGGCGCGCCGTTCCAGCCGACCACCGCCGACCAATACGAAGCCGGCGTCAAGTACCGGCCGCTCGGGCCGAACCTGGCGATGAACGCCGCCGCCTACCATTTGACCGAGCAGAATGCGCTGACCGCCGACGGCGCGCATGTCGGCTTCCAGACCCAGGCCGGCGAAATCAGGGTCCAGGGGATCGAACTCGACGCTACCGCCAACCTGACGGATGGGCTCAACCTGATCGCCGCCTATACCTATACCGACGCGCAGAACACGAAGGGGGCCGCCAGCACGATCGGCAAGCAGGTCATCGACGTGCCCCGGCATGCCGCGTCGCTATGGGTTGACTACACGCAGCCGACCGGGCCGTGGCGCGGGTTTGGCGGCGGCGGCGGAATACGATACTTCGGCGACACCTATGGCGACGCCGCGAACACGCTGCGCATCCCCGACTACACGCTGGTCGATGCGACGCTGCATTACGATCTCGGCCAGCTCCGTCCCGAACTCGCCGGCGCGAAGCTGACGCTCAACGCCAGCAACCTCTTCGACAAACGCTACGTCACCAACTGCACCAGCCTCAGCGCCTGCTATTACGGCACGGCCCGCACGGTGACGGTCGCCCTGCGTTACAGCTGGTGAGGGGCATTCAGGTGCCGAGCACGCGGGGACTGCGGCGATGGTATGCCGTCCATAAATGGACGAGCCTCGTCTGCACCGCGGTTTTGCTGCTGCTGTGCCTGACGGGGTTGCCGCTGGTGTTCAAGGACGAGATCGGCCGGTGGAGCGGCACGACGATCGACCCGCCCGTAATGCCGGCGGATACGCCGCGCGTCAGCGTCGACCGCTTTGTCGCCGACGCTCGCGCGCGGCGGCCGGACGACGCGGTCCGCTATGTCTCGCAGAGCGACGACGCGCCGGCGTGGTTTGTCTCGATGGGCAAGACGCCCGATGCGGCCGAGGCGAGCGCGGTCTTCAAATACGATGCGCGCACCGGGGCGATGATCCATGACGTACCGCAGCGGCGCGGCGTCATCTATGTGATCGAGACGCTGCACGAGACCTTGTTCGCCGGGCTGTGGGGCACGCTGTTCCTCGGTGCGATGGGGTTGTTGTTCATGGTCGCGCTGGCTTCGGGGCTGGTCGTCTATGCGCGCTTCATGCGCCGGCTCCCCTTTGGCACCGTGCGCCGGCACAGGACAAAGCGGATCCTGTGGGCCGATCTCCACAACCTGCTCGGCATCGGCATGACCGCGTGGATGCTGGTCGTCGGGCTTACCGGGGTCGTCAACACCCTTGCGCAACCGCTGCTGCTCTATTGGCGAATGACCGAGCTGGCCGAAATGACGACGCCGTGGCGCGGCAGGCCGCCGCCAGCCGAGCTCGGCTCCCTGCAAGGTGCGATCGATGCTGCCCGCGAGGCGTCGCCCGGGATGGACGTCGCCTTTGTCGGCTTTCCCGGCAGCCGGTTCTCGACCCCGCATCACTACATGGTCTTCCTGCGGGGCGACACGCCGCTGACCGCTCGGCTGCTCAGGCCGGTCATGATCGATGCGGAGACCGACGCCGTCACGGCGAGCCGCTCGTTGCCGTGGTATCTGAGGCTGCTGCTGTTGTCGCAGCCGCTGCATTTCGGGGATTACGGCGGGCTGCCGCTGAAGGTCATCTGGGCACTGCTCGATCTGGCGGCGATCGTCATACTGGTCAGCGGCCTCTATCTGTGGCTGTCGCGCCGAAAATCGCCGGTCGAAATGGTGATCGCGGAACTCGATGCTGCCGCGGGAGGCACGGTTGCCGAGGGCGGCGCGATGGCGAGCGGTTCGGCCGGGTCATAATCATTGCGAATGATTCGCATTAACGATAGCGTAACCCTCCGTTTGAACGGGTGCACCGTCGTGGCATGCAGCCCGTCGCTATCGGCGCCCGGATCGGGCCATTACGGGTTGGGCTATGGGGCGCTTCGACGCGGCGGCGCTGATCGCGAGCTTTCAGGAGAACTACGAAGATCTGCTGCGCTTTCTGGCTCGTCGAACGGGTGATGCGGACCGCGCCGCCGACATTGCCCAGGACACCTATCTGAGGCTGGCGTCAATCGGGCCGGGCGCGGCATCGATCGACAATCCGCGGGCTTATGTCTATCGGGTAGCTGGCAATCTGGCGATCGACACGATGCGCCGGGAAGGACGCATCGCGGCGCGGCACACCGGGTACGAGCCGGACGAAACCGTCCCCGACCCGGCGTCCACGCCTGAGCAAACGCTGTTCGCCAAGGAGCGACTGGCCCTGATCGACGCGGCGCTTGACGAGCTTTCGGCGAAAGCGCGGCTGGCGCTGCTCTATTTCCGGGTCGAGGGGCTCTCCCATGCCGAGACCGCCGCGCGTCTCGGCATTTCCGAGAGCATGGTGGCGAAGTACATTGCCCAGGCGCTACGGCATTGCCGCGATCGTCTCCGACAGACCGAGCAAAATTAACGCCACGTCAAGCTGCAAATCGCGCTGTACGGATTCGTCTCCCGGATGGAGAGCGTGTCTGGAAATACGGTCGAGGACCAAGGGCTTCATGCCGTGAATGACATGCGCGATCAGGCCTTCAGCGACCAGGCGATCGATTGGCTCGTCCGTCTCGGCTCGGGGCGCGCGACGGACGAGGACCGTGCCGCCTTTACCGCCTGGCGGCAACGGTCGCCGACGCATGCGGCCGCCGCCGCGGAGGCCGAGGCTTTGCTGCAAGCGATCGGCGAGACACGGAACGCGGCCGGCTTCCGGCGGGATGCTGCGCCGGTGCTGCCGTTCCGCCCGCCGCCCGCCGCCCGCCTGACGCGCCGCGCGATCCTGGGCGGTTCGGTGGCCGCCTCGGCCGCGGCGGTGGTCGGCGGGTCGGGTGTGTTCGGTCCGCTGGCGCGGCTCTATTCCGATTATTCGACGGGGGTCGGCGAGCGACGCCGGATCGCGCTCGCCGACGGGTCGGTGGTGTGGCTCAACACCGCCTCGGCGCTGTCCCTCGATTATACCGGTGCGGCGCGCCGGCTCGCGCTCAACGCCGGCGAAGCGATGTTCGAGGTCGCCAAGGACCCGTCGCGACCCTTCATCGTCGCCGCCGCAAATGGTGAGACGCGCGCCGTCGGAACCGTCTTCGCGGTGCGGCGCGACGCAGCGACCACCGATGTGACCGTCACCGAGGGGATCGTCGAGATACGCTGCGGCGGTGAGGTTCCGGTGCGAGTCGGCGCCGGCCAGCGTGTCGCCTACGGCGCGGCGGCCGTCGGCCGACCCGAGAGCATCGATACTGACGCCGCGACGGCCTGGCAACGCGGCAAGCTGATCTTCAATCGCCGGCCGCTCGGCGAGGTGGCGGCGGAGCTGCAGCGCTACCAGAACGCCCGGATCGTGGTCACCGACAGCGAACTCGAGGCGCTGCGCGTGACCGGCGTGTTCGACCTCGATGACCCCGACCTGCTGCTGCGGACGGTCGCCAAGACGACGGGGGCGCACCTCGTCCGGCTGCCGTTCCTGACCCTGATCCGGGCGGGCGGCGCCGCTTAGAGGATCATCGGTCGGGCGAAAAATTTTTCGCCAACCCGACTGCAAGTTGGCCGCCCTCACATCGTCACAGCCTAGAAACGCAACTGCGTCGCATTCGCATAACGAGGCTGTGGGGAGGGGCAATATGGTCGTCCGGCGGCATCGGAAGCTCGCAGCGCGCGCCGAGGAGAACAAGAAGGCGCGCCGGCGAACGTTTTTGGTGATGACGATGTCGAGCCTTTTGCTGGCCTCGACGGCGCAAGCGCAAAACGTCGGCGCCGGATCGACGACGGTCCCCGCGGCGGCGAAGGAACGCGTGGTCCAGTTCACCATTCCGCCGCAGGCCCTCGACTCCGCACTGACCCGGCTCGCCGACGAAGGCGGCATCCATCTGCTGTTCGCCTCGAAGGACGTGGCTGGGCTGCGCAGTTCCGGCCTCTCGGGCCGCTACACGGTCGCGCAGGCGCTGACGCAGGTGCTGGCCGGCAGCGGCATGGCCTGGCACTTTACCGAGGCGAACACCGTCGTGCTGGAAAAGCCCGCCTCGAGCGCAAGCGCCGGTAGCGGGCCGATGGCGCTGCCGCCGGTGCGGGTGGAAGGACAGAACGGCAATCCGCAGCGGCCGGACGGTCCCGGTGTCGGCTATGTCGCCACCGAGAGCCTGACCGGCACCAAGACCGACACGCCGATCCTCGAGACGCCGCAATCGATCTCGGTGGTCACCCCCCGGCAGATCGAGGACCAGAACGTGCAGAACGTCGCCCAGGCGATCCGCTATATGGCCGGCGTAACGCCGGCCCCGTCCCAGTTCCAGGACTCGTTCGACACGTTTTACGCTCGCGGGTTTATCTCTTATGGCGACGACATGTACTTGGACGGGCTGCGCCAACTGAATGGCGAGTTCGCCGACGTTCGGGTCGAACCGTATTTCCTGGAGCGGATCGAGGTGCTCAAAGGTCCTGCCTCGGTGCTGTACGGGCAAGGTTTCCCGGGCGCCACGATCAACCTGGTCAGCAAGCGGCCGCCGACCGAGCCGTTCCACGAGATCGGCATCCAGTACGGCAGCTACAACTGGCACGAGGCGATGTTCGATCTCGGCGGGCCGCTGGATGCGGACGGCCAGTTCCTGTACCGCCTGACGGGTCTCGCCCGCGACACCGACACCCAGGTCAATTTCAGCGAGAAAGAGCGGTTTTCATTGGCGCCCGCTCTCACCTGGCGCCCGTCCGGCGACACCACCTTGACCATCCTGACGAATTTTCAGCGCGACCCGAAAGCCACGCCGCCGGACACGCTCCCGGCAATCGGCACGGTGCTGCCGAACCCGAACGGACGCATCCCGACCAACTTCTACGGTTCCGACCCCTCTTTCACCCACTTCGACCGTTCGCAAATCGCGCTCGGCTACCTGTTCGAGCACCACTTCGACGATGTCTGGACGGTTCGGCAGAATTTCCGCTACGCCGATCTGTGGCAGAGTCAGCGCTTTCTTTACACCGACACGTTCGAGGACGACCTGCGGACGCTGGATCGCTACAGCTACGTCGATGACGAGCGCGTCACCGGCATAACCCTCGACAACCAGATCGAAGCCAAGTTCGCCACTGGGCCCGTGGGCCACACGGCGCTGGTCGGCGTCGACTACCAGCACAACCACGTGGACCAGAAGGCCGCGCCCGCGGTCGATGTCGCGCCGCCGATCGACGCATTCAACCCCGTCTACAACCAGACCATACCCGCCCCCGCCATCAGCTATAGCGACGACGGGAAATACTGGCAGACGGGGCTTTACTTTCAGGACCAGCTCAAGCTGGACCGATGGCGCCTGCTGCTCGGCGGCCGACAGGATTGGGCGGGAGCCTCCGACCATGACCGCATCGCCGAAGTCGTCACCAACCAGGACGACCAGGCCTTCACCGGACGGGTGGGGCTGGTGTACCTGTTCGACAGCGGCCTTGCCCCTTACGCGAGCTACGCGACCTCGTTCCGGCCGCAGAGCGGGACGGATTTCGCCGGCGCCCTGTTCAAGCCGACAACCGGAGAACAATACGAGGTCGGCCTCAAATACCAGCCGCCGGGGGTCAACGCCTTCGTGACGCTCGCGGGCTACCAGTTGACCGAGGAGAACGAGCTGGTGTCCGATCCCGACCATGTCGGGTTCAGCAAACAACTCGGCGAGACCCGGTCACGGGGCGTCGAGGTCGAGGGCCATGCGAGCCTGGCCGAGGGCCTGAACCTGATCACGGCGTATACCTACACCGACGCGATCGTGACAAAATCGACGGACACGGATACCGCGATCAGCGGCGACACCCTTCCGATACAGGGCAAGCACATCGCCGCCGTCCCCCGCCATGCCGCGTCGCTGTGGGGCGACTACACGATCCAAACCGGCGCGCTGCGAGGCCTCGGCTTTGGCGGCGGGGTGCGCTATGTCGGCTGGTCCTTCGGCGACGACGTCAACAGTTACCGCGTGCCTTCCTACACGGTTTTCGACGCCGTCGTGCATTACGAGCTCGCCGAGCTCAGCCCCGGCCTCAAGGGTTGGTACGCGGCCGTGAACGCGACCAATCTGTTCGACAAGACGTACGTGTCGAGCTGCGACAGCGCGAGCACTTGCGGTTACGGAGACCGGCGCAACGTCATCGCCAGCCTGCGCTATCGTTGGTAAGTGGGCGGTTTAAAGCATGGATGGGGCGGTCGTCGGCGCAATTTTGTCCGCGACACCGGGGGAATCGCCGCTCCGGATTCGTCTCCTAGACTATGAGGGATGGGACGATCAGCGGTCGACGATGACCGTCCCGGTGGATGTCCGGCGAGCGCGAAAGGGTGGCAATGACGCGGACGCAGGTCCGGGCTTGGTTCCTCGTCCATAGGTGGACGAGTCTGGTCTGCACGGTTTTTTTGCTGGTCGTCTGCGTGACCGGGCTGCCGCTGATCTTCGGCGACGAGATCGATCACTGGCTCGACGGTGACCCCCCCTATGCGAACTTGCCCAACGACGCGCCGCGGGCCTCGCTCGACGAGCTCGTTGCGATTGGCCGGCGTCTTCACCCTGGGGAGATCGCGACATCGCTCTTCATCGATGACGACGAGCCGCAGGTGGTGCTGTCGATGGCGCCGTCATGGGAGGCGCTCAGGAACGACCCCGCCAGCGAACGCTGGATCAAGTTCGATGGGCGCACGGCGCGGCTTCTGAAGCAGTCCCTGCCGCAGGCGGAGCGGCGGCGTGGTTTCATCGATGTGATGCTGACCCTCCACCGCGAGCTGTTCGTCGGGCTGCCGGGCGAATTGTTCCTGGGGGGAATGGGGCTGCTGTTCGTGGCGGCGATCGTCTCCGGCACGGCGCTCTACGCGCCGTTCATGCGCAAGCAGGCCTTCGGCACGGTGCGGCGGCAGCGCTCGACGCGGCTGCGCTGGCTCGATCTGCACAATCTGCTGGGGGTGGTGACGCTGGCCTGGGGGCTGGCGATCGGCGCGACGGGCGTGATGAACGAACTGTCGCAGCCGCTTTTCGCGTTATGGAACCGCACCGAGGTGCAGGCGCTGCTCGACCCCTGGCGTCACCAAGCCCCGGCTGCGCAAGGCGAGCTCAGCTCGGTTCAGGCGGCGTTTGAGGCGGCGGGCCGGGTGCTCCCTGGAATGCGGGTGGTCTCGGTCGTCTTCCCCGGCGCCGATGACGGCAGCCCGTATCATTACCTCTTCTGGGCGAAGGGCGGTACGCCGCTGACGGGGCGGTTGTTCACGCCGGTGCTGGTCGATGCGCGCAGCGGCAAGCTGACGGGCGCGGTCCGCATGCCGTGGTATCTGCGGGCGCTGGAAGTGTCGCGGCCGCTCCATTTCGGCGATTACGGCGGACTGCCGCTGAAAATCATATGGGCCCTGCTGGACCTGGCGACGATCGCCGTCCTCGGCAGCGGGCTCTATTTGTGGCTGTCGCGGCGCAAGTCGCCGGTCGAGGCACTGATCGCCGAGATCGAGCGTGGCGGCGCCGAGCCTGCGGCTGCGGCGCCGGAGGCCGCGGAGTGATCCCGGTTCGCGACGACCGCCGGCACAGGGGTTTTGTCGGCATGTGGGGCTGGCCCCTGTCGCTCGCGGCGCTGTCGCTCTTCGGCCTGCTCTCGGCGCTGCTTGGGCAGGGCGGCGTGTGGTGGCTGTTGTCGTGGATCGCCCTCGCGGTTCCCCTGATCGTCATCTTGCGCTGCATATTGCGCGCCAGCGGGTAATTGGAGGGCTAACCGCGCTTTCCCGGTGGGGTGGGTCAAAAAAAAATCGGCCGCGGGATGGGGCATTCGACCCCCTGACTCGTCTTTTCCTAAGATGCGAATGATTGGCCTTCCCGGAACCTCCGTGACGTGAAGTTTCTGGCGATGCCGATCGTCTCGTTGCGGCCGCTGTTTCGCGCTGTCGGTCTGGCTGCATGCCGCCGGAAAGAGGTCAGATGATGATGCCGGGACGCCTCCGCGCCGGGACGCTGTCCGCTGCCGTGCTGCTGGCGGCCGTTTGCTATGGTCCGCCTCAGTTCATGCCCAAGGAACGGCTCGTTATGGTTCGGCGCCGGCGGCCAGTGCTCCGCCTCTTGCCGCCGAGGGTCAGGCCCCGGCGGTGTCGACAGCCTCGCCGAGCGCGGCCGCCGACCAAGCCGGTTCGCCTGCTGCCCCGTCGACCCGACCGGCTGCGGCACTGGCGCCCGGCACCCCGAGCGCCACGCCGGGCTCGAACGAGATGTTCGGCTTCTGTCGGATGATCTGTCGCCGTGGGGGATGTTTCTCCATGCCGATATCGTGGTGAAGATGGCTGCCTCACATGCGGACGACGCGAGAGCGGAAGTTTCCCGAGCGTGACCGCAACGGTCAGCGATGCAGGCTGTCGGCGACGCCGCGGTGCAAGGCGAAGCCGAGCGGCTCGCTGCGGAACTCGCCCATCGCCTCGGCGCGGCGGAGCCGGCGCCCATCGGCGAGTTTGAGCACGCTGCGCCCGTCCTGACGGCAACCCGGGCCTCCGTCGCCGAGCATTGATGACGGCATAGCTCCATTGGGTTATCTGCGGGCAGTCGCCTGCATGCCTCGTCTTTGCCTTGGCGGACAGCTAAGCTACGATCTCGTGATGATGGCTGGCCAGAGTGGCATCGGTCGCAAAATTGCCGAACTGCGTGGACGGACCATGACCAATCGTCTCGAGGACCTCTGCAAGGAAAAGGGTCTGAAGATGACCGGGCAACGCCGCCTGATCGCCCGGGTGCTGTCCGAATCGACCGATCACCCCGATGTCGAGACGCTGTTCCAGCGCGCGGCCCGGCGCGATCCGAACATCAGCATCGCCACGGTCTACCGCACCGTCCATCTGTTCGAGGAGGTCGGTGTGCTCGAACGCCATGTATTCGGCGATGGCAAGGCGCGTTACGAGGAGCGCCCCGAAAGTCATCACGACCATTTGATCGACGTGCGCAGCGGCGCGGTCGTCGAGTTCAAGAACGAAGCGATCGAAAAGATGCAGGAGGCCGTGGCGCGGGAGCTTGGCTACAAACTCATTGGCCATCGGCTCGAGCTCTACGCGGTGCCTTCGGGAAAGGCTGAAAAGGCGAAGACCGCACCAGTGATCGAACCGGCCGAAAAGACGAAGATCACTTAAGGAGCTCCGTCCTCTTTTGAGGTGTCCCTAAGGGTGTCGCGCCGGAGATCACCGAGCCTGCCGCGGATCCGGAAGCCGGGCCGCCGCCGCCATCGATGCCGCAAAAAATCGTGCCGGGTTGCACAGCGCAGCGAGACGCAGGAGAAATTGCGAGCGATTCGCAATTTCTTCGGATCGAGCCGGTAGCACCCCGGCCTTCTGGAGGGCGATCGGACGGCAGCCGGCCCGGCCCGGCAACGGCTGCACCCGGCTACTTCCTGCCGGCGGCAGAGCCGCCTTTGCATCGCGAAGCAATAGCCGGGCTTCGCCATTGCTGGGCCGCGCCGCCCGCCGTCTAGTGATCGCCACGAAGGCCGCGATGGGCGCGGCCGATCCGGCAAAGGGCCTCACCATGACGACCGACCAGCCGCCGAGCGCTTCGAGCTCTACGCCGGCACGCCTTGGCGCCCCATCGCGCGCTCACCGCCGCGATGATCGAAGTCGCGATCTCCTAGCCGCTAAGCGCCGCGCCGAAACCGAAGCAATGCTGCCGCCCGGACCGAAGATCGCACTGACCGGCGGGCTCGATTTCAATGATCATTACGTGATCTGGGATCGGCTGGACAAGGTTCACACCCAGCATCCCGACCTAGTCGCCAAAGGGCGCCGAGTTGATCGCCGCCAAATGGGCGACCAAGCGCAGCGTGCCGCAAATCGCCTTCAAGCCCGACTGGACGAAGCATGCCAAAGCCGTTCCGTTCACGCGCGACGACGCGATGCTCGCTCCTGCCGATCGGCGTGATGCACCTCCCGGGCACGAGCATCCAGGACAACCTCGCCGACCAGGCGAGAAAGCTCGGCATCCCGGTCCGGAAGTTCGGCGGCGCCGGCGAATGAAGGGCGCTGCTATACCTGCCAACCGCGGCCCCGACCGCGTGGCATCGCCCTCGCGCGCTGAGCCGCGGCCGGCTACGTTGTCACCCGCTACCGCGCCCATCCTCGCTAGCTGTGAGCTTTCAACAGGTTGTCCATTCGGACGCGATCGAGGAGGCTGAGGTTGCTGAAGCTTCAGCATCCGAGGGGGAGCCGAATGGACGTGCACAAGAATGCGCCGCTGACGCCGGCGGGTCGAGAGGTGATGGTGCGGCGCGTGCTGGCGGGACAGACCCCGAAGGCGGTGGCCACCGCCTTCGGGGTCTGCGCCAAGACGGTGCGCAAGTGGGTCGCCCGCTTTCGGGCGGAAGGGAGTGCCGGGCTGGTCGACCGCAGCTCGCGGCCGCATCGCCTGCATCGGCCGACGCCGCAAGCGACGGTCGAGCGCATCGAGAGCTTGCGGCGTCAGCGCTGGACCGGCAAGCAGATCGCCCACAAGCAGATCGCCCACAAGCAGATCGCCCAGCAGACCCGTGTCTCGCCCGCCACCGTCAGCCGGGTGCTGAAGCGCCTCGGCCTCAGCCGCGTCCGAGACCTCGAACCGGCCCCGCCGGTACGACGCTACGAGCGCAAAGA
>DASZOZ010000079.1:0-35597 GCA_035550515.1 Allostellaceae bacterium
CGCGGTCTGGTTGTCCTCGGCGGTCGAGAAGGTCTGCGACTTCTTGGTCGGGATCGTCGTGTTGCGGTCGATCAGCCGGGTGAACACGCCGCCCAGCGTCTCGATGCCCAGCGACAGCGGGGTCACGTCGAGCAGCAGGACGTCCTTGACCTCACCTTGCAGCACACCGGCCTGGATCGCCGCGCCGATCGCCACCACCTCGTCCGGGTTGACGCCGCGGTTCGGGTCCTTGCCGAAGAACTGCTTCACGGCTTCGATGACCTTGGGCATGCGGGTCATGCCGCCGACCAGGATCACCTCGTCGATCTCGCTCGCCTTGAGCCCGGCATCCTTCAGCGCGCTGCGGCACGGGCCGATGGTGCGCTGGATCAAGTCGTCGACCAGCGCCTCCAGCTTGGCGCGGGTCAGCTTGATGTTGAGGTGCTTGGGGCCGGTCTGGTCGGCGGTGATGAACGGCAGGTTGACCTCGGTCTGCATCGACGACGACAGCTCGACCTTGGCCTTCTCGGCCGCCTCTTTCAGGCGCTGCAAGGCGAGCCGGTCGTTGCGCAGGTCGATGCCCTGCTCCTTTTTGAACTCGTCGGCCAGGTAGTCGATGATCTTCTTGTCGAAATCCTCGCCGCCGAGGAAGGTGTCGCCATTGGTCGACTTCACCTCGAACACGCCGTCGCCGATCTCCAGCACGGAAATGTCGAACGTGCCGCCGCCGAGGTCGTAGACCGCGATCGTGCCGCTGCCCTTGCGCTCCATGCCGTAGGCGAGCGCCGCGGCGGTCGGCTCGTTGATGATGCGCAGCACCTCGAGCCCCGCGATGCGGCCGGCATCCTTGGTCGCCTGGCGCTGCGAGTCGTTGAAATAGGCGGGGACGGTAATGACCGCCTGGGTGACGGTCTCGCCGAGATAGGCTTCGGCGGTCTCCTTCATCTTTTGCAGGATGAAGGCGCTGATCTGCGACGGGGCATATTTCTTGCCGCGGCTCTCGACCCAGGCGTCGCCGTTCTCGCCGCCGATGATCTTGTAGGGAACGAGATCGCTGTCCTTCGACACCATCGGGTCGTTGAAGCGGCGGCCGATCAGGCGCTTGATGGCGAAGAACGTGCTCTCGGGATTGGTCACCGCCTGGCGCTTCGCGGCCTGGCCGACCAGCCGCTCGCCCGATTCGGTGAACGCGACCATCGACGGCGTGGTGCGCGCGCCTTCGCTGTTCTCGATGACCTTGGCTTGCTTGCCCTCCATCACGGCGACGCACGAATTGGTGGTGCCGAGATCGATGCCGATGACTTTGCTCATGGGAACCTCATGTCTTAGCAGGACCGATCGGCCCGAGCAGGCACCGCTCCGGTCCCCCGGTAAATGACACAGATCAGCCGGATCGGCTGACTGGAGCTAATATAGGAGGCCGGACGCGCGGAACAACGGGTGCCGGCCTACGGAAAACGCAACGTTCAGTCGAATGGGCGCGCTGCTCTTGATCGTTTCAGCAAGCCACCGCACCGGCATGCCGGCTTTCCCTGCCCCTGGCGGCCGACCCCTGCCGGGATCGCCCTAGCCGTGGCGGCGAACCGCGGCACGCAGGCCGAGCGGCTGAAGCCCCTGGCCATTCAGGATGCCGAGGTGCTGTATCTCGACCGGCTCCCCCTCGCGCCGTCGGCCGGGCGGGTTCTGGCACGCCTCATCGCCGAGGTGCCGTGGCGCTGCGAGGCGGTCGTCATGTGGGGCCGGCGGGTGCCGCAGCCGCGGCTCACCGCCTGGTACGGCGACCCCGGCAGGCGCTACGCCTATTCCGGCCTGCAGCTCGAACCCTTGCCCTGGACGCCGCTGCTCGCCGACCTCAAGACCCGCGTCGAGGCGGTCGTCGGGGCGGGGTTCAACAGCGTGCTGCTCAACTATTATCGCGACCATCGCGACAGCATCGGCTTTCACAGCGACAACGAGCCGGAACTCGGCGAACGCCCCGTCATCGCCTCGCTCAGCCTCGGCGCCGAACGCGTCTTCGTCCTGAAGCACAAGACGTCGAAGAGGGTCCCGCCGGTCGTCCTGCCGCTCGCCTCGGGCAGCCTGCTGCTGATGAAAGGCGACACGCAGCGGCACTGGCGGCACGGCATCGCCAAGGAAAGCCGCCCTTGCGGGCCTCGCGTCAACCTGACCTTTCGGCAAATCCTCGACTGAGCCGGACCGCGAGCGGGCGGCGGGAACTTTTGGAGCGGCCCGGCTGTTTCCCTGGGGCGTCTTCGCGCGCGGGGGAAAAGGATATGGGCGGTATTTCGACAAATTGGCGAGTCCTGGCGTTCCTGGCGCTCGCTTTGCCGGCGCTCGCCGGTTGCGGCGTCACGCCCGGCTGCCGTGCCGTCAGCACCGGCGCGCTCGGCGCGGGGACCGGGGCGGCGATCGCCGCGATCGCCGGCGGTCCGGTCGGATTGGGCGCGGCGATCGGCGGCGCCACCGGCCTGATCGGCGGCGCGGCGACCCCGCCGCAGGCCGCCTATCTCGGCCCGTCGCCGATCTGCTACTAGCGCAGAATCCGAACAAGCTCGACCACTTGTTTCGTCATCCCCAGCTTTGACCCGGCGATCCCGGCGGCCCGGGAGATGGCCGGGTCAAGCCCGCTCATGACGATCCGTTGAAGTCTAAAGCTCCCCGCCCGGCCCGGGGTGCGCGCCGGTAATGGTAGCGGTGGAGCTCGGTGACCATCCCGAGCGAGTGGTAGAGGGCACGCGCCGGGCCGTTGCTCGCTTCGACCTGCAAGCCGGCGGCCCCCGCCCCGTTTTCACCTCCCCAAGCCGCCAGCGCCGCCAGCACCCGCCGCGAAAAGCCGCGCCGGCGATAGGCCGCGCTCGTCACCACCGATTCGTAGCACAGCAGTCCGCGATGGATGACCGCATAGGCCAGCGCCACCGCCTCGCCGTCCACGGCCAGCATCGCGAAGGCGGCCGGCAGGGCGACCGCGCCGACGACCCGCCGATAGACGGCGTGGTATTCGGGGCTCTGGCCTTGCAGCCGCGCCATCGCCGCCAGCCATTCCCGCGGCGGCTTTGGCGTGAGCACCACCGCGTCGGCGCTGCCGAACGCCCTTCCCGCGGCGACGATCGGGACGAGCGGCCCTTCGATGATGCAGCTCTCGCCTTCCGTCGTGTAGCCGCGCCCCGCCAGCGCGGCATCGATCGCGGGGTCGACAAAGGACGGAAGGCGAAAGATCGTCGGCTGGTTGTGGCGGCGGTAGAGGCTTTCCGCCGTCGCGACCAGTGCCGCGAGATCACCCCGCGGTTCGTACAGCGGCGTCGCGGAATTGGCGGTGCGCCGGACGCTGCCGCTGAAGCGCAGCATCCAGCCGTCGACGACGACCTGGCGCAGCGGCGGGAAACCGTTGATCGCCGCCTCCTCGGCGCGCCAGGCGCTCGCCCCGGTCATGCCGATTCGAGGTCGGTCTGAGAGAAATCGGCACCCGTGCGGCGGAGCGGCACGCCGAGATGCCGCGCACCCGCGCCGGCGAAACAATCACCCATATTGAGCCGCGCCGGATGGTTGCCGCGCCGATGGCGGGCGAACGCCGCGGCAGGCGGCGATGTGAACCGGGGGCGGCCTTGCAACCTCAACCGCCGTCGTCCCGGCCGTCGGGTTCGGCGGCGGGACCGCCTTTGGCGACGCCGACCATGGCCGGGCGCAGCAGGCGATCGTGCAGCACATAGCCCGGCTGCAGCACCTCCACCACCGTGCCGGCGGGCTTGCCGGTGTTTTCCATCTCGAACACCGCCTGATGGAAATTGTGGTCGAATTTCTCGCCCTTGGCCTCGATGCGCTTCAGGCCGTGCCGCTCGAACGCGCTGAGCAGCTCGCGTTCGGTGGCGGCGACGCCGGCGAGCAGGCTCTTGGTCCGGTCGTCCTTCGCCTCGCTCTCCGGCAGACTGTCGAGGGCGCGGCGCAAATTGTCGGCGACCGAAAGCAGCCCCTCGGCAAAACGGGAAATTCCGTATTTCTCGGCGTCGGCCCGTTCGCGCTGGGCCCGGCGGCGCGTGTTCTCGGTTTCCGCCAGCGCGCGCAGCAGCTTGTCCTGCGCTTCGGCAAACTCGGCCTCGAGCGTCGCGATCCGTTCCTCGGGCGTCGCCGGAGCGGCGTCCGCCGCCGCTTCGGCCTCGGTGTCGTTGGCGGCCAAAGGTTCGTTCTCGTCATTCATCTCGCTTATCCAATCAGGCGCCCGATCACCTTGGCGGTGTAGTCCACCATCGGAATGATGCGGGCATAGTTGATCCGCGTCGGGCCGATCACGCCGATCGCGCCGACGATCTCCTCCCGGCTGTTCTGATACGGCGCGATGATCACCGAGCAGCCGGCGAGGCCGAACAGGTGGCTTTGCGCGCCGATAAAGATTTGCACGCCCTGGCCGGTTTTGCTCGCATCCAGCAAACGCAGCATCGTTTCGCGCGTTTCCAGCATCTCGAACAGCGTCCGCAGCCGCTCCAGATCCGCGACCGCGGTCACGTCGTCCAGCAGGTTGGCCTGACCGCGCACGATGAGGTTGCGCTCGCCGTCGCCGCCCGACCAGCTCGCCAGCCCGTTCTCGACCACCCGGCCGGTCAGCTCGTCGAGCTGTGCCCGGTTGGAGGCGATGTCCAGCGCGATCTCGGCCCGCGCCTCTTCCAGCGTCCGCCCGACGAGCCGGGCGCTGAGGAAATTGCTGGCGGTGACCAGCGCCGAAGCCGGCAAGCCCAGCGGCACTTCGATGACGCGGTTCTCGACCAGGCCGTCCTCGGTCACCAGCACGACGAGCGCCCGGCCGGGGCCGAGCGGCACGAACTCGATATGCTTGAGCGGCCGGTCCTGCTTCGGCACGACGACAAGGCCGGCGCAATGCGACAGGCCGCTCAGCGCCAGCGTCGCCTCCTCCAGCGCCTGCGGCAGGCTTTTGCCGCGCGCCGCGCAGAGGCTTTCGATGCTGCTGCGCTCGTCCTCGGCGAGCGCGCCGACTTCCAGCAGCCCGTCGACAAAGAACCGCAAGCCGGCTTCGGTCGGCAGGCGGCCGGCCGAGGTGTGCGGTGCGTACAGCAGCCCCGCCTCCTCCAGATCGGCCATGACATTGCGGATCGTCGCCGGGGACAGGGTGTCGGAGAGCATGCGCGACAGGGTTCGCGACCCCATCGGCTCGCCGGTCTGGACGTAGCCGTCGACGATCATGCGCAGGATGTCGCGGCTGCGCGCGTTCAGCTCGCTGATTCGCGATGACTGCGGCTGTCCCAGATTGCGCACGCTCTGTTCTCTGCTATCGCGCGGTGCGCCGAAAATCTAGGAACCCGACCCGGTAGCGTCAACTCACCCGCAAACATCAGAAGCTGCGTTTAAAGATCGCTTCGAGCGTCTGGCCCTTCGGCGTGGTCCACTTGCCGGCGAGATCGCTGTAAAATGGCCGGAAGGCGTATTGGCTGCCGTCGGTGTTCTGGAACAGCAACGCCCCGTCCTTGATGACCCCGGTGCCGTGCAGGACGCCGCCCGCCGTCTTGCCGCCCGACGCCAGGGGTCCGAATATGTAGGTGATCGTCGCGGTGCCGTCATCGGTGACGGTTTCGACGATCAGCGCCGCGCAGGTCTGCGGGTTCCAGTCGGCATCGCTGAAAATGCCGACGAAGGTGCGATAGCGCTCCGCCACCATCGCCGGGTCGGCCGGCTGGGCCGTGACGCTCTGCTCGCAGAAGATGCGGCTGGGCGCCGCCGGCGCGGGACCGGCCGCGGGTGGGGCGGCCGCCGGTGCCGCGGGCGGCGCCGGCAACGGCTCGATCGGGATCGGCTGGCCCGTCCCCGGACCTGGCGCCGCCGCGGGGTTGTTCGGCGGCGTGTCGAACAGCGGTGTCGGTTGCTGCGCCAAGGCTGCCTGGGCCAGCCCGGACAGCAGCAGGGCCCCGGACAGCAGGGCCAAGGCGGTGATTGCCGGGAAGCGGCGCGGCGTCCTGCGCGGCGCGCCTCCGGCGCTCCCCGGGACGCCGAGCTTTCTCAATGCCATCAAATACAACCCCCATCCCGCGGAGCAGCCGTCTCACTGGGCGCAATATCGCCGATGCGGCAGCTTCGAGCATTCGCCAAATAGGCGATCAAAATGGCTTCTTTAAGACCGGGCCGCCAGTCGTTGCACCGGCCCGGACCCAGCCCGCGGCGCGATAATGCCGCTCCGCCGTGCCGCCGGGCGGAAGGGAAACCACCACCGCATCATGGCCGGCGGCGCGCACTGCCGCGCAGCCCCAGGCGAGCAGCGCGCGGCCGAGGCCCCCGCCCCGCCGGTCCGGATCGACCAGCAGGTGAACCGCCGCACCCTCAACGGCCGCAAAGCCCGCGATGCCGCCGGCGTTGTCCCACAGGATGGCGGCGCCGTCGGCGATCAGCCGGCGCAGCAGGGCCTCGGTCATCAGCGCCGGGTCGCTCAGCGCGTCGGCGCCCGCCCCGTCGCGCAGCGCCAGCAGCGCCGGCAAGTCTCGCGCCGCGGCGGGCCGCAGCATCTAATCGATCTTGAGCCCGCGCAGCCGCTTCACGTCGGCGCGGACCGGCTCGTCGTTCCTGAGCATCCCCCTGGCGCGGTTCTCCGGGCCGGCGTCGGCATGGCGGCGCCCTCCTTCGCAAAACTGTCATGACCCTGGGCTTAACATCCCGCCCTTAGAAGCCGGGCGCAACGACCCTATATTTCAGCCATGCCAAACAGAGACTATCCGCAGCCGCTTTCCGGCATGGTGATGCCGCGCTTTGGCGAGGTGCCGACCTTTATGCGCCTGCCGGTCGAGCGCGACCCGGCCAAGCTCGACATCGCGCTGGTCGGCGTGCCGTATGACGGCGGCACCACCAACCGGCCGGGCGCGCGCCACGGCCCGCGCGAAATCCGCAACATGTCGAGCCTGATGCGCCGCGTGCATCACGTCAGCAAGGTCGCCCCCTACGAGCTGTGCCGGGTCGGCGACCATGGCGACACGCCGATCAACCCGATCGACCTGATGGATTCGCTGGCGCGGATCGAGCAATTCTATACCCGTCTGCATGAGGCGGGCGCGGCGCCGCTGACCGCCGGCGGCGACCATCTGATCACGCTGCCGATCCTGCGCGCGCTCGCGCGCGAGCGGCCGGTCGGGCTCGTTCATTTCGACGCCCATTCCGACACCGGCGACACCTATTTCGGCGGCGAGAAATACACCCACGGCACACCGTTCCGCCGTGCGGTCGAGGAAGGTCTGCTCGACCCGCAACGGGTGATCCAGATCGGCATTCGCGGCTCGATGTATTCCCCGGACGAGAAGGACTGGGCGCAGAGCGTCGGCATCCGCATCGTCCATATCGAGGAGTTCTTCGAACGGGGCGTCGAGCGCACCGTCACCGAGGCGCGCCGCGTGATCGGCGACGGCCCGGCCTATCTGAGCTTTGATGTCGACGGCCTCGACCCGGTTTACGCGCCGGGCACCGGCACGCCCGAAATCGGCGGCTACTCGACCGCCGAGGCGCAGCGGATGATCCGCGGTCTCGCCGGGCTCGACCTGATCGGCGGCGATGTCGTCGAGGTCGCCCCGCCGTTCGACCCGAGCGGCAACACCGCTCTCGTCGGCGCGACGATGATGTTCGAGATCCTGTGCGTTCTGGCGCCGGCGGTGCACCGCCGCAAGGCGCGCGCCGCGACACCGGAAGCGGTCACCGCGGCCGGACCCTAAACCAGGCAGCATCGACAATTCCCTTGTCATGCCGGCGAAGGCCGGTATCCACTTTTTCGACCGCAAGAGCGGCTGATCGGTGGGGCCCGGCCTGCGCCGGGACGACGAAGGAGAAATGCGATGCCCGATGACGTCCTGAATGCTGTGCGGTCACCGGTCGTCGAGACCGCATCGGGGAAAATCCGCGGCACGGCGGCAGCGGGCATCCACGCCTTCAAGGGCATCCCGTACGGCGCCTCGACCGGGGGCGCCAACCGCTTTCGGCCGCCGCAGCCGCCGGCCGCATGGCGCGGCGTGCGCGATGCGCTCGCCTATCACGCCAAGGCGCCGCAATCGCCGGCCCAGGTCAAACGCCGCGCCGAGATGGACGGCATTCTCGGCCCGCTCGACACGAGTCCCGAGAGCGAGGAGTGCCTGACGCTCAACATCTGGACCCCGGGCCTCGCCGGCAGGCGGCCGGTCATGGTGTGGCTGCACGGCGGGGCCTTTGCCTACGGCTCGGGCAACCGCGCCGTCACCGACGGGACCAACTTGGCGCGGCGCGGCGATGTCGTCGTGGTCAGCGTCAACCACCGGCTCAACATCTGCGGCTATCTGCACCTTGAGGACATTGCCGGGGAGCGCTTCGCCGGCTCCGGCAACGCCGGTTCGCTCGACATGGTCGCGGCGCTGCAATGGGTGCGCGACAACATCGCGGCGTTTGGCGGCGACGCGGGCAACGTCACGATCTTTGGCGAGTCGGGCGGCGGCGGCAAGGTCAGCGCGCTGCTGGTGATGCCGGCGGCGGCGGGGCTGTTCCACCGTGCGGTGATCCAGTCGGGCGCGGCGGTGCGTTTCACCACGCGCGAGCGCGCCAACGCGCTCGCCGATGCGGTCATCAAGCGGCTCGGCGGTGTCGACCGGCTGCAGGCGGCGCCGCTCGACCAGCTGCTCGGCGCGATCGTCCCGGCATCGCAAGCCGTGGGGTCGCGCGCATGGCCGCTGCTCGACCGCTATGATTTCGGCCCGGTGGTCGACGACGCGGTGGTGTCGCAGCAGCCCTGCGAGCCGAGCGCCTCGTCGCTCGGCGACGGTGTGCCGCTGATGATCGGCGGCACCGCGCGCGAGGCCAGCCTGTTCCTCGACGACGATGCGGTGTGGCATCGCACGCTGAGCGAAGACCAGCTGCGCCAGCGGGTCGCCGCGGTGGCCGGCGCCGACACCGATGACGTGCTCAGGCTGTACCGCGAGCTGCTTCCCGGCGCGAGCCCCGCCGACCGGCTGATCGCCGCGCTGACCGGCTCGAACTTTTCCGTGCGCACCTGGCTCTATGCCGAACGCAGGGCTGCGAGAGGCGGCGCGCCGGTCTATCACTATTCGCTCGACTGGCCGTCGCCCTTCGCCGGCGGGCGGATGGCCGCGCATCACGCGATGGACCTGCCGTTCGTGTTCGACACCACCGAGGTGCCGCTCACCACCAAAGGCGCCGACGGGGCGCCGGAACTGGCGGCAGCGATGTCGGCGAGCTGGGCCGCCTTCGCCCGCGCCGGCATCCCCGACAACCCGGCGATCCCGGCCTGGCCGGCCTATGACCCGGCAGTGCGCGCGACGATGGTGTTCGACACGCGCTGCCGCGTCGTCAACGACCCGCTGCGCGAGGCGCGCGCGTTGTGGACGCGGGTGGCGGCACGACGCTAGGTCGCCTGCCGGCGTTACCGCGCCTGGAACTGGGTCTTGCCGAAATAGACCTCGCGTTCGGCGTCGGTGATCGCCTGCTGCTCGCGCGCGTTCTCCAGCACGCGGAGACCGCGCTGCACGGCGGGACGCGCCGCGATGTCGTCAAACCAGCGCTTGACCGCGGGAAACTCGCCGAGATCGATATAGCCGCGCTGATCGAAACGCGGCGACGGGTCGGTCGCGGTGTGCAGCCATGGAAAGGTGATGATGTCGGCCATGCTGTACTCGTCGCCGGCGAGCCAGCGCGTCTCGGACAGGCGATTGTCCAGCACCCGGGTCAGCCGCTTCGCCTCGTTGCCGTAGCGCTCGATGCCGTAAGGGATCCGCTGCGGCGCGTAGGCGCCGAAATGGTTCCACTGGCCGAACATCGGGCCGATGCCGCCCATCTGGAACATGATCCATTCGAGGCATTTGTAGCGCGCCGCCGGGTCGCGCGGCATCAGCTTGCCGCCGGATTTTTCCGACAGGTAGATCAGGATCGCGCCGCTTTCGAACAGCGTGAACGGCTTGCCGCCGGGCCCATCGGGATCGACGATCGCCGGGATGCGGTGATTGGGGGTGATCTTGAGGAATTCCGGCTTGAACTGGTCGCCGGCGCCGATATTGACCGGGATCACCTTGTAGTCGAGACCCAATTCCTCCAATGCAATGTGCACCTTCTGACCGTTCGGCGTCGGCCAGGACCAGACTTCGAGCATGGTTTTCTCCTCAATTTTGCCTTATCGGCGTTGAGCGTATTAAGTTCGATGCAAGGCTCGGCGAGCAAGCTCGATGGCTACAACATGAAATTCCACGACAAAAAGAAACGTCGTCCCGGGTGCGGCGGCTGGCGCGATTGGGGTGCGGACATACCGACTGAGGTCTTTCTTGCCCCCATGGATGAGGCAGACCTTGATGCCGCGGAGGGAAAGTTCAATGACGAATGGTGCGTGACGCTGCCCGAGTACCTAACGCCGAAGAAAGAGCAGCGTTAATTCTCATCGTCCCACTCGGCGAGGCGCTGGAGCCAGCCTTTGGCGGCGCCGTAACGCAGCCATTCCTCGGCGTGCTCGAAGCCGAGCTTCCGGTAGAAGCCGCGCGCCGGGTTCCAATCGAGCACGTGGAAGTCGATGCGGCTCCAGCCACGCTCCAGCGCGATCGTCGCGAGCCGCGCCATCAGCCGCCGGCCGACGCCGCGGCCGCGCGCCGCCTCGCGCACGAAGATGTCCTCGAGAAACAGCGTCGGTGTGCCCAGCCAGGTCGAGAAACGGGTGTGAAACAGCGCCATGCCGACCGGCGCACCGTCGAGTTCGGCGATGATCGCCTCGAATGCCGGGCTGTCGCCAAAGCCATGCTCGCGGAGCTGCGCGTCCGTGGCGACCACCGCCTCGGGCGCCTTTTCGTAGAGCGCCAGTTCGCGGATAAATTGCAGGATGAGCCCGCAATCCGCCGCCGTCGCCGGTCGGAGCGCGACGCTCATCGTTCGCGCCAGGCTCTGGCGCCGCTGCCGGGCGGCCCGAAATCGCGCGGCGCCAGGCCGGCCTGAAACCAGGTCACAAAACTGTAGATGCTGTAGACCGGCAGCAGCAGATGGTCGCTCAGCGCCCGCGCGTAAGGCGTCATGTTGGTGCATTCGAGCACGATGGCGCCGGTCCCGGGGTGTGCCGCGATGAGCGCCTCACCGGCATCGAGGATGTCGCGTTCGGCGAGCGCGGCATCGAGCGTGTGCTTTTCGTCGAGCATGACCCTGGTGAATTCACGGCCGTGCTCGGTGCCGGCCACCGGCGTCTCCGGGTCGGCGCCGGCGGCGATGAGATGCTCCGGCGTCAGGCTTGCCGCGCTGACCGTCAGCACGCCGACGCGCCGGCCGGGCGGCAGGATGCGCTCGACAAACGGAATCTGCATCAGGCTCGATGTCGCCACCGGGACGCCGACATGGCCGGCGATCTCGCGCTGATAGAGCGACAGGAACCCGCAGGTCGTGGTGATGCCGTCGGCGCCGAGCTGCACCAGTTCCGCCGCGGCGTCGAGAAACGCGTCGATCAGGCCCTGCGATTTGTGGCGCACCACGCGGTCCGGCGTCGCGCCCGGCACCACTTTGTAAAGCACCGGAAAGGGCCAGGTATTGCCGTTCCCCATGTCCCCGGGGATGCGCGGAAAGCGCGTTTCCAGCATCAGGATGCCGACTCGCGCGCCATACAGCGCCTTGCCGCCATGCGCGATGCGGGAGATGTCGGCGCTTGTCATCGCCCCAGCTTAACGGCCCGGCTGGGGCCGAACAACCGGTCCCGCCAGGCTAAGGGAAGCAGGCGGTGGCGCAGGCCGCGGCGACGGCGTCGCTCGCGCCTGGCAGGCTCAACAGAAAGAGCGACAGCGCCAGCCCGGCAAGCGGCAGAAACAGCACGTCAGCGACCGCGGCGTCACCCCGATCGCCGGCGAGGCGCCGCCAGGCGCGGTAAACCCGGGCCACCGGATGCCGGGAATACGCGACCCGTGCGACCCGAGTGAGATACCCCACGGTTTCCAGGCTCATTCCGCCTTCCCCTGTCAAAGTGGCACAGGGGAAGATACGGATGAGCCCCGCCAACGGATGTGACGCCGCTCACAGATGCGGGAAAATTCTGCTCCCCCGCGAGCCCGGCGTGCTTTCGGGGCGAGGGAGCAGCTCGGCGGGCGGCTACTCGGCCGGTTGGGCGCTCAGCTTGCGTTCGCGCGCCGCGCGGCGGTCGTTCGGCAGCGCGAACAGCGTCACCAGCGCCGACAGCAGCGCAAACCCGGCAAGGGCATAGAGCCCGCCGGCAAAGCTGCCGGTGGCGTCCTTGGCCCACCCCACGACAAACGGGGTGATCGTGCCGGCGAGATTGCCGACCGCGTTGATCCAGGCAATGCCGGCGGCCGCGGCGGTGCCGGTCAGGAACAGCGACGGCATCGGCCAGAAGGACGGCTTCATGCCGTAAAAGCCGATCGTCGCGATCGACAGCCCGACGAGCGACAGCCAGGTCCCCAGCGTATACCCGGCCAGCATCAGACCGCTCACCGCGATCAGGCACGCGGCAAAGCAGTTCCACCGCCGCTCGCGCGTCCGGTCGGTGATATAGCCGAGCACCACCATCCCGATCGTGCCGGCGATATAGGGGATCGACGAGACATAACCGGTCATCAGGTTGGACAGGCCGAGCTCCTTGACGATCTGCGCCAGGAACATCACCAGCCCGACGCTTGCCGCGGCGATGCCGAAATAGATCGCCGCCAGCGCCAGGACGCGCGGATTGTAGAGCGACTCCCAGAACGAGTACGCGCGTACCTGCTCGACCTCGCGGCGCTCGCGGGCCAGCTCGCCGCTGAGCCAGGCTTTTTCATCCGGGGCGAGCCAGCCGGCCTGCTCCGGCCGGTCGGTCAGGAACAGCAGCGCGACAATGCCGAGCAGCACCGCCGGCACGGCCTCGCACAGATACATCCACTTCCAGCCGGCGATGCCGAGCAGGCCGTTCAGCTCGAGCAGCGTCGTCGAGACCGGCGCGCCGATCGCGATCGAGATCGGGATCGCGGTCATGAAACCGGCGACGATCCGGCCGCGATGCACGGTCGGGAACCAGTAGGTGAAGAACAGGATCATGCCGGGGAAGAAACCGGCCTCGGCGAGACCCAGCAGGAAACGCACGAGGTAGAAGCTCCACGGCCCGACGACAAAGGCGGTGGCGCCCGACGCGAGGCCCCAGGTGATCATGATCCGCGCGATCCACAACCGCGCGCCGACCTTGTCGAGGATCACGTTGCTCGGCACTTCGAGGATGAAATAGCCGATGAAGAAAGCGGTCCCGGCGCCGAGCCCGAACGCTGCCTGGCTGAGGCCGAGATCGCCGCGCATCGTCAGCGCCGCGAACCCGACATTGACCCGGTCGATGTAGCAGATCAGGTACAACAGGCCGGTAAAAGGCAGGATGCGCCAATACACCTTGCGCATCGTGCGTTGCTCGATCGTCCGCTCCATAGGCTCCTTCCTCCAAGGCACGACTCGGCGCCGCGGCACATGCCGCGGTGCTTTACGCTCACCAGAGATGAAGCCCGCAGTCCCGATCTTGCGATCGGGCCGTCATATTCTCATCGCCTCGGCCCGGCTCGGCCATCCACAAAGACGTGGACCCCCGGGGCAAGCCCGGGGGAGGGTAACCTGCAGCTTGCGGCGGAGCCGGACGGTTTCCGGCTCCGCCTGACGCAATCTAGTTCGTCAGCCCGTAGAACTTGGCGGCGTTGCCGCAGGTCATGGCAAACTTGACGTCGGCCGGCAAGTGGCTGAACTGGTCGTCGATATATTTCACCGATTCCGGCCAGACGCCGTCGGGATGCGGGAAGTCGGAGCCCCACATCAGCGTCTCGACGCCCATGTCCTCGATCAGCTTGGTGCCGATGCGGTCGTACTGGAACGTCGCCCGGCATTGGTTGCGCCAGTATTCGCTCGGCAGCTTCTTGAGCTTGAGGTCCTGGTACTGGTCCTTGTACTCGAAGTCCATGCGGTCGATGACGTAGGGGATCCAGCCGATGCCGCTCTCGCCGAACACGACGCGGATGTTGGGGAAGCGCTCGAACACCGCCGCGCCCATCAGGTCGGTCAGGATCGTCGCCAGCGTCATCTGGAACCGCACCAGCCCGCTATAGGTCATGCGGCGCGACACCTCCGGCTCAAGCGTCTTGCGCAGCTCGGGGTCGGTCGCCGGGAAGGTGTGGAAATGCAGCGGCAACTGCGTCTCGTTGACCGCTTCCCATAGGGGATCCCACATCGGGTGCCACATCCCGGTCATATGCCACGAGCACGACAGCTCGACGCCCTTCATCCCCATCTTGGCGACGCGCCGGACTTCGCGGGCGGCCGCCTCGATGTTGTTGTACGGCAGGCAGGCCAGCCCGATCATGCGATCGGGGTAATAGCTGGTGAAGTCGTGCATGAAGTCGTTGTAGATGCGCAGCATCTCGTCGGCGGCTTCCGGGTCCTGCATCTTGGCGCAGGCCGCGAGGATGCCGTAGATGACCTCGGCGTCGACACCGTCGCGGTCCAAATCCTTGACGCGCAGGTGCGGGTCGCCGGGACGCCGCAGGCCCTTTTCGAAATAATCGCGGTAGAGACCGGCCTCGGCCATCTTGTCGGCGCGCAGCTGCTTGCCCGGGACATGCGGCGTGCCGGTGGCCCCGACCCCGCCCGGCATGCCGTAATTGGCGCCGTTCCGATCGGTCCACACCTCCGTCCCGTCCGCCTGCTTCGCGACAAACGGCATCAGGTCCTTAAGCTTGCTCGACGCGTTCTGCGTGAACAGGTCGGGCGGCAGCCAGAGCATGTCGAGATGGCAATCGGCCGAAATTCGCTTGTATTGCATCGGGTCGAACTCCCTGCGGCGGATCGAAAGGTCGGCATCCTCTGCGGATGATAAGCAACCGACAGCTTCTGCCACTGTATCGCAGGTTTTCCGCGATGTCCCACCGTGATCTCCCACTTTTTTGCCGGGTGGGCATGCGGCGGGTGGAAAGATCTATCGCCGTCCGGTGAAGCGCGCCGGGCGCTTTTCGAGAAACGCGCGCACCCCCTCGGCGTAATCCGGGGTTTGCGCCGCCGCGTTCTGCAGGTCGCGTTCGAGGTCGAGCTGCGTGTCGAGCGGGTTCGTTTCGGCCGCGTCGAGCGCCTGCTTGGTCAGCGCGAGGCCGATCGTGGCCTGCTGCGCGAGCCGCGCGGCAAGGGCATGCGCCTCCGGCATCAGCCGCTCGTCATCGACCGCCTGCCAGACGAGACCCCATTCGGCGGCGCGTCCGGCGGGGAGCGGCTCGGCGAGGAGCGCCAGCGCCCGGGCCCGCGCCGCGCCGACCAGCCGCGGCAGCGCCCAGGTGCCGCCGACATCGGGGATCAGCCCGATTTTCGCAAACGCCTGGATAAAGCTCGCCGAGGCGGCGGCGAGGACGATGTCGCAGGCCAGCGCCAGGTTGGCGCCGGCCCCGGCGGCGACGCCGTTGACCGCGCAGACCACCGGCATCGGCAAGGCGTGCAGCTTGCGGATGACGGCGTTGTACGTGTCGAGCAGCGGCCCGAGATCGGGGCCTCCGGCCTCGCCCGGCATGACCTCGGTGAGGTCCTGCCCGGCGCAAAACCCGCGGCCCGCGCCGGTGATCAGGACCGCGCGGCAGTCGGCGTCGGCTTCGGCCTCAGCGAGCGCCGCCAGCAGTGCCTCTCCCATGCCGGCGGTCAGCGCGTTCAGCCGGTCGGGCCGGTTGAGCGTGAGCTGGCGATAGCCGGCGCGCCGTTCGACGAGGATGGTCATGCCGCCTCCGTGTAGGGAAGGCCTGGTCTCGCTATTCCGCCGCCTTGGCCGGCACGGCGCAGTGGCGACGCAGCGAGTTCACCAATGCGTCGGCTTCCGCCGCGGTGACGTCGAACCGGCAGACAAAGCGGGCCAGCGTGGCGCCGCGCCGGTAGAACTGGAACCCGTCGGCTTCGAGCGCATCCATGACGCCGGGCGGCAGTTCGAGGAAGATTTCGTTCGCCTCGACCGGCGCGACCAGCGTGAGGCCGGGCACCCCCGCAATCCCGGCGGCGATGCGTGCGGCTGCGGCGTTCGATTGCGCCGCAAGGCGCAGCCACAGCCCGTTCTCGATATAGGCCATCAGCTGCGCCGAGGCGAAGCGCATCTTCGACCAGACCTGCCCGGCGCGGCGCAGCTGGACTGCCAGACCGTCGGCGATCTCGGGCGAAAACACGACGATCGCGTCGCACAACGCGCCGCCGTTCTTGGTCGCGCCGAACGACAGGATATCGACCCCGGCGCGCCATGACAGCTCGGCCGGGCTGCAATCGAGGCGGGCGAGCGCGTTCGCGAAACGCGCGCCGTCCATATGCACCTTGAGACCGCGTGCCTGGGCGATCTCGCCGACCGCACGCACCTCGTCGAGCCGGTAGACCGCGCCGAGATCGGTCGCCTGGGTGAGGTTCACCGCCGCCGGCTGCCCGCGATGCGGCTGGCCCGACGGGAAGCCGGCGAGCGTGTGCGACAACGCGTCCGCGGCGACCTTGCCGTCCGGCCCCGCCACCGGCACCAGCTTGAGGCCGCCGCCGAAAAAGCCGGCGGCATTGGCTTCCGAGGTGTTGATATGCGCCGCCGCGCTGCAAAACACGAGGCCCCATGACGGCGCGATCGCCGCCAGCGACAGGGCGTTGGCGGCCGTCCCGGTGGCCACCGGGAACACCCGCACCCGCGTTTCAAACAGCTCGGAAAAGCGCTCTTGCAGGCGGGCCGTCCAGTCGTCGGCGCCGTAACCGAGCGCGGTGCCGTCATTGGCGCGCAGCAGCGCATCGAGAATTTCCGGCGCGGCGCGGCCGGTATTGTCGCTGCGGTAATCGATCATCCGGACCCCCGCCAGATCACGCCCCTCCGCGGGCGGCGGCGAGGCGGGTCCGATTATGCGGCGGATGCGCGGTGCTCGCCAGATGATGCGCGCGCGACGCGGCGGCGGCGACATGCGCTTTCTTGTGCGCAACGCGCTGTGCCACGCGCGCGACCGGTTTCGGCGGCGGTGCCTCGCGCAGCGCCACGACGAACGGCTGGCGCGCTCCTTCATCGGCATTCGCCGCCGGCGGCGAGACGGCGCTGGCCAGGCGGACCGGCGGCCGCTTTCCTCCCGCGGTCCCGTCCGGCGCGATGCTCAGCGCATCCAGGATGACCGGCGCATCGACAAAACGCCGCCTGGGAATGTCGTCGATCATCGTGTCGGCCACCGGCAGGCCGCTCGTAAAGGCCGCGCGCGGCACCGCGGTCGCGAACCGCCGGTTCCGGTAATTGCCGTCGGCGTCGCCGGGGGTCTCGCGCGGCGCGAGCGGGAACCACGCCACCGCCGGGGCGGCGCCGATATCGCCCGGACGGCTCAGCCCGATCCCGGCGGTGCCGAGAAAAGCGACCATGGCCGGGCTGTAATCGGCCGGGTCGACCTTGTCGCCCGGCACCCAGGCCCAGCGGTCGTCGAGCCGCGCCCAGCGGCCGTAATGCGACGGGGCAAAACCCCAGGGCGCCCGGTCGATCCAGGTCCAGCCCCAGGGCGCCAGGTAACGCCACACGCCGTCGCGGTAGGGCGCCCATTCGATCGCCGGGTTGCTCGGCAGCCAGATATCGCCCCATTGCGAATCGCGCTCCCAGGTGCCGTTGGCGGCGAGCACCTGGGCGCCGGTGATACCCGGCCAATGCGGGGATTGCGCGGGGTCGGCCGCGGCGTCCTGCGAGCGCCACCATTCGCTGAAGGAATCGCCGGCGGCGGCAACCAGGCTGCGATCGTCCAGCCCGCCGCCCAGCCGTGCCTTGCCGGCGAAAACCTGGACCGCCGGCGGGGTGCCGGCATCGCCCGCGATGATGTCGTAGTCGCCGGGCGCATCGAGCCAAACGCCGCCGTGCGGCAAATCGATTTCGACGGTCTTGGCGGAGTCCGGCTTGGCGGAATCCGCCTTCGTCGAGTCCGGGGCATCGAGATGGACGCCGATCCGGCCGGAGAACAACGCCAGCTGCAACGCGGCTTCGTCGAGCCGCAGCACGCGCAGCTCGCTGGCCGGCGCGAGCGCGACCCGCGCCCGCGGACCGCGCCATTCCGCTTCCGCCCCCGCGGCGGCCCGCAGGCCCGAGCCCGCCGCGACCGGCTCGTTGACGAGCGCCTCCGCCCACGCACCTTCGGGCGGGTGGTACTGCACCGCGCCGTCGATCGCACTGATCCGGCCGATCAGCGGCAACGCGCTATCGGCGGCCCATGTCTGCCCCGCCAGACCGAATGAAACGGCCAAGCCGAACAATAATCCCCTGATCCCCATCGTCCGACCATAACATGGTCGGTCAGGCCCGATAAGGCTTTGCCTTTATTTTTCCAAATTTTCAATCATCAGATGCTGCGTGGTGCAGCTTAAACAACTCGTCATCACCCAATTCTTCACGATGACGCGCCTCCAATTCGCGGTAATAGCGACGCAAGGCGAAGGCTTCGCTCAAATATCCTTGGATCCGGCGATCGCGTGAATTGTCGACCACGGCCAGCGTCTCGGCCGCCGAGGCGATAAAATGATCGAGCGTCTCGCGAATCGGCTGGCCGGGGGTCAGGAAATGGTCGGCGCCGCGGGCGATGTCGTGCACGCACAGCGCGCCGTCGCCGTCGCGGTAACGCGCGGCGTGCGCCTCGGTCAGATCGACATAGCCGCGATAGCCGCCCTTTTCGTCGACCGCGAAGACGCGGATATGGGCGCCCACCGGGAACTGCCGGCACAGTTCTTCGAGCGGCTGGTCGACCGGCACGACGGCGAAATCCCGGCGCATCAGGTTGGCCACCTGCAGGTCGTGCAGCCAGCCGACATCGTGCGGGCTGTGCAGCGCGACCCCGCGGAGGTGGAAACGCCAGGTCGCGAACGAGTAGCCAAACCAGTGGCGCACGACGATCACCGCGATGATCACCGAGACGGTCACCCCCAGCGTCGCCGAGAAATCGCTGGTGGATTCGAGCACAAGTAGGATCATCGTCACCGGCGCGCCGACCACGCCTGCGGCCAGCGACCCCATGCCGGCGAGGACATAGCCGGTGTCGTTGAGCGTGGCGCCGGGCATCAGCCGGTGCAGGATCGCGGCGACCGCGGCGCCGTATAGCGCGCCGAGATACAGCGACGAGCTGAACATGCCGCCGCGAAACCCGCTGCCGATCGACACCGCCGAGCCGATGATCTTGGCGGCGAGCAGCCCGAGCAGCAGCGCAATCTCGGTGCTGTAGGGACCGTTGGAGATCGTGTTCTCGATCCCGCCGTGGCCGCTGCCGAGAATTTGCGGGAAGAACCAGGCGAAATTGCCGAGGACGACGCCGCCCATCGCCGGCCGCGCCCAGGTCGGCAACGATGCACGCTTGCTCCATTGCTCGACAAAGGTGACGCCGACCATCGCGGTGATCGCCAGCAGGCCGGCGGCAAACCCCAGCGCCGCGAGGATCAGGTAATTGGTCGCGAACACATCGACATGGCTGTAGACGACAAAGATCGGCTGCTGGCCGAACAGCCCGCGGCTGACCAGCGTGGCAAACACCGCCGCGAGCACCACCGGCACCAGCGTCGTCAAGGTGTACGAGCCGATGATCAGCTCGAAGGCGTAGAACGCGCCGGTGAGCGGCGCATTGAAGGCGGCGGCGATCGCCGCCGCCGCACCGCAGCCGACAAAGGTCCGCAGATCGCCGCGCCGCAGATGCAGGTAGCGGCCGATGCGCGAGGAGGTCCCCGCGCCGAGCTGGGTATAGGCGGCCTCGAGGCCGACCGAGGCGCCGACGCCCGCCGACAGCACGGTCAGCCCGCACAGCCGGACGCTGTCGGAGAGCGACATATGCCCGCCATGCAGCGCGTTGGCCTCGATCGCGTCGACGATGTCGCGCGGCTTCCAGCGCCACAGCCCGTACGCGACCAGCCCGTAGACCACGCCGCCGATCGACGGCACCAGCAGCACCCGCCAGCGGTCGATATGCACCAGCCCGCTGAGATGCTCCTCGAGCGCGACGCCGAACAACAGATGGTGTAACTCGGCGACGGCCAGTCGGGAAACCGCGACGCCGAGCGCGATGACCGCGCCGATCAGCGCTGCGACGATGCTGAGTCCGAGTTCGCTGTTGCGGATGTTGTGGCGGGCCCACAGCCGCACCCGGGCCCTGACCAGTGTCGAAACGCTGCGTCGCGGGTGGAGTTCTTGTTCTTCGGTGACGATCAACGCCCGACCTTCGACCGCGAACCGGCAATAGCAAGATACCGGCCCTCGCCAGGGAACACCCTACGAGACCGGCACTTTCACAAAATGGGCCGATCTCGCGGCGCCGCAAGCAGTATTTGGCGCGAATTGGCCGATGCGGCAGTTTGCCCGGTCAGGCGCCGGGCGCTAGGCTTCGCCGTAATGCACCCGGCGATAGTTGCGCGACGGGATCAGGTCGTCGACGTGGACGTCCCACAGCGTCGAACCGTCTTGCGCCTGGTGCTCGCGGAACAACGCGTCGAAGCGGCCGAGCGTCGTCACCTTCGTGCCGTTCAGGCCAAAGCCGCGCGCCACCTCGGCGATGTCGCCGCGGCCGTGCGTCGCGTGCATCGGATCGACCCCATAGGCGCGGAACTTGTGCGTCTCGGCGCCGTAGCCGCCGTCGTTGATGATGCAGATCAGCAGCTTGATACCCTGGCGCCGGACCGTCTCCAGCTCCTGGATGTGCTGATAGAGGCTGCCGTCGCCGTCGATCAGCATCACTTTTCCATTATTCCGCGCCGCGGCGACCCCGATCGCCGCCGACAGCCCCGAGCCGATCGCGCCGAAATCGATCGGGATGTGGTACTTGCCGGCCGGGCGGCCGCGCAGATGCGTCATCGCGAAGCTGAAGCAATGCCCGCCGGCGACGATGACGTCCCAATCCTTCGGAACGACCGCGTCGAGCTCCTTGATCACCGGCCGCGGATCGAGCGTTCCGGGCGCCGGGGTATACGGTTTCGGGTCGGGGTTTTCCGCGGTGGCGGCGATCTTCGAGGCGATCTCGTTGCTGCGCCAGCCCTGGCGGCGGATGCCCTTCTCCTTCAGCCGGGCGACGATCGCCTCCGCGGCGGCCTTGGCGTCGGCATGCACATGCAGGTCGGCGGTGCGCAGCCCCTGCCAGAGGCCGCGCGGCTGGGTGTCGATGCGGATGACCTTGGCGCCCGGGAACAGGTAGCCGCCTTCGGTCGTGTAATGTCCGAGCCCCGCCCCGGCGGAAATCACCAGATCGCTTTCGGCGAAATATTCGCGGCCCAAATCCGTCGCAAAGGTGCCGGCGATGTCGAGCGCGAACGGGTTGCCGTCGAACAGGCCCTTGCCCAGCAACGTCGTCGCCAGCAGCGCGCCCGATTCTTCCGCGAGCGTTTCCAGCGCGGCCTTCGCCCCCGACCACGTCGCGCCGCGTCCGCCGATGACGATCGGCCGCTCCGCCTCGGCGATCATCGCGGCGACGTCCTCGACCACCTCCGGGTCCGGCCGCACGAGCTGCGGCCGCGGCATCAGCTCGGTCGACGGCGCGTAGTCGGGCAGGTAGGGAAACTCCTCCTTCTGCAGGTCGAGCGGCACGCTGAGCACGACCGGCTTGCGTTCCGCGCGGGCGACGTAGAACGCCTCGCGGACGCAGTCGAGCGCCCGGTCGATCGTGCGGATCGGCACGAAATGCGCGCCCGTCGCCAGCGCCAGCGGCGCCTGGTCGATCGACTGGAGATACCAGGACGCGCCGATCGGGGCGTCGCCGGCAAACACCACGACGGGTGCGTTGCCGCGCGCCGCCATCACCAGCGCGGTCATGATCTGGGTGTAGCCGGGGCCGCAGGTAACCGAGGCGACGCCGACCTTGCCGGTCGCCCGGGCATAGGCGTCGGCCATCGCGACGCAGCAATGCTCGTGGCGCGCGTGGATCAGCCGGGCCTGCTGGTTGTCGGCCATCGATGCCGACCAATACATGTTGGCGTCGCCCATCAGGGTAAAGACGGTGTCCACGCCCTCGGCGGCGATGGCCTGCGCCAGGACATCGGAAAGCTGGTTTTCGCTCATTTGGTCTCTTTTCCTGAAAACTTGTCGCGCACCCACGACGCCGCCGCGCGCGACAGCAGCTTGCCGCCGCTGAGCGCCGCCGCTTCGCCGGGCAGCTCCGCTTCGCCGTCCGGCGCGGCCATCAGCTTCGCCACATTCGCGGCAAACTCGGCGAGCAGCGCACGGGCAAGGTGAACCCCGCCGGCATTGGCGAAGGTTTCCAGCGGCCCGGTGACGTGGAAATTGCCCTCGACCCGCAACCGGGTCGTCTCGCTGCCGCTCGCCTCGACAATGCCGGTGGCGTTGGCGCGGGAGGCGCCGCGGCCGTCGATCCCGCGCCCCTCGACCGTGCAGCGCCTTGCCGCATGGTCGTAGGCGAGCTTGGCCTCGCCGCGGAACTGCGCCACGGTCGGGCCGAACTTGACCCGCATCGTCCCCTGGTACCGGCCCTCGTCGTCGGACTTTGTCAGGGCCGCGCCCGGAATGCAGGACGCGACCACGGCCGGGTCGGACAGCAGAGGCCATACCGCCTCCGGCGGGGCGTCGATGACGATTTCCTCGCGGATCGAAATCATCCACCGAGGCTAGCGGCACTCGTCCGCTCTTGTCGACACATTCACGGCAGCCTTGCGTGATTGACGCGCCTGCGCGGCGCGCGTCAGATCACGCCGCCGACCCCGATGCCGGCCTCAGCCAAGCCCGACCGCGGCGACGGCGGCCGGGCGGTGCCCGACATCCTGCACGGCGAGCGGCGTCAGCGTGCCGCGCTCGCCGTCGACGCGGTACGACGCCAGCCGGCCCGACGCAGTACCGGCGGCGAACAGGAATCGGCCGCCGGGGTCGAGGCAGAACGCGCTCGGCACCGGCTCGGTCGGCACATGGCCGGCCAGCGTCAAGGCACCCGTGTCGGGTGCGACCGCAAAGCCGGCGATGCTGTTGTGGCCGCGGTTGCCGACATAGAGAAACCGGCCCGAGGGGGTCAGGTGGATCTGCGAGCAGGTGTTGCGGCCGGCGAACCCGGCGGGCAGCGTCGAGATCGTCTGCAGCGGCGCCAAGGCGCCGTCGGCCGCGATGCGATACGCGGTGACGCTGCAACCCTGCTCGTTCGAGAAGTAGACGATGTCGCGGCTCGGGTGAAAGCAGTAATGCCGCGGGCCGACAAGGTCGGGCTGGGCGACCTGCGGCGGCGTGTTGGCGCTGAGCCGCCCGGTCTCGGCGTCGAAGCGGAACTGCATGATCACGTTGGGGCCGGAGATGTTCTTCGGCGGCTCCAGCACGTTGTCCTGCACGCGGGCGATATGCGGCACATAGGCGAAGCGGTTCGAGCGGTCGGTCGCGATGGCGTGCGCGCCGGTCGCGGTCGCGAGCCAATCCTGCGACGCCGCGCCGACCGTGCCGTCGGCGCCGAGGCGGAACACCGCCGCGCCGCCGCCCTGGTAGTACGCCACCAGCATGAACCGGCCGGAGCGGTCGGGCGCGAGAAAGGTCGGGGCATGCGGTTGGGCGGCGGACCCGGCGGCGCTGAGCGCGCCGGATCTCGCATCGATCCGGAAGCTGGCGATCGCCGGCCCGCCGCGCTGGCCGACGTCCCGCTGGCCGACATCCCGCTGGCCGACATCCCGCTGGCCGACATAGAGCATCCGGCGGTCGTTGCTCACCGCCATCACCGACGGGCCGCCCGGCGCCGCCACTTCGCCTTGCCCGGCGAGCTTGCCGGCGTCGTCGATCGAGAAGACCGCGATCTTGTCCGCATCCTGCAACCCGACATAGAGCACGCCCGGCATGGCACTCTCCCTAAAATCTGCCCGGCAATTTCCCGCCGACCGCAAACGATCGTGTGCCGGCGTGGGCCCGGATCGGGGCGGGTGGCCTACCGCATCGTCGGCATGACGTATTCGGCGCCGGCGCGGATGCCGGCGGGCCAGCGCGAGGTCACCGTTTTGAGCTTGGTGTAGAAGCGCATGCCCTCGGTGCCGTAGACCGACATGTCGCCGAACAGCGAGCGTTTCCAGCCGCCAAAACTGTGGAACGCCATCGGCACCGGGATCGGCACGTTGACCCCGACCATGCCGATCTGCGCCCGGCTGGCGAACTCGCGCGCGGCGTCGCCGTCGCGGGTGAAGATCGCGGTGCCGTTGCCGTATTCGTGGTCGTTGACGAGCTTCAGCGCGTTGTCGAAATCGGGCGCCCGCACCACCGACAGCACGGGACCGAAAATCTCCTCCTTGTAGATGCGCATGTCGGGCTTGACCTCGTCGAACAGGCAGCCGCCGAGGAAAAACCCGTTCTCGTAACCCTGGAGCTTGAGGTTGCGGCCGTCGACGACCAGCTTCGCCCCCTCCTGGACGCCGAGATCGACGTAGGACCGCACCTTCTCGTGGTGCTGCCGGGAGACCAGCGGCCCCATCTCCGCCTCGGGGTCGGTGCCGGGGCCGATCTTCAGCGCTTGGACGCGCGGGACCAGCTTGTCCATCAGCCTGTCGCCGACGCCGCCGACCGCGACCGCCACCGACACCGCCATGCAGCGCTCGCCGGCGGCGCCGTAGGCCGCGCCCATCAGCGCGTCGGTCGCCTGGTCGAGATCGGCGTCGGGCATCACCACCATGTGGTTCTTGGCGCCGCCCAGCGCCTGCACGCGTTTGCCGGCCGCCGCGGCGTTGGCGTAGATGTACTCGGCGATCGCCGTCGAGCCGACAAAGCTTACCGCCGCGATATCCGGATGGCGCAGGATGGCGTCGACCGCCTCCTTGTCGCCGTTGACGACATTGAACACACCCGGCGGCAGGCCGGCCTCGGTCAACAGCTCGGCGATGCGCAGCCCGGCCGACGGGTCGCGCTCCGACGGCTTGAGGATAAAGCAATTGCCGGTGGCGAGCGCCATCGGGAACATCCACATCGGCACCATCGCCGGGAAATTGAACGGCGTGATGCCGGCGCAGACGCCGAGCGGCTGGCGCACCGACCAGCTGTCGATGCCGCGCCCCACCTGTTCGCTGAACTCGCCCTTCATCAGGTGGGGGATGCCGCAGGCGAACTCGACGACTTCGACGCCGCGGGTGATCTCGCCCTGGGCGTCGGAAAAGACCTTGCCGTGCTCTTCCGAGATGACGCGCGCCAGGTCGTCGTGCTCGCGCGCGACGACTTCGAGGAATTTGAAGAGGATGCGCGCGCGGGTCAGCGGCGGGGTCGCCGCCCAGCCGGGAAACGCCTTGGCCGCCGAGCGCACGGCCGTGTCGAGCTCGGCCGGGCTGGCGAAATCGACGCGGCGGATCTTTTCGCCGGTCGCCGGGTTGTAGACGTCGCCGCCGCGGCCGCTGGTGCCGGCGACGCGCTTGCCGTCGATGTAGTGGGTAATCTCGCTCATCGCTGCGCGCCCGCTTGCTGATCAAAGCAGGCGGGCATCATAGGCCGTGCGGCCCAAAGCCGGCAGGAAAAATCGGCGCAGCCGCCGGCTCAGGAAAACTGGATCGCCGAATAGGCCGAATAGACGGTCCACACGACAAGCGCGGCGATCGCCGTCCAGTGAATGACGCGATAAAGCTCGATACGCATCGGATCCCCGTCGGTCTGCCCGGCGCGTCGGTCGATGCGGCGGCGCCAGGCTCCCCTGCTCTGCAAGCTATACGATCCGGGCGGTCAAAGCGTTCCCGCCGCCGGAACCCTGCCCGGTTTGGCATTCTTCGGTCACCGGGATATCATGGGTCCCGTCGGCGTATGGAGGCCTCATGTTCGGCAGCACCAGCACGATCCTCATGCTGTTGGCGGTGATCATCATCTACCTGCTGCCGACGGTGATCGCGTACGGCCGCGAGCATCCGCGTCGCCAGGAGGTGCTGGTCCTCAACCTGCTGCTCGGCTGGACGCTGATCGGCTGGTTCGTCGTCTTTCTGTGGGCCAGCCTCGCGCGGACCGAAGACCAGGCGGTTCTGCCTTAATTCCCCCGTGCGGCGAGCGCGTAGAGCGCGATCGCGGCGGCGGTCGACACGTTGAGGCTGGGCATCGCCGCGCCGGTCGGCAGCCGGGCCAGGTAATCGCAGCGCTCGCGCACCAGCCGGCGCAGCCCGTCGCCTTCGGCGCCGAGCACCAGCGCGACGCGCGGCCCGAGATCGAGCGCCGCCAGCAGATGCGGCGCGCGCTCGTCGAGCCCGCAACACCAGAAGCCGGCTTCCTTGAGCCGGTCCAGGGTGCGGGCGAGGTTCACCGCGGCGACCAGCGGCACCAGCTCCAACGCCCCCGACGCGGCCTTGGCCAGCACGCCGGTCGCCGGCGGCGCGCCATGCGCGGCGACGATCACCGCGGCGGCGCCAAAGGCGGCCGCGGCGCGCAGGATCGCGCCGACATTGTGCGGGTCGACGATCTGGTCGAGCACGATGACGACGCTGCGCGCCGCCACCGCGCAGCCGCGCAGCACATCGTCCAGGTCGGGCGGGTCGAGCGGCTCCGTCTCCAGCGCCAGGCCCTGATGCACCGCGTCGTCGCCGAGCAGCGCCGCAAAGCCGGCCCGGTCCATCACGCGGAGCGGCTCGCCGTCGCCGCGCCGCGCCGCCTGTGCCGCGGCGATCAGCGCCCGACCTTCCGCTTCCTGGCCGGGGAGCACCGCCAGCCGCCGCCAGCGCCGTGCCGGGTTGGCGAGCGCCGCGGCCACCGCGTGCCGGCCGTAGAGCCAGCGCTCACCGCCGCCGGACGGCGGCGCCGCGGCTCGCTGGTCTGCCCGGTTGCTTCGCCTGATGCGCAATGACACGATCCCGCCGGTTTTGCGACATGATGGAAAGACCGACTATGCCAGCGCGGAGAGCGCAGACGCCAGCGCGGCGGAACCGGCGGTGATGCGGCAGACGGCGAAACGCCTCGCTTATGCGGTCGCCCCGGACGCGCAGACGATCGTCTTGCTGCGGTCGGGCGCCCACGGCATCGCGGCGATGGGCAGGGCGCTGTCGGCCGGGTGGGGCGGCTGGACCTCCCGTGGCGGGTCGGCGGCGGGCATTCCGCAGCCCGCGGCCTTCCCGTCGGTCGACCTCACGGCCGACGACCCCGTCGCCGCGATCCTCGCGGCGCCGGAATTCGCCGCGGTGGGCGACTTTTTCGCCAAGATCGACCAGGCCGAGCGGGCGCTGGTCTCGGCGGTGACGCAGGCGCTGCTCTACACGCTGGTGCGCAACCAGCGCCCCGATCATGTGATCGAGATCGGCACCTACCGGGCGTCGACCAGCAAAGCGCTGTGCCGGGCGCTCGCCGCCAACGGCCGCGGCGTGGTCGATACCGTCGATCCGGCCAATGGCGGCGCGATCCTGCGGCTGCTGCGCCGCTGGCCGGCGGCGCTGCGCGAGCGGGTGTGCTACTATCCGATGTCGTCGATGGATTTCTTCAACCTCGCGGTCTTCCGGCAGCTGACCAGCGACCTGGTCTTTGTCGACGGCAATCACGATTACGAATACGCGCTGTTCGATATCCAGAGCGCGGCGCGGCTGGTGCGGCCCGGCGGGTTCATCGCGATCGATAACATCAGCCAGGCCGGCCCGTTCTTCGCCGCGGTCGATTTCATGAAAGCGCATCCCGCCTGGCACGAGTGCGGCGATTGCCTGGCGACCGGCCGGACCGACGCCGGTTTCGATCTGCGCCGCAGCACGATCCCCGAGACCGACCTCTGCGTCATCCGCGCTCCCGCGAACCACATGATCGGCGCGCGGCCGCAGACCGCCGGACCGCAAAAAGTCGCCGAAGCGGAAGTTCACGGGATCGAGCTGGCCGTCGCCCAGCCGGCGAGGGGAACGCTGCGCGCGCAATTCGTCGTGCGGGTGCGCGAGCCGGTGATGAGCGAGGATACCACCGAGACCAGCGTCACCCTGGATCATCCCCGCGGGCATGTCGGCGGGCCGGTGCGCGTGCCGCTGGGCTGGGCGTTCGCGCCGGAGCACATGCGGTTGGAACGCACGATCGAACTGTGGCTAAGCTGGTCGGGCGCAGGCGAGCTCGAGCTCAGCCGGCCGCCGACCTTGTTCTAGGCACCACCACGAAAGAGAGGCCGCCATGCAATGGAGCAGCGAGCGCATCCTGACCACCCATACCGGCAGCCTGCCGCGCCCGCCCGAACTGACGCGGCTCTATGTGCGCCGCGCGCGGGGCGAAACCGCCGATGCCGACGAGATCAAGCGCCGGGGCAAGGACGCCGTCGCCCAGATCATCGACAAGCAGGTCGCCGCCGGGGTCGATATCGGCAATAACGGCGAGCAGCAACGCGAGGCGTTCTTCCTCTACGTGCGGCACCGGATGACCGGGTTCGGCGGTTCGTGGAAGCGCTGGCCGCGCGGCGATGTCGAGCGCTACCCGCTCTTGAAGCAGCAAATGACCGCGATGCTGGCGGCGCGCGAGGCGGTCGGCAATTACGAGCCGCCGCGGGTGATCGGCGCCGTCACCTATGCCGACGACAGCGAGCTGAAGACCGAGCTGGCGGATTTCCGCGCGGCGCTCGACGCGCGGGCCAAGGGGTTTGTCGAGCCGTTCTACACCGCGCCGTCGCCGGGCATCATCGTCGGCGCGATGAAGAACGATTACTACGACAGCGAGGCGGCCTATCTCGCCGCGGTCGCGGCGGCGCTGCAGGTCGAATACGAGGCGATCATCAAGAGCGGCTTCCTGCTGCAGCTCGACTGCCCCGATCTGGCGCTGGAGCGGCACCTCTCCTACAACGACCGGCCGCTCGGCGATTTCCTCGGCTTTGTCGAGCGGGTCGTCGAGGCGATCAACCAGGCGATCGTCAACGTGCCGCGCGACCGGGTCCGCCTGCATGTCTGCTGGGGCAATTACGAGGGCCCGCACGACCGCGACGTGCCGCTCGACGACATCATGCCGATCCTGCTCGAGGCCAAGGTCGGCGGCTATGTGCTGCCGTTCGGCAACCCGCGCCACCAGCACGAATACAAGGTGCTGGCCAAGCACCGGCTGGCCGACGACCAGATCATCTGCGCCGGGGTGATCGACGACCTGACCAATTTCGTCGAGCACCCCGAGACCGTCGCCGACCGGCTGGAGCGCGTCGCACAGGCGGTGGGCGACCCCAAGCGGGTGATGGCCGCCACCGATTGCGGCTTCGACACCTCGGCCGGCATGGGGCGGGTGCCGGAGGACGTGGTCTGGGCCAAGTTCCGCGCGATGGCCGACGGGGCGAAGATCGCGACGGACCGGCTGTTCTAGCTTCAATCCCCCTCGCCGAGGCCGAAGCAGCGGCGGAAGGCGCGCAGGTCGCCGGCGGCGAAGCGCGAGGCGCAATGCGGGTAGAGCGTCGGCCAGACGCGGGCGACAAACGCCACTTGCTGCTCGGCCGGGACGCAGCCTTTGGTGCCGGCTTCGCGATGCAGGTCGCGGCGCAGCTGCCGGGTGAGGCCGAACAGCCCGTCGCCCATCCACGACCGGGCGCACGGGTCCATCTCCTCCTGGTCCACCCCTGCCTGGGTCTGCGAATAGGCCGCGATCGCCTCGGCCTGCGGTTGGGCAAAACCTGCCCCGATCAACAGCGCGATCAACGCCGGTGCCGTCATGCACCGCCCCCTCTGGTTGTTAAAGACAAGCCGAACCGAAGCATTGCGACCGACCTGCGCCGGGCGCTTTAAGCAGCTCCACAATGTTCGCGAGTACATGGCCGCACGGATGGCGGCGATGCTGATGGCGTTATGGTCTCAGCACTCGACCAACCTGAACTGTGATTACCCCAGGGCTCGAACGAGCCGACGAACTATTGCGTATGGGGCAATCATGACATTTTTGCGGCAGAAAGGTAATTTTCGATGACGTGCCGTCGACAAGGAATAGCCGCGGGACGTCACGCGTTTGATTCGCGTGGCGGCGCGCCCACATGTTGCGCTGGATCAATGCGCGACGCGCGTGTTCGGGGGCCAATCGCGGCCGTCGCCGCAACCCGAGAGGAAAGTCGATGAGTCATCTGCTGAAGGCCGCCGCGCTCGTTGGGGTCGCGGCGCTCGCCGGTCCGGCCTGGGCGCAGTCGGCCGAGGACCTGAACCGACAGGAACTCAACCGCCTGGCGGTGCCGGCGCAACCCGCACCGGCGGTGACCGCGACGATGCCGGCCGGCCAGCCTTATGCCGCGCAACCATATGCCGCACAGCCCTACGCGGCGCAACCATACGCCGCCGCTCCGGCACAGCCATACGCCGCCGCGCCGGCGCAACCGGGTGCGGCGGCGCCGGCGGCTTACCCGCAACCGGCTTACCCGCAACCGGCTTACCCGGCCGCCTACGGTTATCCCAGCTACGCCTACCCGTACCCCTACTACCCGTATCCGGATTACGCCTATTACGACTACGGCTACCCCTATTACTGGCCGGCGGGCGTCGCGCTCGGCTGGGGTTGGGGCTGGCACCATGGCTGGGGCGGCTGGCATGGCGGCGGCTGGCATGGAGGGTGGCATGGCGGCGGTTGGCACGGCGGCGGCTGGCATGGCGGCGGCGGTGGCTGGCACGGCGGTGGGCACGGCGGCGGCGGACATGGCGGCCATCGTTAGCGGCCGCGCAAGGCGGGCGATGCGTCGTGCCGCTCGCCTTGCCGGGCTGGGGGAATCGCGCTAAGACCCGCGCCATCCAGTCACGAGGTCTCATGATGGCACGCAAAAAGATCGCGCTGATCGGCGCCGGACAGATCGGCGGCACGCTCGCCCTGCTGGCGGGGATCAAGGAATTGGGCGACATCGTCCTGTTCGACATCGTCGACGGGGTGCCGCAGGGCAAGGCGCTCGACATCATCCAGGGCAGCTCGATCGAGGGGTATGACGCGGCGATTTCCGGCGCCAGCGACTATTCGGCGATCAAGGGCGCCGACGTGGTGATCGTCACCGCCGGCGTGCCGCGCAAGCCGGGCATGAGCCGCGACGACCTGATCGGCATCAACACCAAGGTCATGGGCCAGGTCGGCGCGGCGATCAAGGAACACTGCCCCAATGCGTTCGTCATCGCGATCACCAACCCGCTCGACGTGATGGTCTGGGTGCTGCGCGAGGCATGCGGCCTGCCGACCAACCGCATCGTCGGCATGGCCGGGGTGCTCGACAGCGCGCGGTTCCGCTATTTCATCGCCGAGGAGCTGGGGGTTTCGGTCGAGGACGTGACGGCCTTTGTCCTCGGCGGACACGGCGACACGATGGTGCCGTCGATCCGTTACACCACGGTTGCCGGCATCCCGCTGCCGGACATCATCAAGATGGGCTGGACGACTCAGGCGAAGGTCGACCAGATCGTCCAGCGCACCCGTGACGGCGGCGCCGAGATCGTCAATTTGCTGAAGACCGGCTCGGCCTTCTATGCCCCGGCCAGCGCGGCGATCTCGATGGCCGAGGCCTACCTGCTCGACAAGAAGCGCGTGCTGCCGTGCGCCGCGCATCTGTCCGGCGAATACGGCGTGCACGGCCTTTATGTCGGCGTGCCGGTGGTGCTGGGCGCCGGCGGCGTCGAGCGCATCGTCGAGATTTCGCTCGATCCGGGCGAAAAAGCGGCCTTCGACAAGTCCTGCGCCGCGGTGCGCGAACTGATCGACGTGGCGAAGAAGCTGCAGGCGAGCGGTTGATCAAGTGAGCCGCGGCCGCCCTCGACTGGTCTCGTCGCCCTCGGGCTTGACCCCGGGGTCCCTGGACGGTCGCGTTACATGAACATCCACGAGTACCAGGCGAAGGAGCTGCTGGCGAAATACGGCGTGCCGGTGCAGCCGGGCGGCGTCGCCTATACCGCGGCCGAAGCGCAGGCGGTCGCCGCGCGGCTCGGCGGCGGCCTGTGGGCGGTCAAGGCGCAGATCCACGCCGGCGGGCGCGGCAAGGCGGGCGGCGTCAAGCTGGTCCGCTCGCCCGAGGAAGCGGCGGCAGCGGCGGCCGGCATGCTCGGCAAGCGCCTGGTGACGCAGCAGACCGGGCCGCAGGGCCGCGACGTGAAGCGCGTCTATATCGAGGCCGCGTCGAACATCGCGCGCGAGCTGTATCTGGCCTTGTCGATCGACCGCACCAGCGGCCGGATAACGCTGATCGCCGCCGCCGAAGGCGGGGTCGAGATCGAGGAGCTTGCGGCGCGCGCGCCTGAGAAGATCATGCGGCTGGCGATCGACCCGGCGACCGGGGTCGAGCCGTTTCACGGCCGGCGGCTGGCCTTCGAGCTTGGTCTCGGCGCGGCGGCGGTGCGGGTGATGGTCGCGCTGGTGAACGGCCTTTACCGGGCGTTCGGCGAGCTCGACGCGTCGCTGGCCGAACTGAACCCGCTGGTGGTGACGGACGACGGCGGGCTGGTGGCGCTCGACGCCAAGATGAGCTTTGACGACAACGCGCTGTTCCGCCACCCCGAGATCGAGGCGCTGCGCGACGAGGACGAGGAGGACCCGACCGAGCGCGAGGGCCAGCGCAATTCGCTCTCCTACGTCAAGCTCGACGGCAATATCGGCTGCATGGTCAACGGCGCCGGCCTGGCGATGGCGACGATGGACATCATCAAGCTGTACGGCGGCAGCCCGGCGAATTTTCTCGATGTCGGCGGCGGCGCGACGCGCGAACGGGTGACCGCCGCGTTCAAGCTCATCCTGTCCGAGCCCAATGTCGAGGCGATCCTGGTCAACATCTTCGGCGGTATCGCGCGCTGCGACGTGATCGCCGAAGGCGTCGTCGCCGCGGCCCGCGAGGTCAACCTGCACGTGCCGCTGGTGGTGCGGCTCGAAGGCACCAATGTCGAATTGGGCCGCAAGATTCTGAGCCGGTCCGGCCTGCCGATCATCGCCGCGGAGAATTTCGCCGACGCGGCGGAAAAGGTCGTCAAATCGATCGCCGAGGCGGCCTAAGGGAGCATGGGCTGATGGCGATCCTCGTCGACGCCGCGACCACGGTGATCTGCCAGGGCTTTACCGGCGCCCAGGGCACGTTCCACTCCGAGCAGGCGATCGCCTACGGCACCAGGATGGTCGGCGGCGTCACCCCGGGCAAAGGCGGCACCCGGCATCTCGACCTGCCGGTCTGGGATACCGTGCACGAGGCGGTCGCCGCGACGCGTTGCACGGCCAGCGTCATCTATGTGCCGCCGCCCTCCGCCGCCGACGCGATCCTCGAGGCGATCGACGCCGGGATCCCGCTGGTCGTCTGCATCACCGACGGCATCCCGGTACAGGACATGGTGCGCGTCAAGCGCGCGCTCGACGGGTCGAAGACGCGGCTGATCGGCCCGAACTGTCCCGGTGTCATCACCCCGGACGAATGCAAGATCGGCATCATGCCCGGCCACATCCACCGCCGCGGGCGGATCGGCATCGTGTCGCGCTCGGGCACCCTGACCTATGAGGCGGTGGCGCAGACCACCGCCGCGGGGCTCGGCCAGTCGAGCTGCGTCGGGATCGGCGGCGACCCGGTGCACGGGCTCGACTTCACCGATGTGATCGAGATGTTCCTCGCCGACAAGGAGACCGACGGCATCGTCATGATCGGCGAGATCGGCGGTCGCGGCGAGGAAGACGCGGCGGCGCTGATCAAATCGGCACGCCGCAAAAAGCCGGTGGTCGGCTTTATCGCCGGCACCGCCGCCCCGCCGGGCCGCCGCATGGGCCATGCCGGCGCGATCATCGCCGGCGGCAAGGGCAGTGCCGCCGACAAGATCGAGGCGCTCAAGAGCGCCGGCATCACCGTCTGCGATTCGCCCGCCGCCATCGGCACCACCGCAAAGGCGGCGATGGGCGCGTAGATCGCATCCGCTTCGGATGTCGTCCCGACCTTCGCCGGGACGACATCTATTTCTGCTATTTCTGCGCCCGCGGATGCGCCGCTTCATAGACCTTCAGCAAATGTTCGGGCTCGACCTTGGTGTAGCGCTGGGTGGTCGACAGGCTGGCGTGGCCGAGCAGCTCCTGGATCGCCCGCAGATCGCCGCCGCCCCCCAACAGATGCGTCGCAAAGCTGTGGCGCAGCGCGTGCGGGGTCGCGGTGTCGGGCAGGCCGAGCATGCCGCGCAGCGTCTGCATCTGGCGCTGCACGAGGCGCGGGTTGAGCGGCCCGCCGCGGGCGCCGACAAACAGCGGCCCGTCGCGCGTCAGCGGATAGGGGCAGGCGGCGAGGTAGTCGGCGACCGCTTCGCGCACCGCCGCCAGCACCGGCACATGGCGCTGCTTGCGGCCCTTGCCGGTGACCACCAGCACCTCGCCCTTCGGCGCCCCGGCCAGGCTCAGCCCCAGCGCCTCGGAAATACGCAACCCGCAGCCGTACAGCAGCGTCAGAATGGCGATGTCGCGCTTCTGTTGCCAGGCGCTGGCCGAAACATCGCCGGCGGCCGCGAGCGCCGCGTCGGCGTCGTCGACGGTCAGCGGCTTCGGCACGCTCTGCGGCAGTTTCGGCGCGCGCAGCACCGCGAGCCCCGGCGCCGATGCGAGACGGCGGCGTTCGAGAAAGCGCACAAAACCGCGCAGCACCGACAGGCCGCGGGCAATCGTCGTCCGCTCGCGGCCGTCCATCGCGCGCTGCGCCAGGAACGCGCGAAAATCGGCCGGGGTGAGGCCCGACATCGACGCCAGGTCCGGCACCGCGCCGCGATGCGCGCCGAGAAAGTCGAAGAACGTCGCGAGGTCGCGGCCATAGGCCGCAACCGTATGCGCCGAGGCGCGCCGCTCGGCGACTAGCCAGTCGAGCCAGGCGCCGATCGCTGCACGCAGGTCCTCGGCGACCTGGAAGCGGGCCGGCGGCAGGGGTTCGGGAAGGGTGGGGAAAGGCTTCGGGGGGCTCGCCTGCGCTGCGCTTAGCGCACGGGATTGAGCCATAAACCGATCGCGAGGCCGACAATCCGGCCGAGAAAACCGAGCAGCTCAGTGCCGAGCCCGGGATGGAACCGCCCCGGCTTGCGGGTGCCGATGCACAGCAGGCCGCTGGGGGTCTCGCGCCCGAAACGCAGCCGCAGCAGCGCCTGCGAGCGCACCAGCCCGGCGGCGCCGCCGAACAGCGCCGGGTCGCCGATCACATCGGCCTCGTAGACCACCGCCTTGTCCTCGCCGAGCAGGTCGGCGACCGTGCCGGCCTCGATCAGGTGCACCCCGTGCGTGCGGAGGCGTGGGGTGACGCCGGCGATGTTCTCGACCGCGATGGTGACCGCGTCGACATCGAGCAGCACCGCGAGATCGGTCGTCACGATTTGCAGGAGTTGGCCGAAACTCGGAGCGGCGAGCACCGCCAGCGCCGCCTTGTGCACCCGGTTCTGGCTCGCCAGATTGCCGCGGCATACGGCGATCAGGTTGCGGTATTCGAGATTGACCCGGCTGAGCTCGCGGCGCTGGCGCTCATGGAGAAACTGCTGGAAATCGACGACCCCGTCGCCGACCTCGCGCGTCGGCGGGCGCAGCAGGCGCAGCGCCTCGGGATGCTCGTCGAGGAATTCGGGATGGCGGCGCAGATAGGCCATCACGTCGCGCGCCTCGATATCGCGCCGCGCCGCCTCGCGGGCGAGGTCATCCGGCGCGGCGTCGCGCGCGGGTCTCGTCTGGTCGCGAGGCCGATCCGCCATGGGCTGTCCCGATCGCTCCTTTCCCTCGCCGGCTTGCTCTAGGCCGGCACGCGGGCGAGTGTAGCCGATGGCCGATTGCCCTGCCAGCCTCGCCCGCAGCGCCGCCGACCGCAGCGCCGCCGACCGCAGCGCCGCCGACCGCAGCGCCGCCGACCGCAGCGTCG
>DASZOZ010000080.1:0-57516 GCA_035550515.1 Allostellaceae bacterium
CCGCGACCGAGCGTCCCGCCCCACGACCCGGCGTCGCGCGCGGCATTCTACCTCGCGCGCGCCAAAGCAGGCGACGCGACGGCGCAATACGATGTCGGCGTGCTCTATGCGCGCGGCGACGGGTTGGTGCAGGACGACGCCAGCGCCTTCTCGTGGTTTCACGCAGCCGCGGCGCAAGGCGATATCGCCGCGCAGTACAATCTCGGCGTGCTTTACGCCGAGGGCCGCGGCGTGCCGGCGGACCCGACCGAGGCGCTCAACTGGTACCGCAGCGCCGCGGACCAGAACCATCCCGCCGCGCAGTTCAACCTGGCGCTCGCCTACGCCCAAGGCGCGGGGACGACGCAAGATGACGCCGCCGCAGCGCGCTGGTACGAACGGGCGGCGCGCCAGGGTCTGGCGCCGGCGATGATCAACCTCGCGATCCTCTATGAGCAGGGCAGTGGGGTCGACCGCTCGCTGGTCGACGCCTACGCCTGGTACAGCGCTGCCGGCGAGCGCGGCGACGCGGACGCCAAACAGCGCGCCGACGCCCTGCTCCGGCAGTTCGGCGACAAGGACAAGGCCCGCGCCCAGGGCCTCGCCGCGACGATCGGCGCCGCGCTGGATACGGCTGCCGAGAAGTCTTAACCGCCGCACGGTCCCCATGGCGGCGGCGCCGAAAGCAGCATCCCGGCCCGCACCCACCATCCCGGCTCGGCGGCGGTCACACGCGCAGCCGCCCGCTCGGCGGCGGCCCGGTCGGCAAACAGCGCGAAACAGGTCGCACCGCTGCCGCTCATCCGCGCCAGGTAGGCGTCCGGCAGCGCGCGGAGCCGATCGAGCACGACCGCGATCTCGGGCACCAGGCCCAAGGCGGCCTCGGTCAAATCATTGCGGCATTGGCGCAGCAATCCGATCAGCCCGACATGGCTGCGCGGGGTCGTGCGCGCGAACTGGTCGGTCGTGAACGCGCCGCGCCGCGCCCGGAACACCGCGGCGGTCGGCAGCTCGCGGCGCGGATTGGCAAGCACGATGCCGAGCGGCGGCAGACCGGGCAGCGGTTCGAGCCGCTCGCCGATCCCGCCGACCCAGACCGGCCGGCCGTCGAGGCAAGCCGGGACGTCGGCGCCGAGCGCCGCCGCGATCCGCAGCGCCGCCGCGTCGATCGGCCGCCCCCACAAAACCGAGACCGCGCGCAGCGCCGCCGCCGCATCGCTCGACCCGCCGCCGATCCCCGCAGCGACCGGCAACTGCTTGTCGAGGCTCAGCGCGGCACCGGCGGCGACACCGTGATGCGCCGCGAACGCCTGCGCCGCCTTCAGCACGAGATTGCCGTCGCCGAGCCCGGCCAGCGCGCCGCGCTCGGGGCCGGTCACGGTGAGCGACAACGCCGCGGCCGGCGCCGCGCTCACCCGGTCGCCGATATCGGCGAAGGCGACGAGGCTGTCGAGCAGATGATAGCCGTCCGCCCGGCGGCCCAGGACGTGCAGGTAGAGATTGACCTTGGCCGGGGCGAAAACGCCGGGAGCAGCGCCGCTCAGCCGCCGCGCTCCGCCGGCTTGGGCTGGACCGCGGCGGGCGCGGCGCTCGTCGCCGGCAGCGGCGCCAGCCCCTGGTCGAGCTTGACCTCGATCGGGTGGACGTCGTCCTTGTCGGGGCCGAACTGCAGCGCGCGGTGCCATTGATAGCGCGCCTCGGTGAACCGGCCGGTGCGCCAATAGGCATCGCCCAGATGGTCGTTGATCGTCGGATCGGACGGCACGAGCTCGACCGCGCGTTCGAGGTTTTCGACCGCCGCCTTGTAGTCGCCGAGCCGGTAATGCGCCCAGCCCAGGCTGTCGACGATATAACCATCCTGCGGGCGCAGCTCGACCGCCTTTTCGATCATCTTGAGGCCCTGGTCGAGCTTGATGCCCTTGTCGACCCAGGAATAGCCGAGATAGTTGAGGATCAGCGGCTGGTCGGGTTTCAGCTCGAGCGCGTGTTCGAGATCGATCTCGGCCTGTTTCCAATTGCCGGCGCGTTCGTAGGAAACACCGCGGTCGTAGAACAGCGCCCAGCGGTCGGGCAGGCCTTGGGCCGCGGCGCGTTCGATCGCCTCGTTGTAGGCCGCCGCGGCCTCGTCGAACCGCTTCTTGTTGCGCAGGATATCGCCGAGCTGCACATCGGCGCCGATCGTCTTCGGCGCCTCGGCCGCCATCTGCTTCAACTGGGCGATCGCCTCGTCGGAACGGTCGAGCGCGTCGAGATTGGCCGCCCCGCGCAGCCTCGCCGACCACGAATAGGGCGATGTCTGGGGGATCTGCTCGAGCACCGCCAGGCTTTGCGCCGGCTCGTTCTGCGCCGACAGGATGTCGGCGAGCAGCAGCTGCGCCAGCCGGAAATCCGGTTGCAGCGCCAGCGCGAAACGATCGTAGACCAGGGCAAGATCGAGCGTCTCGCTTTGGTTCAAGACGCTCGCCAGATCGAACATCGCCTCCGCCACCCCGTCGGAGGCCGACGCGATGACCGGCTTCGGCACCCCTGGCGGGCGTGCCGCCAACACGGTCTGGGCGATCTCGCTGCCGGAATTCTGGTCGATGAACTTCTGGTACAGCGCCTTGGCCTGGGCGGCCTTGCCGTGCCGCTCATAGAAATTGGCGATCGCGTCGGTCAGTCGCCAGTTGAGCTGCTGATTGTCGGCGAGGGTCTGGTCGTAGAACCCCTCCGCCTTGTCGGGCTGGTTGGCGAAATCATAGAGCAGGCCGAGCTGGAAGTTCTTCAGCGGCTGGAAGCCGCCGAACTTGTCGAGCTGCTGCAGCGCGGCGTCGGCGCCCGGCAAGTCGCCCGCCGCCATCCGCGTCCAGGCCAGCGCCAGCGGCGCGATGAAACGGTGCACGCCGTCCGACGGCAGCAGCGCCGCCTGCTGCATCGCGCCGGCCGCATCGCCGGCCTTCAGCCGGTCGGCGATCACCACCATGCGCGCCAGCGCGTCGCTGCTGTCGAGCTTCAGCACCTGTTCGGCGAGCGGCCGCGCGCGTTCGAAATTGCCGGCGCCGATCGCCATCAGAAAGGTGCGGCTGATCAGCTCGGGCGAATCGGGATCGGCGCCGATCGCCTTCTCGAACCACGCCGCCGCCGCCGGGTAGTCGCGCATCCGCTCGGCGTGCCGACCGGCCAGGTAGTTGCCGTAGAGATCGGCGACCGCGGCCGGCGGCGGCTTGTTTTCGGCCGCCGGAGGGGTCGGCGCCGCGACCGCCGGCGGCACCCATAGCGCCGCCAGGCCCAGCATCGCCAAGCCCAGCATCGCCAAGCCCGGGTTCAATCGTGGTCTCACCGCAGATGCCATTCCCACCGCCCGCGCCCCGCGCCGCGAGGCAAGCTTACATATTCGGGTAATTGGGCCCGCCACCGCCTTCTGGTACTACCCAATCGATATTCTGTTCCGGGTCCTTAATGTCGCATGTCTTGCAGTGGACGCAGTTCTGCGCGTTGATCTGCAGCCGTTTGCCGCCAACCGCATCGTCGACGATTTCATAGACCCCTGCCGGACAATAGCGCTGTTCGGGTGAATCGTAGAGGCGGTAATTAATTGAAATAGCCTTGTCCGGATCGCGTAATTTGAGATGCGCCGGCTGGTTCTCCTCGTGGTTGGTGAAGGAGAACGAGACCGAGGTCAGCCGGTCGAAGCTGACCTTGCCGTCGGGCCGCGGATAGTGGATCGGCGCGAACACGTCCTTCGGCTTGATCTGGTCGTAGTCGGAATGGTTGTGGAAGGTCCACGGCGCCCGGCCGCGCAACAGATACGTGTCGATCGCGGAATAGGCCAGCCCCGCCCACATCCCGAGCCGGAAGCTCGGGCGGATGTTGCGCACCCGGTAAAGCTCCTCCCATACCCAGCTGCGCTGCAGCCCGGCGCGCACGCTGGCCGCCTCGTCGCCGTTGAGCCGCGCAAAGATCGCCTCGGCGGCGACCATGCCCGATTTCATCGCGGTGTGGCTGCCCTTGATCTTGGGGACGTTGACAAAACCGGCGGCGCAGCCGGTCAGCGCCCCGCCCGGGAAGTCCAGGCGCGGGATCGACTGGAACCCGCCTTCGTTGAGCGCCCGCGCGCCATAGGCGACGCGCCGCCCGCCCTCAAAGAAAGGCCGGATCGCCGGGTGCGTCTTGAAGCGCTGGAATTCCTCGAACGGCGACAGGTAGGGGTTGTCGTAGTCGAGGCCGATCACGAACCCGACCGACACCTGCCCACCCTCCAGGTGATAGAGGAACGACCCGCCATAGGTACGGTTGTCGAGCGGCCAGCCCACGGTATGCACGACCAGCCCCGGCTGATGCTTCGCCGGGTCGATCTCCCACAATTCCTTGATGCCGATCGCATAGGTCTGCGGATCGCACGCCTCGCGCAGGTGGAAGCGCTGCACCAGGGTCTTGGTCAGCGAGCCGCGCGCGCCTTCGGCGAAGATCGTCTGGCGGCCGCGCAGCTCGACGCCCGGCGTGTAGTTCGCGGTCGGCTGCCCGTCCTTGCCGATGCCCATATCGCCGGTCGCGACCCCAAGCACCCGGCCGGTATCGTCGTACAGCACCTCGGCCGCCGCAAAGCCGGGATAGATCTCGACCCCCAGCGCCTCGGCCTGGGTCGCCAGCCAGCGGCACAGATTGCCGAGGCTGATGATGTAATTGCCGTGATTGTGCATCTGCGGCGGCGTTGGCAGCCGGTAGGCCTTGCGCGCCGACAGCAGCAGAAAGCGGTCCTCGGCCGCCGGCGTGTCGAGCGGCGCGCCGCGCTCGCGCCAATCGGGGATCAGCTCGTTCAGCGCGCGCGGCTCGAACACCGCGCCCGACAGGATGTGCGCGCCGACCTCCGACCCCTTCTCGACCACACAGACCGCGATCTCGCTTCCCGCGTCCGCCGCGAGCTGCTTCAAGCGGATCGCCGCGGCAAGCCCGGCAGGCCCCGCCCCGACGATGACGACGTCATAGTCCATCCGCTCGCGTTCGATGCTGTCAGTCTCGGGCACTACACCGCTCCCGGCCTTGTTTTGTCGCTGTTATATACGAGATGCACGCGACAACGGGAGGCTCCGACGCACCGCCTGCCACGAGCTGGGGGCGGCGGCATCGCACGATCGGCTTCGCCGCATCAGCGGCTGGCGGTCAGCTCCACATTGCCGCGATAGCGGTTCAGGTATTGCGGGAAGATCACCGCGGGCAGGGTTTCGAGGTTGTCGGCGGTGGCATGGGTGCCGGTGTCGACCGTCCGCGCCGTGCGATAGCCGGCGGCCTTGACCGCCGCCACATCCGCCGCGGTGTAGGCGCCGTAGGGATAGGCGAAGGTGTCGACCGTAACGCCGAGCCGCTCCTCGAGCCAGAGCTTGCTGCCCACCACCTCGTCCTTGAGCCGCTCCCCGGTCCCGAGGGTCGGCAACGCCGGATGCCAATGAGAATGGCTGCCGATCGTCATCCCCGCCGCGATCATTTCCTTCAGCTCGTCACTGCTCATGAAGTTGGGGCGGTCGACATAGCCGGTCACCACATAGAAGGTCGCGGCGAACCCGTATTGGCGCAGCAGCGGAAAGGCGTGCTGGTACTGGTTCTGCCAGCCGTCGTCGAACGACAGGATGACCGGCCGCGCAGGCAGCGGCGCGCCGTGTTCGAGGCCGTCGGCAAGATCGTCGAACGAAATGCTGCGATAGCCGTTGCTCTGCAGGTATTTGAGCTGCTGCTCGAACCCCTCCGGGGTCACGTGCAGCAGCGCCGAGCCGTGCCCCGGCACGACATGGTGATAGACGAGGATGGGCAATTCGACCGCGGCCGGGAGCCGGTCGGGCTCCTGCGCCAGGGCCGAAAGCGGCAAGGCGAGCGTTGCGATCAGCACGAGCATCCTCGCAACAAATGTACTACCCATGGCCCCGCGCCTTGCCGCCGACGGCACTGTAACAGATTGTAAACTGCGGTCGAGAACCAAATTCAACCAGGACGGGATCGGATTTGGGTTTGAATTTCGGCTGGCGATCGGCCGATCATCGGCGGAGCGACGGGAGGGACTATGGCTGAATACCGTTTTTGCCGGGTCGAGGATGAGGGGCGCATCCGCATCGTCACGATCAACCGGCCGGAGGTCATGAACGCGCTGCACAGCGAGGCGCATTGGGAATTCGACGGCATCTGGAACGAGTTCGCCGCCGATCCCGGGCTCTGGGTCGGCATCGTCACCGGTGCCGGCGAGGGTGCTTTCTCGGCCGGCAACGACCTCAAGGTGCAGGCCGCCGGGCGCCGCGGGCCGCGGCCGGCGACCGGGTTCGCTGGGTTGTCGCACCGCTTCGACCTCGACAAGCCGCTGATCGCCGCGGTCAACGGCGTGGCGATGGGCGGCGGGTTCGAGACCGCGCTGGCCTGCGACATCATCATCGCCGCGGAGAACGCGGTCTTCGCGCTGCCCGAGCCGCGTGTCGGCCTTATCGCCGGCAGCGGGGTGCATCGCCTGCCGCGCATGATCGGGCAGAAACAGGCGATGGGGATGATCCTCACCGGCCGCCGCGTGTCGGCCGCCGAGGGCAAGGAGCTCGGCTTTGTCAACGAGGTCGTACCGCAAGGCGAGGCGCTCGCGGCCGCGAAGCGCTGGGCGGCGATGATCCTCGAGTGTTCGCCGATGGCGATCCGCGCCTCGAAACAGTCGGTCTATCGCAGCCTCGACGAACCGACCCTGCAAAAGGCGATGACCACGGTCTATCCGGCGGTGCAGGCCAATCTCGACAGCCAGGATTACATCGAGGGCCCGAAAGCCTTCGCCGAGCGCCGCAAACCCGACTGGCAGAACCGGTAGGCTGGGTTCTGCCGAGAGCCTGACCCGGAATTGCTTGCGTCATTCCGGGGCGGCCCCCGGGCCGAACCCGGAACCCATGAACACGGGCTTATCCAAGACGTCGGTGGCGTCGGAACACGCTTTTCGAGGGGCCGTGTTCATGGGTTCCGGGTTCATCGCTGCGCGATGCCCCGGAATGACATGGTCGGAAATGAGCCTTTAGGCTTACGTCTTGTCGAGCCAGAACGTGTCTTCGCGCACGACGTCGTAGATGCCGAAATAATCGGCCGGGTTGTGGCCTTTGACGTAATCGCGATAGACGTCGTTGATGCGTTCCCAGGCGACCGGCAGGACCGGGATTTCCTGCTCCATGATCGCCTCGGTCTGGTGGATCAGCGCCAGGCGTTTGGCCGGGTCGACCTCGCGGTCGATCTGGTCGAGCAAGACATCGAAATCCTTGTTCGACCATTGCGAATAATTTTGCGGCCCGCCGGTGCGGTACCAGGCGTTAAAATAGTCCGACGGGTCGAGCAGCGTCGACACCACGGCACCGATCGCCAGATCGAAATGCCCGCTTGCCGTGTCGTCGAACCATACCGACTCGACGACCGTGCGCAGGTTGCATTTGACGTTGAGGCCCTCTTGCAGCATCGCCTGCACCGCCTGCGCCCACAGCTTGAAGCTCGGCACGTCGCGCACCAGGAAGTCGAGCGGTTCGGGCAGCCCGTCCTTGTACCCGGCCTGCGCCAGCAGCGCTTTCGCCTCCTTCACCGCCGCCGTGGTGTCCGACTGGTAGCCCAGCCGCTTGAACAGCTCCTCCTTGGGTGTGGCGAATTCGGAGAACGGGTAGATGAACCCGCCGACCTGCATCGGCGTCACGTCCTTCACCACGTCGATCAGCGCCGGCCGGTCGAAGGTCAGGTGCAGCGCCCGCCGCACCCGCGCATCGTCGAGCGGCTTTTTCTTGTGGTTGAGCCACACGCCCTGGATGACGCTTTGATTGAACTGCGCGGTCTTGAAACCGGGCATTTCCTTTGCCTTGCGCACGGTCACCGGGTCGGTGATGCGGATGTAATCGGTGCGGCCCGACAGGATCGACGAGCCCAGCTCGGTCGAAAACGGCAGCGCGTGATAGAACTCGATGCCGTCGAGATAAGGCAGCGGGTCGTTCCAGTACTTCTTGTTCTTCTCGAACACCCAGACCTCGTTCTCGACCCGCCGCTTGCTGATGAACGGGCCGGTGCCGGGGTAGATTTCGACCTTGCGCAGATTGTAGTTGTTGTCCTCCAGCGTCTTCTTGCGGACGATGACGTTCCAGCCGCTGGCGATCGCCGACATGATGAAATTGGGCGGCCGCGGCTCGGACAGCTTGAACACCACCGTGTATTTGTTGGGTGCGGCGATCTCGGCCACCGACTTGAACAAGACGCTGCGCGGGATGCTGACGCCTTGCGGCGGCTTGGCGATGCGGTCGAACGTGGCCTTGATGTCGTCCGCGGTCAGCTCCGCGCCGTCATGGAACAGCACGCCCTGGCGGAGGTGGAAGGTGTAGGTCTTGCCGTCCGCCGAAATCTGCCAGGAATGGGCGAGGTCGGGGATGATGGTCTTGCCGCTGTCGCGCGGGTCGCGCCGCACCAGATTGTCGAACTGCACGGCCTGGGCGCTCAGGCTGTTGATCGTCCCCGACTGGTGCACGTCGAAATGCGGCGGCCGGTTGGTGATGCCGTAGCGCAGCACGCCACCGGATTTCGGATTGGGCTCGGGTGCGGCGAGCTTGAACTTCGTGCCGTCGAACTCCATCGGCACATCGGCCATCGCGCGCCAGGGTGCGACGCCGAGCGCCGCAGCGGCGGCCATCGCCGCGCTGCCCCTGAGGAAATCGCGGCGCCTCCACCCACGGTTTAGCGAACTCGATCCGGTCATCCTCCGCTCCTCCCCGTCACGTGCTTGCGACCCAAGCCTATTTATGCGGTGGCCGCGGCATGCTCTAATCGACCCGCGGCCACTTTCGGTCGGGCAAGCAATAACATAGCAAATTCATCGGAGTCACCGTTGAATCAGGGAGTTCACGTCGCCCCGGCCGGGCACGGCACGGTGCCCGCGCCCGGGCGGGCGATCTTGGAAATCGACGATCTGCAAACGCATTTCCTGACCCAGGCCGGGGTCGTCCGCGCGGTCGACGGGGTGTCGTACGGGGTGCGGGCGGGCGAAACCCTGGGTGTTGTCGGCGAGTCGGGCTGCGGCAAGAGCGTCACCGCCCTGTCGGTGCTGCGCCTGGTCGCCAGCCCGCCGGGGCGCATCGTCGGCGGCGCCGTCCGCTTCAACGGCGCCAACCTGCTCGACCTCTCCGAGGCCGAGATGGAAGACATCCGCGGCAACGAAATCTCGATGATCTTTCAAGAGCCGATGACCTCGCTGAACCCGCTGCTGACGGTCGGCCGGCAGATCAGCGAGGCGATCGTGCTGCACCAGGGTCTCGGCGCGCGCGCGGCGATGGACAAGGCGGTCGAGATGCTGCGCCGCGTCTCGATCCCCGAACCGGAACGGCGCGCGCAGGCCTATCCGCACCAGCTCTCGGGCGGCATGCGGCAGCGGGTGATGATCGCGATGGCGCTGTCGTGCAACCCCAAGGTGCTGATCGCCGACGAGCCGACCACCGCGCTCGACGTCACGATCCAGGCGCAGATCCTCGACCTGATGCGCGAACTGCAGGAGACCACCGGCACCGCCATCATCCTGATCACGCATGACATGGGCGTCGTCGCCGAGAACGCCGACCGGGTCGTCGTCATGTATGCCGGACGCAAGGTCGAGGAGGCGAACGCCAAGGAGCTGTTCGACAACCCCGGCCACCCCTATACCCGCGGCCTGCTGGGCTCGCTGCCCAAGCTCGACGTCGCCGCGCGGAGCGATGCGCGCCGCAGCCGGCTCAACGAGATCAAGGGCATGGTGCCGTCGCTGCTCGACCTGCCGGCGGGCTGCACCTTTGCGCCGCGCTGCGAATTCGCCAGCGACGAGTGCCGCGCCGCGTATCCGCCGCTCGGCGAGCGTCGCCCCGGCCATTTCATCGCCTGCTGGCATGCCGACCGGCTGATGACGGCGACCGCGTCGTGACCGCCGCCGGCAACGACCCGGTGCCGCTGGTCGAGGCGCGCGGCCTCAAAAAGCATTTCCCGATCGTCAAGGGGGTGTTCGCGCGCAAAGCCGGCACCGTGCACGCGGTCGACGGCGTCTCGTTCCACATCAAACCGGGCGAGACGCTGGGCCTTGTCGGCGAGAGCGGCTGCGGCAAGTCGACCGTCGGCCGCACCCTGCTGAAGCTGCTCGAACCGACGGCCGGTCAAATCCTGGTGCACGGCGAGGACATCACCGGCCTCGACCCCGAGGCAATGCTGCCCTATCGCCGGCGCATGCAGATGATCTACCAGGACCCTTACGCCTCGCTCAATCCGCGCATGTCGGCGGGGGAGATCGTCGGCGAGCCGCTGCGCATCCACCGCGTCGCCAATGGCGGCGACTGGCAGGACCGGGTCGCCGGCCTGTTCGCGCGCGTCGGCCTGCGGCCCGAGTTGATGGGCCATTATCCGCACGAGTTCTCGGGCGGGCAGCGCCAGCGCATCGGCATCGCCCGCGCGTTGGCGCTGCACCCCGAGCTGATCGTCGGCGACGAGCCCGTTTCGGCGCTCGACGTGTCGATCCAGGCGCAGATCATCAACCTGCTGATGGATTTGCAGGACGAGCTGAAGCTGTCCTACCTGTTCGTCGCGCACGACCTGGCGGTGGTCGAGCATCTGTCGCACCGCGTCGCGGTGATGTATCTCGGCCGCATCGTCGAGCTGACCGACAAGACCAGCCTGTTCGAGATGCCGCTGCACCCGTATACCGAGGCGCTGCTTTCGGCGGTGCCGATCCCCAAGGCGAGTTCGCGCGGCCGCAGGCGGGTGATCCTCAAGGGCGATGTGCCGAGCCCGATCAACCCGCCCGCCGGTTGCCACTTCCACACCCGCTGCCTCTACGCGCATGCCCGCTGCCGCAGCGAGGCGCCGGCGTTGCGCGAGGTGGTGCCGCGCCATTGGGCCGCCTGCCATCTGCATGACGCCGGCGTGAGCTTCCCGCTGGCGAAGCCGGCAAGCGCCTGAACAAGAGGTCCGCCGACATTCGCCCGGTCTCACCTGGAGCGTCCCGATGCCGATCGAGCACCGTGTTTCTCGCCGCCTCGCGCGAGCGGCGTTGGCATTGGCGATCGGGTGCGCCGCGCTCGGCGGCGCGGTGGGTGTGGACCGCGAGTCGCTCGCCGGCGGCGCAAGCGGCGGCTTGCCGGCCGCGATCTGCCGCGCCCCGGCAAAGCTTCCGGACACCGTGGCCGAATGGTCCGAAGGCGCAAGGCTGTTTGCCGGTCTCGGCCGGTTCCATCGCAAGACCTCGACCCAATCGACGGTCGCCCAGGCTTATTTCGACCAGGGCATGCGCTATCTCTGGGCCTTCAATCACGACGAGGCGACCCGGTCGTTCGCCAGAGCGGCGGCCGAGGACCCGGCCTGTGCGATGTGCTTCTGGGGCGTCGCGCTCACCGTCGGGCCGAACTACAACCTGCCGACGATGGTCGCGGCACGCGCCAAGGTCGCCTGGGAAGCCTTGCAGCAGGCGGAGCGCCGCGCCGCCGCGGCGCCGCCGGTCGAACAGGCGCTGATCGCCGCGCTGGCAAAACGCTACGCCGGTCCCCAGGCGCTCGACCCGGCCGCCGAGATGCCGGTGCTGACGGCTTATGCCGACGCGATGGCCGACGTCGCGGCGCACTTCCCCGACGATCTCGACGTTCAGACGCTTGCCGCCGAAGCGGCGATGAACACCAATGCCTGGAAGCTGTGGGGGCTCGACGGCAGCCCGGCACCCGGCACCGAGGCGATCGTCGCGCGGCTGGAAGTGGTGCTCGCCAAAAACCCCGGCCATCCCGGCGCGAATCATTATTACATCCATGCCGTCGAGGCGTCGCCGCACCCGGAGAAGGCCTTGCCCGCGGCGGCGCGGCTTGCCGGCGTCATGCCCGCGGCGGGGCACCTCGTCCATATGCCGGCGCACATCCTGCAGCGCGTCGGCCGGTATGCCGATGCGGCCGAGGCCAACCGCAAGGCGGCCGCCGCCGATATCGCGTATTTTACCGCCGTCCAAGCGCCGGACTACTACCCGGTCGCGTATACTGGGCATAACTACCAGTTCCTCGCCTATTCGGCGGCGATGCTCGGCCGCAAGGCCGAGACCCTCGCCGCCGCGCGCCAATCGCAAGCGATCGCCCCGGCGGCGATGCTGCTGGCGATGCCCGGTGCCGATTGGTACGTCGCCGAGCTTTACATGGCGATGGTGCGCTTTGGCCTGTGGGACGACATCCTGGCCGAACCGCCGCCGGATGAGCGCTTGAAGGCGCTGACCGGCGGTTACCTCTACGCCAAGGCGACCGCGCTCGCCGCCACAGGCCGGACCGATGCGGCCAAAGCCGCGCTGGCCGCGTTGGCGCAGCATGCGGCCACCTTTGCAGCCGATGACGGCGCGGGATTGAACGCCGCCAGGGACGTGTTCGCGGTTGCGGTCCTTGTCGTGAAAGCGCGTATCGCCACCACCGAGAACAAGCCGGACGAGGCTATCGCCTTGCTCACCGATGCGGTCGCGCATGAGGACCGGCTGGCCTATGACGAACCGGCCGACTGGTTCTTCCCGGTCCGCCATCTGCTCGGCGCGGCGCTGCTGAAAGCCGGCCGCGCCGATGCGGCCGAAGCCGTGTATCGCGAGGATTTGCGCCGCTACCCGGCGAACGGCTGGGCGCTTTCCGGGCTCGCCCAGGCGCTCGCCGCGCAGGGCCGTGACGCGGCCCCGACCCGCCGGCAATTCACCCGCGCCTGGGCGCTCTCCGACATCAAGCTGACCGCCTCCGCCTTTTGACGCCGCGGCTTCACGCACCGGTATCGGCGGCGCGTCGCGTTGGCCATCGCGCGGTGTTCGTCTAGAATGACGCTGCGTCAAATCCCAGCGAGCCGACACAGTGGCGGAAGTCGCCCTAAAACCGATGACGTTGGATGAGTTTCTGTGCTGGGACGACGGCACGGAGACGCATTACGAGCTGATCGGCGGCTTTCCGATGGCGATGGCGCCGCCCGCGGAAGCGCATCGTATCCTCTCGATGCGGCTTGGCGCACGGATCGATGCGGCGCTATCGCGCCGACGCCCGTGCAATGCGCAGACCGAAGCCGGTGTGGTTCGAGCCGACCGCGCCGACACCTATTTTGAAGCCGACATCGCGGCAACTTGCGCACCGAATGAACCCGGCCGGCAGGCGATCAAGGAGCCGTTTCTGATCGTCGAAATCCTGTCGCCCGGTACCGAGCGGCACGACCGCCGGATCAAACTGCCGGCGTATCGGCAGATCGACACGGTCCAGGAAATTCTGTTGATTGCCTCCGACGAGCGCTACGCCGAACTGCATCGCCGCGCCGGCGATCAGTGGTTTACCGAAATCATCCGCGGCGGCGAGGCGGTTCTCGCGCTGTCCTCGGTCGAGGTCGCGATACCGCTCGCGGAACTCTACGACGGGATTGCGCTGGCGGCGTAGGCTAAGCCTTGACCGCGCCGCGCAGGCGGGGATCGAGCGCATCGCGGATGCCGTCGCCGAGCAGGTTGAAGGCGAGCACGGTCAGGGTGATCGCCGCCCCCGGGAACAGCACCAGCCACCACGGCGGCACCAGGCCGGCGTTGAGCGAGTCGGCGAGCATGTTGCCCCAGGTCGGGGTCGGCGGCGGGATGCCGACGCCGAGAAAGCCGAGCGCCGCCTCGATGATGATCGCCACGCCGAGATGCGTCGTCGCCAGGATAAGATACGGCGCGACGCATTGCGGCAGGATGTGGCGCAGCATGATGCGCAGCCGCGACGCGCCGACGCCGCGCGCCGCCTCGACATACGACATCTCCTTCAGCGACAGCACGACGGCGCGGATCACCCGCCCGCCGAACGGTATCCGGGTGATCGCGATCGCGACGATGACCGTGCCGAACCCGGCGCCGAGCGCCATCGCGATGGCCATCGCCAGGATCAGGTCGGGGAAGGATTGCAGAAACTCGATGATGCGCTGGCTGACCAGGTCGAACCGGCCGCCGAGATAGCCGCTCGCCAGCCCCCACAGCGCGCCCAGCGTCGTGCCGAACAGCACCGAGCCCAAAGCCACGGTCAACGAGGCGCGGGCGCCGTAGATCACCCGGCTCAGCACGTCGCGGCCGAGCTGGTCCGAGCCGAAGATGTGCCGCTCGGTCGGCGGCTTCGACATCGCGCGGAAATCGGACTTGACCGGGTCGAACGGCGCGACGGCCGGCGCGAGGACCGCCATCGCGATGATCGCCGCCGCGATGACGCCCCAGAATGCCGACATCGGCGAGCGCCGCGCAAACCGGCCGAGCACCAGGCCGGCCCGCCGCAGGCGGCCCGGCCTGGCGGCGGCGCCGGGGCCAAGGACGACGGTGCTCATTGGTAGCGAATCCGCGGGTCGAGCCAAGCGATCAACAGATCGATCCCGATATTGAGCAGCACGAACACCACCGCGTACAGAAACACCAGGTTCTGCATCACAAAGACATCGCGCTCGGCCACCGCGGTGAACATCGAGTAGCCGAGGCCCGGCGTGCCGAAGGCGCGCTCCACCGGGATCGATCCGGCCAGCACGAAGCCGAGCAGAATTCCCGACAGCGTGATGACCGGCAGCAGCGCATTGGGCAGCGCGTGCAGCCGGATGACCGGGCGGCCGCCGAGCCCCTTGGCGCGCGCCGTCCGCACGTAATCCTCACGGATCACCTCGAGCAGGCTGGAGCGCGCCATCCGCGCGATGTAGGCGGCCTGTCCCAGCCCGAGCACGACGGCGGGCCCGACGATGATCTGCAGATTGGCCACCGGGTCGCTGAACAGCCCGGCACCGGCGAGCGGTGCGCGGTAGCCGAAGACGAACAACAACCCCAGCACGATCAGCATTCCCAGCCAGAACCCCGGGATCGCCAGGAACAGGATCGACAGGAAGCGCGCGACGTTGTCGCTCAGGCTATTGGGCTTGAGCGCGCTGACCACCGCTACCGGCACGCCGACCAGCCAGGAGATCGCCACCGAAACGACCGCGATCTCGGCGGTCAGCGGGCCGCGGCGCGAGATCATCTCGCCGACGCTCTCGGCGCGGAAGAACGAGTGCCCGAGATTGCCGCTGACAATGTCCTTGAGCCAATGCAGGTATTGCAGCGGCAGCGGGTCGCTGAGCCCGAGCTGCGTCATGTAGCTGGCGCGGTCGGCGGCGCTCAGCTTGGTGAACCCCTCCATGCCGAAGATCGCGACCAGCGGGTCGCCGGGCAGGATGCGCAGGATCACGAAGACGATGATCGAGACGGCGACCACCGTCACCATCCCGAACGCCAGACGCCTGATCAGATAGCTGTACACGTCTGCTTTCGAAGGGCCCCGCCGGCTCATGAATGCCTCGCGTTTCCGCTGATTTCAAGCGCAAAGACAGGCAAAACGCGGCCGCCGGCAGGTGACAATCTGCGCCGCACCGATTATCGTCGACCGCCTGACTTGACCGAAGGGTGCCGTGCGCGCCTCTCGCCCGCCATCTCTCCGACGCCGGCGCCTCTGACAGCCCGCCCGACGAGCAGCGCGTGCTCCCGGCCACAGGAGCGATTCATGCATCGACGCGATTTATTGAAGACATGCGCCGCCGCCGGCGCCCTGGCCGTTTTCGGCCGCGCGGCATACGGCGCGCCGGCCGGCTGGCGCGAGTTCGAGATCACCTATCGGGTCAAGCTCGATACCCAGCACACGCCGGCACGGTTGTGGCTGCCCGTGCCGCAGGATGCGCTCGATTATCAGCGGGTGACCGACCTGTCGTGGCGGTCGCCGGCCGCGGTGACCTTGCAGTGGGAGGGGGAATCGCGTGCGCCGGTCGTCGCTGCGTCCTGGCTCGACCCGGGAATTGCCCGTGAGGTCGAGGTCACCGCCCGCGTCCGGACGCGCGACCGCAGCGGCTTCTATCCCGATGCCTCGCACGAGGAACTCGCCGAATACCTGCGCCCCACCGCCAGCTCGCCGACCGACGGGATCGTGCTGAAAAAGGCGACGGAGATCGTCGGCGGGCGGACCGACCCGCTCGACAAGGCCCAGGCGATCTACGATTGGATCATCGACAACACGTTCCGCCGCGCCGAGACGCGCGGCTGCGGCCTCGGCAATGTCGCCTTTATGCTCGAAGCCGGCGACATGGGCGGCAAATGCGCCGACATCAATTCGCTGTTTGTCGGATTGGCGCGGGCGGTCGGCCTGCCGGCGCGCGATTTCTTCGGGGTGCGCGTCGCGGATTCGACGGTGAGCAAGTCACTCGGGAAATCGGGCGACATCACCAAGGCACAGCATTGCCGGGCCGAAGTGTTCATCGCCGGCAAGGGCTGGTTCCCGGTCGACCCGGCCGATGTCCGCAAGGTCGTCCTGGAAGAACAGGCGCCGGTCGACAGCGACAAGGTGAAGGCGCTGCGCAAACGGCTGTTCGGCAATTGGGAGATGAACTGGGTCGGGTTCAACTACGCCCGCGACTTCAAACTGCAAGGCCAGCAACAGGCGCCGCTCGGCTTTTTGATGTACCCCTACGCGGAGACCGTCGAAGGCACGAGCGACCCGCTCGACCCGGACCATTTCGCCTATTCGATCGCAGCGAAAGAGACGACCTGACCGCTATTCGCAGCCGCGCTCTCAGGCGTCCGCGAGCGGCCTGATCTCGGCCGCGAAATGCTGGAGCCGCTCGATGCTCGCCGCGACCGATTGGCCGCGGAAGTCGAAGATCAGCTCGTGTACGCCGATCGTCGCGAAGCTGCGGATGTCCCCGGCGATCTGCTCCGGCGTGCCGGAAAAAGGCCGGCGCGAGCCGTCCGGCAGCGGCACGCCGACATCATAGAGCGGCGCCTTGTAGGAGATCGTCAGGACCGAAAAGTCGCGCCCTTCCGCCTCCGTCAGCTGTTTCAGCAGGCCGAGGCGCGTGCGCATCTCGTCGGGCGGCAACGGCGAGGCCGCAACCGCGCCCACCGGATGCCAGCCGTCGCCATGCCGGGCGGTTCGGCGCAGCGCGGCACGGGAATGCCCGCCGATCCAGATCGGCGGATGCGGCTTCTGCACCGGGAACGGCTCGCAGCGAATATCGGCATAGCGGCAGAACCGGCCGTCGAAGCTCGCCGGCGATTGCGACCACAGCTGTTTGAAGACGGCGATCCATTCATCGGTCACGGCCCCGCGCGCCGCGAAGTCCGGGCTGCCGAGCGCCTCGAACTCTTCTTTCAGCCAACCGGTGCCGACCCCCAGGGTCAACCGCCCGCCCGACAAGACGTCGAGCGAGGCCGCCATTTTCGCCGTCAGCACGGGGTTGCGATACGGCAGCACCAGCACCGAGGTGACCAGCCGCAAACGCTCAGTCGCGCCGGCCACGACGCCGAGGATCGAGAACGTCTCCAGCGCGTCGCCTTCGCTCGGATGCTTGCCGTCGACCGTGTAGGGGTAAGGCGACTCGCTCGCCACCGGAAACACGATGTGATCGGCGACCATCGCCGAATGCAGGCCCAGCCGCTCGCCCTCGCGCGCCAGGGCCAGAACGCCGTCGCGCGTCGCCGTCGGGCCGCGCGTGGGAAGATAAAAGCCATAGCGCATCGGCGCGATCCTCGTGCAGGCTCTCTCTCGATCCGCCGACCGTAAAGCCTACGGCGCTGCTCGCCTAGGGCCGGCTCGGCCTGCGGCGCCGAAGAGGGACGCGCTTCAGGTGTCCAGAAAGCCGCGCCGGCGCGGCGCCACGCTCAATACCCCTCGCGCTCGAGCCGCTTGCGCATCACCTTGCGGTGCCGCCGGACCGCCTCGGCCCGTTCGCGCACCCGCCGCTCCGATGGCTTTTCATAGGAGCGGCGGCGCTTCATCTCGCGAAAGGTGCCTTCCCGCTGCATCTTCCGCTTCAGGGCTTTGAGCGCCTGATCGACGTTGTTGTCGCGTACAAAGACCTGCATGAGGGCTCCTTTTGTGGTGGCGCCGATCGCTCGGCTTACGGGACATCACGGGCCGTCATCGCGCGCCGTCGCGGTGCAGCGCCGACCTGTCGCGGCGGCGCGCCCGATGGCGCTTGCTTCTCGGCGGGCTGTTCGGCAACGCCGGAAGCGCGGCGGCCGGGGTTGCGCCAGCCGGCGCTCTCGGGCGCGTCGGCGGCTGCCTTGCAGGGCCGGCGGAAGACCGCGGCGCGTCCTTTCGCGGCGCGTCTCCGGCCGGCCGCTCGATCGGCCGGCTCGCTGCAAAATCCGCCGGTGCGGCGATGGGCCGAAGCGAGGACCGGATGAGCTTTTCGATGTCGCGCAGATAGGCCCGCTCTTCGTCGCCGCAGAAGGCCACCGCAATTCCTGCCGCGCCGGCCCGCGCGGTCCGGCCGATCCGGTGCACGTAATCCTCGGGCACGTTGGGCAGCTCGAAATTGACGACATGCGAGACGCCGTCGACATCGATGCCGCGCGCGGCGATGTCGGTGGCCACCAGGACGCGGGTCGCGCCGTCGCGAAATCCGGCGAGCGCGCGCTCGCGCTGCGGCTGGGACTTGTTGCCGTGGATCGCGGCGGCATCGATCCCCGCCGTCGCGAGGTGGCGAACGACGCGGTCGGCACCGTGCTTCGTCCGGGTAAACACCAGGACGCGGGCGAAGGCCGGATCGCGCAACACCGCCACCAGCAGATCCCGCTTCCGCTCGCTTGGCACAAAGACGACCCTCTGGTCGATGCGCTCCGCCGTCGTGGCCGTCGGCGCGACCGCGACATTGACCGGATCGTCGAGATAATCCTCGGCCAGAAGGGCGATGGCGCGCGGCATCGTTGCCGAAAACAGCAAATTCTGCCGCTCCCGCGGCAGCATCTTCACGATCCGCCGCAGCGCATGGATAAAGCCGAGGTCGAGCATCCGGTCGGCCTCGTCGAGGACGAGAACCTGAACATTCGACAAGACGAGCGACCGCGAATCGACCAGGTCGAGAAGGCGCCCCGGCGTCGCGACGAGAACGTCGACGCCGCGCGCCAACTGGTCGCGCTGCCGCCCGACGGAGACGCCGCCGAACACCACCGCCGTCGACAGCGGCATCCCCACGCCGTAGGCGCGGAAATTGTCGGCGATCTGGCTTGCAAGCTCGCGCGTCGGGCTGAGCACCAGCGCGCGACATGTGCGCGGCGCCGGCCGCCGGGAAGCGCCGGCGAGCCGCTGAAGGATCGGCAGCGCGAAGGCGGCGGTCTTGCCGGTGCCGGTCTGCGCGATGCCGCACAGATCGCGGCCGGCGAGCACCGGCGGGATCGCCTGAGACTGAATGGGTGTCGGAAGCGCGTATCCCTCGGCAGCAATAGCCTCGAGAAGCGGCGCTGAAAGTCCGAGATCGGAAAACTGCAGCAAGGTGGTATAGCCCTCGGTTGAGGGGCGAGGCGCACCAACGCGTCCGCCCGAGTCGGGAGACGACCCGCGCGATAGGGCTGTCCTGATGTCGCAGGGGACGAAGAAGGGCCAATCATCCGCCCACGGGCGGACCGTTCACGCAGGCCCCATCACATGCTCATGGAGCACGAACACTGCGCCGCAGGATATGCGCTAAAAATCCGCTGCGATCAAGTGCCCACAGCACGCATTCCTTCGCCTGCGACAATTTCGACAGCTTAATACCGACAAGTAATGTCGATAAACAGCTACGACTGCCGGCTGCATCGGACCGATCTATTCCGTTTGTTATTATCGATAATTGCAAGTCTCCGGCGCGATGTTTCTTTCATTGTCGAGCGATTACGCGCCGTCACCCGGCGGCGGCGATGCCGCCCCCTCATCCGGCTCCTCGACTTTCTGCTGTGCGACGCGTTCCTGCTGCCGCCTGAGCTTTTCTTCTTTTTTCGCCTGCTTCAGGCGGTCCCGTTCGGCACGCTCGAAGCGGTAATTGGGCTTGCGCATTGGCGCCTCCTGACCATCAGCTCCCGTCGTTTTTAGCCGATCGGAACACCGTCTTCGGCCGAGATTACCTCGGCCAGCTCATTCCGCGGACCCGGGCGGGACCGCCCCTCACATTAACTTATTGAAAAAGCTGGCGGACCCGATACGATTCGAACGTACGACCTCTGCCTTCGGAGGGCAGCGCTCTATCCAGCTGAGCTACGGGTCCATACCCCAAGGGGATACCGCCTTGCGCCGCGCGGCGCAAGGCGGTTGCGTTCAGCCGCCGGCCGCCGTGGTGAGCGGAGGCCAGGGCCGGCCGGGTGCGGCATCGGCATGCGACGGCAGCGGCGCCGCCCGGTTCAGCACCCAACTCGCGACATCGCCGGCGACGGTTTTGCCGTCGAGGTCGCGCAGCAGCATATGATAGCCGCGCGGGTAATACGCCAGGCGCTGGCGCGACGCCGGCTCCGGCGGCAAGGCTGCGGCGAAGGCGCGGACCGGATCGGCCGGGATGACCGCATCGTGCGCGCCGTACATCAGCAGCAACGGCATGCCGAGCCGGGGCGCCGCCTCGATCGTGCGGTCCATCAAATTGACGAGCCCGTACATCGCGTCGACCCGCGCGCCTTTGATCACCATCGGGTCCTTGCCCAGCGCGATCAGCATCGGGATGTTGTCGGAGGCGAGAATGTGCAGGCTTTCGCCGGTAAACACCGCGCCGGGGAAGAGCCGCACCCCCGCCCACAGCGCCAGGCGCGGCAGGAACTGCATCGACTCCCGCGTCCACACCGCCGGCGCGGACAAGATCACCCCGTCGACCGCCGGCCGTATGCCCGTCTCGCCGGCGGCGGCGAGGATCGCCACCGCGCCGCCCATGCTCTCGCCCAGCAGATAGACCGGGGTATGCGGATATTGGCCGCGCAACAGGTTGGCGGCCGTGACCGCGTCGGTGAGCAGCGCCGCGGTGCCCGGCCACAGACCCCGGCCCGGCGTCGCACCAAACCCGCGCTGGTCGTAGGCATAGGTGGCGATGCCGTATTTCAGCCACTCCCTGGCCGGGGTGTCGAACGCCTTGCTGTAATCGTTGAACCCGTGCAGGCCGAGGATCACCGCCTTCGCCGGCCCCTGGGGCAGCCATTGGCGCAGCGGCAGGCTCTCGCCGTCGGTGGTGACCAGCGCGGCCGCGGTCAGCGCAGGATGGGGCGGCAGCCGCGCCGGCACCGCCTGCGCTGCGGCGAACTGCGGCCCCGGAGCCTCGCCGGCCGGGTCTGGCGCGCACCCCGCGAGCCCAACGACGGCGGCCCCCAGCAGCGCCCGGCAAAGCCAAGATACGAAACGCGTCCGGCCGGAAAAGCCACGAGACCCGATCATTGAAACTCCCCGCGCAACGGGTATCATCGCCTGTGCCGGGCGGTCAATTCCGCGGCCTGTCGGTTCGGCGGCGTGCGGCATGCCGGTCCTGGAAATCTTCGGCCGCAAACACATGTGGATGGTTCATGGTCCCGTTCGAAACCGTCGAGATCGACGAAATGGTCACCGCGTGCAGCGGCAGCGGCGGCGCGCTCGGCCATCCGCGGGTGTTTCTGAACCTGGCGCCGTCGGGCCAGGCCGAATGCCCCTATTGCTCGCGGCTGTTCGTCAACCGGCGCGTGGCCCGTCCCGGCGCGGGCGAGGCGGGCTATTCCAGCGTCGCGACGCCCGGCGCGCATGGCGCCGACGCGGCGCGCGACGAGGACCGTCCGCCGCCGCGTCAGCCCTAGCCCCCGCCGGAGGATCGAGCGCGTGAACGACCTCGCCCCCGCCAACACTCCCACGGATGCCGCCGAGCATCGCCCCGCGCTGGGCCGCGACGGCTCGACGGTGACGCCGCGCCATGTCTATCTGGTCGACGGCTCCGGCTATATTTTCCGCGCCTATCACGCGCTGCCGCCGCTCAACCGCTCGGACGGCACGCCGACCTCGGCGGTGCTCGGCTTCTCGAACATGCTCGCCAAGCTGCTGGCCGAGACCGAGTGCGACCATATCGCGGTGATCTTCGACCATTCCGGCAGCTCGTTCCGCCACCAGATCTACGACCAGTACAAGGCCAACCGCAACGAGCCGCCCGACGACCTGAAGCCGCAATTCAAGCTGGTGCGCGACGCCACCAAGGCGTTCGGCGTCTGCTGCATCGAGGCGGCGAATTACGAGGCCGACGACCTGATCGCGACCTATGCCCGCGAGGCCGCGCAGGCCGGCGCCATCGTCACCATCGTCTCGTCCGACAAGGACATGATGCAGCTGGTGCGCGACCGGGTGACGATGCTCGACCCGATCAAGAACCGGCCGATCGGCGCGGCCGAAGTGCGCGAGCGCTTTGGCGTCGACCCGGACAAGGTCATCGAGGTGCAGGCGCTGTGCGGCGACAGCGTCGACAACGTGCCCGGCGTGCCCGGCATCGGCGTCAAGACCGCTTCCGAGCTGATCAACACCTATGGCAACCTCGAAAACCTGCTGGAACACGCACCTGAAATCAAACAGCCGAAGCGCCGCGAGTCGCTGATCGAGCATGCCGCCAAGGCGCGGCTGTCGCGCGAGCTGGTCAAGCTCGACGACCAAGTGCCGCTGCCCTGCCCGCTGACCGACCTTGCGGTCAAGCCGATCGACCCGAACGTGCTGCTGCCCTGGCTGCGGCAGATGGAGTTCCGCACGCTCGGCACGCGCATGTCGCAGAAGCTGGCGGACGCGCAGCCGGCGACGGTCGAAGCGGTGGCGAGCGAGCCGGTGGTGCCGACGATGGCGCCCTTCGCCGAGGACCCGAAATACGCGCTGATCGACACGCTCGAAGGCCTCGATCACTGGATCGAGGCGGCGACCGAGGCCGGTGTGGTGGCGATCCACCCGGCGCCGGGGCTTGCCGGCATCGCGCTGGCGTTGGCGCCGGGGATGGCGGCCTATGTGCCGCTGGCGCATCGCGCCGGGAACGGCCAGGGGAGCCTCGACCTCGCCCCGCCGCGGTCGAACGCGCTGCCGGCGCATGAGGTCATGGCGCAGCTGAAGCCGCTGCTCGAGGACCGCGGCACCTTGAAGATCGGCCACGACGTGAAGGGCGCCGCGAAGCTGCTGCTGCGCCACGGCATCCGTATCGCGCCCTATGACTGCACGATGCTGATGTCCTACGTGCTCGACGGCGGCCAGTTCGGCCACGAGATCGAGGAGCTGCTGAGCCGCGTCGGCGGGCACAACCTGAAGCCGCTCAAGGAACTCGTCGGCAGCGGCAAGAGCCTCATTTCCTTTGCCGAGGTGGCACCCGAGGCGGCGCGCGACTTCGCCGCCGAGCGGGCCGATGCGGCGCTGCGGCTGCATGCCGTGCTCAAGGCGCGTCTGGTGGCCGAGCACATGACCGCGTTCTACGAGACCGTCGAGCGGCCGCTGGTGCCGGCGGTCGCGGCGATGGAGCATGCCGGGATCAAGGTCGATCGCGGCGCGCTCGGCGAGCTCTCGACCGATTTCGCCCGCCGCATCGCCGAGATCGAAGCGGCGATCTACCGCGACGTCGGCAACGCGTTCAACATCGGCTCGCCCAAGCAACTGGGCGACGTGCTGTTCGACAAGCTGCAATTGCCCGGCGGCAGGAAGGGCAAGACCGGCGCCTACGGCACCGACGCCTCGATCCTCGAACAACTGTCGCCGCTGCACCCGGTCCCGGCCCAGGTGCTCGAGTGGCGCCAGCTGACCAAGCTGAAATCGACCTATGCCGATGCGCTGGTCGACGAGATCGACGCCGAGGACCAGCGCGTCCACACCACCTATGCGCTGACCGTCGCGGCGACCGGGCGGTTTTCGTCGAACGACCCGAACCTGCAGAACATCCCGGTGCGCACCGAGGAAGGGCGCAAGATCCGCGCGGCCTTCGTCGCCGAGCCGGGGCATGTGCTGCTGTCGGCCGATTACAGCCAGATCGAGCTGCGGCTCGCCGCGCATGTCGCCGACATCGCGGCGCTGAAGGACGCATTCCTCGCCGGCCACGACATCCACGCCGCGACGGCGAGCGAAGTCTTCAACGTGCCGATGGACCAGATGACGCCGCTGATCCGCCGCCGCGCCAAGGCGATCAATTTCGGCATCCTCTACGGCATCAGCGCGTTCGGGCTCGGCAACCAGATCGGCGTGCCGCAGGGCGAGGCCAAGGCCTATATCGACCTTTATTTCGAGCGCTTCCCCGGCATCCGCGCCTATATGGAGCGGATCAAGGCCGAGTGCCGCTCCGCCGGTTATGTCGAGACCATTTTCGGCCGCAAATGCTTTATCCCCGGCATCCGCGACGCCAACCCGGCGCGGCGCATGGGGGCCGAGCGCCAGGCGATCAACGCGCCGCTGCAAGGCTCGGCTGCCGACATCATCAAGCGGGCGATGGGCCGCATCCCCGCCGCGCTCGCCACCGCCGGGCTCAGGGCGCGCATGCTGCTCCAGGTGCATGACGAGCTGCTGTTCGAGACGCCGGAAGACGAGATCCAGGCGACCGCCTCGCTGGTCAAGGAGGTCATGGAAGGCGCCTGTGCGCCGCGCTGCGAGTTGTCGGTGCCGCTGGTGGTCGATACCGGCTGGGCGCGCACCTGGGACGCCGCGCATTAGCATGGTGGGCGACAGCATGGCGGGCGACCGGGCGCGGCCGGAAATCCGCATCTCCAAACAGCAGCTCGATGACGACATCGCCCGGCTGGTCGATCGCGTGTTCCCCGACCGCGCCAAGTGGCGGGCGGTGGTGGGCGTCGCCAATGGCGGCATCTACCCGGCCGGCAAGGTCGCCGACGGGCTCGGCCTCGACGACGACGAGATCGAGGTGAGGGGCTATCGCGGCCGCGAGAAGTCGAGCATCGCGATCGTCCGCTCGCTCGACGACCCCGCCGGCGGAGCTGGCCTGCTGATCGTCGACGACGTGGTCGACAGCGGCGACACGGCGCTCGCGGTCCGCAAGATGCTGCCCAAGGCCGATTTCCTGGCGGTCTACGCCAAGGCGGACGGCGCGCGGCAGGTGGCGGCGCAAGGCCTGCCGCTGTTATGCGCCGGACGCTATCCGCAGGATTCGTGGATCGTCTTTCCCTGGCACCAGGCGGGCTGGCCCGGGGAGGTCGCGGCTTCGGTGGCGCGTTACCGCGCCCGCCGGCAGCTTGCCGCCGAGGTTCCGATAACACGGCAATAACCGGGTAGAGCGCGAACGCCGCCCTCCTCATGTTGGCCGTATCGCAACACGAGGAGAGAGCCGCCATGAGCTTTCGCATCACCGGCCTGCCGGCCGAGGATTTCGCACCGCTATTCTCGATGTCGGACGCGGAGCTTGCCGCGCGCGGCGCGGTGCGGCGCATCGCCGACGACCGCCGGCCCGGCTATCCGTGCCGCATCAGCCTGACCGACTCGCGGCCGGGCGACGAACTGATCCTGGTCAATTACGAGCACCACCCGGTCGGCTCGCCCTACCGCATGCGCTTTGCGGTCTATGTTCGCAAGGGAGAGGAACAGTTCGACGCCGTCGACGAAATCCCGGCGCAGCTACGCGGCCGCACGCTCGCCGTCCGGGCGTTTGACGCGAACGCGATGATGGTCGGCTGGGAGCTTGTCGAAGGCTGCGACCTGGAACCCGCGATCGAGCGCCTCTTGGCCGAGCCGCGCGCGGCCTATCTCCACATCCACTACGCGGCACCCGGCTGCTACGCCGCCCGGGTCGATCGGGCGGAACGACAAAGGTAGTTCGACGATTCCGCCGCAGGTCTCCGAGGAATTGCCGGCGGCGCGCAGCGCCAGCGCGCGCGCCGGGTCACGCGCCGCGCGTGCCGAAATCGATGCGCGGATCGATGAACATGTAGGTGAGGTCGCTGATCAGCTTGAGGACGAGGCCGATCAGGGTGAAGACATAGAGCGTGCCGAACATGATCGGGTAATCGCGGTTGATCGCCGCCTCGAAGCCCAGGAGGCCGAGGCCGTCGAGCGAGAAGATCACCTCGATCAGCAGCGAGCCGGTAAACAGGATCGAGACGAACGCCGCCGGAAAGCTCGCCACCACCAGCAGCATCGCGTTGCGGAACACATGGCCGTACAGCACCCGGCGCTCGCCGAGGCCCTTGGCGCGCGCGGTCAGCACGTATTGCTTGTTGATCTCGTCGAGAAAACAGTTCTTGGTCAGCATGGTCAGCGTTGCGAAGCTGCCGATCACCAGCGCGAGGATCGGCAGCGCGATGTGCCAGAAGTAATCGGCGATCCGCATCGGCCAGGAGAAACTGGCCCAATTGTCGCTGACCAGACCGCGCAGCGGGAAAATCGACAGATAGCTGCCGCCGGCGAACAGCACGATCAGCAGTACCGCGAACAGGAAACTCGGCACCGCGTAGCCGACGATGATCACCGTGCTGGTCCACACGTCGAAGCTGGTGCCGTCCTTGACCGCCTTGCGGATGCCGAGCGGGATCGAGATCAGATAGGTGATCAGCGTCGTCCACAACCCGATCGAGATCGACACCGGCAGCTTGTCCTTGATCAGACTGACGACGCTGCGGTCTTGGAAGAAGCTGTTGCCGAAGTCGAACCGGACGTAGTTTCCCATCATCCGTTCGAAACGTTCGAGCGGCGGCTGGTCGAAGCCGTATTGGTGGACAAGCTGCTTGATCAGCGCCGGATCGATGCCGCGCGCGCCGCGGTAGAAGCTGTCGCCGCCGCTGCCCTGTTGCCGTTGCGGTGCGGTCTCGTTGCTGCCGCCGCTCACCCGCTCGGTGGCGCTCACCGTATTGCCGCGCAGCTTGGCGATCATCTGCTGCACCGGGCCGCCCGGCGCCGCCTGCACGATAAAGAAATTCACCACCATGATCGCGAGCAGCGTCGGGATCATCAAGGCGATGCGGCGGACGGCGTAGGCGATCACTTCGTCGGCCCGCCCTTTTGCGCCTCCGCCGGCTTTTTCGCTTCGATAGTCCGCTCGGCGCCGGTGTCGACCCACCAGGTTTCGAGGCCGGGCGCGTATTTCGGCGCGGTCTCGGGGCGGCGGAACTTGTCCCAATAGGCCACCCAATAGGCGCCGAGGTGATATTGCGGAACCAGGTAGTAGCCGTATTGCAGCACCCGATCGAGGGCATGGGCATGGGCGACCAGATCGGCGCGGGTCGGCGAGGCGATCAGCCCCTCGATCAGCTGGTCGATCACCTTGCTCTTGACACCGATAAAGTTCTGGCTGCCCGGCTGATCGGCCGCCGCCGAGCCGAAAAACTCGCGCTGCTCGTTGCCCGGCGACAGCGACTGCGGGATGACCGTGACCGTCATGTCGTAATCGAAATTCTGCATCCGCTGCTCGTATTGCGACACATCGACGGTGCGCAGGTTCACCGTGATGCCGAGCCGCTTCAGGTTCTGGATGAAGGGCAGCGCGACGCGCTCGATCTGCGGGTCGTCGTTGAGGAACTCGAACTGGAAAGGCTGCCCGGTCTTGTCGTTGACCAGCTTTTCGTTCTTGAAGCTCCAGCCGGCCTGTTTCAGCAGAGTCAGCGCCTGGCGCAGCCCGTCGCGCAGGGTGAATTTGTCGTCGTATTTCGGTGGGTCGTATTCCTTGGTGAAGACCTCGTCGGGGATCTGGCCGCGGAACGGTTCGAGGATTTTCAGCTCCTCGCCCTGCGGCACGCCGGTGGCGGCCAGTTCGGAATTGTCGAAATAGCTGCGGGTGCGGGTATAGGCGCCGTAGAACAGGTTGGCGTTGGCCCATTCGAAATCGAACGCGTAGACCAGCGCCCGGCGCACCAGCGGGTCCTGGAACAGCGGCCGGCGCAGGTTGTAGATGAACCCCTGCATGCCGCTCGGGTTGTTGTTGGGGATGGTGACCTTCTTGATCAGCCCGTCGCGCAGCGCCGGGCCGTCGTAGCCGGTCGCCCACGCCTTTGACGAATTCTCGCGGCGGATGTCGTAGGCGCCGGCCTTGAAGGCTTCGAGCGCGACGGTGGCGTCGCGGTAATAGTCGTAGCGGATCACGTCGACGTTGAAGCGGCCCTTGTTGACCGGCAAGTCCTTGGCCCAATAGTCGGCGGCGCGGCGATAGGTGATCGAACGGCCCGGATCGACCGCGTCGATCTTGTAGGGGCCGCTGCCGAGCGGCGGCTCCAGGGTCGTCTTCTCGAAATCGCGGCTCGACCAATAGGCCTTCGACAGCACCGGCATCTCGCTGAGGATCGCCGGCAATTCGCGGTTGTCGCCGTTCTTGAACTGGAACTTGACCGCGTGGTCGCCCTGCACCTCGACCTTGGTCACGTCGCCGTAATAGAAGCGGTACATTGGCGCGCCCTTGTCGCGCAGCGTCTCGAAACTCCACACCACGTCGGCCGGGGTGATCGGCGAGCCGTCGTGGAATTTCGCCTTGGGGTTCAGCGTGTAGACGACCGAGCCGCGGTCCGGCGCGAGGTCGGCGCTTTCGGCGATCAGCGGGTAATCCGTCGCCGCCTCGTCCTCGCTGCGCGTCATCAGCGTATCGAAGATTTCGCCGATCCCCGCCGCCGGCACGCCCTTGATGACGAACGGGTTCAGCGTGTCGTAGGTGCCGAGCGACGACAGCCGCATCGTCCCGCCCTTTGCCGCATCGGGGTTGACGTAGTCGAAATGCGGGAAGTTCGGCGGGTATTTGAAGTCGCCGTAGAGCGACATGCCGTAGGTGACGACGGCTTGCGCCGCGCCGATCGCGGCCAGCACGAACAACGCGGCGAGAACCAGGGTCTTGGTATTGCGCATGAGCGGCTTCCGGCAGCGGGCGGCGACGCTCATCCTCGCAGCAAGTCGAGCGCGTCGCTATGCGTACGCTTGTCGCCGGCAATCAGCACCCGCCCGTCCGACGAAAGACCCAGCGGCTTTCCTTGCCAATCGGTGGCGATCCCGCCGGCCCCTGCGATGATCGGCAGCATGGCGCCGAAATCATAGGTCTTCAGGCTCGCCTCGATCACGACATCGACAAAACCCAGCGCCACCAGCCCATAGGCGTAGCAGTCGGCGCCAAAGCGCACGAGCTTCGCGGCGGCCGCCACGCGGGCGAAGCCGGCGGCGTCGGCGCCCGTGAACATCTCGGGCGTGGTCGCGAACACGGTGGCGGCAGCGAGGCCGGGGCACGCCCGGCAGCGGATCACTTTGCCGTTATGCGTCGTCGCGCGCCCCGCGGCGCCGACCCAGCGCTCGCGCGAGATCGGCTGGTCGATCACGCCGACGATCGGCGTGCCGCGGCGCGCCAGCGCGATCAGCGTGCCGAACAGCGGCACCCCGCTGATAAAGGATTTGGTGCCGTCGATCGGATCGAGCACCCAGACGAACTCGGCCTCCTCGCGTTCGCGGCCGAACTCCTCGCCGATGATGCCGTGTTGCGGAAAACGCGCGGCGATGAGGCGGCGCATCGCCTGCTCGGCGGCGCGATCGGCGGCGGTGACCGGGCTCAGATCGGCCTTGTCGTCGACCGCGAGCGGCGTGCGGAAATACGGCCGGATCGCCGCGCCGGCGGCATCGGCGAGTTCATGCGCGAGAGCGAGGTAGGCATCGAGCGGCACCGCGCTCCTCCGGCTGGAGATGGCCGGGTCAAGCCCGGCCCAAGGGACGCGGATGGCCGGGTGAAACCCGGCCATGACGAGAGACTTATTTCAGGCTCTGCAGATAGGCGATGACGTCGGCGCGGTCCTGCGCTTTCGGCAGGCCGGCAAAGGTCATCTTGGTGCCGTGCGCGAATTCCTGCGGCTTCCACAGCCACACGTTCAGCTCATCCGGGTCCCATTTCTTGTCCTTGTCGGCGAGCAGCGCACTGGAGAACGTGTAGCCGGGCACCGCCGCAATATTCTCTTCCATGATGCCGAACAGGTTCGGGCCGATCTTGTTCGGCTCGCCCTTGTTGAACGTATGGCATTGCAGGCAGACCTTGGCGACCTGCTCGCCGCGCTTGGGATCGGCCTTCGACATGTCGATCGGTTCCGGCTTTGCCGGCGCCGCTGCCGCAGCCGGCGCGGATGCCGCCTCACCCTCGCCCGCGCCGGGCGGCAGGTAGGCCGCCTTTTCGAGATGCGCCGGATGAACGATATTCTGCGCCACGATCCCGGTGACCATGGCGATGATCATCGCCGTCAGGACCGAGGCAATGATCTTGTTCCACTCGAAGGATGACATCGGCGCCCCTTCCGCTCCCCTTTTCAGCGCGGTGGCCATGCCGCGCCAGGGCTTGGCCGCAGCAAACCGGGTTTCCGCCCGGCGGCTCCGTTCAATTATCACGCTTCCGACAATGGCACGAACCGGGCATCTTGTCGCTCCCCGATCGCAGGTTATGAAACCATGACGCGAACCGCGCCGCACAACCCGATCGTCATGATCCCATCGCGCCTGGCCTCGACGCGGCTGCCGAACAAGCCATTGGCCGATATCGCCGGGGCGCCGATGATCGTGCATGTCTGGCGGCGGGCGGTGGCCGCGGCGCTCGGCCCGGTGGTGGTCGCCTGCGGCGACCGGGAGATCGCCGAGGCGATCGAGGCCGCGGGCGGCCGGGCCGTGCTGACCGACCCCGACCTGCCGACCGGCTCCGACCGCATCCACGCCGCCGTCACCATGCTCGACCCCGGCAAGGCGCATGACGCGGTGATCAACGTCCAGGGCGACATGCCGCTGATCGAACCGGCGGCGATCCGCCTCGCCTATGCGGCGCTAGCCGATCCCGACACCGATATCGCGACGCTGTGCGCGGTGATCGAGGACCCGGCGATGCTCGCGCAGGATCACGTCAACAAGGTCGCCGTGGGCTTCTCCGATCCGGACAAGGCGGCGCCGGCGCTCTATTTCTCGAAATCGGCCGTGCCGTGGGGCGAAGGGCCGCATTACGAGCATATCGGGCTCTACGCCTATCGCCGCGACGCCCTCGACCGCTATGTGACGCTGCCGCGCGGCGTGCTCGAAATCCGCGAGCGGCTCGAACAGCTGCGCGCGCTGGAAAACGGCATGCGCATCGCGGTGCGGCTGGCGACGCCCGACCAGCATGGCGGCCAGGTCGACACGCCGGGCGATCTCGACCGCGTCCGGGCGCTGGCGGCGAAGCCGCGCTGAGGCATTTTTTGCTTCGTCATCCCGGCGTAAGCGGGAATCCTGTGTAAGATATTGATAAAACGATGGAAATAATGCATGAATTTGGCTGTGTAGTATTTGTGTAGATCATCATCGCCATCTTTCGATTTTTGGAGATATAACGCGATTCTAGGTCCGGCGTCCATCTGAGGGCGGCAGGCGTCAAATCGAGGAAATCAGACATAATATTTGAAGGGTTGGCGCTGCGCGTCTTTCGCAGACCCCATGGTCAGCACGTCGCCGACCATATTGGCAAACCGAACAGTCACGGGAAGGCCATCGTTATAGTTGCAAGAGTTGTAGTTGATCTTGGTGAGCCCGACGATATCGGTCAGAACCTTCGCAAGTTTGGGCATTTTGTCGCCTTTGCTGCGAAGTATCGTGATGAAAAGAGGATTTGGCGTTTCCGGGCCGATGTAGGTGTCGAGCTCGGGAATGTAACCGTTCGTCCAGAGGTAGGCGTTCCGGTCATCTAGCATCATCGCGGTGCCGCGCAGTGCTGGATAGTCCCCGTCGCGGAACAGTTTGGTCTCGCCGTCCGTGGTTCTGATCCTGATTCCAACAAGGTCGGTCTCGGCTGGCACGGCCTTCTCGAAAGCCCTCCACTCTTCATCGTTGAAATTGGTGCGGCCGTGGATGAACAGCTCTGTTGGCGCCCCGCCGTGCTTTTCGCGGTAGGTCTCAAGCACGTTGGTAATCAGATTCGTCGCTTCCGTTTCTTTCAGGTGGTACTCGAAATCTCCCGTCTTCCAGGGGCCGTCGGTTCCCCGAAACACGACGCCGTCGCCCTCACTCAGGAACATCTGGGCCGCGCAACAGACATGATCCTGCGGATGATTGGGGATCAGCTTATATACGAGGCCCACGTAGCACACGCCGGGCCGGACATCCGCCAGCTTCCACGGCGGCATCGGCTGCGTCTTATAATAAAGGCCGGTTGCCAGATTCCACGCGATCGTCGCGGGGTCCTGAACACGGCGCTCGGGATAACCGGCTTTATTCTTGAAAGCCTCGGGCGCCAGTGTGGTCTCTCTCAACAATTGAGAGGTCTTGCCCACTTTGAGAAATGCGGCCTTCACCTGCCGATGAAAGTCCGGAAAATCGTCAAAAATCACCTCGGCGCTTTGATCGATGACATTGCCGAGTAGAGGCAGATCGGCGCGGGCCTTTTGCCGACGGCCGAAATCCCCCTTTGTAAGGGGAAGCCCGGTCCGCCTCGCCTTGGGCGTGCATCTCTCGAAAATAATCTCGGGGAGGACCAGCACCCACAAGTCGATGTCCTGCTCTTCGCTGTGGCCGTGGCGCTGCGCCTTCTCAATGTAAATGCTGACAGCCTTTTTGACCGCCTCATGGTGATTGACGATGCGCGTGGCATCGTCGATCGCTTTCGGGTCGATCGGATAGGAAGAGAATTCCTTCGGCGTAAACGAAATACCGAAGGCCTCCTCGACGCCCGGAAAGTTTGCGAGATGCAGGCGGTTTTTCTTATCCGTCTTGCCGGGTGGCGGCACGTCGACGTGCTTCTTGATGCGTTCGGCCCATGACCCGAAGTGCGCGATGCCCGCCGGCGTGCCGATGACGCCGATTCTGATCTCCCTCGTCTTGGCGGGCCGGTTATGCGGCCCATACAGAAACAGGCCGTCCTTCGGATGCGCGCAAGTCTGACGATAACCAAATTCCAGGCGCGGCTCTGGCAAATGGATCAGCTCTAGGGATTGCTCCGGGAGCTCCATTAAAGTTCGTCCTCCGGATCGGGCGCCCTCGTGTTGAGCGTCGAGAGGTCCTCTTCTTCCTGCTCGTCGTCCAATTCGTTCGGAAGCCTGGTGCTCACAGGCGACGTGAAAAGAATGGGTATCGCGTCCACGCGAATTCTGGCGGTAGGGCTGAGCGGCAGGGATAGCGCGGACAGGTCCTGAGACAACAGCTCCATGAAAGCCATCATTCGGCCGTGCCACTGCTTGTTGCGCCAGCCTTTGCAGACGCTGCGCCGGAGCCGGTGCTGCTTCTTCTTGTCATCGATGTAGGGGCCGGCTTCGTCGCCGGCCTTCTCGGCGAAGAGAACCCGGGATTTCAGCTTGTAATGCGGAAAGGGCCAAAACGCCGGGATCGCACTGACGCCGAACTGCCACACATAGCCACGCGCCGTGTTGCGGAGCATCGACGAGCGCCGGTCGCCTTGCTTGCCCCAAGGCACTTTCTTTCCGACTTCCAACTGATCCTTGGAAATGTGGAAGCCGACATGCTTCGAATAGGCGAATTCAAGAAGGCCACGCTTGCGGCACATCGCGTTCCAGGCTCGGCGAAACATGGAATGAACGAGGTTCGATGCTTCCCGGCCTCGCAGGTCCAGCCTGTCGATCCCGTCTTTCGTAAGTTCGAAGAGGCCGATCTCGTGCACGAGCGCGAAGCGGCCGATGTCGGAGAACTGCTCGTTCACTTCCTCCGGCGTACCGAAGGAGAAAAATCCACGGTTATGGGCCTCGGCTACATATTCGGCGGCTGCGCAGGCCTGATATAGGGCGAAGCGATCAACGGCGCCGGTGGGCTCGTAGTATTTGATGGTATCCGGAACTTCGATGATCCGCGCCCAATTCGAGGTCAGCCGCTCGGGCCGCTGCTCGATGGGCACTGCGTTTCGTCGCCGATAGGCTTCCCAATTCGGATTGATCTGGATATTGGCCTCGTCACGGGGGACCTTTTGCCGTTTCAGCGCCGCTAATAACTTTGTCAATCCCTCGGCCCAGCCGCGGACAAAATCGATATATTGGAGCTCACCGATTCCGAACACCTTCTTGAAATTGTCCAATCTGAGCGGAATGATAAATTTCGAGTCCTTGAGTTCTTTTGCCACATCTGAGGCGATGCCAATTTCCTCCTGAACCCCCGCGGCTGCCAAAGTTGCATCGCGGCAGCATAGCAACATCTTCGCGGCTTTATTTTGGAGCGTTCCGGTAATCTCGCGGCGCCACCGGTCACCCGGTTCGAGGGCAAGGACATCGGCAAACACCCGATACCCCGCCGCTTCCAGCTTGGGGGCAAGCCACAGCACGAACTCGTCGTCCCCCGGCGTCGCCTTGCTGATGAAAATGACCGATCGGACGGTTTCGTCGGTCGTTGGCGCAACGGTGGTGATCGGCCCGTCGGGAGGCATGTTTACGCCTTCCCGCGTGCGGGATCGGGCAATCGCAGGCGGATGCCGCGCTCATCCGCGTCGTTGCTATCCATGAAGGCAAAGGCCGTCCTGAGATCGGCCTCGGCCTCGGCAAAACCCGTCCAATCCACACTGAGTGAAAAGCGCTGCGCAAAATCGAGCATGCGGATTATCGGCTCGGTGCTCGTCCGATTGGACGCAGCCTTGAGCGCGGTCAGATAATTTCCGCGATAGATCGTCGGGATGACGATGCGCTGCTCGCGCGCGGCAACAAGCTCGGCGTTCATCATGATCCGCGCGACGCGTCCGTTGCCATCGGCGAACGGGTGCACTTCGGCGACAAGGAACATCATGAACACGGCCCGCTGAAAGGGCGTCGCTAACGAGCGATAGACACGAAAGCCCTGATCGAGAGTGCCGCGCACGAGTTCGGGCGCGACGAACATTGTCCCGCCGGCCCGATTTGCCGCGCTCTTGTAGTGCCCCGGCCCTTTATCGGGCCGCGCGTCCATGATGGCCACATGCCGGCGTTTGAGCAGCCGCTCAAACTCGGGAAAAGTATCTGGTGTGCGCACCATCTCGGCATCGTCGGCCACGATCCGGTAGGTGCCGAGAATATCGTGCGCGTCTTGCGGACGCGCATTCGGGATGCGGTTCTCAAACACGATCGCGGCGGCTTCCTCGACCGCGAATTCGGTGCCCTCGATGAAGTTGGAGAAATAGGCCTCGAAGAACGGGAGAGTTGTTCCATCAGCTGGCGCCGCGAGCCGCGTTTGCGGCGGGGTACGATGGAGTTCCGTGCGCAGCGCCTCAAAGAGCTCTGCGCGCGCCGGATCGAAGGGCAGCCCGCGGCGGCGGGCCCGTGCGGCGGGTGTGCGAAGATTGTCGGCCTGCGTATTGAGCAAGGCGCCGATCATCCGGTTGAGTTCGGCGAATTCCTTCTCGCGGCTCAGGGCTGGCGCGAGCCGCCGGGCCTTGTCACGCAAGCGGTTCAGCTCGTCCTCGCCGGACTGGCGCAAGAGCTTGTCGAGATGTTGCTCCAGTTCGACCTTGGATAGCGTACGCGCGACAGCGTGCCGGCTGCGGCTGCTTGCGAAATTCTCAAGCAAGGCGCGCGCGGGCGAAGCCAGCCGCAAAACTCCCATAAAAGGCAGGTCGGACGGTTGCGCGGGCGCACCTCGCCTTGGCCGCAAGGTGTGGCCCGGCAAGGAAACGTCGCTCTGTCCCTTTTGCGAAATCAAAAACACGGAACCGTCCTTGGACGGCGCTCCTTCCAGCGCCGTCCGGTCGGAAATGATGGCGTCGGGGAAATATCCGGCGACGATCTGCCAGAGGTTGCGGCGTACAATCGCGTCGGGAGAACTTTCAAGATCGCGTGTATAAAGGCGCGAGGCAAGCTTGCGCAGCTTGCTCGCCCGGACTGCCTTTGAGACAAGGCTGGCGGTTTTCGAGGTCGAGACAAAAGTCTCGGGAAGCTCGGTGGGCAATTTTCTTGGCATAAGCGGCCTGGAAAGTGGCGTTTGGCCACTTTTCTCGATTTAAGGCCTAGCAAATGGCAACTTTGTTGGCGATAAGAAAATAACGAACGCCGGACGCCGGCGGTCTAAGGCATTGGCTTACCGCCTGAATCGGGTGGTGTTGGCTGAATCGGGCGACGCGCCGGGTCATCCCGTCCCGTCAGCCGACGAGACGTGACGCGGAACGAGACTATCAGGGCTGTGCGAATCGCCTTAAGCGCTCGTTGGGTGATTTCGATGCAGCGGCCCCAAGCTGCCCTTATCGGCTCCGGGTGTGGCCGCCACCTGGAGCCTCTCGTTGCTTGTCGGGGTCGTCCTCGGTGCGGTCGCGGGCGCGGTTGAGCTCTTCGTTAATGGCGGCGAGACGATCGAGGCGACGCTGCCGGGCGTCGGTCATTTCGCCTTTATCGTTCCGATCATCCTTCGTCGGACGCGCGGGGCGCTCCTCACGCCCTCCGGCGGAACGGTCATCCAAGGCTTCCCGGCGCCGCTGGTGATCGCGCAACGCGGCACGTGACTGGCTCACATAATCGTCACCGCGCGAATAATCGCGTTCGGTCAGAGCCTCGCTGTGCGCTTCCATCGCCTCGCGCGTTCGGCGGTCGCGCTCGGCAATCAGTTCGCGCGCCTGCTCGATGTTCGGCACGCTTTCGGGGTCGAGCGCCGCCATGAACTCGCGAAGCTCGGCTGCCTTCATACCGTCGATACGGCGAACGAGACTGTGGATACCGCCCTTCTGATCGAGAATCACGTAATCGCGCCGGTCGCCGCGCGCGAGCGTGTAGCCGCGCTCCTGTAATGCCGCACGGAAAGCCTCCGCGCCGTCGCTCGCCTGAAAGGCTGCCGTTACCTCTTCCTTGACCTGCCGCCCCGTAATCCCGGTGCGTTCCTGCTGCTGAAGCTCGGCGCGCGATGGCGTGCGGTCGGGCCGCGCCACGCCATCTCTTTCGTGGTGTGCGCCTTGCACGCGATCATGGCCGAACCGCCGTTCGAGATCGCGGGCGACTTCTTCGTGCTTCCGGTAGTTATGGCTGTCACTGACCGAGCGCATCTTTTCGAGGTCGATCCGCGACCACACCACATGGATATGCTGGCGGCCGAGCTTCTCGTGCATGACGACGAGGCGGGCATGGCCGTCGAGCCCGAGCTTCGTCTCCAGCGCGTCAATCGCTTCGGTGCGCTGTTCCGGCGATAGCAAGTGCGGCGGCTCCGGGCTGATGGCCGCGTGATAGAGCGCGCGCTCGCATTTCGTGCCGATGGCGTAGGCGTCCATCTCGACGAGCGCGCCGCGCAGGTCTTGCGCCACGGTGCCGCGTGTCTCGATGAGACTGACGCGCTCATTCTTCTCGGCATTGCCGAGATGCGTTGCGAGCTGCTGCGGCCCGGCGCGGGATTTTCCCTTGATGATCATGCGTCGCGGCCCAGCGCTTTGAGGATCGCGTCGCGAACCAATCCGAGTCCGTGAAGCTCCCGTTGCAACGCGGACGCCTCGATGCCCCGGCCGAAATTCATGTCGCGGGCAAGCTGGTTGAGATTGCCGCCGACATGGCCGATCTCGCCGAGAAGCCGCGCTAGCTCCCGCCGCTCGATCGGCGGGCGCCGCACCTGGCGCGGCGCGGGTGCCCCGAGCAATACCTGACGCCCATAACTGCCCGGAGTGAGCCCTGCGCGATCGGCCGCGTCGTCGATCGAAGCTCGCTCCTCCGGCGAGAGCCGGATCGTCAGGTGTTTGGTGCGCACGCGGGTTTCGCTGCCGTGGCTCATGGCGACACCGGCAGCGCATACGGGGATAGCGCGGAAAGGGCGTCTCCCTTTCGCGCTGGGGTCTCGGGGAGCAAGGCTCCTTGAGCGCGGTATCCAAAGGGGCGTACCCTTTGGCCGCTGGTGTCGGGGCGCGGGAGCCCTGACGCGGGGTGATCCAACAAGGGGGCAAGGCCGCCCTCTTGGTCGGGGTGCACGGGGCGGAACGCCCTTGCCAAGCCGCGTGGGTCCGGACCCGCCGGGGCGCGCAGCGCACTACCGCGCATGGCTTGCCGCCTCACGTAATCTGCTCTTCCTTTATCTTCTTCTTGTTATCGTTGCCGTCAAGGACGGCTGCTCAATTTTCATGGGAAGATAGGGCAGCTACCTTCCCGCCCGGCTAATCGCTCGGGTCTTGCCGATTGTACCACGCCAAAAATACTTTCACGCCACAAGAGTGCCCAACTCTCTGAAGACAAAACTTGCTTGTGCGTCGCAGCTACCGCATCGCAACCCGCTTTACGCGAAAGATTCTTGCCAACTCACTCACGGATGCCAAGGATAATGAGCGCCAACTTTTAGTGGCAAGGTTTGTACGACTGCGTGAGAGGTTGCGCGCACATGCCATCGGCAGACAACGCGCCGAGGGAGGTCTGAATGGCCACCAAAGACCCGGGCGAAAGCATGGGCGAATTTCTTGCCGAGCTGCTGAAGATCGTCTTCAGCCTCACCTTCCCGCTGATGCTGATTACGCTTTGCGGCGCGTCCCTTGTGCTGGTTCGGCTCTTCGATATGCCGGAACTCGGGCTGTGGTTCGTCCTCGCTGTCTCGGCCATCGAATACGCCACGTCAAACATTTGGGCTGCGGTTGCCCTCGCCGTTTTGGTGCTGGCGGCCCTGCCTCTCGCCTGGGTCGGTGTCCGCGAGCGCGAAATCCGCATCTCGAAGGCGATCCTCGAATGGGTCATCACCGCCTTGCTCTTCGCTTTCATCTTCTGGCTACGGACGGTTTGGCCCTATAGCGGGAGTGGCTGGCAGCTCATTCTCTTCGCTTTCCTGCTCTTCGGCACGTGGAACGGCGTGATCGAAGCCGCGATGAGCACGCTGGTGATCGTCCTTCATGTCCGGCGCAACCGGCCAAGGCCGATTGCGCCTCCGCGTCAGGAACCGCACGGGGCTCAGCGTGCGGAGCCGCAGCGGCGCGACGAGCCCGAGACGATCTAGGATCGGGCGATGCCGGATAATCTCTGGGCGACCAATGAGGGGGTGTATTTCGGGCATCGGATCATGCCCGATCACGCCGGGCATGATCACTCGCTGCTCGACGAGCCGTGGAACGTCGTTCGCGACAAGTTCCACCATTACACGGGCGACCGTCACCTCGTGACGGTCGGCCCCAACGGTTCGGGCAAGACCCGCCGGCTCTTGATCCCGAACCTGATCTTTCTCAAAGACTGGTCGGTCCTTGTCGTCGATCCGAAGGGCACGCTCGCGGCACTCACAGGGCCGTACCGGGATTCGGTTCATCCCGGTTCGGTGATGGTGATCGATCCGTTCGCGGTCCTCGAGCGCGAGTATCCCGCGCTCGTCGACCGCTATCCCTTCCTCAAAAGTGCCGGGTTCAATCCGGTCGCCGCGCTCGATCCTGAGAGCGACGATTTCCCGGACGATGCGCGCGGCCTCGCCGAGGCGATCATCCGCGTCGACGACAAGAACCAGCCGCATTGGGAACGCTCGGCGCAGGATCTGATCGCCGGCCTGATGATGTGCGACCGGCTGGAGAATGGCCCCGACAGCTCGCTCGTCGCGGTGCGCGATTGGGTCGGCGCCGAAGCCGGCACCCTCGCGCGCGAGATCAAGGACAATCTCATCCCGCTCGCCGGCGACCGGCACGATGCGATTCCGGCGAAGCTTAATCGCTTCACCAAGATGTCGAGCGAGAACCGCGAGCTGTTCTCGATCCTCTCGACGGCGCAAACCCAGACTGCGTGGCTCGACAGCCTGCTGATCCGTCGCGACCTCAGCAAGGGCACGGCGGAATTCGGGCGGATGAAGTACCAGCCGATGACGGTCTATCTGATCCTGCCGCCGCGCTACCTCGCGACGCACAGCACATGGCTGCGCCTGATGGTGACGGCGGTGCTCCAGCCGTTGATGCGCAGCGTACGCCCGGCGACGGTGCCCGTGCTCTTCATGCTCGATGAGTTTGCCCAACTCGGCCACCTGCCGGTGATCGAGAACAACCTCGCGCTGATGCGCGAGTACGGCGTCAAGCTGTGGCCGGTCTTTCAGGACCTGGCGCAGGCGCAGGACATTTACAAGACGCGTTGGGAAAGCTTCATCAGCAACGCGGGCGTGCTGCAAAGTTTCGCGCCGCAGGACGTGACGACGCGCAAATACCTCTCCGACCTGTCGGGCCAGCGCCTCTACTGGCTCGAAACCTCGTCGCGCAGCACGTCGTTCAATTCGGGGCCGCAGCTTGGCGCCACGAGCGGCACGCAAGAGGGCTGGCAGAACTTGGCCGGCCCGGTCTACTGGCCGCAGGGCCTCGCGGCGATGCAAGACGGTCAGTCTATCCTGTTCGCCCGCGGCCGCGCCCCACGCGCGTTTCTGCCCGATCCGTCGGAGATGCCGCAGGTGCAAGCGATCCTCGGCCGTGCCGCGCGAGAAATGGGCGGCTAAATAATATAAAGCGCAATCAGCGCGACCCTCGGCGAGGGCCACGCTGTCGCGTCGAAGGAAGCTTATGCGGCTTCCTTCCGGGCTTTCGGCGCGCGGAGCACGATCTCGGCTCCATCGAGCGGACGGGCGGTGAACTTCAGGCTGAAGCCCTTGCCGTCCTTGTGCGGCCAGGCGGCGCCGATTTCCTGCCAGTTGGCCTTGTCGTCGCCGGTCTTCGTCACGCTGTAGATGCGGTGCGTCGGACGGGCTTTGGTGCTGTCGTTGCTCATGTTGTTTCCTTTCTTCGTTGGTGAGGCCACGCTCATCGCGGCCTCGATGCGGTTCGCCTGCACGCGCGGGGAAGCGGAGCGGTCAAAAGGCCGAAGGCCCATGCCGTAATGGGTGCCCCGCAGGGGCGGGCCCCTGTTCGGTTTTGACGGCGACGCGCGCGCGTGCAGAACCATGCATCAACCGAGGCCAACGCCTGGCCACATCGACGAAGGGGGAAAACAGACCAACGTCAAATCGCCAAGGCGGGATACACGCTGAGCTAGCGGAGAGTTATTGCCAGAGAGGCGGAGACGCAGAGGCACAAAAAGACGCGGGGATGCCCTACCGTTCACGGCGCGGCTTGCGCACGGTCCGTGACCGTAGCTGGCGATTGTGGCGAAGTATCAGGCGGCGGCGCTGCGCCTTCGGCGTCATTTTCCTCGGTCGCCACCGGCGGCGTGCCTTGAGCGTCATCTTTCTGCGTCGCCACCGGCGACGCGGCGACTTCTTTGCCAACATTGCGCTGCTTTTTGCGTCGGCAGCCATGGCTCGGCCGAGTTTGAGCGCCTGGTCGAGATCGTCGGCCATACGCGCCGTGCGATCGCCGCCGTTGCGGTAATTGACGCAGTATTCGCCGGGCAGACGCCGCAATGTAATTCCAAGGATGCGCAGCTCGCTAGCGACAAGTTCGAAGTGCGAAGGGGAAGGGTTCATCGATGGGTGGGCTCCGGCCCCGCAATCCGGATAGCATAAGTTCCCGTCTGGTCAACGGGGTTTCTGCTGAAAGACATCACATTGACGGGCACGGAGCAGGAAACGACTACCGGCCATCTTGCGCCCACGTTGCGCACCAGGAAAGTTGCTGAAGAGGTCAATCGCGTCGAGGCGGCGACGCGATTTCAGTGCCACCTTGAGATGCGTCAGCTGGGGATCTTAACGGTGCTATTGTTTCAGGCGCTTGCGTGGAGCGGATTCAGCCGACCGCCCATCGGGTTGTTGACGCTCCTTCTCCCGAGCGGCACTCTACCGGTGATAGGCATCAGTTCGGACAATGTTCCCGTGAATTCGGTCAAGGTCGTCGAGTACCCGGTCACCGAAAAGACGAGGCGGCTACCCGTTCCGTTCGTGGCGACTTTCGGCGCTGCGCTCGCGCAACTGGAGCTTCAGCCGCACAATATTGATGTCTGGAAGACGGTGCTCAAACACTGCAAGAAAGCAAAAATAGCCCGGAAACTACCGGCCGGCGTTTTTAAAGATTCGCCGCAAGACGTCGTCGACGCCGAATTATGCCTTATCAAGGGCGAGGTCATGGTACGCTGTAGCCATCTACCAGAGGGGAAGCTGTGGCTGCGCTCAGCGCCGGAACTCGCCGCTAGCCGCCTGCGGGCGTTCGAGATCACCAGCCGGGCGGCCTTGATCGATCCTGATTTTTCCCGGCTTGTTGCGCTTGGCGACCGACATCGAGATGCCCGCGAATGGGAAGCAGGGGAACATCATTACTGGCAGGCGCTTAACCTCTATCCGCACCATGCCGGTTACATCACCCAATATGCCCATTGCCTCAAGGAACAAGGTAAGCTGGTCGAAGCTGAGATATTCTATCGATCGGCGCTGGCCTATGCATTGCGGCCAAGTTTGGCGGTGCCGTGGGGCTTGTCGCGTTACGACATCCAGTCACATGTGGAATGGGTCGCGGGGCAACTCGGCTACTACGAGCGCGAGAGTGGTCTGACCGGCGATGAGGCGGCTTCGACACCGCTGGGCGAGCGGCCAACCAAAAGGGATATCGATCTCGTCTTCGATCTGCTCTACGGCCATCGTCTCCATGATGCCGGTCAGGTCCTTGATGTCATGAGGATGTGCAAGACGATCGAGTGTGTCTTCCTCTGGGCGATTGAACAGCGGGAATTTTCGACCGTGAATCGCGATCTGCTTTCGGTTTGTGCCTCTTTTTCGTCGACCACGTGATTGACCGGCGTGCCGGCTGTTCTACAAAATCTTGCCCACGTCTATGATAAGCAGGACTGAAGCTCCGCGTGACGCTCATACCGAGATTGGAACTGCAGCCATAATGGCGGATTTCAGCGTCAGCGTCGTCATCAGCACCTTTAACCGCGCGCAGCATCTGCGCAATGCTCTGACTTCGCTGCGCGATCTCGACTATCCACGATATGAGATTGTCGTGGTCAACGGCCCGTCGACCGATGCGACGGAATCGGTGCTGGGTGAGTGGCAATCGCAAATAAAAATCGCGCAATGTTCCGAGGCTAATCTGTCGATGTCGCGCAATATCGGCCTCTCGGTGGCGGCAGGCGATATTACCGCGTTTATCGACGACGACGCGGTCGCGCATCCGCGCTGGTTGAAAAATCTCGTGAGCTGGTTCCACGACGAACGCGTTGCCGGGGTCGGCGGATATACGATCGACAATACCGGGGTAAAATTTCAGGCGCGCAAAACCGTCTGCGACCGGTTCGGCAATGCCGTTTTTGTACCGGACTGGTTCGATGAGCGCTCGCTGTGTTTCCCCGGCACGCCGTATTACCCGAGCTTGCTCGGCACAAACGCAGTGTTCCGGACCTCCGCTCTGCGGGAGATCGGCGGATTTGACGAGGTGTTCGCCTACTACCTCGACGAGACGGATGTCTGCCTTCGCATTGTCGACCAGGGTTATCGAATACTCTACGAGCCGTCGGCGCTGGTCTATCACCAATTCGCGGCGAGCCATACCCGCGACGCGAACCGAGTACCTCGCACACTTTATCCCTCAGCGGTCAGCAAGTCCTATTTCATCATGCATCACGGCGCGCCTTCCAATTTTGGGCGGGCCAGCGACGAATTGAAGAAATACGAGACCGAAATAGCCGGCCACAACCGATGGATGGCGGAACACGGCGAGATAAGCGCCGATCATCGGTTTTCGCTCGATCAGGATCTGCTCTGGGGTATCTCGGAAGGGGTCAGGCTCGCACAAACGCGCGGCGCAGGGCCGGTCAGCAAACCCAAAACCGCACCCGCACCCGAAGCGTTCCTGCCATACGAGGCGGCAGCCGGCAGGCTGCGCATATGCATGGTGTCGCAAAACTACCCGCCGGATACGGATGCGGGCATCGGCCGATGGACAGCAACGGTCGCGGCGGCGCTCGCTTGCCGCGGGCACCGCGTTCACGTCATCACCCGTGCTTGGCGTGAGCCTGAGAGCCTGCGGTACGAGTCGAACATCTGGCTGCATCGTTGCGCGCCTCAGGACGAGGCCGCCGCGGCCTTCGCCGCGCGCTACTGCATCCCGCTGCATCTCGCCGCCTGGTGCGCGCGAGTCTACCGCGAGGTACAGCTCGTCAAGAGGTCCGGACTTGATCTCGTGTCGTTTCCGATCTGGGATCTTGAGGGTCTCGCCTGCCTCGATGACAGCGACATCGCCACGAGCGTAAGCCTGCACACGACCTACGCGCTCGCCTTGCCGTTCAAGCCCGACTGGCTCGAACGACCGTTATACAAAGCGCTTAACGTCGACAAGGTCATCGCCGCGGAACGCGACTGCCTCGGACGTGCCCCGCTGCTGCTCGGCAACAGCGAGGCGATCGTCGACGATATCGAGACGAACTACGGACTTGCCCTCAAGTCTCGCTGCATCGTTGTTCCGCACGGCACCGAAGACCTTCTCGACGGTGTCGACACCAGGCCTCAAAAGCATAGCGGCTTCGCGGTGCTGTTTGTGGGCCGTTTCGAGTTGCGCAAAGGGTTCGACATCGCGCTCGACGCCGCGCGTCGCGCGCTTCACGCCGATCCGACCATCAGCTTTGAATTTATCGGCGGCGAGATGGACGCAGAGGCCAGCCGCATGGTTGTGGAACTCGGTCTCTCACGACTGATGCATGAGGGCCGTTTGCGTTTTTCGGGTGTTCAGACGCGCGAGGCTCTTGAGAGCAGCTACCGCGCCTGCGACCTGGTGCTGATGCCGAGCCGCTACGAATCCTTTGGTCTCGTCGCGATCGAAGCGATGGCTGCGGGAAAACCCGTTATCGCGCTCGACAGCAGCGGCGTGCGCGAGGTCGTCGAGGACAGTGTGAGCGGGGTCTTAGTCCCCCCCGACGATACGGCCTCGGCGCGGATCGCCCTGGCCCTATGCCAACTCGCCGGTGACAAAGCGGCACGCGAGCGGCTGGCGCGCGGCGCTCGTCGGCGTTTCGAGGAAGGCTTTACGGTGGATGTAATGGCAACCGGCATCGAGGCGGCCTTCCGCCGCGCCGTGGCGGAGGCGCGCACGCAATGCCGAGGCTGACGAGCGAACTGGTGACCGCGGCCCTCCGGCTCCTTGAAGGCAAAACGCCAGGAGGAGCAGAGGCGGAGCGTCTCGCGCGGCTTGTGGAGTCGCGCGAGGAGTTCCTCGCGCATCTGTTGTTGCGACGTAAAAGCTTCGCTGCCCACCCGGAACTGCTCGCAGCGTTCGAACGCGCCGCCACGTCTGCCTTGCCCGCGGCCCAGACAACGAGGCGCCGCGAACAGGATGATGCCGCACGGCAGCGCGCCGCTCACCAGGAACTGGAAGAGACGCTGCGCGGTATCCTGACCGAAGTCGAGCGTCTGGACAAAAACGAACGGACCGCCGAGAGCGCCATCTCGCGTTTCGTGCAGCAAGCCCCGGCGGCATCCAACACAGAGGCCGGGATGGGTGGAACGCCACTGGTTGGCGGCCAAAGAGAGCTGTCGGAGGATGAACGACGATCTAGCGAATAAGCTCGAAGCGATCGAGCGTCGCCTGGCGATGATCGAGAGGCTCGCGACGGAAATCCGCGGTCTGGTGGGACCTTTCGGCGCGCTCCTGCCGGATGGCCGGATGCTTGTGCAGACGCTTCATGGCATCAAGCTCTATATCGATCCGCTCGACCTGATCATGGCGCCCAACCTGATCGTCTATCGACAATGGGAGGCGGACGTCACCGCGCTGCTATTGAACGCGCTCGACCGTGACACCGTGTTTGTCGATGTCGGTGCCAATATCGGTTACTTCACCTGTCTTGCGGGATCGATCATCGGTACCCAGGGTCGTGGCAGGGTAATTGCGATCGAGCCCAACCCGGCGTGCCTCGCGCTGCTCGACGCCAACCTTATTGTGAACTGGTCGATGTGCGATATTGCCGTTCATCGTCTCGCGGCGGCGAATTTCACGGGTTCGGCCAAGCTATCTATCCCGTCGCGTCGTGCGCCCAATGCCCATCTCCAACTCGACGGAACCGCCGCCGATGGTGAGGTGTGCGAGGTGCCCGTCACGACCCTCGACAACTTGCTCCCGCCCGATCTAGCAGTCGATTTCATGAAGATTGATGTCGAAGGGCACGAATGGTCGGTACTCGACGGTGCCCGCTCGGTTATCGAAAGATCACCGCGCCTTCATATCCTAATCGAATGGTCTCCCGGACAGATGGCAGCCGCGGGAGTTGCGTCTCGGACGATGATTGAACTTTTTCGCGATCTTGGGCTTGTCGCCTATCCGCTGCCGAATGCACTGAGTCAGCTTGCGGAGGAAGGTGTCCCGCTCAACGCTAATCAGCTCGGCGCGACGCATTACGGAAACATCCTCCTGGCCCGACCGGCGGCGGCGTAGCTGGATGCCTCGTGTTCTCTGTTATCCGACATGGGGGATGATTGACCAGTTTGTTCCCGGGTTACCGATGTTGGGGCTGCCGCCGATGATCTGGGTGTCGTTAAGCTGCCAGCTGGCGTAGCCGCCGCCGGTGCTCTTGAACACGATGTCGCTCTTGTTGTCGCCGTTGAGATCGGCGATGCCGGCGAACTGGAAGCCCGGCCCGGGGTTGCCAATCGCGCCGCCGCCGACAATGCTCGTCCCGCTCATGTCCCAGCTCGCGTAGTTGCCGTTGGCGTCCTCGAACAGGATGTCCGATTTGCCGTCGCCGTTGAAGTCACCGATCCCCTTGAAGGCGTAGCTGCCGCCGGGGTTGCCGAGCACCCCGCCGCCGACGATCTGGGTTCCGCTCATCTCCCAGTTCGCATAGCCGCCGTTGGCGTCCTCGAACAGGATGTCCGACCGGCCGTCGCCATTGAAGTCGCCGATCCCCTTGAACGCATAGCTGCCACCGGGATTGCCGATCGTCCCGCCGCCCGCCACCACCTGGTTGTTCACAATATCCCAGTCGGCGTAGCTGCCGGTGACCGTGTCCTGGAACAGAATGTCGCTCTGGCCGTCGCCGTTGAAGTCGCCGGCTCCCTTATAGACATAGTCCGTCCCGGGGTTGCCCAGAGTGGCGCCGCCGGTGATCGATTGCCCGTCGGTCTGCCATGTCGCCAGCGTCCCGTCGGTGTAGCGGAACAGAACGTCGAGATTGCCGTTGCCGCCGAAGTCGCCTGCCGTGAGAGCCGTCCAGCCCGAGCCCGGATTGCCAAAGACCGCGCCGCCTGAAAGGGTCGAGCCGGGCACCAGCCAGGTTGCCACCGTGCCGTCGCTGTTCTGGAACACCAGTGTCGCCGGCAACTCCGGCCGCGCCGCCGGCGGGGTCTGCGGAGCGGCCGCGTAAAACGCCCCGGGATTGCCCAGCGTGCCGCCGCCGACGATCTGCGTCCCGCTCAAGTCCCAGGTCGCGTAGCTGCCAGCGCTGTTCTCGAACAACAGGTCGCTGGTGCCGTCGCCGTTATAATCGCCGATCGCGGCCAGGCTCCAGCCCGAACCCGGATTGCCGATCGTCCCGCCGCCCGCCACCACCTGGTTGTTCACGACATCCCAGTCGGCGTAGCTGCCGGTGACCGTGTCCTGGAACAGGATGTCGTCCGTGCCGTTCCCGGTGAAGTCGCCGATCCCCTTGAAGAGGTAATCCGGCCCCGGGTTGCCGAGCTCCGCGCCGCCGGTGATCGCGTTGCCACTGATCAGCCACGTCGCATAGTTGCCGCTTGCGTCCTCGAACAGGATGTCGCTGGTGCCGTCGCCGTTGAAGTCACCGATTCCCTTGAACACGTAGCTGCCGCCGGGGTTGCCGATGTTGGGGCTGCCGCCAGTGATCGATGTCCCGTTCAGGTCCCAGATCGCGTAATTGCCGCTGCTGTCGCGAAACAGGATATCGCTCGCCCCATCACCGTTGAAGTCACCCGTGCCGACCACCGCAAACGTGCCGCCGGGGTTGCCCAGCATCCCGCCGCCGGTAATTGCGATCCCATTCATCTCCCAGATCGCCAGCGTCCCGCCTTGCGCACCAAACAGGATGTCGCTCCGGCCGTCACCGTTAAAGTCTCCGGCCGCTAGATAGGTCCATGCCGCGCCGGGATTGCTTAGATTACCGCCCCCGGTGATCACCGCGTCGTCAACTTGCCACGTCGCCAAACCGCCGTCCGCACCAACAAACAAAATATCCGAACGCCCTGAACCGGTGAAATCATCAGGCGCTGCCGATGCAACGCTGGAATTTCGAATTGCCAACGTACCGTTGACTTGGCCACTGGTTGCGAATGTGAGCCCGAACAGGAACGACCCGGGAATCGTCGCAACTTGCCCGTCAGAAGCAAGAGGGACAATTTCCAATCCTTCTACATCATCGGTCAATGTATCGTTGACGAGCGGTTGAACAATCGTCGCTGGCGACCACGTTCCCCCTACATCGAGACTTACATCGTAAGAAGCGATACCTGGTAATGTCGGGAGCTCTACAGCGGAAATACTCGGTGAACCAGGCTGTTCCACAAACCGGTAGCTCGTCCCGCTTGCCGGATCGGCAAACGTCTGGGTAAGAGCTGACGCTATGAACGAAAATGATAGCAGAGATATGCCTGGCAGCGGAGAAGGCAAAACAGCTGATGCGGCAACGATGTAGGGTATGTATGAGCTATAGTTTGGCCCACTAAAACCCGAGGTGGGCTGATACCCAGCTTCGAGATCAGCGATTACCGTTTGTATAGAATGCGTGTTAGATATTGCGGCGAAATCCAATAGACTAGTCGGTGCAGTTGGTCCTGCGTTTGGTGCTCCTACAGTAGAGATCGTTGAACCGGCTACGGGTTGTCCTACCGCCGAAATTTGATCGCCATAAACCCTGAAATCCGTATCACCACTGTACGTACTATTAGTATCGGTCGAAAATATGCCCAACGCTGTTTGCAACTGGCCATAAACTTGCCCCGCTCCCGGCGCATTGAATGCTTCCGCGGTAAGACCCGACGCCTCGCTCACTATCTGGGCTATGGCCCCGCCCAGCGAATGTCCGGTTAGCGTTATGTTCGCGTCTGAGTATGCGGTTTCAATCGACCGCACGAATTGCGCCGCGTCTTCCACATAACTGAGCAAGTTAGCATTGACCACCCCGGTACCGAACGATACATCTGCGAGCAGGTTCTTGAATGTTGCAACCGTATCCGAGAAAAGGCTCGGGACAGTCCCTCGAAAAGCAATGACGATTTGACTGTCATCCGGGCTCGCGTACGCGTTTGCCTGAAAACTGCCCGCCGTTACGCTGCCTAACGCTCCCGGAAGCAGGCTGTAGTGTATCCCCGAGGGTTGATCTATCGCGCCACCCGGCGTCGCGTTGTACACGTCTGCGCTTAATCTTGCTAAAGTCAGTAACGCCGGTGGTGACGTGTTGGGTGTTGCCAGAAAATACCCGGCGCTACCAGGCGTCAATGTATATGAACCAATAATCTGGCCAACATTGTTTACAGCATAAGGGTTTGTGCTTATCGCGCCGGGATAGGAAAACGACGACGAAGTCCCATCCTGATATATAATCCGATCTCTATTATCAATTTGAAAAATCTGATTCGCATTATTGATTGCGAGAACAATGTCGACACCAGGCGTCGTTGTATAGTTTCCATTCTCATAAAGAAACCACGTAGTGCTTGGTACTATTGCATTCGTAGTCGATAGATAACCAACGATGTCACCAGCATTATTTACCGATTTCGGTATAACGACAGCATAACCTACGGGTGGGTTTAAAACAGTGAATCTACCCTCATAATAAATGAAGCCGAAATATTGACTTCCTGTATATGCGTACCCAACTATATATCCTGAATCGCTAATGCTCGTAAGGACTGTGACGGAAGAATTTGGAAAATCTATTGTCTTAAACTGACCAGAATTATATAAAAATCCTTCAGAGCCCCCATTCTCAGGCTCATAATAGCCAACGACCTCATCAGAATTGTTAATAGCATTGGCAAATGTGCCTCCACCAAAAAGATCCGCAAATGGATCATTTAAAATGGTAAAATTGCCGTCATCAAATATATATCCTTGGAAATAAAAAGTTCCTGGAGAGGGCGTTATCGTTTGTACTCCGACGATATCATCGGAGTCGTTTATTCCGGTTACAGTAACGCTCGGGAGGTTCTCCGCGGCGAATGAGTATGTCTTCATCGGTTCATCTCACGGCGATATTGTCGTTAATAGATACTGGGGAATGAATTGTAGGCCTGCAGAATGGCGTTGATGCGCCATGAAGGGAACTAACGGTCGGTCCAGCGCATCGAGCCGGCAACGATCCACAGGCGGATGCGCTCGACCTCATCCAGTAAGCCGCTGCTTGGTCCAGCGTGATACAAACCAAAGAGTTGGCCGGATCATCAACACCGGAGGCGCTCGCATGAAAAGCTCCAGGTTCGGCACGGCATATAATTACGGACCATTCTTAATGTCCCGATTAGGACCGCCGACCTGGCTATTTCAAGCAGCGGTAGCGCGCGAAGCCACGCCTGAGCGGAGTGCGGCTGGATCCACATAACCCGCTCGGACATGGGCGACGACAACCTGCCCATTGCTCGGCCTGCCAATGCGGTCGAACAGACCGTCCGGCCGCCGGTATTAGTCAAACATGCAACAGAGGCATTCTCATCTATTAGAATATCTAATAACCTATTGAACAGAATGCGGACCAATATTATTGGTAGCAAGGAGGTATCTAACATCTCTGTCCTCAAACGTTGTTTCTTTGTATGCTACACCTTGAGTCTTACACCATGGCAAAAATTTGCGGCTATACCCTCAGTCTATTAGCGATCCTCTGTGTGGTGCCCTTATTAGAAGCAAGGGCGGCTCAGGGGGCGCCGTCTGCGAATTTGCTCGTCTCAGATACCGCGGGCCGCATTCAAGCATTCACTACGGACGGTACTTTTATAGAAGCGCTTGTTACGACTGTACCAGCACCCCGTCGCTTCATGCCGACCTTCATCGTCGCCGGAGTTGCCGCTTTTTGGGTCACGGATGGAGGCAACAATCAAATTGATGAGTTCGACGAGCACGGCAATCTGATAGCCAAAATCGGAGCGGCAGACAATGCATTCGGCGGGTTTAGAAGGCCGGAGGGCATCGCCGTCGATGCTGAAGCCAATCTTTGGGTTGTCGATGCATTGAATTGTCGGATTTACGAATTCGATGTCAACGGCCACTACAAGAGTCAGTTTGGGTCTTGTGGCAGTGGCCGGGGCGAATTCGCGAATCCTGCAGGCATTGCGGTGGATCACAGGGGTTTTCTGTTTATCATTGATCGAGGCAACAACCGAATCGAAGAATTTGATACTACCGGCGGCTACATAACGGAGTTTGGCGCCCGCGGAGTTACAACGTATACCAGTACAATATATTTAAAGGAGCTCTGGTATACATTTACCGGGAAAGCGTTATTTGATTCTCCGCAGGGAATTGCGATTGATAAGAACGACAATATTTGGGTAACAGATGAAGGCAATAGTCGGATCGAGAAATTAGACCATAACGGTCAACTTCTGGGCACATTTGGGTTACCCGGAAATGCCCCAGGTCACCTCAAGACCCCAACGGGGATCACGATCGACCCATCCGGGAACGTATGGGTCGTTGATTCGCTAGCCGCTCGCGTCACCGAATTCAGCAACGATGGGAGCTTCATCACCGAATTCGGTTCATTTGGTCAGGGTGCAGGTCAATTCATTTCCCCGTACGGCATCGCGCTCGTGACTCGATGAAATTGCCATGAAGCGGGCATCGGCCATACCGGCAATCAGGCGATGCGCCTGCTTGCCGACTATTTCGCGGAGACCTCATCGCATTTCGATTGCCTGTGTCCTTACCCAAGGTCACGGCGAAGCCGTCCTTGCCCGACCATGGCCATTGATGGATTTACCCGATGATTGACCAGTTTGTCCCGGGGTTACCGATGTTGGGGCTGCCGCCGATGACCTGGGTATCGTTGAGGTGCCAGCTGGCGTAGCCGCCGCTGGTGCTCTTGAACACGATGTCGCTCTTGTTGTCGCCGTTGAGATCGGCGATGCCGGCGAACTGGAAGCCCGGGCCGGGGTTGCCGATCACCCCGCCGCCGACAATGCTCGTCCCGCTCATCTCCCAGTTCGCGTAGTTGCCGTTGGCGTCCTCGAACAGGATGTCCGATATTCTGAAAGGCTTGTCCCAGATTGCTCAATGGATATATCCCGTAGCGAAGCATTAGTATGAACGTGAACTTGGCTAGTCTAGCAGTCAAGCCGACCTGGGAAAGGAAACGCCGCCCGGCTGAGCCGGGCGGCGCAAATTTTCCCCAACGAAACTCCCGCCGCCGACCAGCAGCGGGAGCACGAAGGCGGCGGCTATTCGGCGGCCATCGCCATGACATCTGCTTCCGGTCTCGCGGGTACGCGCAAGATCGTTGGGAGCCAACCGGTTCCGCCAAGCCGCTTCTCGGCCTCGGCGGTAAGCGCATCCTTCTTGAGCTTGGCGAGGTTCTCCGCCGCTTCGGTGGTCACGCCTTCCTTGACGGCTTCGAGAATGCGCGCCTTCGGCACATGACGGAGGTAGCTCTCTGCGGTCGGCTGCCACCACTGCGTCATGTCGAGACCGAGCGCCAGCGCCAGCTGGTCGGCGTGATTGAGCCGGTTGTTCTCGGTCTGTGCGTGCCGCTTCCTGACAGCATTGACCGAGCATCCGGTGCAGTAGGCCAGCAGACCGAGCCGCGTGGCTGTATCCTGTACAAGCAGCCAATCCCACAGCGCCTGCGCGTCGGTTGGCATCTGGCCCAACCAGAATTGATGTCGCTCGGCAAGCTTGGCCCCGGCGGGGCTATCCTCGATGCCCTCGGCGCTGCCGGTGAGCGGAATGCTGTCCAGCTTGACCGCGAGGCAGCTTTCCATTTCATGCGGGAAGAAGATCGGCAAGGCTAGCGCATGCACGACCGCCGCCAGCGCTATTTCGACATTGCCCGCCAGCACCGTGCGCAACGCTGCTGTACGATGCGCCGTCAAATCTTCCACGAGCCGGTCGGAGAGGCCGGGAACGCCGTTACCCTGTCGCACGGAATGCTTTGCCGAGGGGTTGCCATAGCCGGTCTTGACCGGCTTGTCCTCCGGTTTCACGAGGCCACGTTCCACTGCGCGTTCGCCATTATAGCCGATATTGACCACGGCCCCGGCAATGGCAATATCCTCCGGCAGCCAGCGTTCGGTTCCTTCCGACAGCGCGTCGATCTTGCCCGAGATTTCTTCAAGCTCGGCGGCGGTCTCGTCGGGCGCATCCTCACCATGTTCCTCAATCAGCGCGTCATACCGTGCGGTGAGCGCGTCGACGTCGGCTTGCTGCTGTTCGCTGAGCGGTTCCCGTTCGGGATAAACCCGCCTGAGGCCGCGCAGCTTCTCGTGATTGATCGTCGGCATAATGACGACCCACTTCCAGCCCTCGGCGCGGATGGCTTCGGCCGCGCGTTCGAGCTTCTCAGTGACGAGCCGGTTGAGAATATCCGGGTCGGTGAGATAGCCCTCATGCTCCGGCTGAAACAGGTCGCGGATGATATGACCTCCTGCCTTCTTGTAGGCCTTGAGGCCGACGAAGCGGACGCGCCGGTCGCTGGCCTCGACGTTGGACACCATCAAATGGCGGCGGATTGTGTCGGGGTCGAAGTTCCAATGCGGCAATGATGCCCACACCTGTTCCTGCGCGGCGTGATCGTCGCTGACGGTAAACGCCATCAACTGGTCGAGGTCGAGCTTGCCCTCCCGGTAGGCCTCCATGAGCTTCGGGCTGACATTGCCGAGCTTGAGCCGCCGCTTGACGGTCATCGGGCTGCACCCGAACCGGGCGGCGATTTCCTGCGGCCCCTTGCCTTGGTCGGCGAGGGCCTTGAAGGCTTCGTATTCGTCGGCGGGGTGCATCTGCACCCGCACGACATTCTCGGCCAAGCTGATCTCGGCGGCATCGTCCGTTTCCATCACCTGACAGGCGATGTCCTCGGTCTTGGCGATGGCCTTTTGCTTGGCGAGACGCCGCAAGGCTGCGAGGCGGCGTCCACCGGCCACGACCTCGTATTTGCCTTTTGCCCCGGGCCGCACTTGCAGGTTCTGCAACAGCCCATGCGCCTTGATGCTGGCGGCAAGCTCGGCGATGCCCGACAGGGCATCGGTTTTCCGCACGTTGGCGGGGCAAGGGATCAGCTTATTGAGGGGGATCAGTTCTATCGTCATGGCTAGTCTCCGTTCTCTTTGTAGGGGTTGAGGCGCACGCACTGCGCTGCGCCTCTGCCCGTCGGCGAGACCGGGGAAGCAAGCGGCAGGCGGCTTCGCGGGGACCCGAAAAGCAACGCGGTCTGCGCCCACTTTCGTGTTTCCTTTAGCGCAACCGCGTCTGTCTTTTTGGGCGGAAGCCGCTTGCCGCGCGCGAGGGCGGAGCCCTGAGGCAGGAGCCGCGTCCGCGGCTCAAAAGAATCTGCGCGAGGGGCCGTCACCGCATGGCCGAGACCGGCAGGGCGCGGGGAGCCGTCCGCTCAATCAACTCGAGCGGCGGCGAGTAGGACCCGGTTCCGCAGGAACGCGCCCGCGTGAAACTGCTCATCAATCCAATCAATCAAAACGGCCCGCGTCTCCTTCCGGAAAAGTTCGCGGCGCCATCACTGCCTTCCTCAGTCCTTCTAGCGCCTTGCGGCGGCGCAGCCGCCGCAAGTGCTCGCGCACTCCTTCTCTTCGTTCCGGCCGCAAGCGGTGCGGCGCGCCTCCTTCGGCGCCGAGGCCTTCGCCGGAAGGCCACGATGTCCGCGGCCGCGAACGAAGGAGACAAAGATGCGAGCCTACAGCTTGACCGAATTGATGAACCTCACGCGCAACGAGCTCTTCGCCCTGCACCGGCAGATCACCGATGACCTGGCGCTGCTGCCCGAAAGCTCACCCGAGCGGGATATGGCCCTGACGACGCTGCGTTATATCCGCCGCGTACTCGCCCGCCGCGAATTCGCGCCGGGCTAATGCTCTCCGGCGCCCCGTCAGTCGTTTGCTTCCGTAATTCAAGCTGGGCCTATCGAACTCGATGCCCGGCAATCCTATTTGCTTCTCCGGCCGCTTTTCCCGCCTACAGGCTGGCGGCCTCAAACATCGCGGTTCCTCCCAAGCCTCGGGTCGAACTCGACACCGGCAACCCGGCTTTCCGGTCCGCCACAGCCGATCAAAAGACGGCCACGGCCGATCGGCTGTTCGATGCTCTCAGCAAAGCCTGCCGGCGCGTCGAACTCGACGCTTCAGTCCCGGCAGGCGAGGTAAGCGATTTTGCCTGCTTCCTACGAATGATCGGTCGATTGTTTTGAGCGCCGCTGCGAGGCTCGCGGGCGTCGAATGTTGGTGCGTCCAGTTTGTTTGGTTGCTTTTGATGTTGCAGGCACGTCCGCCTCCGGCTCGGCAGCGATGGGTTGCCATCCAGTCATGCCGTGAAGGATGCGGTCGGCATTCTTCACCGGGCTCACATGGCCGTAATGGTCTTCGATCATGGCGACCGAGGTGCCCATCTGCTCGGCGAGGAAATAAACGTCGATCCCTTCGCTCAGGCGGAAAGTGGCGTAAGTGTGGCGGAAGCTGTAGGTCGAGCGGGGAATGCCCGAAGGACCGAGCCGCAGCTTCGCCGCGACGAGCAGGTCCTCGATCATGTTTTTGTAGAGTGTTTTGGCTGGTTTTCCGATGTGCGTGGTGAACACGCGGTCGTCCGGCTCCGACGCTTTGGCAACGGCGCGGATACGGTCGAGATAGTCGGCGACGCTCGCGGGCGCGACCAGTTCGCGTGTCTTGCCCTTGCCGCTGACGCGCAGCACGGCGACGTCGCGGCCCTCGCGATCCTTGCGGATCGTCACGTCGCGCCAGCGGAGGTTTTTTGCCTCCGACGGGCGCATGCCGGTGTTGCACATGATCAGCACGAAATTATAGGCGATGGTGCGATACCAAACGCTTGACGGGCGGCCGGCGGCCTTCATCCACGACCGCCCGACGGTGTGAAGCTTGCGGTATTCTTCCGGGCTGAAGGCGTCGCGGCGCATCTTGGCGAGCGTCGGCCTGCCTTCGAACATCTGGTCGGCCCGGATATAGCGCTTCTTGACCGCGAAGCTGATCACCGCGCGGAAGATCGACATCTCGAAGCGGATGGTGGCGTCGCTCACCTGTTCGCGGAGGCGGCCCTTGCTCGTCTCGCGGCGCCACGTCGGGTACTCGTCCCAGCGGTCCTGGCCGATGAGGTGAACCTGCGTCGAGCCGACATAGGGGTCGAGCCGAGCGCGGATCACCGACTCGCATTTGCGCCAGCGCGCGTCCGACACCTGGCCGGTCGCTGCGCGGCGCTTCTGCTGTTCGACATACTCCTTGGCGATCTGGCTGAAGGAACGGTTGAATATCGGCACGTCGTGCTTGACGCGGAACCTCAGGTCGGCGTCATGGTCGTAGGCCCGGTCGCGCGCCGCCGCGATGTCGGCGGTCTTGAGCGAGAGGGTCTTATAGCGGTCGGTCTTGGGAACCTTGATGCGGCAATACCAGTTGCGGTGCTGCACGTCGGTGCGCCGGAATATGACGAGGCCGGGCTTGAGTTCCTCTTTGTCGGTTAGAAACGTCATGCGCTTGCCGCTGTGCAGGAATTGTGTAGGCTTTCCGGCTAAGGCCTTAATTCGCCGTAGTCGTGTAGCCAATGTGCAGATAGATCCTTGCCAGAAAAATGAATTATGTCAAATATTTAATAAACAATGCTCATCCCGGCGAAGGCCGGTATCCACCTATCGCTCGACAAGTGGGTCCCGGCCTCCGCCGGGACGACGAGGTAGCCAATGCAGACCGATCCCGCCCGCCTCATCGCCTTTCAGGGCGCGCCGGGCGCCTATTCCGACTTGGCGGCGCGGCAGGCGTTTCCCGCGATGGAAACGCTGCCTTGCACGCAGTTCGAAGACGCCTTTGCGGCGGTGCATGACGGCAAGGCGGCGCTCGGCATGATCCCGATCGAGAATTCGGTCGCCGGCCGCGTCGCCGACATCCATCACCTGATGCCGAACTCCGGCCTCTTTATCATCGGCGAGCATTTCGAGCCGGTGCACCATCACCTGCTGGCGATCCCCGGCGCGACGCTCGACACCGTCAAGACCGTGCGCAGCCACGTCCATGCGCTCGGTCAGACGCGCAATTTCCAGCGCCGGCACCGGCTGAGGCCGGTGGTCGCGGCCGATACCGCCGGCGCGGCGGCCGAGCTTGCCGCGCATCCCGACCCGACCGTCGCGGCGATCGCCTCCGAGCTTGCCGGCAAGATCTACGGCCTGGTCTCGCTCGCCCGCAACATCGAGGACGCCGAGCACAACACCACGCGGTTCCTGGTGATGTCGCGCGAGCCGCAGCGCGCGCCGCCCGGCGGGCCGACGGTGACGACGTTTGTCTTCAATGTCCGCAACGTGCCGGCGGCGCTCTACAAGGCGCTGGGCGGGTTCGCGACCAACGCGATCAACATGACCAAGCTGGAAAGCTACATGGTCGGCGGCAATTTCACCGCGACCCAGTTCTACGCCGATGTCGAGGCGCACCCCGCGGAGCGTCCCTTGAAACTGGCGCTCGAAGAGCTCGAATTCTTCTCGACCGAGGTCAGGATCCTCGGCGTCTACCCGGCCGCGCCGCAACGCGCCGCCAAAGCCTGAGGAAAACGCGATGTCCGTGGTGATCGATCACAACGAGTTGCGCCGCATCGGGCGGCGGGTGTTTGTCGCCGCCGGCAGCAGCGAGGAGGAGGCCGGGACCGTCGTCGACCACCTGGTCGAGGCCAACCTCAAGGGCCATGACAGCCACGGCGTGGGGATGATCCCGTCCTACCTGCGCAATCTCGGCAACGGCAAGGCGGCGGCCAACGAGAAGGGGCGGGTCGTCACCGACAGCGGCGCCTTCATCGTCTATGACGGCGTGCGCGGTTACGGCCAGGTGGTGGCGCGCGAGGCGACCCTGCTCGGCATCGCCCGCGCCCAGGAAAACGGCGTCGCGGTCGTCGCCTTGCGCAACGCGCACCATATCGGCCGGGTCGGCACCTATGGCGAGATGTGCGCGGCCGAGGGGCTGGTGTCGATCTCGTTCGTCAACATCACCGACCAGCGGCCGGCGGTGGCGC
>DASZOZ010000081.1:0-24036 GCA_035550515.1 Allostellaceae bacterium
CCGGCGCAGGCCGGGACCCACTCGCCAGAGGCGGATACGGTTGAATGATGGGTCCCGGCCTGCGCCGGGACGACGATCGCCTGAATGAAGATCGCCTGAATCAGGAACGCAGGTGGCAGGCGACCCAATGGCCGTCGCCGGTCTGCTTCAGCTCGGGCTCTTCGGTGCTGCACAGCGGCAGCTCGCGGATCGGGCAGCGGGTGTGAAAATGGCAGCCCGACGGCGGATGGATCGGGTTGGGGATGTCGCCTTCGAGCCGGACACGCTGCTTCTTCAAGGCCGGGTCCGGCACCGGCACGGCCGAGAGCAGCGCCTCGGTATAGGGGTGGCGCGGGTTGTCGTAGAGCGCCTCGGCCGGCGCCAACTCGACGATGCGGCCGAGATACATCACCGCGACGCGGGTCGAGATGTGCTGCACCACCGCCAGATCATGCGCGATGAACAGATAGCCGAGATGGAATTCGTCCTGCAGGTCGGCCAGCAGGTTGATGACCTGCGCCTGCACCGACACGTCGAGCGCCGAGACCGGCTCGTCGCAGACGATCAGCTTGGGCGACACCGCCAGCGCCCGGGCGATGCCGATCCGCTGGCGCTGGCCACCGGAGAACTCGTGCGGATAGCGGCGCATATGGTCGGCATTGAGCCCGACCAGCTTGAGCAGCTCGACGATGCGGTCCTCGAACTCGCCGCGGCCGTGCGTGAGCTTATGGATGGTCAGCGCCTCGCCGATGATCGCGCCCACCGTCATGCGCGGATTGAGCGAGGCGTAAGGGTCTTGGAAGATGATCTGCATGTCGCGCCGCGCCGCGGCGAGCGCCTTGCCCTCCAGCTCGAAGACCGCCTTGCCTTCGAGCCGGACCTCGCCCGATGTCGGCTCGATCAGGCGGAGCACGCAGCGGCCGGTCGTCGACTTGCCGCAGCCGCTCTCGCCGACCAGCCCCAGCGTCTCGCCGGCGCCGATCTCGAAGCTGATGTCGTCGACCGCGTGCACCACTTCGCCCCCGCCGCCGAGCAGCAGCGTGCCGCGCGCCGGGAAATTCTTCACCAGCCGGCTGACGCGCAGCAGCGGCTCACTCATGCCGCACCTGCCGGATAGATGATGCAGGCGACCTTGTGCTGCGGCCCGACGGTGCGCAGCTCCGGCACCGCTGCCGTGCAGCCCGATGTCGCAAAGCCGCAGCGCGGCGCAAAGCGGCAGCCGGGCGGCGGATCGATGAGGCTCGGCACCGTGCCGGCAATTGCCTCCAGCCGGCGCTTGCGGCCGGTCACGCCCTTGCCGCCGCCCTTACTGCCGCTCTTGTCGAGCCGCGGGATCGAGCGGATCAGCCCTTGCGTGTACGGGTGCAGCGGCCGGGCGAACAGCTCCTCGACCGGCGCCTCCTCGACGACACGGCCGGCATACATCACCGCCACCCGCTGCGCGACCTCGGCGACGACGCCCATCGCGTGGGTGATCAGCATGATCGCCATGCCGAATGTCTCTTTCATCTCGGCCAGCAGATCGAGGATCTGCGCCTGGATCGTCACGTCGAGCGCCGTCGTCGGCTCGTCGGCGATCAGCAGCTCCGGGCTGCAGGCGAGCGCCATCGCGATCATCACCCGCTGGCGCATGCCGCCCGAAAGCTGGTGGGGGTATTCGTGCACCCGGTGCTCCGGCGCCGGCACATGGACGAGCCGCAGCATCTCGATCGCCTTGTCGACCGCGTCGCGGCGGGTGAGGTCCTGGTGCACCCGGACGACCTCGGCGATCTGGTTGCCGACCGTGTAGACCGGGTTCAGCGAGGTCATCGGCTCCTGGAAGACGATGGCGATTTCCCTGCTGCGGATGCGCTGCATCGCGTCCGTCTTGAGCGGCACGAGATCCCGGCCTTTCCACAGGATGCTGCCCGCGACGATCTCGCCGGGCGGCATCGCGATCAGCTTGAGGACGGTCATCGCGGTCACCGTCTTGCCGCAGCCGCTTTCGCCGACCACGCTCAGCGTCTCGCCGCGGCCGATCGTCAGGTCGACCCCGTCGACCGCGCGCACCATGCCGGCATCGGTGCGGAAATGCGTCTTGAGGCCGCGAATGTCGAGGAGGGGTTCGGCCACGGCTATGACGACATCCTTCGACCCGAGGCGGGCACACCCCCACCCCGGCCCTCCCCCATCGAGGGGGAGGGAGGCGCAATCGATGCGCAGGCAGTCCCTCCCCCTCGATGGGGGAGGGTAGGGTGGGGGTGAGGCGGCTCGCAGAAAGCTTGCATGGTCAGCCGATCACGCGGCGCGGGTCGAGCGCATCGCGCAAGCCGTCGCCGATATAGTTGATCGCCATCACCACCAGGAAGATCGCGCCGCCCGAGAACAGCGCCCAGTGCGGCGCGACGTCGAGATAGTCCTTGGCGTCGTAAAGGATGCGGCCCCAGCTTGGCACGTCGGGCGGAAAACCGAGCCCGAGGAACGACAGGGTCGATTCGGCGATGATCGCGCTCGCTACCTCGACCGTGCCGGCGACGATCACCGGCCCCAGTGCGTTGGGCAGGATGTGGCGCACCACCTGGCGCAGGGTCGAGGCGCCCAGCGCCCGCGCCGCCTCGACAAACTCCTTTTCGCGCAGCGAAAAGAATTGCGCGCGCACCAGCCGGGCGATCGACATCCAGCGAAACCCGCCGATCACCGAGACGATCAGCACAAAGGTGCCGAGCTCGAGGCCGATCAGTTTGCGCAGCGCCGTCTGGAACAGATAGATGATCAGCAGCAGCAGCGGCAGCTGCGGCAGCGACAGGAACAGGTCGCACAGCCACATCAGCGCCATGTCGACGCTGCCGCGCGCGGTGCCGGCGACCGCGCCGACAAAGACGCCGACAAACACCGCGACCAGCATCGCCGTGACGCCGACCGCGAGCGAGATGCGTCCGCCGTAGATCATCCGCGCCAGCAGATCCTGGCCGAGATCGTCGGTGCCAAGCGGGTGCGCCAGGCTCGGCCCCTGCTGCATCGCCGCGAAGTCGATGTCGTTGATCTTCACCGGCCAGATCCAGGTGCCGAACACCAGCAGCAGCACCATCAGCGTCAGGAAGCCGGCGCTGACCAGCGCCAGGCGATGGCGGTGGAACCGCCGCCACGCCTCGCGCGCCAGCGACTCGTGCCGCACGCGCGACGGCACGACGACCAGCCCGCCCGGCTCAGCGATAGGCGATGCGGGGGTCGAGCCAGCCATACAGCAGGTCCGCGATCAGGTTGAACAGGATGACGAGACAGGCGAAGACAAAGGTCACGCCCATGATCACCGGCGTATCGTTGGCGAGGATCGCGCTGATCAGCAGCGAGCCGATGCCGGGCACGCGGAAAATCTGCTCGGTGATGATCGCGCCGCCAAAGATGATCGGCATCTGCAGCGCGACCAGCGTCACCACCGGGATCATCGCGTTGCGCACGACATGCTTGAGGATGACGATGCGCTCCGGCAGCCCTTTGGCCCGCGCCGTCGTCACATGGTCGAGCCGCACCACGTCGAGCACCGCGGCGCGCACAAAGCGCGTCCACGGCGCGCCCTGGAACAGCGCCAGCACCATCACCGGCATGATCGCCTGGCGGATATAGGCCCAATACAGCGACAGGCCGCTGCCGCCGATATCGGTGCGGTACACGAAGGGCAGCCAATGGAGATAGACGCTGAACACCAGGATGAAGACGAGACCGGTAAAGAAGGTCGGCAGCGAGAAGCCGATCAGCGCCAGGCTGCTCGCCACCTGGTCGAAGAACGAATAGGGCCGCACCCCGGCATAGACGCCGACCGGGATCGCGATCATCAGCGCCAGGATCTGCGATGCGCCGATCACGCACAGCGTGGTCGGCAGCCGTTGCAGGATCAGCGTCGAGACGTTGATCCGGCTGGCGAACGAAAAGCCCCAGTCGCCATGCAGCATCGCCAGCAGCCAGTGGAAATAGCGCAGGTAGACCGGGTCATCGAGGCCAAACTTGGCGCGCAGCCCCGCCGCCACCGAGGGCGGAATCGACGGGTCGCTGGCAAGGTCGGAGAACGGGTCGCCGGGCGCCAGGGCCAGCACCGCGAACAGCACGATGCTGATGCCGAGAATACTCGGCACCGCCAGCAGCAGACGGCGGACGAGGTAGTTCAGCATCCGCGGCGTCGCTCTCGCGCAGATGGCGACAGCGCCCCTTTCTTCGTCATGCCCGGGCTTGACCCGGCCATCCACGTCCAGAAGCCCGCGATCCGGGACACCCCCGTGGATGCCCGGATCAAGCCCGGGCATGACGACGTAACGCTACGGCTCAATGCGATTTACCATCCGGCCAAAGGCGGGGCACGGCCTAGGCATCGGCGTACCAGTCGAAGTAATTCCAGATATAGCTGTCCCAGGCCGACGGCAGGGCGTGCAGCTTGTTCGAGATCGCCGCCACCGACGGCCGGTACTGGTCGGGAATAACCGCAATGTCCTTGATCACCGTGTCGTTCATCTTGATGAACAGTGCCGCGCGTTTGACCATGTCGGTCTCGTGCTCGGCCTGGTCGAACAGTTTGTCGTATTCGGGGTTGCGGTAGCGGACGATGTTCCGCCCCTGCCACTTGTTTTCCTTGCTGGCGATCTCCGAGGTGAGGAACTGCCGCATGAAATCGCCGGGGTCGGGCCGCGACATCGTCGTCGTGTACATCTGCACGTCGACGTAGAACTTGGTGTAGGTGTCCGGGTTGCCGACATCCGACGAGAAGAACACCGAGGCCGGCACCGCCTTGATCTCGACGTCGATGCCGGCTTTCTCGCAGGCCTGCTTGACGATCTGCTGGTTTTTCTGGCGCGGCGCGTTGATCGAGGTCTGGTAGACGACCTTGAGCTTGACACCGCCCTTCTCGCGGATGCCGTCCGACCCCGGCTTCCAGCCGGCCTTGTCGAGCAGCGCCTTCGCCTTGTCGACATTGAACTCGAACGACGTGTTCTTCGACACGAATTGCTGCGGGTTGTTGACGAAATTGGCGGTCGCCTTGCCGGTGCGGCCGTAGATGAATTTCTCGACCGAGGCGCGGTCGACCAGCAGGTTGAAGGCCTGGCGCACCGCGGGGTCGGTCAGGAACGGGTGCGTCGTCTTGATGCTCGACCGTTCGCCGTCGACCTCCTTGTTGGGGTCGGTGTAGTTGAGCTGGATGTGCTCGATATTGCCGCTGGCAAAGATGTACACATGGCCTTTGCCGCCTTCCTCGAGGCGTTTCAGCAGCTCGTCCTCGACCTGCATGTTCCAGGCGAAATCGTATTCGCCGGTCTGCAGCACGGCGCGCGCAGCCGAGACGGCGTCGCCGCCGCCCTTCATTTCGACCGCGTCGAAATAGGGCCGGTTGGGCATGTGGTAGTTCGGGTTGATCTTGCCGCGCACCAGGTCGGCCGGCTTGAAGTCGACAAACAGATAGGGGCCGGTGCCGACCGGCGAGAGGTTGGTCGGCGCCTCGCGCGAATTGGCGCCCTTGTATTTTTCGAACAGATGCTTGGGGATGAGCATCCCGCGCACACTGACAAAGGCATCGGCCCAGAACGGCGTCGCTTCCTTGAACTCGACCTTGATCGTGTGGTCGTCGATCTTGACGACGTTGATGTCCTTGTAGCTGCCGATCGTCGTCGCCGCGGTCGCCGGGTCGGAGGCGTATTGCCAGTTGAAGATGCAGTCGTCCGCGGTGAACGGCTGGCCGTCATGCCACTTGACGCCCTGCTTGAGTTTCCAGACCACCCATTTGAGGTCCTTGTCGACGGTGCCAGCCTCGACGCTGGGCACCTCGGCGGCGAGGATCGGCGCCAGATTGCCGTCCGGGTCCCAGCCGGCGAGCGGTTCGTAGAACACCCGCGAGCCGTCCTGGTCCTTGGTGCCGACCGCGAAATGCGGGTTGAGCAGCGTCGGCCCCTGCCACCACAGCAGCTTCAGCGTGCCGCCGCCCCCCGCCTTGGTGGGGGCGTATTTGAAATCGGTCGCCGCCATCGCGACACCGCTATGCGCCAGCAGCAGCGAAGCAAAGGGGGCGCTGAGGCCCAACCCCGTCATGTCGCGCAGAAAGTCGCGGCGCGAACGCTTGCCGGCCCGCACCTCCCCGATTTGCCGCCGCAACTCTTTTTCGTTCATCGCACTCCCCCTGAAACGGTGGGTCTTATCCGACTTCCAGGCCGCAGATGAGTACGCTCTTTTCCCGGTACATGGGAGTCCGCAGCGTATCGCCTATCAGAACCGCATAAGTTATCACCACCGCCGCCGCAGCAATTTCGATGCCGCGACGGGTGGTTCCGCGCCACGGGCAAAGGGACTACGCTGTCATGCGATCGCGGGAGGCAAGTCCATGCGGCTCGACGCGCTGTTCAAACCGACCTCCATCGCCGTCGTCGGCGCTTCCGAGAAGCCGACGCCCGGCCGCCGGATCATCGCCTCGCTCGACCGGATCGGCTTTACCGGCACGGTCTACCCGATCAATCCGGGCTACGTTGCGGTGCTCAACCGCACCTGCTATCCGAGCTTCGCCGACCTGCCCGAGGCGCCGGATGTCGCGGTGTTCTGCCTCGGCCACGAGCGCGTCGTCGACGCGTTCATCGCCGGCGCCAAGCGCGGCATGAAGGCGGCGGTGATCTACGACGGCGGGTTTGCCGAGCACAGCGAGGCGGGCCGCGCCCGCCAGGCGGCGATCGCGGCAGCCTGCCGCGACTACGGCATCGCGCTGTGCGGCCCCAACTGCATGGGCGTGCTCAACCCGCACCACAAAAGCACGACCTATCTGCAGGAGGTGCGCGACCCGGCGACGCTCGCCGGCAATGTCGGCATCCTGTCGCATAGCGGCGGGTTCTGCGTCGGGCTGCTGACCGACACGCGGCGCTACGGCTTCAGCCACATCGTCTCGTCGGGCAACGAGGCGGCGGTGACCGCCGCCGAGTTTCTCGAATACCTGATCGAGGACCCGCAGACCCAGGTGATCGGCGGGTTTATCGAGACCGTCCGGCACAAGGAGCGTTTCGCCGCCGCGCTCGACCGGGCCGCCGCGCTCGGCAAGCCGGTGGTCATGCTCAAGGTCGGGCAAGCCAGGCGCGCGCGGGATGCCGTGGTCAGCCATACCGGCGGCCCGGCCGAAGACCCGCAGGCGATAGCCGCCCTGTTCCGCGCGCATGGCGTGATCGAGGTGGCCGACTTCGTCGAATTCACCGAGACGCTCGCCGTCTGCCAAAGCCCCAGGCCGCTCGCCGGACCGCGGCTGGCGGTCATCACCTCGTCCGGCGGGCTCGCCGAACTGATCCTCGACATCGCCGAGGCCGAGGGATTGCAGCTGCCGCCGCTGTCGCCGACGCAGCAGGCGGAGATCGGCGCCGCGATCGGCTTTCTCACCGGCGACGGCAACCCGTGCGACGCCTGGGGCAGCGGCGCCTTTGCCGCCAACCTGCCCAAGGTGCTGGCGATGTTCGACGCCAGCCCCGAGCATGACGCGATCATCCTGCTGCGCGACAATTTCGACGACCAGCCGCTCGAAATGCCCGGCGTCGCCCGCGCTTTTCTCGACCTCTTCATCGCCGCCGCCGAGAACAGCCGCAAGCCGCACTACCTGCTGACCAGCCGGCCCGGCCTGATGGACCGCAACCTCGTCGCCCATCTGCGCGCGCATGGCGTCGCGGTGGTCGGCGGCTTCCGCGAAGGGCTCGGCGCGCTCGACCGTGTCGCGCGGCACAACAATCGAGGGAGGTGACGGTGGCGGACGACATCGTGCTCTACACGGCCGACGACAAGGTCGGCATCATCACGCTCAACCGCCCGGACAAGCTCAACGCGATCAGCCACGAACTGCAGCACGCGCTGACCGCGGCCTTCGCCACGGCCGACGCCGACCCGGCGACCTCCGTCGTGCTGTTGCGCGCCGAGGGACGCAGCTTTTGCGCCGGCTACGATATCGGCGCCAAACCCGAACCGGGCGCCGACGACTGGCGCAGCGACCCCGGCAAGGCCCACGCCCATCTCGCGCCGCAGCTCGACTTCGAGATGGCGCCGTGGCTGATGAAAAAGCCGGTGGTCGCCGCGGTGCAGGGCCATGTGCTGGGCGGCGGCTGCGAATTGGTGATGCTATGCGACATCACCATCGCCGCCGACAACGCGACCTTCGGCGAACCCGAGGTGCGCTTCTCGGCGGTCGGCCCGGCGATCGTCATGCCGATGATCATCGGCTACAAGAAGGCCCGCGAACTCCTCTATTTCGGCGACCAGATCGACGCCAAGACGGCGCTCGACCTGGGCATGGTCAATCGCGTCGTGCCGCTCGTCGAGCTGCGTGAGGCGAGCCTCAAATACGCCAAGCGCCTGTCGCTGATCTCGCCGGAAGCGCTCTACGCGACCAAGCGCGCGGTCAACCGCGCCGCCGACGCCGCCGGGTTCCGCACCGCGCTTTATGCGGGGCTCGATGTCTGCGGCCCGCTCTACGCGACGACCACCGAGCTCGGCGCCAAATTCCGCGAGATCGCCATGACCGAAGGTGTCCCTGCCGCCGTCCGCTGGCGCTCGGCGCAGTTCCGGGAGTAGCAGACCCGAACCGGGTGCCGCACCAATTCAGGCCGGCGTCTTTATCTGCCCATTGCCCCGATGACCCGCCGGACGTCGGCATGCCCATCGCTTGCCGGGTCGGCGAGCGCCGACATGATCAGGTCGCGGATCTTGCGGATTTCGACCCCGAGGCGGAGCGGAAACCGCCGCTCCTCTGGTCGAGCAGCGTCGGCTTGACGCCTACCGCCGCCGCACGAAAAACCGCCGCAGCTGCTGGCGGAAGCGGGTGCTGTGCTGCATCGCCGCGTCGAGCTCGTCCTTGTCGACCACGTAGGCGTCCACCGGCTCGGTCGCGATGACCGTCGCATTGCGCGGCTGCCCGCTCAACAGGGCCACCTCGCCGAAGAACTCCGCCGGTCCCAGCCGCGCCACCTCGTGGTCCTCGCGGACCACCTCGACCTCGCCTTCGGAAATCAGGAACAGCTGGTTGCCGACGTCGCCTTCGCGGATGATGACCTCGCCGGGCTCGTAGTGGCGCAGCGTCGCGGTTTCGGCGATGCGGGTCAGCTCGGCGGGGTCGAGCGCGCCGAATGGCTCGACGCCCTTGAGGAATTCGGCGATGCGCTGCTCGCTGTCGAGCAGACCGTCCGAGGCGATCCGGCCGTCGACCATGTGGATCAGCCGGTCGGCCAGTTCGATGATGCGGTGATCATGCGTCACCATCAGCACCGCGGTGCCGTTCTCCACCGTCAATTGCTTGAAGAGGGCGATGACGTTGCGCGTCGATTCCTTGTCGAGGGCGGCTGTCGGCTCGTCGGCGAGCACGAGCTTGGGCCGGTTGGCCAGCGCGCGGGCAATCGCGACGCGCTGGCGCTGCCCGCCGGAAAGCTGCCGCGGCTTCGCGTCGAGCCGGTGCCCGAGGCCGAGCCGGGTCAGCATGTCGCGCGCAGCCTGCTCGATCTCCCGGCGCGGGCGCCCGCCCAGCTCCAGCGCCATGCGGACATTTTCGACCGCGGTCAGCGAATCGAACAGGTTGTGCATCTGAAAGATAAAGCCGATATCGCGCCGCACCGGCACCAGCTCGCTGGCCGACAGGCCGGCAAGGTCGCGGCCCAGCACCTCGATGCGCCCGGCCTGCAGCGTCCGCAACCCGCCCATCAGCGTCAGCAACGTCGTCTTGCCCGAGCCGGACGGGCCGGTCAGCACCGCGAGCTGCCCGGGGGGCACCTCGACCGAGATGTCGAACAACACCCGGTTGCGCGACGGGCCTTCACCATAGGCGAAGGCGAGGCCCTCGGTGCGGACCGCCGGCATCGTGGTGCTCATCAGAACACCTCCGCCGGGTCGGCGGCGATCACCCGGCGGACCGCGATCACCCCCGCGAACAGGCACATGCCGAGCGTCAGACCGAGACTGATCAGCGTCAAGGGCAAGGTCATCACCAAGGGCAGCAGCGCGATGTCGCTGACGATCTTGTAGACTGCGAGACAGAGCAGCCAAGCCGGGATGTAGCCGGCGATCCCGGTCAGCACCGCCTGCCGCAGCACGCTGCCGATCAGATAGCCGTTGCCGTAGCCGATGCCTTTCAGCGTGGCGTATTGCGGCAGCCGGTCGGTCAGCTCGGTATAGATGATCTGGTACGAAATCAGCGTCCCGACGACAAACCCGACCAAGGTGCCAAGGTAGAAGATCGGCGCCGCGGCGGAAAGCTTTGCCTGGAAATCGCTTTCGAACTGGACGATTTCCGGCTTTGTCATGACCCGCAGCCCGGGCCGCAGCGCGGCCGCGAGGCGCTGGTGCGCCGCCGCCAGGTCCTCACCCGGCTTCAGCCGGACCACCGCCGTCTCGACCGGCATCGCCGCCAGGGCGGTGCGAAAGAACTTGGCGTAGGTCCGCGCGCTGGTGACGACGGTCCCGTCGCTCATGAAATCGGGTCCCAGTGCGAATCTGCCCGCGATTTTCACCGTCTGACCGTTGATTTTGGCCTCCTTGGCCGGACCGTCCATGCCCAGAAACGGGCGCGAGCGGCTGTCGACCAGCACGCTGTCGTCGGGTTTGAGCAGCCCTTGCTGGTCGGCGATGCCCGGAAGCGAGAAAACCGGCCGCGCGTCCGGGTCGACCGCGAACACGCGGATCAGATGCGGCTTGTCGTCGACCGGGCTGGTCCAGAAAAAATCCATCCAGTCGGCGTAAAGCGGCGCCACGTCGGCAACCCCCGCCACCGCCTTTATCCGGTCGAGCTCGCGCGCGGCGAACGGGTCGCGCGACCCGAAACGGTATTTCGAGGCGTTGATCACAAACAGGTCCCCGTCGAGCAACTGCACGACGTTGAGCGATGCCCCGAAAAAGCCGCGCTCGAAGCCGAGCTGCACCAGCATCAACAAGACGGCGAAGGCGATCCCCGCACTGGCGCGCACCAGCCGCCACTTGTCGGCCACGAGGTTGCGCCAGGCCAGCGGAACTCGCGTGCGCGGCAGCGACAACCCGGACGGCGCCGATGTCGTGAGCATCAGAAGATTTCCGCGGGGTCGGCGCGGCGCAGCGCGCTCAAGGACAGGAGCGCCGAACCGGCCGACATGATCAGCACCGCGGCCAGCACCACCCCGACATGCGCCGCGCTGAGCGTCAGCGGCAGCAGGGTCTGGCTGCGGATCACCCCGTACAGGGCCGTCGCCGCGAGCGCCGCCGGCACAAAGGCGGCAACCACGAGGACAAGGGCCTCGATCACCACCACCGCGCCGAGGCTCACATCGCGATAACCGATCGCCTTCAGCGTCGCGAACTCGGGCAGGTGACGGGCAATCTGCGTCGCCAGCGTCTGGTACAGCACCATCAACCCGACGATCAGCGAAATCACCAACCCCGAGCCGAAGATCAGCCCGACCGAGGTGCGCAAGGTCCAGTAGGCGTTTTCGTGCGCCGCCAATTCCGCCCGCGTCAGCACCTGCACGTCATCGCCGAGTTTCCGGCGCAGTTCGGCGGCGACCTTGTCCCGGTCCGCGCCGGAAGCGAGCGTGATCAAGCCGAGATTGACCGGGTCCTCGCGGCGATGGGTGACGCGAAAGAAATTGGCTTCGTCCATCACCGCCACGCCGAGGCCGAGAAATCCGGTGCCGAGATGGTAGGTGCCGCCGATCACCGTCGGGCGGTCGTCGATGTTCACCCGCCGGCCCGTGGTGAGCGGCCCGAAAATCGGCCGCGTCAGGTCGTCGACCAGCATCGTGTCGGTCTTGGCCAGGACCTCCTTCTGGCGCTCGATGTCCGCCACCGCGAAAGGCTGCGCCGCCGGGTCGCAGCCGATCAGGAAGGCGTCGAGACGCACCCCGCCGCTAGGGTCTTGCCACGAGATGCCGGCGAAATAGATCGGCGTCGCCTGTGCCACGCCGGGCGATTTTGCCGCCTCGGCGAGGCGGGCCGAGGGAAACTGCCAAGGCTGCGCCTGATATTGGTAGTCGGCGGAAACCAGCAGCAGGTCGAACCGCATATGGTCGTAGACCAGCATGCCGCCTTGCGGCACCGCGATGAAAAATCCCAGCTCGATGAACACCAGCAGGATCGCGATAAAGACGCCGACGAGCGCCAGCCCGCTGCGCGCCTTCTCATGCATGAGGATGCGCCACGCGAGATGCGCGGCCACGCGCAGGGACCGTCGCATGGCGCCGCCATCCAACGCCACCTCATCGAAGCCGATCATCTGCGGCGGCATCGGCGCGGCGAACCTCCCTCCGGTTCAATCAACACGCGATGCGGGCGGAAATTCCCGCCACTCGCGGGCGCTGCGGCGCGGGGGTTGACGGAAATCGCGCCGCCCGGTTTCCGCCGCACGCGCGAGCCTAGTTCTGCCGCGTCTCGCTCGCCGCCTCAAGCCGGGTCTGCCGCGGCTGACGGGCATAGCAGCGGGCGCGATCATCGGGGAAGAAGCGCACGAAGCCGGGATCGCCGGCAACGCATTTCGCCAGCGCCTCGCTTTGGAACGGGTCGGCGGGATACGCATCGCGGACGAATTTGATCGCGCCGATATTGAGCAGCGCGAACACGATGACAGCCGGTATCGCGATACGCCACCCCAAGCGCGAGAACGGCATCAGCCCCTCCAATGACCCCCGAGGCGAGTCAAATACAGGTCCGGCTGTGATTGCTTGATCAAGCGCGCAGCCGGGGGTATCTGGCGCCTTCGTCTCTCCAACCGCGAGTATCGACGCTCCCCTGTTCTTCTGGCAAGCCGAAACGCGCGCAAGTTGCCGTGAAGCTTGCGAAGAAGAGAGTTGTTTCAAATTATTTCACCGGCCGGGCGCTGGCCTCCGCCGCGGGATGCGCGGGTCATGTTCCTTTAAGCAAATGCGTATTGGATCGGGTAATTTATAACTGGTACATGTCGGCGCCGGTGGCGCTGAAGAGTGGCTGTATGCGGCTGCGAAAGATTGGTCTCGTCACGCTCGCGCTGGTGTCGGCCGCGATCGGTGCGCACACGCTCAACCTGCGCGAGCTCTACAACGAGATGTATCCGCTCGAGCCGGTCAAGCGCGACGCGTTCCATATTTGCGACGACAGCGATCCGACCTTCGTGCGCGCCGTCAGTGCCGAGCGCGAGGCCTGCTACAGCAAGATGCCGCACATCATGGCGGTGGCGATGGGCCGGATAAAACCGGGCGGCGCGCTGACCATGCAGGCGATGACCGACCCCTCGCGCGAAGCCGAGCTGCTGATGCTGCTGGCGTCGACGCCGCCGCGCCAGCCGATCACCGCGCCGCGCTCGTTCTCGAACACCGCCTGGGTGCGCGCGCTGTCACCGCCCTGCGAGGAGAAACACCCCTCTCCCGCCGTCGCCTACACGGTGCCGGGAACGCTGCCGGCCGCGCCCGGAACGGGGCGCGCGGCGGCGCTGGACAGCGCGATCCGCAACAATCTGCCGGCGCTGCCGCCCCGCGCGGTGAAGTCGAACGACCCGCCCGACCGCCGTCTCCCGGTGATCGCCCTGGCGCCGGACCAGTCCGCCGCGGCGCCGTCACCCGGCGCCGGCGGCAATGCCGCGGCCGGCCCGTTCGCGCCGCTGCCGGCGCCCGATGTCGGCGACGCCGCGACACCGGCGATCGTACCGCTGGCCCCCGCCGACAACAGGTGCGGCGGCGCCTGATCGATGTTCGTCGGGTCATTCCGGGGCATCGCGCAGCGATGAACCCGGAACCCATGCACACGGACTTCGCAAAGCGCATGCGGATGCCGGGGCGTCTTTGGACAAGACTGTGTTCATGGGTTCCGGGTTCGGCTCTGCGGACCGCCCCGGAATGACGCAGATGATTTTCGACGATATCTTCTATGCTGCCCGGCCCATCCCCGTCATTCCGAGGAGCGCCGCACAGGCGCGGCTCGCAGGACGCACCCGCATCGCACGGCTGCCATGAACGACGATCTTCCTCGCGAGGCCGCGCCGGCGGCGAGCGGCGCGCCGTCGCCGATGATGGCGCAGTATCACGAGATCAAAGCGGCCCATCCCGGCTATCTGCTGTTCTACCGGATGGGCGATTTCTACGAGCTGTTCTTCGACGACGCGATCCAGGCGGCCCCGGCGCTCGACATCGCGCTGACCAAGCGCGGCCGGCATGACGGCGCCGACATTCCGATGTGCGGCGTGCCGGTGCATACCGCGGAAGCCTATCTGGCCCGGCTGATCCGGGCCGGGTTCCGGGTGGCGATCTGCGAGCAGACCGAGGACCCGGCCGAGGCGCGCCGCCGCGGCAATCGCGGCCCGGTGCGGCGCGCCGTGGTGCGGCTGGTCACCGCGGGAACGCTGACCGAGGACGGCCTGCTCGACGCCCGCCGGCACAATTACCTCGCCGGCATCGCCGAGGCGGGGGGCGAGATGGGGCTCGCCTGGCTCGACCTGTCGACCGGCGCCTTTGCGATCGCCCCGAGCAGCGAGGCGACGCTGGCGAGCGAGCTCGCGCGCATCGCGCCGGGGGAAATCCTGCTGCCGGAGCGGATGCTGCAGCGCCCCGCTTTGTTCGAGCTGTTCGCCGACTTGAAGCCGGCGCTGACGCCGCTGCCCAATGCCCGCTTCGACAGCGAAACCGGCCGCCGCCGGCTCGAAAGCTTCTACGGGGTCAAGGTGCTCGACGGTTTCGGCCAATTCCGCCGCGCCGAGCTGGCCGCGGCGGGCGCGCTGGTCGATTACGTCGCGCTGACCCAGCAGAATGCGGCGGCGCATCTCGGGGTCCCGGCCCGCGTCGCCGCCGGCTCGGTGATGCAGATCGACGCGGCGACGCGGCGCAATCTCGAACTGCTCGCGACGCTGTCCGGCGAGCGGCGCGGCTCGCTGCTGTCGGTGATCGACCGCACGGCGACCGGCGCCGGCTGCCGGCTGCTCGCCGACCATTTGGCGGCGCCGCTGACCGATCCCGCGGCGATCGCCGCGCGGCTCGATGCGGTGCAGTTTTTTGTCGAGCGCGGGGAAATCCGCGGGCAGCTGCGCGAACGGCTCAAGCATTGCCCCGATATCGAGCGCGCGCTGAGCCGGCTGAGCCTCGGCCGCGGCGGGCCGCGCGATCTCGCCGCGCTGCGCGACGCGCTGGGCGAGACCGCGACGCTGCGCCGCCTGCTCGCGGCGCCGGGCCTGGTGCCGCTCCCCGGCCTGCTTGCCGAGGCGGCGCACCAGCTCGGCGAGCATGGCGCGCTGGTCGACCGGCTGGCGCGCGCCCTCGCCGCCGAGCTGCCGCTGCTCGCGCGCGACGGCGGGTTTATCGCCGCCGACTACTCGGTCGAGCTCGACCACCTGCGCGAATTGCGCGACCAGAGCCGGCGGACCATCGCCGCGCTGCAGGCGCGCTATGCCGAGCAGACCGGGGTCGCCAGCCTGCGCATCCGCCACAACAACGTCATCGGCTATTACATCGAAGTGTCGAGCGCCAACGCCGGCAAGCTCGGCGTCGACTACATCCACCGCCAGACGATGGCCGGCGCGATGCGCTTCACCACCACCGAGCTGGCCGAGCTCGAAAGCAAGATCTCCAGCGCCGCGGACCGCGCCCTGGCGCTGGAATTGCGGCTGTTCGACGACCTCGTCGCCGAGGTGACGGCGGGCCGCATGGCGATCGCCGCGGCCGCCGCGGCGCTCGCCAGCCTCGATCTCGCCGCCGCGCTGGCCGAACGGGCGGTGGAGAGCGGCTGGGTCCGCCCGGAGCTGACCGATGGCGCCGCGTTCGAGATACGCGGCGGACGGCATCCGACGGTGGAAGCCGCGCTCGCCGGCAGCGGCGCCTTTGTCGCCAACGATTGCGTCCTCGGCGAGGACCGCATCTGGCTCGTCACCGGCCCGAACATGGCCGGCAAGAGCACGTTCCTGCGCCAGAACGCGCTGATCGCGATCCTGGCGCAGATGGGCTCCTACGTGCCCGCCGCGTCGGCCAGGATCGGCGTGGTGGACCGGCTGTTCAGCCGCGTCGGCGCCGCCGACGACCTGGCGCGGGGGCGCTCGACCTTTATGGTCGAGATGGTCGAGACCGCCGCGATCCTGAACCAGGCCGGACCGCGGAGCTTTGTGATCCTCGACGAGATCGGCCGCGGCACCGCGACCTTCGACGGCCTGTCGATCGCCTGGGCCTGTCTCGAACATCTGCATGAGGTCAACCGGTGCCGCGCGCTGTTCGCGACGCATTACCACGAGCTGACGACGCTCGCCGCCAAGCTGCCGCATCTCGTGTGCCACACGATGCGGGTCAAGGAATGGAAGGGTGACGTCGTGTTCCTGCACGAGGTCGCGCCCGGCACCGCCGACCGCTCGTACGGCATTCATGTCGCCAAGCTGGCGGGCCTGCCCGAAGCCGTCACCGGGCGCGCCGAGGAAGTGCTCGGCATCCTCGAAAACGGCGATGAGGCCGGCGCGCTCGCCCGGCTCGCCGACGACCTGCCGCTGTTCCGCGCCGTCCACCACCGCCCGCCGCCCGCCGCGGCGAAGGAGTCGGCCGCGGAGGCGATGCTCAAGGACATCCGGCCCGACGAGCTTACCCCGCGCGAGGCGCTGGAGGTGCTCTACAAGCTGAAGGCGGCGGCATCGGAAGCGTAGGACTGGTCTGCCGCGATTTGCGAGGACCGGAGGGGGCGCCGGCGGCCCGAGCGGGTAAGATGGCCTCACGCACTCGGCAAAAGCGGAGGAACCATGCCGCGCGTGAGCGAAATCGACGAACCGGGCGACGACCCGGTCTTGCAGGAAGTCTTCGAACGGGAGCGGGCTGCGTTCGGCGACCTGTTGAACCCCACCAAGATCATGGCGCATTGCCCGCCGATCCTGCGCGCGGCAAAGGCGCTCGGCGCCTCGATCGAGCAGTCGGGCCGGCTGCCGAAAACCCTGCTGGCGCTGGTCAATTTCCGCGTCGCCTCGATCAACGGCTGCCCGTTCTGAATCGACATCAATTCCGTCCGTGTGATGGAAGGCGATGGCGGCGAGGCGAAGTTGCAGGCGGCGGCGAACTGGCGCGACAGCCCGCTGTTCGGCGAGGAGGAACGGCTCGCGCTCGATTATGCCGAGCGCATCACGATCACCGGCCAGCGAGTCGACGACGCGTTGTTCGCGCGGCTGAAGGCGCGGTTCAACGAGGCGCAGATCGTCGAGCTGACCGCGGCGGTGGCGCTGGAAAATTTCCGCAGCAAGTTCAACCCGGCGCTCGGCATCGAAGCGCAGGGGTTTTGCCTGCTGCCGGAGACCTGACCTCACTTGCGCGGCTGAAAGTCCTGGTCCGGGAAGGCGGCGGCGCCGGCCGGCGGCACCCGGATCACGATCATCGGATGGCCGGCGCTGTTGTGGCAGGCGTTGCAGGCCGCGGTAAGGTCGGCGTAGGCCTTGGTGAAGGCGCCCTGGTCCTGTGCCTTGATCGCCGTGTCGACCGCATCCATCGGCTGCTTCACGGTCGCGGCGATGGCCTGCGGGATCGCCAGGCCGCCGTGTTTGAGGATGAGCTTCCCGACCAGGTCGAACGACTCGCGCAATTCGTCGAGCTCGTAGCCGGCGTAGTCCCAGTTCTGCGCCGCGCCGGCGAGGCCGAGCTTGATGTGCCGCGGCTGTACCAGCGCGGTCATCAGGTCGCCGAGGCCGGGCCGGAACGGCGCGTTCGACCGCACCTCGTCCATGTCCATGTCCATGCCGTGCATGTGCTGCATCGGCATACCGGGCATATCCTTATGCTGTTGCGCCCCGGCCGGCGTGGCGAGCGCCGCGGAAAACGCGAAAGCCGTCAGCAGCCGGAGCGGAGCCGCCACGCGCCGGTCTCCTAGCTCGCGACGAGGGCGAGTGCGGCGCTGGCCAGCGCGCCGAATATCACCACCAGCCATGGCGGCATGCTCCATACTGCCAGCATCAGGAAGGCGACGATGCCGGTCGCGAAGTCGCGCGGCGTGAAAATCGCGCTGGTCCACACCGGGTTGTAGAGCGCCGCCAGCAGGATGCCGACGACCGCCGCATTGACGCCGCGCAGCACCGACTGCACGGCAGGCCGGCGGCGCAGCGTCTCCCAATAGGGCAACGCGGCGATCAGCAGCAGCGGCGACGGCAGGAAGATCGCGACCAGGCAGATCAGCGCGCCCAGCCACCCGTTCGGCGCGGGCCCCATGACGGTGCCCAGATAGGCGGCGAAGGTGAAGAGCGGTCCCGGCACCGCTTGCGCCGCGCCATAGCCGGCGAGAAAGGCGTCGTTCGACACCCAGCCGGACGGCACGACCTCCGCCTGCAGCAGCGGCAGCACGACATGACCGCCGCCGAACACCAGCGCCCCCGAGCGGTAGAAGGAGTCGAACTCGGCGAGCGCCTGGCTCGGCACCGCCGCCTTCAACAGCGGCAGGCCGAACAGCAGGATGAGGAACAACATCCCCGCCGGCACCGACCAGGCGCGCGGGATGCGGACCGTCAAGGCGGCGCTGCCGCTGCCGACATCGCCGCCCTCAAGCAGCCGCCAGCCGATCAGCCCGCCGCCGGCGATCGCCGCGACCTGCCCGACCGCGGACGGCAGCGCGGTCGCGGCGATCGCCGCGGCCACCGCGATCGTCGCGCGCGCCCGGTCGGGGCACAGATTGCGCGCCATGCCCCACAACGCGTTCGCCACCACGGCGACCGCGACGATCTTCAGCCCGTGCAGCCAGGGTGCATGCGGCAGGTTGCCGACCCAGCCGACACCGTAACCGAAGGCCGTCAGCGCCAGCGCCGAGGGCATCGTGAACCCGAGCCAGGCGGCGAGCGCGCCCGGCAGGCCGGCGCGCATGATGCCGATCGACAGGCCGGTCTGGCTGCTCGCCGGCCCGGGCAGGAACTGGCACAGCGCGACGATATCGGCGAAGGCGGCTTCGTCGAGCCAGCGCCGCCGCGCCACGAACTCGGCGCGGAAATAACCGAGATGCGCGACCGGCCCGCCAAACGAGGTCAGGCCGAGACGCAGGAAAATCCGGAACACCTCAAACGGCGACGAGCCGTCCACCCGCATCGTGGCGGCGACGCCACCACTCATGGCGCAAAAGGCAGCGCCTGGCCGTCCATGTCGTCGTGGTCCATGCGCAGATGGCGCAGCACCGTCGGCGCGATGTCGATCAGCGAGCTCGGCCGGGTCGCGGTGTGCCGCGCGAAGCCGCCGCCCTCGACGATCAGGAACGGGTTCTGCTCGTTGACGCCCAACCCGCCGTGCTGGCCGAAACCGATCTTGCTTTCGTTGTCTTCCGGGTTGCTGACGATCGGCGCGAAGCCGCGCACGCCGTGCGGATTGGTCCGGTCGTCCGCCGCCATCGCCACCGCGACCTGCAGCGCCCCGTCGGCCGGCAGCCCGACCGCGGCCAGCTCGGCCCCGGCCACGACCTTTCCGGCCCAGTTCTCGCGCCGCAGGAAGTCGGCCGCCGCCGGCGCCCGGCCGCGCGCCGCGTCGCTGAAGAAGATCGTCGCGGCGGTGCCTTGCGGCGCGACCACGACATCGGTCGAATCCGGCGCCGCCTTGATCCCGGCGGCGACCAGGAGGCCGGTGAGGTCGACCGCCTCCGCCACGGTCTCCATGCCGTGATCCGAACCGGTGATGAACAGGATGTCGCCGCCACCCGGGTCGAGCCGGCGCACGGTCTCGAACACCTGGCGCACGCAGCGATCCGCGACGGCGATCGCCGCGCGGTGCTGCGGCGAGCCGAGCGGCGAATGGTGCCCGGTATAGTCGGGCTCGGAGAGCCACATCAGCGCCAGCGCCGGCGCCCGCCCCTCGACGATGTCGGCGCAGAAGCGGTCGGTCATCGCCTGGTCGCCGGCGATGCCCTTCTTGAGCGCGGCGCTCGCCGGGTCGTCGACCGGCGCGAGGCCGGGGCCGTAGCTGCCGGCCGCGTGATAGACCGTGCCGTGTCCGTCCGGGTCCTGGAAATAGGCGGCGCCCGGCGACACGTTGGAGCAGACGATCGACGCTTCGCCGTGCCAGCGCAGCCGCTCCGCCAAGGTCGGCACGCGCAGCGTACGGCCGGTGGCGCGCCGCATGCGGTCGCGGAAATCGGGCGCGCCGACATTGCGGCAGACGAGCCCCTCGCCTTCGTCGAGCGCCATCGTGTTGCCGTAGAGCCCGTGCCGCGCCGGCAGGCAGCCGGTAGCGATCGACGCGCTCGATGCACGAGTCGTCGACGGGAAGACACTGCGATGCGCCGTGAAGCGGCTGCCGCGCGCGGCGAGGCTGGTGAGGAACGGTGTGTCGCTGTCGGTAATCAGATCGCCCCGCAGGCTGTCGCAGATGACGATGACCACCCGTTTATCGCCGCGCATCGCATTTCCCCTCATGCAGCCTCGATCCCGTTAAGCGCGAAGTCGAAGATGTCGAAATTGCGCAGCCGGCCCCGCGCCCGCGCGCGATAATCGGCAACGAGCGGGTGCGACAGCAGGAATGGCACGCGCTGCTCGCCGCGTCCCCCATGCGAGCGCAGCCGGTGCCCGGCCAGCGCGGCGAGGTTGTGTTCCGCCGCGCCGGCGCCGAGCACCGTGTTGGCGTCGCCGGTCACCACCAGGTCGGCCTCGCGGTCATAAGGCAGCTCGTATTCCGCGGCCGCCGCGGCGCGGTCGAGCACCTGGTCGACGCCCGGCAGCCCCCGCACCGCGCCCGCCAGCTCGGCCGGGGCGACCGGCTTTTTCGCATAGACGCGGACAAACGAGCCGAGCGCGCCGTGATGGCGGACGAACGGGTCGGTGATCGGGCAGATCACCCGCACCGCGCCAGCGCCGAACGCGCGGTTCAGCACGTCTTCGAGAAAGATCACATGCGGGCTGCCGTCCGGCAGCGCCTTGTCGTTCATGCCGTGATCGGCGGTCACGCCGACGACGCAGCCGAGCCCGATCAGCCGGGCGATCCGCTCGTCGAGCGCGCGGTGGAACGCGAGCGCCTCGGGCTCGTCCGGCGCGTGGCCGTGCTGCACATAATCCGACAGCGACAGGTAGAGCAGTTCGGCCCGCCCCTGCTCGACGAGCCGGATCCCCGCATCGAGCACGAAGAGCGAGAGATCGGCCGAATACATGTCGGGCTTCGGGCGGCCGACCAATGCCTCGACATGCTCGATGCCGTGCTCGGCAAGGGTGCAGCCATCCGCCATCTCGGACGAAAAGCAGATGCCCTTCCAGCCATGACCCAGCAGCCGGCGCAGCTTGTCCTTGGCGGTCACCGCCGCGACCGCCACCCCGGCCTGCGCCATCGCCGCGAGCAATGTCGGGCAGCGCAGCATCGCCGGGTCGGTCATCATGATTTCCGCGCCGGTCTCGCGGTCGAGCGCGAAATTGCCGGCGACGCCGTGCACCGCCGGCGGGACGCCGGTGACCAGCGAAACGTTGTTGGGATTGGTGAAGGTCGGCATCGCCGCGTCGGCGGCGCCGAAAAACCCGTTGTCACGAAACCCGGCGATCGTCGGGGTCATCCTCGCGGCGATGCCCGCGGCGAGGTAGGCGGGGTCGCAACCGTCGGCGCAAATGACGGCGGTGGGGCGTGCCGGACGGCGGTAGCGGCGGCCGTTGAGGGTGATCGGTTCCATGGCGAGCGCCTATGCGGCAGGATGAGCGGCGTGAATTATAGTGGAAACGACGGCGGTGACATGAACATTGCTGGCGGGGCGACGCTCGAATGGCGGCGCTGGGACGAGTTGTCGACGGCAGCGCTGTACGAGCTGCTGCAGTTTCGCCAGGCGATCTTTGTCGTCGAGCAGGCTTCGCCCTACCCCGATCTCGACGGGCGCGACAGCGAGGCGCGCCACCTGCTGCTGCGCCGCGACGGGCTGCTGATCGGCTATCTGCGGCTGATCGCGCCCGACGAGACCGACCACCGCCCGCTGGTCCGCATCGGCCGCGTCTCGGTCGCTGCCGACGAGCGCGGCCACGGCCATGCGCGCCGGATCATGGCGGAGGCGCTGCGCCTCGCCGCCGAACTCTACCCGGCGCACGACATCGAGATCGGCGCGCAGACCTATCTCGAAGCTTTCTACCGCGGTTTTGGGTTTACCCCGTCCTCCTCGCCCTACGACGATTTCGGCATCCCGCATATCGACCTGATCCTGCGCCGCAGCTGATAGCGGCAAAACGCGCAGCTTCCGCCGCCGCCTGCTGTTTACAATCGCCGGATGAGCGAAATCGGCGGCGCAGCCCGCCCCGCCGCGCGCCGCAACTGGCCGATCCTGGCCGCCGCCTTCACCGCGTTCACGATCGGCGCGGGGATGATGCACTCCTACACCGTCTTCCTCGTCGCCTTTATCGAGGATTTCGGCTGGAGCCGCGGCGAGACCTCGATCGCCTATTCGGTATCGCAAATGGTGGCGGGCGTCAGCTCGCCGCTGGTCGGCATGCTGGTCGACCGCCTCGGGCCGCGCCGCCTGCTGCTGCTGGGCGGCGGCCTGCTGGTGGTCGGGCTGCTCGGCAGCGCCTTTATCTCGCGGCTCTGGCAGATCGTCCTGCTGTACGGCGTGGTGATGACCTTTGGCGGCAATTGCTTGGGCCTCGTCGTCTTCGTGCCGATCCTGTCGCGCGTCTTTGTCCGCCGCCGCGGCATGGCGATCTCGATCGTGCAATCGGCGAACGGCTTCGCCCGGGCGCTGTCCGCGCCGGTGGTGCAGTTCCTGATTTCCGGCGTCGGCTGGCGCTCGACCTACCTGATCGAAGGCGCCTTCATGGCGGCGACCGCGCTGCCGCTCGCCGCCTGGTTCCGTCGGGCCGACCCGCGGCGCCCGGCCAAGCCGCCGCGGACCGCCGCGCCCGCGCCGGCGGAGCCGCCGCTGGTCGCGCCGCGCGGCGGCTGGACGCTGGCCGAGGCGATGCGCACGCCGCATTTCTGGCTGCTCTTCGCCGTCTACCTATGCACCGGTCTGGGTAGTTTCTTCGTGTCGCTGCATCAGCTGGCCTTTGCGGTCGATCGCGGCTTCGACCGACTCTACGCCGCCGAGGTCCTCGGCATGGGCGCGTTTCTTGCGGTCTTCGGGACGATCGTCACCGGCACGCTGTCCGACTATATCGGCCGCGAGCTGTCGGCGATCCTGGCTTATGGCTTTTCGATCCTCGGGGTGATCTGCGCGCTCTTCATCACCGGCCCGAGCCAGGGTTGGCTGTTGTGGCTGCACGCCTGCCTGTTCGGCCTGACCTGGGGGGCGCGCGGCCCGGCGATCACCGCCAAGACCGCCGACCTGTTTCCCGGCGCGCAATTGGGCGCGATCCTCGGCGTCATCACGATCGGCAGCGGCCTCGGCTCGGCGCTCGGCTCGTGGGGCGCCGGGTTCATCTTCGACCTGACGGGCAGCTACGAGCTCGCCTTCGCACTGTCGATCGCCTCGTATCTTTGCGGGGTGGTCGCGTTCTGGGCGCTGCGCCGCCCGCCGGTCCGCCGGCGCGTCTAGCTGGCGATCAAGCTGCCCACCGAAGCAAGGTCGGGCGCAAGGTCGCGGAAATGCGTGCGCCCGGTCGGCAGCACGACGGTCACGGTGGTGCCTTTGCCGAGCTCGCTGTCGATCGTCATCGTGCCGCCGTGCAGCTCGATGAGGCGCTGCGCCAGCGGCAGGCCGAGCCCGGTGCCGCCATGCGGCCGCGCCAGCGAATTGTCGATCTGGCCGAACGGCTGCAAGGCCCGGGGAATGTCGTCGGGCGCCATGCCGATGCCGGTATCGGCGACGGTGATCATCGTCTCGCCGGACAGCGCCAGCGTCGCCGCGACGGTGATGCGGCCGCCGGTCGGCGTGAACTTGACCGCGTTGGAGACGAGGTTGAGGAGCACCTGTTCGAGACGCAGCTCGTCGGCGCTGACCACGAGGTCGGTCAGGCGGAAGTCGAGGTCGATCCCGTTGGCCGCGGCGCGGTCGCTGACCATGCGGCGGCAGGTCTCGAACAACGCCGCGACGCGCACCGGCGTGTCGCGCAGTTCGAGCCGCCCCGCCTCGACCTTCGACAGGTCGAGCAAGTCGTTGATGATGCGCAGCAGATGATGGCCCGAGCCGTGAATATCCTGCGCGTAGTCGCGGTAGCGCGCGTCGAGCGGCCCGAACAAGGCCGAGGAGATCACCTCCGAGAAACCGATGATGGCGTTCAGCGGCGTG
>DASZOZ010000082.1:0-15515 GCA_035550515.1 Allostellaceae bacterium
GCCGGAGGGCACCGAGATGGTGATGCCGGGAGACAACGTGACGATGGAGGTGGAGCTGCTGGTGCCGATCGCGATGGACGAGGGGCTGCGCTTTGCGATCCGCGAAGGCGGCCGCACCGTCGGCGCCGGCGTCGTCGCCAAAATCATTAAATGAGGCCCGCCCCCGGGCGCGGTCTAGGACGTAGGAGTGTAGCTCAACTGGTAGAGCACCGGTCTCCAAAACCGGGGGTTGGGGGTTCGAGCCCCTCCACTCCTGCCATTTCCCGGGAGAGGTAGGGCTTTTCGAGAGGTTGGGACAACAGGGCTGATGGCAAAACTGAACGCCGCCGAGTTTTTTCACCAGGTCCGCCAGGAGGCCTCACGGGTCACCTGGCCGAGCCGCAAGGAGACGATGGTCACCACCGCGATGGTCTTCGCGATGGTGTTCATTGCTGCGGGGTTCTTTTTTGTCGTCGATCAGGTGATGTCCCACGGCGTGCGTCTGCTGTTCGGCCTGGGGCAGTAGGGAGCGTCCGATGGCCGCGCGCTGGTATGTCGTCCACGTCTACTCGGGCTTCGAAAAGAAGGTCGCGACCGCGATCCGTGAACAGGCCGAGCAGAAGGGGCTGGCCGACCGGTTTGACGAGATCCTCGTGCCGACCGAGGAGGTCGTCGAGGTCCGGCGCGGCTCCAAGGTCAGCTCCGAGCGCAAATTCTTCCCCGGCTATGTGCTGGTGAAGATGGACATGGACGACGAGACCTGGCACCTCGTGCGCAACACCGCCAAGGTGACGGGGTTTCTCGGCGGGCGCGGCAAGCCCTCGCCGATCAGCGAGGCGGAGGCGGCGCGCATCATCCACCAGGTGCAGGAGGGCATCGAGCGGCCGAAGCCGTCGATCACCTTCGAGATCGGCGAGCAGGTGCGGGTGTGCGACGGGCCGTTCACCTCGTTCAACGGCACCGTCGAAGAGGTCGACGAGGAGAAATCGCGGGTCAAGGTGGCGGTGTCGATCTTCGGCCGGGCGACCCCGGTCGAGCTCGAATACGCGCAGGTCGAGAAAGTGTGAGCATGGCATAGCGGTGCGGGCATCCCGGCGAAAGCCGGGATCCGGGGATCAGCGGGCGAGACGGCGGCGGGCATGGGCCCCGGTCTTCGCCGGGGTGGTGAGGACGCAGAATGGCGAAGAAGGTTGTCGGGTTGATCAAACTGCAGGTGCCGGCGGGCAAGGCGAACCCGTCGCCGCCGATCGGCCCGGCTTTGGGCCAGCGCGGCCTCAACATCATGGAGTTCTGCAAGGCCTTCAATGCCGCGACGCAGAGCCTGGAGCCCGGCGTGCCGATCCCGGTGGTGATCACCGCCTATGGCGACCGCAGCTTCACCTTTGTCACCAAGACGCCGCCGGCCAGCTATTTTCTCAAGCAGGCCGCGGGGATCGCCAAGGGCTCGCAGACGGTGGGCCGCGGCAGCACGGTCGGCCGGGTGACGATGGCGCAGGTGCGCGAGATCGCGGAAAAGAAAATGGCGGACCTCAATGCCAACGATGTCGACGCGGCCTGCCGGATGGTGGTCGGCTCGGCGCGGTCGATGGGCATCGAGGTTGTCGGCGAATAGGACGGAGCGGCAACGATGGCGAAATCAGGCAAGCGGCTCAGGAAAGCCTATGAGGGGATCAGCGTCGACGCGCCGCCGATCGGGGTCGATGACGCGGTGAAGCTCATCAAATCGCGCGCGACCGCGAAATTCGACGAGACCGTCGAGATCGCGATGAACCTCAACATCGACCCGCGCAAGCAGGACCAGAACCTGCGCGGCACGGTGATGCTGCCGCACGGCACCGGCAAGAACGTGCGGGTCGGCGTCTTCGCGCGCGGCGACAAGGCCAAGGAGGCCGAGGCCGCCGGTGCCGATGTGGTCGGCGCCGAGGACCTCGCCGAGAAGATCCAGGCGGGCGAGATCAATTTCGACCGGGCGGTCGCCACGCCCGACATGATGGCGCTGGTCGGCCGGCTCGGCAAAATCCTCGGGCCGCGCGGATTGATGCCGAACCCCCGTCTCGGCACCGTGACGCAGAACATCACCGAGGCGGTGCAGGCGGCAAAAGGCGGCCAGGTCGAATTCCGCGCCGACAAGGGAGGCATCGTTCATGCCGGCGTCGGCAAAGCGAGCTTTACCGACGACGCGCTCGTCGATAATGTGCGCGCCTTTGTCGGCGCGATATCGCGCGCCAAGCCCACTGGGGTCAAAGGCACCTATATTCAGCGGGTGAATTTGAGCTCGACGATGGGGCCGGGCGTCAAGGTCGAGCTGGCCGGGTTGGCCGACGAGGCGCGATAGGCGCGGCGCCGAAGGGCTGGGGCCGAGGGGCTGGGAAAGTAAGCGGGCTGGGAGAGCAAAGCGTGGACCGTTCGCAAAAGCAGGCTCTGGTCGAGACGCTGCGGGCCGAGCTCGGCGGCAGCACCTGCATTGTCGTGACGCATCAGTCGGGCATGTCGGTCGCCGAGGCGACCCAGCTGCGCCGCCAGATGCGCGAGGCCGGCGCCGGCTTCAAGGTGACCAAGAACCGGCTCGCCAAGCGGGCGCTCGAGGGCGGCGATTTTGCGGATCTCGCGCCGCTCTTCACCGGCCCGACCGCGGTCGCCTATTCGCACGATCCGGTGGCGGCGGCAAAGGCGGCGGTCGCGTTCGCCAACCGCAACGACAAGCTCACGATCGTCGGCGGCGGGCTGGCGGGGCAGCCGCTCGACGCGGCCGGGGTGCGGGCGCTGGCGACGTTGCCCTCGCTCGACGAGCTGCGCGGCAAGATCATCGGCCTGATCCAGGCGCCGGCGACCAAGCTCGCCGGGCTGCTGCAGGCGCCGGCCGGGCAGCTCGCGCGGGTGCTGGCGGCGCATGCCGAAAAGAGCGAAGGCTGAAGTTTTTTGAGTCGGGTTGTGTCGGGTTGAACCCCAATCGGGTAAGCGGGAGTGGAAGAAAATGGCTGAGTTGGCAAGGCTGGTCGACGATCTCTCGGCACTGACGGTGCTCGAGGCCGCCGAATTGGCGAAGATGCTGGAAGAGAAGTGGGGCGTGTCCGCCGCCGCGCCGGTTGCGGTGGCGGCGGCTGCCGGCGGCGGTGCCGCGGCGGCGGCGCCGGTCGAAGAGGCGAAGACCGAGTTCGACGTGATCCTGACCGGGTTCGGCGAGAAGAAGGTCAACGTCATCAAGGAAGTGCGGGCGATCACCAGCCTCGGCCTCAAGGAGGCGAAGGACCTTGTCGAGGCGGCGCCGAAGCCGGTCAAGGAAGGCGTCAACAAGGAAGAGGCGGATAAAATTAAAAAGCAGCTTGAAGAAGCGGGCGCGACTGTCGAAATAAGGTAGGTCAGCCACGACCACCTATTTGACCGCGTGGCGGCGCCCCAGCGCGCCGCGCCGAGATTGAGAGTACCAAGCCGGGGTGCGAGCCATGTCGCACGCCCGGCTTTGGCGTCGCAATTGCGTGATGCCGGCTCGATCGCCCCGCGGCCAGGGGCAGCGGATCGAGCGGCGCAGAACGAGGGACCTCTATGGCGATAGCATTCACCGGCAAGAAGCGCATCCGCAAGAGCTTTGGGCGTATCCCCGAGGTCGCCCAGATGCCCAACCTGATCGAGGTGCAGCGCGCCTCGTACGACCATTTCTTGCAGATGGGCGTCGCCCCGGAGAACCGCGTCAGCGTCGGCCTCCAAGAGGTGTTCAAGGGGGTCTTTCCGATCCGCGACTTCTCCGAGCGCGCCCAGCTCGACTTCGTCCGCTACGAGCTCGAGACGCCGAAATACGACGTCGAGGAATGCCAGCAGCGCGGCATGAACTTTGCCGCCCCGCTCAAGGTGACGCTGCGCCTGCTGGTCTGGGACGTCGACGAGGATACCGGCTCGCGCACGATCCGCGACATCAAGGAGCAGGACGTCTATATGGGCGACATGCCGCTGATGACGCGCAACGGCACGTTCATCATCAACGGCACCGAGCGGGTCATCGTCTCGCAGATGCACCGCAGCCCGGGCGTGTTCTTCGACCACGACAAGGGCAAGACCCACTCCTCGGGCAAGTATCTGTTCGCGGCGCGGGTGATCCCCTATCGCGGGTCGTGGCTCGACTTCGAGTTCGACGCCAAGGATCACCTCTATGTCCGCATCGACCGGCGCCGCAAGCTGCCGGCGACGACGCTGCTGCTCGCGCTCGACAGCGAGCAGACCGAGCGAATCCGCGCCGAACGTGCGGCGGAAGGCAAGCCGCTGCAGCCCGGCGAGGCGCAGGGCATGTCGAAGGAGGAAGTCCTCTCGGCGTTCTACGGCAAGATCGTCTACCGCCGCGGCAAGCTCGGCTGGACCGCGGCGTTCGATCCCGAGCAGTTCAAAGGCAAGCTCAACAACGACCTGATCGACGCCACGACCGGCGAAGTCCGTCTGCCCGCCGGCGAGCGGATGACCCCGCGCGCCGCGCGCCGGCTGCAGGAGGCCGGCCTTGCCGAGGTGCTGGTGCGTGATGAGGACCTCGTCGATCATTTCTTTGCCGAGGATTTGATCAACGAGCAGACCGGCGAGGTCTATTTCGAGGCCGGCGACGAGATCACCGAGGCGGCGCTGGCGCAGCTCGAGCAGGCCGGGATCGACGAGCTGCCGGTGCTCGACATCGACGTGGTCAATCGCGGCCCCGACAGCAAGGGTCCCTACATCCGCGCCACCCTGGCGATCGACAAGAACGCGACCCGCGAGGACGCGCTGATCGACATCTACCGGGTGATGCGGCCGGGCGAGCCGCCGACGCTGGAAACCGCGGAGAGCCTGTTCAACGGCCTGTTCTTCGATTCCGAACGCTATGACCTGTCGGCGGTCGGGCGGGTGAAGATGAACTCGCGCCTCGGGCTCGAGACCGACGACACGGTGCGCGCACTGCGCAAGGAGGACATCCTCGCGATCCTCAAGGTGCTCGTCGAGCTGAAGGACGGGCGCGGCGAGATCGACGACATCGACCATCTCGGCAACCGGCGCGTGCGCTCGGTCGGCGAGCTGATGGAGAACCAGTACCGCGTCGGCCTGCTGCGCATGGAGCGGGCGATCCGCGAGCGCATGTCGTCGGTCGAGATCGACACGGTGATGCCGCACGACCTGATCAACGCCAAGCCGGCGGCCGCGGCGGTGCGCGAGTTTTTCGGCTCGTCGCAGCTCTCGCAGTTCATGGACCAGACCAACCCGCTGTCGGAGATCACCCATAAGCGGCGCCTGTCGGCGCTGGGTCCGGGCGGTCTGACCCGCGAGCGCGCCGGGTTCGAGGTGCGCGACGTGCACCCGACGCATTACGGCCGCATCTGCCCGATCGAGACGCCGGAAGGGCCGAATATCGGCCTGATCAACTCGCTGGCCACCTTTGCGCGGGTCAACCAGTACGGCTTTATCGAAAGCCCGTACCGCAAGATCGCCGACGGCAAGCTGACCGACGAGATCGTCTATCTCTCGGCGATGGACGAGGGCCGCTACAACATCGCGCAGGCCAACGTGCCGGTCGATGCCGAAGGCCGCATCGCCGAGGAGCTGACCACCTGCCGCAAGGCGGGTGACGTGATCCTGCTGCGGCCGGAGCAGATCGACCTCGTCGACGTGTCGCCGAAGCAGCTGGTGTCGGTCGCCGCGGCGCTGATCCCGTTCCTCGAAAACGACGACGCCAACCGCGCGCTGATGGGCTCGAACATGCAGCGCCAGGCGGTGCCGCTGATCCGCGCCGAGGCGCCGCTGGTCGGCACCGGCATGGAGGAGCGTGTCGCGCGCGACAGCGGCGTCACGATCATCGCCCGCCGCTCCGGCGTGGTCGACCAGGTCGATGCGACCCGCATCGTCATCCGCGCCGAGGAGTCGTCGGCCGCGGCGTCCGGCGTCGACATCTACAACCTCTTGAAGTTCCAGCGCTCGAACCAGAACACCTGCATCAACCAGCGGCCGCTGGTGACCGTGGGCGACGTGGTCAAGGCCGGCGACATCATCGCCGACGGGCCGTCGACCGAATACGGCGAGCTGGCGCTCGGCCGCAACGTGCTGTGCGCGTTCATGCCGTGGAACGGCTATAATTTCGAGGATTCGATCCTGATCTCCGAGCGGATCGTGTCGGACGACGTCTTCACCTCGATCCATATCGAGGAGTTCGAGGTCAGCGCCCGCGACACCAAGCTCGGCCAGGAGGAGATCACCCGCGACATCCCGAATGTCGGCGAGGAGGCGCTCAAGAACCTCGACGAGGCCGGCATCGTCTATATCGGCGCCGAGGTGAAGCCGGGCGACATCCTGGTCGGCAAGGTGACGCCGAAGGGCGAGTCGCCGATGACGCCGGAGGAAAAGCTGCTCCGCGCGATCTTCGGCGAAAAGGCCTCCGACGTGCGCGACACCTCGCTGCGTCTGCCGCCGGGCGTCGCCGGGACGATCGTCGAGGTGCGGGTGTTCTCGCGCCGCGGCGTCGAGAAGGACGAGCGCGCGCTGGCGATCGAGCGCGCCGAGATCGAGCGTCTCGCCAAGGACCGCGACGACGAGCGGGTGATCCTCGAGCGCAGCTTTGCCGCGCGCATGAAGGAGCTGCTGCTCGGCCAGACGCTGGTCTCCGGCCCGCGCGGCGCCAAGTCCGGCAGCGAGATCACCGAGGAGCTGCTGGCCGAGCACACCACCGCCAATTGGCGGCAGATCACGGTGCGCGACGACAACCGGATGGCCGATCTCGAAGCCCTCAAGAAGCAGATGGAAGACGCCATCGGCGAACTCACCAAGCGCTTCGAGGACAAGGTCGAGAAGCTGCAGCGCGGCGACGAGCTGCCGCCCGGCGTCATGAAACAGGTCAAGGTCTTTGTCGCGGTGAAGCGCAAGCTGCAGCCGGGCGACAAGATGGCGGGCCGGCACGGCAACAAGGGTGTCATCTCGCGCATCGTCCCTGCCGAGGACATGCCGTATCTCGAAGACGGCACGCCGGTCGATATCGTGCTCAACCCGCTCGGCGTGCCGAGCCGGATGAATGTCGGCCAGATCCTCGAAACCCATCTCGGCTGGGCGTCGGCCGGCATCGGCCGCCGCATCGGCGAGGTCATGGAGAAGGTCAAGCGCAGCGGTGCCAACGGAGCCAATGGGGGAGCCAACGGCGAGCTGCGGCGGCTGCTCGGCGAAATCTATGACGGCGCCGAAAAGAGCGAGGTCGAGGCGCTCGGCGACGAGGAGCTTGCCGGGCTGGCCGGCAACCTGGTCCGCGGCGTGCCGATGGCGACGCCGGTGTTCGACGGTGCGCGCGAGGCGGACATCGTCGCGATGCTGGAGAAGGCGGGGCTGTCGGGCTCCGGCCAGGTGACCCTGGTCGACGGCCGCACCGGTGAGCCGTTCGACCGCAAGGTCACGGTCGGCTACATCTACATGCTCAAGCTGCATCACCTTGTCGACGACAAGATCCACGCGCGCTCGATCGGGCCGTACAGCCTCGTCACCCAGCAGCCGCTGGGCGGCAAGGCGCAGTTCGGCGGCCAGCGTTTTGGCGAGATGGAGGTCTGGGCGCTGGAAGCCTACGGCTCGGCCTACACCTTGCAGGAGATGCTGACCGTCAAGTCGGACGACGTGTCGGGCCGCACCAAGGTCTACGAGGCGATCGTGCGCGGCGACGACAATTTCGAGGCCGGCATTCCCGAAAGCTTCAACGTGCTGGTCAAGGAGCTGCGCTCGCTGGGCCTCAATGTCGAGCTGGAGCAGCGCAACTATTAGTCACCGCCTCGTCATGGCCGGATCCGGCCATCTCAGGGCGCTTCCGAGACCCGCGGGTCAACCCCGCGGGTGACGAGTGAAAGATTGAAAGGGTCGCTCATGAACGAGTTGATGAACATCTTCGGCCAGGTCAGCGGTCCCCAGAGCTTTGACGAAATCCGCATCTCGATCGCCAGCCCGGAGCGCATCCGGTCGTGGTCGTACGGCGAGATCAAGAAGCCGGAGACGATCAACTACCGCACCTTCAAGCCGGAGCGGGACGGGCTGTTCTGCGCCCGCATCTTCGGCCCGATCAAGGACTACGAATGCCTGTGCGGCAAGTACAAGCGCATGAAGTATCGCGGCATCGTCTGCGAGAAATGCGGTGTCGAGGTCACGCTGTCCAAGGTGCGGCGCGACCGCATGGGGCATATCGAGCTGGCCTCGCCGGTGGCGCATATCTGGTTCCTGAAGTCGCTGCCGAGCCGCATCGGCCTGCTGCTCGACATGACGCTGAAGGACCTGGAGCGCATCCTCTATTTCGAGAACTACGTCGTCATCGAGCCGGGGCTGACGCCGCTGAAGCAGCACCAGCTGCTCTCGGAGGACGAGTACCTGCAGGCGCAGGACGATTACGGCGACGATCAGTTCACCGCCGCGATCGGCGCCGAGGCGCTGCGCACCATGCTGTCGGCGATCGACCTCGAGGAAGAAAAGCGCACGCTGCGCGACGACCTGCGCGAGACCTCGTCCGAGGCGCGGCGCAAGAAACTCGTCAAGCGGCTCAAGCTGGTCGAGGCGTTTGTCGAATCGCACAGCCGGCCGGAATGGATGATCCTCGAAGTCGTGCCGGTCATCCCGCCCGAGCTGCGCCCGCTGGTGCCGCTCGACGGCGGCCGCTTCGCGACCTCCGACCTCAACGACCTCTACCGTCGCGTCATCAACCGCAACAACCGGCTGAAGCGGCTGATCGAGCTGCGCGCACCTGACATCATCGTGCGCAACGAAAAGCGCATGCTGCAGGAGGCGGTCGACGCGCTGTTCGACAACGGCCGGCGCGGCCGGGTCATCACCGGCGCCAACAAGCGGCCGCTCAAGTCGCTCTCCGACATGCTCAAGGGCAAGCAGGGCCGCTTCCGGCAGAACCTGCTCGGCAAGCGCGTCGACTATTCCGGCCGTTCGGTCATCGTCGTCGGCCCCGAGCTCAAGCTGCACCAGTGCGGCCTGCCGAAAAAGATGGCGCTCGAACTGTTCAAGCCGTTCATCTACTCGAAGCTGGAGCTCTACGGCCTCGCCAGCACGATCAAGGCGGCCAAGCGCATGGTCGAGAAGGAGCGGCCGGAGGTGTGGGACATCCTCGAAGAGGTGATCCGCGAGCATCCGGTGCTGTTGAACCGCGCCCCGACCCTGCACCGCCTCGGCATCCAGGCGTTCGAGCCGGTGCTGATCGAGGGCAAGGCGATCCAGCTCCACCCTCTGGTCTGCACCGCGTTCAACGCCGATTTCGACGGCGACCAGATGGCGGTGCATGTGCCGCTGTCGCTCGAAGCGCAGCTCGAGGCGCGCGTGCTGATGATGTCGACCAACAACATCCTCAGCCCGGCCAACGGCAAGCCGATCATCGTGCCGTCGCAGGACATCGTGCTCGGGCTCTACCACATCACCACCGAGCGCCCCGGCGAGCCGGGCGAGGGCATGGTGTTCACCGATGTCGGCGAGATCGAGCAGGCGCTGGCGTCGAAGGCGGTCAGCCTGCATGCGCGGATCAAGGCGCGGTTCGAGACCGTCGACGAGGACGGGCGGCCGGTGGTGCGGCGCGTCGAGACGACGCCGGGCCGCATGCTGCTCAGCGAGATCCTGCCGCGCCACCCCGCGGTGAGCTTCGAGCTGATCAACAAGCTGCTGACCAAGAAGGGCATCAGCGACCTGATCGATTACGTCTACCGCTTCTGCGGACAGAAGGAGACGGTGATCTTCTGCGACCGGCTGATGACGCTGGGCTTCACCCAGGCGTGCAAGGCCGGCATCTCGTTCGGCAAGGACGACCTGATCATCCCCGAGGCGAAGCACAAGCTCGTCGCGGACGTGCAGGCGATGGTCAAGGAATACGAGCAGCAATACCAGGACGGGCTGATCACCCAGCGTGAGAAGTACAACAAGGAAGTCGACGCCTGGACCGCGTGCTCGGAAAAGGTCGCCGAGGAGATGGTCAAGGTCATCCGCGAGCAGAAGCCGGGCCAGCCGATCAACTCGGTGTGGATGATGTCGGATTCGGGTGCGCGCGGGTCGCCGGCGCAGATCAAGCAGCTCGCCGGCATGCGCGGGCTGATGACCAAGCCGTCGGGCGAGATCATCGCGACGCCGATCATCTCGAACTTTAAGGAAGGCCTGACCGTGCTGGAGTACTTCAACTCCACCCACGGCGCCCGCAAGGGGCTGGCCGACACCGCCTTGAAGACCGCGAACTCGGGCTACCTGACACGCCGTCTGGTCGACGTCGCGCAGGATGCGATCATCACCGAGGAGGATTGCGGCACGACGCGGGGTCTGCTGACCCGCGCGGTGATCGACGGCGGCGAGATCATCGCGCCGCTGGCCGACCGCATCCTCGGCCGCTGCGCGGCGGTCGACATCCTCAACCCGCTGTCGGGCGAGCTGGTGATGCGGGCCGGCGACCTGATCGACGAGAACGCGCTCGACGAGATCGAGCAGGCCGGCATCGATGCCGTGTCGATCCGCTCGGTGCTGACCTGCGAGGCGCGCCAGGGCGTCTGCGGCAAGTGCTACGGCCGCGATCTGGCCCGCGGCACGATGGTCAATATCGGCGAGGCGGTGGGCGTCATCGCCGCGCAGTCGATCGGCGAGCCCGGCACGCAGCTGACGATGCGCACCTTCCATATCGGCGGTGCGGCGCAGCGCGGCGCCGAGCAGTCGTCGGTCGAGGCGGCGCTCGACGCCACCGTGCGGGTGGTCAACCGCAACGTGGTGCTCAACTCGACCGGCCTGCCGGTGGTCATGGGCCGCAATTGCGAGCTCATGCTGCTCGACGAAGCCGGCCGCGAGAAGGCGCGGCATCGCGTGCCGTACGGCGCGCGGCTGCTCGCCGACGAGGGCGTCAAGGTCAGCAAGGGCCAGCGCATCGCCGAGTGGGACCCGTACACCCAGCCGATCATCACCGAGAAGGACGGCTTCGCGCATTACCTCGACCTGCAAGAGGGCGTGTCGATCCGCGAGGCGGTCGACGAGGCGACCGGCATCTCGTCCAAGGTCGTCATCGACTGGAAGCAGCAGCCGCGCGGCGGCGACCTGCGGCCGCAGATCGTCCTGCTCGACGAGAAGGGTGGCGGTATGACCCTGGCAAACGGTCTGCCGGCGCGCTACTTCCTGCCGGCCGACGCGATCCTGTCGGTCGACAACGGCGCTCCGGTCAAGGCCGGCGATGTGCTCGCCCGCATCCCCAAGGAGTCGGGCAAGACGCGCGACATCACCGGCGGTCTGCCGCGCGTCGCCGAGCTGTTCGAGGCGCGCAAGCCGAAGGATTTCGCGATCATCGCCGAGAGCGAGGGCCGCGTCGAATTCGGCAAGGACTACAAGACCAAGCGGCGCATCGTCATCGTCCCGCCGGATGGCGGCGAGGCGACCGAGTACCTGATCCCGAAAGGGCGGCACATCAGCGTGCAGGAGGGCGATTACCTCGAAAAGGGCGATCTGCTGGTCGACGGCAACCGCGTGCCGCACGACATCCTGCGCATCCTCGGGGTCGAGGAGCTGGCGAGCTACCTGATCAACGAGATCCAGGAGGTCTATCGCCTGCAAGGTGTGCGCATCAACGACAAGCACATCGAGGTGATCGTCCGTCAGATGCTGCAGAAGGTCGAGATCGACGCCGATCCGGGCGATACCACCTTCCTCGCCGGCGAGCAGATCGACCGGCTCGAATTCGACCGCGAGAACGTCAAGGTCGAAGGCGAGGGGTTGCGTCCGGCGGTGGCGCACCCGGTGCTGCAGGGCATCACCAAGGCGAGCCTGCAGACGCATTCCTTCATCTCGGCGGCGTCGTTCCAGGAGACCACCCGCGTCCTCACCGAGGCCGCGGTGTCGGGCCGGACGGACTCGCTCCAGGGCTTGAAGGAGAATGTGATCGTCGGGCGGCTGATCCCGGCGGGCACCGGGAGCGTCGTGGCGCGGCTGCGCGAGGTCGCCGCCGAGCGCGATCGCCAGCTCGCTGCGGCCGCTGCCGAGGCCGAAGCCGCGGCGCCGCAGATCGCCGCCGAGCAGCAGGCCGGCGCCGCCGAGTAGCGTCGTCGGATGGAAAAGCCGTCTCCGCGGCATATCGCGGGGACGGCGCCTTCCGCCCGACGGAGACGCGTGTCGATCGGCGGCAGGCGCTATGCTTTTCCGCTGAAATGCGGCGGGTTGCGGCTTGACCCTCGGGGGCCGCGCCCATATATTCCGCGCTCCACGGGCTGGCGGTGGGAAGCCACTCAAACGCGGCCCTTTTTTATGCGTATGGCTCGGGCGCCCTGAGAGACGGCGCGGGAAAAGACGAGTAGGATGCGCCACCGCCCCCGCGCGGCCGTTTGCGTCGGGTGCGTCAGCATTTTGCCTTGGGGCGTTTTGCGAGGGTTGGAGACAGAATGCCGACGATCAACCAGCTGATCCGGTATCCGCGCAAGCCGGTGCTCGCGCGCAACAAGGTTCCGGCGATGGAGCAGTGCCCGCAAAAGCGCGGCGTCTGCACCCGCGTCTACACGATTACGCCGAAGAAGCCCAACTCCGCCTTGCGCAAGGTCGCGCGCGTCCGCCTCACCAACGGGTTCGAGGTGACGAGCTATATCCCGGGCGAAGGCCACAACCTGCAGGAGCACTCGGTGGTGCTGATCCGCGGCGGCCGCGTCAAGGACCTGCCGGGGGTGCGCTACCACATCATCCGCGGCACGCACGACACGCAGGGCGTCAAGGATCGCCGGCAGCGCCGGTCGAAATACGGCGCCAAGCGGCCGAAATAAGGGAGTTCGCAGCGATGTCCCGCCGCCGCGCCGCGGTCAAACGCGAAGTTCAGCCGGATCCGAAATTCGGCGACACCGTCGTGTCGAAATTCATGAACTGCCTGATGTACGAGGGCAAGAAATCGGTTGCCGAGCGCATCGTCTACGGCGCGTTCGAGCGGATTCAGCGGCGCAGCGGGCAAGACCCGATCCGCGTCTTTCACGACGCGCTGTCGAATGTCCGCCCGGCGGTCGAGGTGCGGTCCCGGCGCGTCGGCGGCGCGACCTACCAGGTGCCGGTCGAGGTGCGCACCGATCGCGGCCAGGCATTGGCGATCCGCTGGCTGATTTCGAGTTCGCGCGCGCGGTCGGAAAATACAATGGAAGAGCGGCTTTCGGGCGAACTGCTCGATGCCGCCAATAACCGGGGGGTCGCTGTGAAGCGGCGGGAAGACACGCATCGCATGGCCGACGCGAACAAGGCCTTCTCGCATTATCGCTGGTAAGGAGGGGAATTCGCGGGCCGGCGCAGGGGGCGCCGGCTCTAATTTTTTGCAGGCGGGCGCCCCTTGAGGCGCCGCCGGGATGAGTGAGTGATGGCACGGACAACGCCTCTCGAGCGCTATCGCAACATCGGCATCATGGCCCATATCGATGCCGGTAAGACGACGACGACCGAGCGGATCCTCTATTACACCGGGCGCTCCTACAAGATCGGCGAGGTGCACGAAGGCACCGCGACGATGGACTGGATGGAGCAGGAGCAGGAACGCGGCATCACGATCACCTCGGCCGCGACGACCTGCTTTTGGCTCGATCACCGGATCAACATCATCGACACGCCGGGCCATGTCGACTTCACGATCGAGGTCGAGCGCAGCCTGCGGGTGCTCGACGGCGCCGTCGCGGTGTTCGACTCGGTGGCCGGTGTCGAGCCGCAATCCGAGACGGTGTGGCGTCAGGCGGACAAATACGGCGTGCCGCGCATCTGTTTCGTCAACAAGATGGACCGCATCGGCGCCGACTATAAGCGCTGCGTCGAGATGATCCTCGACCGGCTCGGCGCCAACGCCGCGGTCACCCAGCTGCCGATCGGCACCGAGGCCGATTTTGTCGGCATCGTCGACCTGGTGAAGATGAAGGCGCTCAGGTGGCGCGACGAGACGCTGGGGGCCGAGTTCGACGAGGTCGACATCCCCGCCGATTTGCTGGCCGAGGCGGAGAGCTATCGCGCCAAGCTGGTCGAGCAGGCGGTCGAGCAGGACGACGACGCGCTCGAAGCCTATCTCGGCGGCGAGGAGCCCGACGAGGCGACGCTGAAGCGCTGTATCCGCAAGGGCACGATCACCGGCACGCTGGTGCCGGTGCTGTGCGGTTCGGCCTTTAAGAACAAGGGTGTACAGCCGCTTCTTGATGCGGTGGTTGAATATCTGCCGTCGCCGATCGACGTCGCCGCGATCAACGGCGTCAAGATGGGCTCGGACGAGCCGATCGTCCGCAAATGCTCGGACGAGGAGCCGTTCTCCGGGCTCGCCTTCAAGATCATGACCGACCCGTTTGTCGGCTCGCTGACCTTTGTGCGCATCTATTCGGGGGTGCTGCTGGGCGGCTCGATGGTGCTTAATTCGGTCAAGGACAACCGCGAGCGCGTCGGCCGCATGCTGCTGATGCACGCCAACCACCGCGAGGACGTCAAGGAGGCGCGGGCCGGCGACATCGTCGCGCTGGCCGGGCTCAAGAACACCACGACCGGCGACACGCTGTGCGATCCGCAGCACGCGGTCGTGCTGGAGCGCATGGAATTCCCCGAGCCGGTCATCGAGATCGCGGTCGAGCCCAAGACCAAGGGCGACCAGGAAAAGATGGGCCAGGCGCTGGCGCGGCTGGCGACCGAGGACCCGTCGTTCCGCGTCTCGGTCGACCACGAGAGCGGCCAGACCGTGATCAAGGGGATGGGCGAGCTCCACCTCGAGATCATCGTCGATCGCATGAAGCGCGAGTTCAAGGTCGACGCCAATATCGGTGCGCCGCAGGTGGCCTACCGCGAGACGATCACCCGCGCCGCCGAGATCGACTACATCCACCGCAAGCAGACCGGCGGCTCGGGGCAGTTCGCCCGGGTCAAGATCCGGTTCGAGCCGCTGCCGCCGGGTTCGGGCTTCGTGTTCGAGAACTCGGTGGTCGGCGGCACGGTGCCGAAGGAATATGTGCCGGGGGTCGAGAAGGGGCTGCGCGGGGCGTCGGAAAACGGCATCATCGCCGGCTTTCCGCTGATCGATTTCAAGGCCGAATTGTTCGACGGCGCCTATCACGAGGTCGATTCGAGCGTGCTGGCCTTCGAGATCGCCGCGCGCGCCGCGTTCAAGGACGGTGCGGTCAAGGCGGCGCCCAAGCTGCTCGAACCGATCATGCGGGTCGAGGTGGTGACGCCGGACGACTACATGGGCGACGTGATCGGCGACCTCAACAGCCGGCGCGGCCAGATCACCGGCATGGACTCGCGCGGCAACGCCCGCGTCGTCGACGCGATGGTGCCGCTCGCCAATATGTTCGGCTATGTCAACACGCTGCGCTCGATGAGCCAGGGCCGGGCGCAGTACACGATGCATTTTGATCACTACGAGCAGGTGCCCGAGGCGGTGGCGGATGAAGTCCGCGCCAAGATGGCCTAACGGGAAACGGAGAAAAGGCGATGTCGAAGGCGAAGTTTGAGCGGAACAAGCCGCACTGCAACGTTGGGACGATCGGGCATGTTGATCACGGGAAGACGACGCTGACGGCGGCGATCACGAAGGTTTTGGCGCAGTCTGGGGGGGCGACGTTCACGGC
>DASZOZ010000083.1:0-10049 GCA_035550515.1 Allostellaceae bacterium
CCGCGCACCCGGCCCTGGTTGTCGGTGACCGCCATCGGGTCGTCGTCGGCGCCCATGCGGCAGGTGCAGGTGGCGTGCCACACGCCGATCGCCGCCTTGCGGACAAAGGCTTCGAGCGCGTCGTCGTCGGTCATCAGCTGATCGAAGCGGAAACCCTCGACGATGTAACGGTCGATGATCCAGCTGCGCAGCCAGCCCGGCCCGTCGAGCAGCTTGGCGACCCAATTGGTGATGCGCCGGTTCTTGTCGTTGACGACGCCGATCTGCCGCACCTTGTCGCTGTAGGTGGCGGGGAACGGGTCGCTGGTGGCGCTTTGCAGCGCCGCGCCGAGCTGCATCCGGCCGAGCCGGCGGAACCCGTCCATCAGCCGTTCGAGGTCGCGGCGGTCGGACAGCAGGTTGAACTCGACGATCGGCTCGGCGCGCCAGTCGCGCGAGGCCAGCTTGACCTGCCCCGTCTCCGAATAGGTCTTGTAGACTGCCAGCAGCAGCGAGGCGATCTGCTCGCCGACCGCATGCCAGGCCGATTTGCTGACCCCGGCGACAAACATGTCGCCCGGCGGCGCCCCGCCGATCTGCGACGAATAGCGTGCCGCCAGCAGGATGTGGCGGCGGGTCAGCCCGTTGATCCGCGCCTCGGGCTTGATAAAGGACGAGACCGAGACCGAGGGGTGGTCCTGCAATCGCTGGCCGACGCCCGGCAGGTGGGCGACGACCTCGATGCCGAGATCGTGCAGATGGCCGGCGGGGCCGATCCCGGCGCGCAGCAGATGCGCCGGCGAGTGGATCGCGCCGGAGCAGACGATGACCTCCTTGCCGGCGCGGAACGCCTGCTCGCGGCCCTTGACCAGCGCCTTGACGCCGACGCAGCGCGTGCCCTCGAACAGCAGCGCCATCACCTGGGTCTCGGCCGAGATCGTCAGGTTCGCGCGTCGCCGCGTGCCGTTGTCGAGATAGCCGATCGCCGCCGAGACGCGCCGGTCGTAGAGGTTGGAGATGGTGATCGGGAAATAGGAATCGGGGACGAACTCGCCGTTCTGGTCCTCGACATAGGGGAAGCCGGCCTCCTCGAACGCCTTGGCGACCGCCTTGGCATGGCCGTTCCACAGGTTGGGCAGGATGCGGCGGACCGGGATGCGACCCTCCTTGCCGTGCCACGGGCCGTCGAAATCCATGTCGCGCTCGACCTTCTTGAAATAGGGCAGCACGTCCTGCCAGCCCCAGCCGGCGGCGCCCTTCTCGACCCATTCCGCGTAGTCGGTCGGTGCGCCGCGATTGGCGAGCTGGCCGTTGATCGACGAGCCGCCGCCGAGCACCCGCGCCTGCTCGTATTTGCGCAGCGGCGGGCGTTCTTCGGGCCGGTTGTGCGAGACGATCTCGGTATGGACCTTCAGCTCCTGCCAGTGGAAGCGCGGGTCGAAATAGGCGGTGCCGGGGTAGGAATCGAGGATTTCCGGCGGCACTTGCCCGTCGGGCGTGTCCTGGCCGGCCTCGCACAGCAGCACCCGGTTGCCGCTCTTCGCCGAGAGCCGGTTGGCCATGACCGACCCGGCCGAGCCGCCGCCGACGATGATGTAGTCGTATTCCATCCCCTGCCCCGTTTTCTCGCTGGCTGTCGTGCCCGCGATGTTATCGGGCGCCGAGCGGCAGGGGCAAGCCGCCCGGACGGTCGGCCGGAACCGGCTGTCCGCGGCTCCGACAGGTCTTTTGTGCAAAACCGATTGCTGCCATGCCACTGGAACGCGAGCGGGGTCGCCGCCATTTACAGTCGATACCGCAGCGGTCGTGACGCGCGCGGTCAGCACAGGAGGATACGATGTACAAGACGCTTGCCCTTGCCGCCGGGTTGGCCCTGACGGGGGCGGCTGTTTTGACGGCGCCGGCGATGGCCGATGCGTATTGCGGGCCCGGGTTCTATTATTCCCGGCACACTGGAGAGTGCCGGCCCTACGCCTACGCGCCACCGCCCGCGGGCGTGGTGGGCGCGGCCGGTGCAACCGCCGGAGCCGCGGTCGGCACGGCCGGCGCGGTCGCCGGGTCGGCGGTCGGTGCGGCCGGCAATGTCGCGGGCGCCGCGGTAGGCACCGCCGGCAACATCGTCGGCTGCGCGCTCGGCGGCTGCCGCTAGCGCGGGTTTCACACCGGTTCGACCACTTGCTTCGTCATCGCCGGGCTTGACCCGGCGATGACGAAGGCAGCTGGGAAACGGCCGGGCCAGGCCCGGCCATGACGAACCACACGGTGCGGGCGGCGTCAGGGGCTGATGATCCGCGGCGGCGGCGTCCTGGCGTAGGCGCTGTAGGCGTTATAGCCGCGCTGCGTCCCGCTCGTGGCGGTCTCGGTATAGCCGGAATTGGTCCGGCCGCCGGCAGTGTCGGCGGTGCCGCCGGAATCCCCCGCGGCCGAGGCGCGGGCAACCTGGTGGTCCTGGTCGCCGCCATTCGGCCCGCTTTCCCCGCTGGACGCATATTTGGCCAAGCCTCCGGCGAGGTAGCTGCCATAGGCCCATCCCGTCCCGGCCGATGACCGCACCTCGACCCAGCCGTGGTTGGCGGTGCCGAGAACTTCGAGCGGCATGCCCGGATGCAACGTCCCGATGATGCCGGCGCTGCCGCTCGGCCCGGACCGCAGCGAGACCGCATGCACCGGCGTGGTGGTCCCGGACGCGTTGTTTTCCGGGGTCGGCGCGGCGGCCGCATCGGCAGCCGGACGGTCTTCGCGACTGGCAACCGAGCGGTCTTCGCGACTTTTGACAGCACGGTCTTCGCGGCCGAGACGGCCGCTTGACGGCCCCGGCAGCGGATCATCCGGTTCCGCCAGCGCCGGCCGGTCATCCTGGTCTTCGCGGTCCCCGCGACCAGCGATGGCGGGGCGTGGGCGACGGGTAGCCGGGCTATCGTCGTCGTCTTGCCGATTATCAAATTGTGCAGGCGGGCGCAGATTTCTCGGTTGGGCCACAGCCGGCAGCTCATCGGACTCCACCGGCGGCGGCGGATAATACATTTGCGCCGGCGGCGGCGATGGGTAGTAGAACTGCGCCACGGCAAGCGATGAAACCAGCGCTGTTCCAGCCGCGGCCGCGGTCGCCGCGGCCAGATTCCCGGACTTGCGCCAGGACATGGCCTTCTCCGCAAAAAGATCGAGACGACGGGCGTTCTCCTGCCCCTCCTATGGAGCGGCAACGCGGCACGGCCGCCGACCGTTCCGTCGAGAGACAATGCGCCGCACAAGGCAGTGATGCCGGATCAGCCGCCGCCGATTTTCGGGATCAGAACCACCTCGCTGTCCGGCTTGAGCGGGGCGAGATAGGCGTCCTGGAAGATTTCGCCGTCGATCGCGACCGCCATGCTCTCGTCGATCTGCTGGCCGAGACCGGGATAACGGCGGTCGAGCTCCAGGATCAGGCGGCGCACCGTGTCGGCGTCGACATCGAATTCGGTGACCCCGCTCGTCAGACGGCGAGCGGCGACGCCGGTCATCACGACATGAGGCATTCCGCGGGCCTCCCTCGAATCGTCATGGCCGGGCTTGGCCCGGCCACCCACGTCCTTGGGCCGGGCTCGCCTCGGCCCTCCACAAGACGCCGCCGTCACCCCCGGGTTAAGCCCGGGGGTGACGACTGAGGCGACGACCGCGCCGGGCGCTACTCCGCGGCCATGCGCGGCGGGTCGAGTTCGTCGAGCACCGCGCGCACCTTGGGTGGTGACATCGGCAGGTCGCGCATGCGGGCGCCGATCGCATCGGCGATCGCGTTGGCGACCGCCGCCATCGGCGGCACGATCGGCACCTCGCCGACGCCGCGCGCGCCAAACGGATGGCGCGGGTTGGGCACCTCGACCATCACCGCGTCGATCATCGGCATATCCGACGCGACGGGGATGCGATAGTCGAGGAAACCCGCATTTTCGAGGCGGCCGTCCTTGTCGTAAATGTATTCCTCGTTGAGCGCCCAGCCGACGCCCTGGGTGACGCCGCCCTGGATCTGCCCTTCGACATAGGACGGATGGATCGCCCGGCCGACATCCTGCACCGCGGTATAGCGCAGGATTTTGACAAAGCCGGTTTCACGGTCGACCTCGACATCGCAGATATGGGTCGCGAAGCCGGGGCCGGCGCCCTGGGCGTTGATCGACACCTCGGCGGTGATCGGCCCGCCGGTGCGCCCCGACTTGACCGCGATGTCGGCGAGCGACAACGGCTCGAAGCTGCCGGCATTGGCGCCGGCCGGGAACGCCTTGCCGTCCTTCCACTCGACCGCCTCGGGGCTGATGTCCCAGATCGCCGCGGCGCGCGACTTCAACTGCTCGACCACCTTTTCCGCCGCCTGCGTCACCGCCATGCCGGTGGCGAAGGTCACGCGGCTGCCGCCGGTGAGAAAGGTGAAGCCGATCGAGGCCGTGTCGCCCACCACCGGGCGCACCTTCTCGTACGGGATGCCGAGCACCTCGGCCGCCATCATCGCCATCGAGGCGCGCGAGCCGCCGATGTCGGGATTGCCCTCGACCACGGCAACGGTGCCGTCCTCATTGACGTGCACCGACGCGCTCGATTCGCCGCCGATGTTGAACCAGAAGCCCGAGGCGATGCCGCGGCCCTGGTTGGGGCCGAGCGGGATCTTGAAGTTCGGGTGGTTCTTCGCCGCCTCGATCGTCTGCAGATAGCCGACATTGGTCAAGGTCGGGCCGTACGGCGTCTTGGTGCCGTCGCGCGCCGCGTTCATCTCGCGCAGCGCCAGCGGGTCGATGCCCAGCTCGCGCGCCAGCTCGTCGAGGCAGCTCTCGACGCCGAACGACGAGTTCGGCGCCCCCGGCGCGCGGTACGCCGCCACCTTGGGCCGGTTCGACACCACGTCGTAACCCGTGATGTGGACGTGATCGAGATCGTACATGGCAAAGGCGCACATGCAGCCGGGGCCGACCGGCGAGCCGGCGAAGGCGCCGGCCTGGTACTTCAGCACCAGCTCGGCGGCGGTGATGCGGCCGGATCTCTTGGCGCCGATCTTGACCTCGATGGTGCCGCCGGCGGCCGGGCCGGTGCCGCGGAACACCTCCTCGCGGCTCATCACCAGCTTGACCGGGCGGCCGGTCTTCTTCGACAGCGCCATCGCCACCGGTTCGAGATAGACCAGCGTCTTGCCGCCGAACCCGCCGCCGATCTCGGCCGGCACGGCGCGGATATCGGCCATGTCGACGCCGAGCAGCTTGGCGCAATAGGCGCGCACCATGAACTGGCCCTGGCTCGAGCTCCAGATCGTCGTCTGCCCGTCGGGCGCGACGGCGACGACGCAGGCATGCGGCTCGATATACGCCTGGTGCACCGGCTTGGTGCTGTATTTGCGCTCGATGACCACCTCGGCCTCGGCGAAGCCCTTGGCGATGTCGCCCTTGGTGAAGGTGATCTTCTTGGCGACGTTGGAGGCTTTGGTCGGCTTCGGCTCGACGCCGGCGGTGAACATGTCGTCGTGCAGGACCGGCGCATCGGGCGCCATCGCTTCCTCGACATCGATCACATGCGGCAGCACCTCGTACTGCACGTCGATCAGCTCGCAGGCTTCCTCGGCGATCGCCGCCGTGGTCGCCGCGACCGCCGCCACCGCATGCCCGTCATAGAGCGCCTTGTCGCGTGCCATGCAGTTGCGCGACAGGTCGCGGAAATTCATCGGGCCTTCGCCGACAAAGGCCTCCTCGTTGGCGATGTTGGGGAAATCGGCCGCGGTGACGACCGCCAGCACGCCTTTCAGCTTTTCCGCCTTCGACGTGTCGATCTTGAGGATGCGGGCATGGGCGTGCGGGCTGCGCTTGACCTTGGCCCACAGCATGCCCGGCATCGTGTAGTCGGCGCCGAAGCTGGCGCGGCCGATCACCTTGTCCACGCCGTCCGGGCGAATGGGGCGGGTGCCGACAACCTTCAACGCTGCCTTGTCGAGATAAGACATCTGCTGCTCCATGACAGGAATTTCGTGTCTCGGCACCGTCGCCGAGAGCGGGCTGCCTATCGCCCGGCCTCGGCGCGCAGGACCGAGGCGGCATCCATCACGGCGCGCAGGATCTTGTCGTATCCCGTGCAGCGGCAGAGATTGCCGGCCAGCCAGTAGCGCGCCTCTTCCTCGGTCGGGTTGAGCGTCGTGTCGAGCAGCGCCTTGGCCGCGACGATCAGACCCGGCGTGCAGAAGCCGCATTGCAGCGCCGCATGCTCGAGGAATTTCTGCTGCACCGGATGCAGCTCGTCGCCCCGGGCGATGCCTTCGATCGTCGTGATCTCGCGGCCCTCGGCCTCGACGCCGAGCATCAGGCACGAGCAGACGATGTTGCCGTCGCAGATGATCGTGCAGGCGCCGCAATCACCCGAGCTGCAGCCTTCCTTGCTGCCGGTGAGGCCCAGTTCGTCGCGCAGCACGTCGAGCATCGTCTGCTGCGCTTCGCAGAGATACTCCATCGGCTCGCCGTTGATGGTGGTGGTGACGTGATGCTTACTCATCAGAGAATTCTCCTGCTCAGCGCTGTGCGGCGCGTTCGAACGCGATGGCGGCCGTGCGGCGTGCGAGGACGCCGGCAACCTTGGTGCGGTACTCGATCGTGCCGCGCTTGTCGGAAATCGGCTTGCAGGCCGCCTGCGCCGCCTTGTCGAGCGCGGCGAGCGTCGCCTCGTCGAGCTTGTGGCCGATCAGCGCCTTCGCCGCGTCCTCGACGATGACTGTCGTCGGCGCCACCGCGCCGAGCACGACGCGCGCGTCGGTGCAGACGCCGTTGGCGTCGAGCGTCACATTGGTGCCGCAGCCGACCACCGCGATGTCCATCTCGGTGCGCGGAATAAAGCGCAGGTAGGAGTCGCATTGATGCGGCTTCGGCTTCGGAATCTTGAATTCGACGATGAATTCGCCCTTCGCCAGCGACGTCCGGCCCGGACCGGTGCAGATGCTCTCGGCCGGCGCTTCCCGCTTGCCGTTGGGGCCGACGATGACGACCGTGGTGCGCGCGGCGATCACCGCCGGCACGCTATCCGCCGCCGGCGAGGCGTTGCACAGATTGCCCGCGAGCGAGCAACGGCCCTGGACCTGCGTCGAACCGATCAGGTCGGCGCCCTCGACGATGCCCGGCCAGGCATGCTCCAGCGCGGCATGGCTCGACAACATGACGCCCGGCGTCGCCGCGCCGATGAGGAAGAAGTCGCCCTCCTCACGAATGCCGATCATCCCGGGAATGCGTTTGATGTCGACGATCGTCTCCGGCTTGAGCCGGCCGCTGCGCAGCTGCACCAGCAGATCGGTCCCCCCGGACAAAACCTTCGCCAGACCGCCGGCGCCCGCCAGCACCTTGACGGCGTCGTCGACGCTCGTCGGCGCCTCGTAATTCACCCTGGGCATGTTCGCTCCTCGAAAATGCGCTCGCACCCCTCCGCCGCCGACCCGACGGGACGGAGGGCTTCACCTTGGCTTACACTACCAGAACCGGGCGCGTGAAGTAGTATTCTCTTGGCGAAGCGCTAATGCAAAGAGCGCTATATTCAATGGGATCGAGCGCTCTTTTATGATCACGATCACCGATGATTTGGCGCTGGACGAGAGCGAAATCAGCGAGACATTTGTTCGCGCCTCCGGCCCTGGCGGGCAGAACGTCAACAAGGTAGCGAGCGCCGCGCAGCTCCGGTTCGATGCGCGGAACTCGCCCTCGCTGCCGGAGGCGGTCAAGGCGCGGCTGCTGCGCCTGGCGGGTCGGCGTGCGACGCAGGACGGCGTGATCGTGATCACCGCCCGGCGCTTCCGCTCGCAGGAGCGCAACCGCGACGATGCCCGCGAGCGTCTCGCCGCGCTGATCCGCCGCGCCTCCGAGCCGCCCAAGCCGCGGCGCCGCACCCGGCCAAGCGCAGCCCAACGTGAGGCTCGGCTTGCCGCCAAGGCCCGGCGCGGCGCGGTCAAGCGCCGGCGGCGAGCGGCGCCAGATGACGGATGCTGAAACCGTGGCGCGCCGCGAGTATCTCTCCGACGCGGCTGCGGTGGCAGATGCCGGGATCGGCCTCGTAGCAGAGCAGGCAGCTCGGACTTGCGGCGGCGATCGCCGCCGCTTCCGCCAGCGCATGCTCGGCCTCGGCGGTGGCCAGCTTCTCGTCGACGATGCGCCAGAAGCGCTGCCACTCGCGCCGGTGATTGGCCTCGCGGCCTTCCGGCGGGGTGCCGAGCGCCTTGAGCCCGACATAGCGGATGCCCGCCGCCGCCAGGCCGGCTTCGAGCTGCCGCCTCGAGAACCCCGGCCGCCGCGATTGCGGCCGGTCGCGCACATCGATCAGCGTACCGACACCGGCCTCCTGCAACGCCGCGACGACATCCGCCAGCCGCGCCTTCTCATAGCCGATGGTGAAGAGGGGTTCTCCGGCCATGCCCGCTCCCTAGCTCGTCATGCTCGGACTTGATCCGGGCGTCACGCAAAACATCTCGACCGTCGCCAGGCGTGTGGATGGCCGGGTCAAGCCCGGCCATGACGAGGAGAAGGATGCTACCCCACCCGATACCGTTCCACCGCGCCGCGGTCGAGTTCGATGCCGAGACCGGGGCGCTCGGGGAGGCGGACCGTGCTGTCGGGTTCGAGGCGCAGCTCTTCCTTCAACAGCTCGCTGCGCAGGCCGTTGGGGTTCTGGTCCCATTCGAGCACCAGCCCGTTCGGGATCGAGGCGGCGTAATGCAGTGACGCCATCAGCAGCACCGCACCGCCGAAGGCGTGCGGCGCGACCATGCGGTGATGCGCCTGGGCAAAGGCGGCGATGCGCTTGCCCTCGGAGAAACCACCGGTCCAAGCGATGTCGGGCTGCACGATGTCGACGGCGCCGCGGCTGATCAGCTCGCGGAAGCCGTAGAGGCCGGTTTCCGTCTCGTAGCCGGCGATCGCGGTGTCGAGCGCATCGGCGACGCGGACACTGCCCTCGATGTCGTCGGTCGCGACCGGCTCCTCGATCCAGAAGAGCTTGTAAGGCGCCATCTCGCGGCCCATTTCGATCGCGAAGGCCGGGCTCCACGCGCAGTTGACATCGACCATCAGCTTGGCCTGCGGCCCCAGCGCCTTGCGCACCGCGGCGATGCGGGCGAAGTCCTCGGACGGGTCGGTCTCGCAGAAATCGGCATTGCCCGACAGTTGCCGCAGATGCGTGCCGGTCGACGGGTTGCGGCCGATCTTCATCTTCATGCCCTTGAAGCCGCGCGCGCGATAGCCCTCGGCCTCGCCGGCGATGCCGTCGACGCCCTTCCCTTCCTGGTAGAAGCCGCCGCTGGCATAAGCCTCGACGCGGTCGCGGCACGCCCCCAACAGCTTGTAGACCGGCAGCTTCGCGACCTTGCCGGCGATGTCCCACAGCGCGATGTCGATGCCGCTGATCGCGTTCAGCACAAGGCCGCGCCTTCCGTATTGCCGGGTGCGCACGAACATGCGCTGCCACAGCGCCTCGATCATCAGCGGGTCCTGGCCGACGAGCGCCGGCTTCAGGTCCTTCTCGATGACCGTCGCGGTGACGCCGCCGCCGACCCCGGCCTCGCCGAGACCGACGGTGCCGTCATCGGTCTCGACCTCGACCAGCAGCGCGCCGCGCCGCTGCTGCACGCCCGAGGCGCTGGCGTAAGGCGGGTCGCAGTTACAGGCCAGTGCAATGGTGCGGATGTCCTTGATTTTCATTCAATACTCCCATCTCGAAGCGCCGTCCGGCGCAGGTTCGCCTTGTCCCCGGGCTTGGCGCCTAGAGCAGAATTCGAACGAGTTCGACCCTTTGTTTCGTCATCGCCGGGCTTGACCCGGCGATCTCGCAGCCAGTCCGGGAGATGGCCGGGTCAAGCCCGGCCATGACGAACCATTAAAGTCGGCTCGATTTGCTCGGATAACGCTTCTAATCCCCGATCACCGCAGTCAGGTCGCATTGGATCTGCATCGGCGGCGCGAAATCGCCGCTCGCGACGGTGTGGCGCGCCGGGCGCGAATGCGGGTCGGGGAACATCTCGACCCAATACTTGTTGAGTGTCGGCCGCAGCGCGCGGTCGGTGATCCACACCGTCATCTTGATGATGTCGTCGG
>DASZOZ010000084.1:0-21121 GCA_035550515.1 Allostellaceae bacterium
AACGCCTTGAGCTGCGCGTCGGTGACCTGCTGATCGCGCAGCACCAGCACGGCATGCGCGTCAATCGCCCGCCACAGCGCGGCGAGGGTCGCCGCGTCGGGCGGAGCCGCGGCATCGACCCCGGAGACCTCGGCGCCGATATGCGGGTGAAGCGGGGTGACGGTGATAGTCATCGTGCATTCCTCCCTAACGGCTGCCCCTCACCCTTCCACGCCTGCGGCGCGGACCCGTCTCTCGCCCCGCTTGCGGGGAGAGAGGGTTGGGGAGAGGGGCGACAGACATCACAACGCGTCCGCAACGGCGTTCCGAAAGCGCGGCAGCGCCGCGACGTGATCCGACAGCGTTCGGCCGGCGAGGCGATGATGATGCCGGCGGTGGAACGTCGTCGTCAGGCAGAGATGCGTGGCGCCGGCCTTTTTCCAGAATTGCGCCTCCTTGGCCCAGTCGCTTTCGCTGCCTGCGCCCATCGAGGTCCACACCTCGATCCCGATCGCAGCCGGGTCGCGCCCGGCAGCCTCGGTCAGCCGGCGCAAGGTCGCGAGGATGTCGAGTGCGCTCTGGTCGGCCGGATAGGCGTTCGGCATCCAGCCGTCACCCCATTTGGCGATGCGCTCCAAGGTCCGCTCGTGATGGCCGCCGAACCACACCGGCACCTTGCCGGCGGCGGGGCGCGGGTTGATCCCGGCATCCTCGATCGTGTGCCATTTGCCGCGGAACGTGACATGCGGCTCGGCCCATAATTGCTGCATGACCTGCACCTGCTCTTCAGAGCGGCGGCCGCGATTGCGGAAATTCTCGTTGAGGCCGACAAACTCGACCTCGTTCCAGCCGACACCGATGCCGAGCCGGAAACGGCCGCCGCACAGCACGTCGAGACACGCCGCCTGCTTGGCGACGAGCGCGGTCTGGCGCTGCGGCAGGATCAGAACGCCGGTCGAGAAGCCGAGCTTCGGCGTCACCCCGGCGAGGTAGCCGAACAGCACGAACGGGTCGTGGAACAGATCGTCGTTGGTGTTGCGGTCCCATCCCGGCCGGCCCGCCGCGTTGACGCCGAGCACGTGGTCGGGCGCCTCGATGAAATCGTAGCCGGCATCCTCGGCCGCCTGCGCGTACTCCTTCAACACGGCGGGCGTCCCGCCGATATCGCCCAGCGGCAACAGCGTACCCAATTGCATCTCACCCCTCCTGAAACTCCCGTGCGGCGAGGGTATACCGCCTTGGGAGCGGAGTCCGGCAGGATCGCACCGGCAGTCTTGCAGTCAGCCCGGCGCCCGCCCGATCACCGCGTATAACGGGTCCTGTTCGTCCTCGATATACGGGCACAGGCGGCGAGTCTCGATGCGCTCGAAGCCGGCATGGTTCAGGTACAGCTCGACCAGCCGGGCATGGCCGTCGTCGTCGAGGCCGCGCCAGACGGCGACGGCCTTGGTCCAGAAACAGCGGTTGGAGAAGCTGATGACGATCGGCGCTTCCGGCCGCAGCACCCGCGCCGCCTCGCGCAGCACCGCAACCGGCTGCTGGAGGTATTGGATCGAGACGCAAACCATTGCCGCATCGACGCTGTCGTCGGCGAGCGGCAGGGTCGGGTCGCGGTTGAGGTTCTGGACGAACCAGCGGCTGAAACGGGGATTGGCGGCAAGTTCCGCCGCGTTCATGCCGTGGCCGATCACCGCGGCGTATCGGATGTCCGGCGGCAGATGGCTGACCCAGCTCGACATCAGGTCGAGCAGCACGCCGCCCGCCGGCAGGATCTCGCGATAGAGGCCGGTCAGCAGCCGAATGGCATGGTCGTCGATGTGGGTGACGAGGCGGGCGGGTTCGTAAAACGCCTCGTCGTCCTCCTCGTCGATCCGCGCAAAGGCGCCCGGCGGCAATCCGAGTTCGTCAGCCATGGACCATCATGCCGCCGTGCCGCCGCGGCATCCAGCGTCCTGCGAGGCTTGCCCGGCAAAGCGCCTCGGGATGAGGATTTTTCTTGATGGCATCCGCCGACCTTCCGCATCCTGAGGTGCTCGAAGGACGCACTGGACGGGAACCCCCGCAATGGCATTGACAGCGACATCTCCGTTCCAGGCCCCGACCGTCCGGTCGCTGTCCGTACGGCTGGTGGTCGATTCCTATCACGACATCTTCATGCCCAAAGCCGAGCACCCGTTCTGCCGCATCGAGCATGTCGGCCGTGTGCCGGGCCGCGAGCGCGAAACTTTCGCGTGCGAATGGGGCTTGTCGCTGCACCTCGAATCCGAAACCGGCGGGCAACGCCACCAATATCTGCTCGATTTCGGCTTTACGCCCGAGGTGCTCAACCGCAACTTCGACATCCTCGGCATCGCGCCGGAACGGCTCGACGGGCTGATCCTCAGCCATTCGCACCGCGACCATTACGGCGGCCTGGTAGGCTTTGTCGACCATTACCGGCCCGGCCTGCGCGACGACGTGAAGCTCTATACCGGGGCCGGCAACCTGACCTTCCGCGAGAAATGGACCGGGGCGCGCGGCAACGACCCGATCTCGATGGGCGCACTCGACGGCGAGGCGCTGGCGGCGGCGGATGTCGAGACCGTGTGCTGCGACCACGCGCATGCGCTGGCCGGGCCGTTCACCAGCGGGCCGATCGCCTGGCAGTCGTTCGAGAAAGTGACGCCGACGACGCTGGTCGAGCCGACGCCGCTCGATCATTTCACCGAGGCCGAACGGCGCGGCAAGCTGGTGCTCGACAAGCACCCCGACGAGCACGCGACCTGTTATGTGGTGCAGGGGCGCGGCCTCGTGGTGATCTCGTCCTGCGGCCATTGCGGCATCGTCAACACCGTCAAGACCGCGCAGGCGGTGTCCGGCGTCGAGAAAATCCACGCGGTGATCGGCGGCTTTCATCTCGGCGCGGCGCCGGCGGACTACATCGAGCACACCGTCGCCGAACTGAAGGCGATGCAGCCCGACGTCGTGGTGCCGATGCACTGCACCGGCCGGCCGTTTATCGACGCCGTAATGCGCGCGATGCCGGAGCGGGTGGTGCTGTCGAGCACCGGCAGCCGGTTCACCTTCGGCGTCTAGCGCGCCGTGCGCCTGTTCTACCAGAGCCTCGGTGCGAGCCGCCGCTCGACCGACGGACCCTATGCGCGGAAGCTGTCGGCCATTCTCGCGCAGGCGGCCGCGCCCGGTACGACGGTCGACGTGCATGGCCTGGGGCCGGGCAAGGCGATCGCCGACCAGTACCGCTATCTCGAATTCCGCGACACCGGCGAGATCCTCGACAATGGATTGCGGGCCGAGCGCGAGGGCTACAACGCCTTCCTGATCGGCAACATCTTCGAGCCCGGACTGCATGCGCTGCGCGAGCTGCTGAACATTCCGGTGCTCGGCTTGTGCGAGGCCTCGGTCCACCTCGCCTGCCTGATGGGCGCGCGGTTTTCGGTGGTCAACGTCAATGCCAAGTTCGCCGTGCGGGTGGCGGAGAACATCGCCGCCACCGGGCTCGCCGGGCGGCTCGCCTCGATGGAGGAGATCGAGGTCGAGCGCGCCGGCCAATTCGACCGCGCCTTCGCGGACGAGGCCGCGCGGGACGCCGTCATCGAGCGGTTTCGCGCGGCCGCGCGGCGCGGGCTCGGCAAGGGTGCGGAGTGCGTGATCCCGGCCGGCGGCATCGTCATGACGATCCTCGCCGAGGCCGGCGTCCACGACGTCGACACGGCGCCGGTCGTCAACGGGCTGATCGCGCTGGTGAAGATGGGCGAACTCGCGGTCGGCCTGCAAAAACTGACCGGGCACTTCACCAGCAAGCGGCTGACCTACGCGCCGCCGGGCGGGGCGCTGCTCGACGATATTCGCGCCGCATATGGGGCCGAAATCTACCCCGGCGCGCGCTGACTGCGGCAAATTGGCTGAATATCGGGCCGAATCGGATTTCCGACGGCCACGTAAAGGCACCGCAATTGACAGCTTTGCGCCGCATCGCTTACCAACGGCGCAACAACAATATTCTTGTCAGGATGACGTAAGGTTCGAGGGGGAGAAGCGCTTTTGCCGCCCTTGCTGGAAGTCCGCAACCTGCGCACCGAGTTTCGCACCGGCGCCGGAGTCGTGCGCGCGGTGGACGGCGTGTCCTACACCGTCGATCCGGGCGAGACGGTCGCCGTCGTCGGCGAGAGCGGATCGGGCAAGTCGGTCGGCGCGCTGTCGATCCTGCGCCTGATCCCGAGCCCACCGGGCCGCGTCGTCGGCGGGGAGGTGCTGTTCAACGGCCGCGACCTGATGAAGCTGTCCGACGCCGAGATGCGCGAGGTGCGCGGCGGCGAGATCGGCATGGTGTTCCAGGAGCCGATGACCTCGCTCAACCCGGTGCTGTCGATCGGCCGGCAGATCACCGAGATGATCGAGCAGCACCGCGGCGGCGATCGGGCCGCCGCCGAGAGACGCGCCGAAGAATTGTTGGGCCTCGTCGGTATCGCCGACGCCAAGCGGCGCCTCGGGCAGTATCCGCACCAGTTGTCGGGCGGCATGCGCCAGCGGGTGATGATCGCGATCGCGCTGGCCTGCGAGCCCAAGCTGATCATCGCCGACGAGCCGACCACGGCGCTCGACGTGACGATCCAGGCGCAAATCCTCGAATTGATGCAGCGCCTGACGCAGCAGCTCGGCGTCGCCTTGATCGTGATCACCCATAATCTCGGCATCGTCGCGCGCTACGCGCACCGAGTGAATGTGATGTATGCCGGACGCATTGTCGAAAGCGGGCCGTCCGCGGCGATCTATCACGACCCGCACCATCCCTACACGATGGCGCTGTTGAAATCGGTGCCCCGGCTCGACCGGCCGCGTCAGGCGCGGCTCGACCCGATCGAGGGCCAGCCGCCCGACCTGACCCGGCTCGACCAGGGCTGCTCGTTCCGCTCGCGCTGCCGGTTCGCGGTGGAGCGCTGCGCCCTCGCCAGGCCGAGCCTCGATCCGGTCGGTGCGCCGGGCCAGTTCGCCGCCTGCTTCCGCAGCCACGAGCTGGCCGAAGCCGGACAGGCGGCATGAGCGCCGCATCCGACATCCGGCCGCAGGCGGCAGAAGGGCCGCTGGTCGAGCTGCGCGGCCTCAAGATGCACTTCCCGATCACCGAGGGCATCATCGCCCGCCGACAGGTCGGCGAGGTCAAGGCGGTGGACGGGGTCAACCTGACGATCGGCCGCGGCGAGACGCTGGGGCTGGTCGGCGAAAGCGGCTGCGGCAAAACGACGATGGGCCGCTGCATCCTGCGGCTGGAGACCCCGACCGCGGGGTCGATCTTCTATGACGGCGTCGATATCGCCGGCCTCGACCGCAGGGCGCTGACCGCGCTCCGCCGCCGCATCCAGGTGATCTTTCAGGACCCCTACAGCTCGCTCAACCCGCGCCAGAAGGTCGGCACCATCCTGTCCGAGCCGATGAAGGTGCACGGCATCGAGCCCGACGCCCGAAGGCGCGAGACGCGGGTGCGCGAATTGCTGTCGGTCTGCGGGCTCAACCCGAACTTTACCGACCGCTATCCGCATGAAATGTCGGGCGGGCAGCGGCAGCGCGTCGGGATCGCGCGGGCGCTGGCGGTCGATCCCGAATTCATCGTCTGCGACGAGGCGGTCTCGGCGCTCGACGTGTCGATCCAGGCGCAGATCATCAACCTGCTCGAGGATCTGCGCGAAAAGTTCAACCTTACCTACCTGTTCATCGCGCACGACCTCAGCGTCGTGCGGCATCTCTGCCAGCGCGTCGCGGTGATGTATCTGGGGCATGTCGTCGAGCTCGCGAGCTGCGACGAGGTGTTCGACCACCCGCTTCACCCGTACACCAAGGCGCTGCTCGCCGCGGTGCCGGTGCCGGACCCGACCGTCGAGGCCGACCGCACCTTCCAGCCGCTGATGGGCGAGGTGCCGAGCCCGATCAATCCGCCGTCGGGCTGCGTCTTCCACCCGCGCTGCCCGATCGCCGTCGAGAGCTGCCGCCAGGTCGTGCCCGAACTGCGCGAGCTGCGGCCCGGCCACTGGGTCGCCTGCAGCCAAGTGTCGTGAGCCTTGCCAAGAAACTGCCCGTAGGGAAGGGGAAGGGGATTATGAGGACATCTCGTTTGCTGATGACAGCCGCTCTGGGCCTCGCGCTCGCGTCGCCGGCATTTGCCGACGACCAGCCGAAGCAAGGCGGCACGCTGACCTACATGATCCCGGCGGACGCGCCACCCAGCTTTGACGGCCACCGCGAAGAGACCTACGCGACGGTCCATTCGGTGTCGCCGTATTACAGCGTGCTGATCCGCATCAACCCGGAGAACCCGTCGTCGAGCACGGATTTCGTCTGCGATCTGTGCACCGAAATCCCGAAGCCGACCGACGGCGGCAAAACCTACACGTTCAAAATCCGCGACGGGGTGAAGTTCCAGGACGGCAACCCGCTCAGCGCGGCCGATGTCGCGGCGAGCTGGAACGAGATCACCTTCCCGCCCGAGGGCGTGCTGAGCGCGCGCGGCAGCAACTACCGCGACCTGATCGAAAAGATCGAATCGCCGGACGACCATACGGTCGTGTTCCATCTGAAATTTGCCACCAGCGCCTTCCTGCCGGCGCTGGCCGACCCGTTCGCCTACATCTACGAGAAGAAAATTCTCGACGACCCGGCCAAAGGCCCCCATTGGTACGAAAAGAATGTGATGGGGTCCGGCCCGTTCTATTTCGACAGCTATGACGTCGGACAGACGATCAAAGGCTCGCGCAACCCCAACTACTATCATAAGGGGCTGCCTCATCTCGACCACATCGTCGGCGTCTACGCGCCCAAGGAGGCGACCCGGGTCGCGGCGATCCGCTCCGACCAGGCGGCGATCGAGTTCCGCGGGCTGCCGCCATCCGCCGCCGACGAGCTGAAAAAGGCGCTCGGCGACCAGATCACGGTGCAGGAAAGCCCGTGGAATTGCGGCAGCGACCTGTTCTTCAACGAAAAGAAGAAGCCGTTCGACGACCCGCGGGTGCGGCGTGCCTTGAGCCTGGCGATCGATCGCTGGGGCGGGTCGCAGGCGCTGTCGAAGATCGCGATCGTCAAGGCCGTCGGCGGCATCGTGTTTCCCGGCTCGCCGCTCGCCGCGACCAAGGACGAGCTGCAGCAGATGGCCGGGTTCTGGCCGGATATCGAAAAGTCGCGCGCCGAGGCCAAGAAGCTGCTGAAGGAAGCCGGCGTCGAGAACCTGAGCTTCGAGCTGCTCAACCGCGACGTCGACCAGCCCTATAAGTATATCGGCATCTGGCTGGTCGACCAGTGGTCCAAGATCGGCGTCAAGGTCACGCAAAAGGTCGTGCCGACCGGCCCGTGGTTCGCCTCGATGCGCTCTGGCGACTTTGCCGTCGTGCATTACCCGATCTGCCACGCGGTCGTGAACCCCGTGCTCGACGTGCAGCCCTATCTGCCGGGCAGCCAGGAGAATATGGGCGGCGCCCCCGACCCGAAATCGACCGAGCTCTACGAGAAGGTGCTGCACGAAACCGACCCGGCCAAGCAGCACACCGAGATGGTCGAGTTCGAGAAGTACATTATGGACACCCAGGCGCACGCGACGCAGGTCATCTGGTGGAACCGGATCCTGCCGTATCGCTCATACGTCAAGGGCTGGAAGATCGGCCCGAGCCACTACATCAACATGGATCTGTCGACGGTATGGCTGGATAAGTAGGTATGCGTAGAACCGCAGGTGCGTCCTTCGAGACGCGCCTGCGGCGCGTTTCGGGGTGACGACGGCTTGGTCTCGAAACCATAATAAAACCGAACGGGAGACTGCGGCATGGGGTGGAAGCTGGCGCCGCTGGCGTTGACGGCTCTGTTCGCCTGCTCGGCCTGGACATCGTCGTCGGCAGCCGCCGACGAGACGCCGAAGCGCGGCGGCACGCTCACCTATATGATCCCGGCGGACGCGCCGCCGAGCTTTGACGGGCACCGGGAAAGCACCTTTGCGACGGTGCATGGTTTTGCCCCCTTCTACAGCCTGCTCGTCCGCATCAATCCGGCCAACCCGGCCTCGACCACCGACATCGTCTGCGACCTCTGCACCGCGATGAAACGGTCGGAGGACGGCAAGACCTGGACCTTCAAGATCCGCCAGGGCGTCAAGTTCCACGACGGCTCGTTGCTGACCGCCGACGACATCGCCGCCAGCTTCAAGATGATCGTGTTCCCGCCGCAGGGCGTGCTGAGCCCGCGCGTCGGCAACCTGTCGATGGTCGACACGATCGAGGCGCCGGACCCGGCGACCGTCGTCATCCGCCTCAAATTCCCGACCGAGGCGTTCCTCCCGGCGCTCGCCAGCCCGTTCAACTGGGTCTACAAGAAAGCGATCCTCGACCGGGATCCGCACTGGTACGAGAAAAACGTGATGGGCACCGGCCCCTTCAAATTCGCCGGCTACGAGACCGGACAGTCGGTCACGGGGGTCCGCAACCCGGATTATTACGACCCGCAGCTCCCCTATCTCGACGGCTTCACCGCGATCTACGCCGACAAGGAGGCGACGCGCGTCGCCGCCATCCGCAGCGACCGCGCGGCGATGGAGTTCCGCGGCATGCCGCCTTCCTCGCGCGACGAACTGGTGAGCGCGCTCGGCGATCGGATCAAGGTGCAGGAAGGCGATTGGGATGTCGGCAGCGCGGTCACGATCAATCACGAGAAGAAGCCGTTCGACGATGTCCGGGTGCGCCGCGCGCTGACCCTGGCGATCGATCGCTGGGGCGGTGCGCCGCCGCTGTCCAAGATCGCGATCGTGCAGACCGTCGGCGGCCTGGTGTTTCCCGGCTCGCCGCTCGCCGCGACCAAGGACGAGCTGCAGCAGCTTGCCGGCTACTGGCCCGACATCGAAAAATCGCGCGCCGAGGCGAAGCGGCTGTTGCAGGAAGCCGGCGCCGCGGGGCTGTCGTTCGAGCTGCTCAACCGCAATGTCGACCAGCCTTACAAATATGTCGGCACCTGGCTGATCGACCAGTGGAGCAAGATCGGGCTCAAGGTGACGCAAAAGATGGTCCCGACCAGCCTGTGGTTCGAGAACATGCGCAAAGGCGATTTCCAGGTCGTCGTCGAGGCGCCGGGCTACGGCATCGTCAACCCGGTCATCGACATCCAGAAATTCCTGCCGGCTTCGGTCGAGGGCGAGAACTACGCGCGCTACGAGGACCCGAAGGCCGTCGGTCTCTACGAAAAGATGCTGCGCGAGACCGACCCGGCAAAGCAGCGGGCCGAGATGCGCGAATTCGAGACCTATATGCTCGATACCCAGGCGCATGCGATGTGGGTGCTGTGGTGGCACCGGATCGTCCCGTACCGGGCCTACGTCAAGGGCTGGAAGATCACCCCGACGCATTTCATCAACATGGACCTGGCCAGGCTCTGGCTCGACAAATAGGCCGCCGGGACGGACCGGCCGCCCGGCACACGGCGGCACCGCCGGCTCGACCCGAAACGGCGCGATCGGCCCTTGGCAAGCGTCCGGCCGGACCGTTAGGCTGCAAGAAAACATAAACCGGGCGCGGCGCCGTTTGTCGGCGCGCGCGGCTCGGCCGGCAGGGAGGCGCAGATGGCGATCGCATTACGCCTGCTCGCGACGTGTCTTTTCGCCCTGCCGCCCCTTGCGGGCGCGGCAGCCGCCGACACGGCGGCCAAACGCGGCGGCACGCTCACCTACATGATCCCGGCGGATTCGCCGCCGAGCCTCGACGCGCACCGCGAAGGCACCTTCGCGACGCTGCATGCGGTGGCACCGTTCTACAGCGTGCTGATCCGGGTCAACCCGGACAACCCGACATCGACGACGGATTTCGTCTGCGATCTCTGCACCGCGATGCCGACGCCGACCGACGACGGCAAGACCTACAGCTTCAAAATTCATCAGGGTGTGCGGTTCCACGACGGGTCGGCGCTGACCGCCGCCGATGTCGCGGCAAGCTGGAACGAGATCATCTTTCCGCCCGAGGGCATTTTGAGCCCGCGGGCGAGCTTTTACCGGATGGTCGACAAGGTCGAAGCCCCCGACCCCGACACCGTGGTGTTTCGGCTGAAATTCGCGACCGCCGCCTTTCTTCCGGCGCTGGCCGATCCGTTCACCCTGATCTACCCCAAGACGCTGCTCGACAAGGACCCGCACTGGTTCGAGAAGAACATCATGGGCTCCGGCCCGTTCAAATTTGTCCATTACGAGGCCGGCCAATCGATCACCGGGGTGCGCAACCCCGATTACTTCCGCAAGGGCCTGCCGTATCTCGACGGTTTCACCGGCATCTTTGCCGACAAGCAGGCCGTGCGGGTCGATGCGATCCGCGCCGACCGCGCGGCGATCGAGTTCCGCGGGCTGCCGCCTTCGGTGCGCAGCGAGCTGGTCGGCGAGCTGGGCGACAAGGTCGCGGTGCAGGAAAACGACTGGAACTGCGGCAGCCTGGTCACGCCCAATCACCGGAAAAAGCCGTTCGACGATGTCCGCGTGCGCCGCGCCCTCAGCCTGGCGATCGATCGCTGGCACGGCACACCGGCCCTGGCGAAAATCGCCAATGTCCACACGGTCGGCGGCATCGTGTTCCCCAGCTCGCCGCTCGCGGCAAGCAAGGAAGAACTCGAAAAACTCGCCGGATACTGGCCCGACATCGACAAATCGCAAGCCGAAGCCAAACGGCTGCTGAAAGAAGCGGGGGCCGAGGGCCTCACCTTCGAGCTGCTCAACCGCAACGTCGATCAGCCGTACAAATATGTCGGGACCTGGCTGATCGACGAATGGAGCAAGATCGGGCTGCACGTGACCCAGCGCATGATGCCGACCGGCCCGTGGCTCGAAGCGATGCGCAGCGGCAATTTCGACGTGGTGTCCCAGGCGAACTGCCACGGCGTGCCGAACCCGCTGCTCGACGTGCAGGCCTACCTGCCGGCCTCGGTCTATGCGGCAAACTACGGGGGATACGAAGACGCCGACGAGGTCGCGCTTTACGACAAGATGCTGCGCGAGACGCAGTTCGAAAAACAGCGGGCACTGATGCGCGAATTCGAGAAGTATGTCGTCGACACCCAGGCCCATGAGATCTGGGTGGCGTGGTGGTACCGCATTGTCCCCTACCGTTCGTACGTGAAAGGGTGGAAAGTCAGCCCGAGCCATTTTATCAACCAAGACCTGGCGTCGATCTGGCTCGACAAATAGCGCTGGCAGGGGGGAACCGAGATGCGAAGCACATTGCTGAGGGGAATTGCCGTCGCGGCCGGGCTGATGCTCGCCGCCGCCATCCCGGCCGCGGCCGACGAGACGCCGAAACGCGGCGGCACCCTCACCTACCTGGTCCCGGCCGACGCACCGCCGAGCTTTGACGGTCACCGCGAGGCGACCTACGCGATGGTCCACGTGACCGCGCCGTTCTACAGCGTGCTGATCCGCGTCAACCCGGAGAACCCGTCCTCGACGACCGATTTCGTCTGCGACCTCTGCACCGAGCTGCCGAAGCCGACCGACGACGGCAGGACCTACACGTTCAAAATCCGCCCGGGCGTCAAGTTCCATGACGGGACGCCGCTCACCGCCGCCGATGTCGCGGCGAGCTGGCAGGAGATCGTCAGCCCGCCGCCCGGCAAGACCAGCGCCCGGCAGGCGTTCTATGCGATGGTCGACAAGGTCGAGGCGCCGGACGCCGCGACGGTGGTTTTCCGCCTCAAATTCGCGACAACGGCGTTCCTGCCGGCGCTCGCCGACCCGTTCGCCTACATCTACGAGAAGGCGATCCTCGACAAGGACCCGCACTGGTACGAGAAAAATGTGATGGGCTCCGGCCCGTTCAAATTCGTCAGCTACGATGCGGGCCAATCGGTCAAGGGCGTCCGCAACCCCGACTACTATCACAAGGGCCTGCCGTATCTCGACGGCTTCGTGGCGGTCTTCGCGCCCAAGCTGGCGACCCGCGTCGACGCGATCCGCGCCGACAACGCGGCGATGGAATTCCGCAGCATGCCACCGTCCGCGCGCGACCAGCTGGTCAAGGAGCTGGGCGACAAGATCGCGGTGCAGGAGAGCGATTGGAACTGCGGCAACCTGCTGACCTACAACCACAAGCGCAAGCCGTTCGACGACGTGCGGGTGCGCCGCGCGCTGTCGCTGGCGATCGACCAGTGGAAGGGCGGCCCGGCGCTGTCGAAGATCGCCATCGTGCGGACCGTGGCGGGCATCGTCTTTCCCGGCTCGCCGCTTGCCGCGACCAAGGAAGAGCTGCAGCAGATCCCCGGCTTCTGGCCCGACATCGAGAAGTCGCGCGCCGAGGCGAAACGGCTGCTCAAGGAAGCCGGCGCCGAGAACCTCAGCTTCGAGATGCTCAATCGCGATGTCGACCAACCCTTCAAGTATATGGGCACCTTCATCGTCGACGAATGGAGCAAGATCGGCGTCAAGGCGACGCAAAAGGTCGTGCCGACCGGGCCGTGGTTCGAGGGCATGCGCACCGGCAATTTCGCCGTGACGCTCGAAGCCAACTGTCAGAGCGTCGTCAACCCGCCGCTCGATACCGCCAAATACCTGCCGCATACGGTGTTCACCGAGAATTACGGCGGCTACGAGGACGACCGCGAGATCGAGCTGTACAACACGATGCTGCATGAGCCCGACCCGGCAAAACAGCGCATCGCGATGCGCGCGTTCGAGAAATGGGTGCTCGACGACCAGGCGCACGAATTGCCGCTGACCTTCTGGTACCGGATAGTGCCGTATCGCGCTTATGTGAAAGGCTGGAAGATCAGCCCGAGCCATTTCGTCAATCAGGACCTAGCCACGATCTGGCTCGATAAATAGACTGACGATAAATCGAAGAAGTCCGGTGAGCAGGGGGGAGTGAGATGGGAAGAACGTTGTGGCGCACCGCGCCGCTGGCATTGGCTTTGGCGGCGGTCGCCGCCCTCCCTGCGACCGCGGACGAGACGCCGAAGCGCGGCGGCATTCTGACCTATATGATCCCCGCGGACTCGCCGCCGAGCTTTGATGCCCAGCGCGAGGAAACCTATGCGACGATCCATGCCGCGGCGCCGTTCTACTCGACGCTGATCCGCGCCAACCCGATGGACCCCGGCTCGCCGGACATGGTCTGCGATCTGTGCACGGAAATGCCGAAGCCGACCGAAAACAGCACGGTCTACACGTTCAAGATCCGCCAAGGCGTCAAATTCCATGACGGCACGCCGCTGACCGCCTACGACGTCGCCGCTTCGTGGAACAAGATCATCTTCCCGCCGGCCGGCGTGGTCAGCCCGCGGCAAAGCAATTTCGTGATGGTCGACAAGGTCGAGGCGACCGACCCGCAGACCGTCGTGTTCCGCCTCAAATTCGCCACCGACGCGTTCATCCCGGCGCTCGCCGACCCCTATGCCTGGATTTACAGCAAGGCCAAGCTCGACCAGGACATCCACTGGTACGAGAAGAACATCGACGGCTCCGGCCCCTTCAAATTCAAAAGCTACGAGACGGGGCAGTCGATCGAGGGGGTGCGCAACCCGGACTATTATCACCCGGGCCTGCCCTATCTCGACGGCTTCAAGGGCATCTTCGCCGACAAGCAGGTGACCCGCGTCGAGGCGATCAAGAGCGGCCAGGCGGCGATCGAGTTCCGCGGCTTTCCGCCGACCGTGCGCGACGAGTTGAAGCAGGCGCTCGGCGACAAGCTCGCGGTGCAGGAAAGCGACTGGAACTGCGGCGGGCTGGTCACGCCCAACCATGCCCGCAAGCCGTTTGACGACCCGCGCGTGCGGCGCGCGCTGACCCTGGCGCTCGACCGCTGGCACACCGCGCCGGAGCTGTCGAAGATCGCGCTGGTGCGCACGGTCGGCGGGCTCACCTACCCGGATTCGCCGCTCGCGCCGACCAAGGAGCAGTTGGAGAAGATCGCCGGCTACTGGCCCGACATCGAGAAGTCGCGCGCCGAGGCGCGGCGGCTCTTGAAGGAAGCCGGGCAGGAGAACCTCAGCTTCACGCTGCTCAACCGCTCCACCGACCAGCCGTACAAGTATTACGGTATCTGGGCGGTCGACGACTGGAGCAAGGTCGGCATCCACGTCACCCAGAGGGTGCTTCCGACCGGGCCCTGGTTCGCCGCCCAGCGCGCCGGCGATTTCGACGTCACGGTCGAAGGCAACTGCCAGAACGTGGTCAACCCGCTGGCCGATGTCGGCAAGTACCTGCCGCACACGATCTCCGCCGGCAACTATGGGAATTTCGAGGACCAGCACGAGATCGACCTCTACGAGAGCATGATCCGCGAGCTCGACAAGGACAAGCAGAAGGCCAAGCTGCTCGAGTTCAACAAATACGTGCTCGACGACCAGGCGCACGGCATCTTTCTGTTGTGGTGGCGGCGCATCGTGCCGTACCAGTCTTACGTCAAGGGCTGGAAAATCGGCCCCAGCCATTACGTCAACCAGGACCTCGGCACCGTCTGGCTCGACAAGTAGCCGCAAGCCGGGAACGCGTGAGTGGCCTACGCATAGGGAGGGAAGCATGAACGTTGTGGTGCGCGCGGCGGTGACGGCCGCGGTCTTGGCGCTGGCGACCAACGCGCTGGCGACCAACGCCCTGGCGGCGGAGACGCCGAAGCGCGGCGGGACATTGACCTACATGATCCCGTCCGACGCGCCGCCGAGCCTCGACGGGCATCGCGAGACCACCTACGCGACGATCCACACCGCCGCGCCGTTCTACAGCGTGCTGATCCGCATCAACCCGGACAACCCGTCATCGACGACCGATTTTGTCTGCGATCTGTGCACGGAGCTGCCCAAGCCGACCGACGGCGGCAAGACCTACACGTTCAAAATCCGCGACGGCGTCAAATTCCATGACGGCACGCCGCTCACCGCGTACGACGTCGGCAAGAGCTGGCAGGAAATCATCTTCCCCGACGAGGGCATCCTCAGCCCGCGCCAGGCGAATTTCATGATGGTCGACAAGGTCGAGGCGCCAGACGCCTCGACCGTCGTCTTCCGCCTCAAATACCCCACGAGCGCCTTCCTTCCGGCGCTCGCCGACCCCTTCGCGTGGATCTACGAAAAAGCGATCCTCGACAAGGACCCGCACTGGTACGAGAAGAACGTGATGGGGTCCGGCCCCTTCAAGTTCAAAAGCTACGAGACGGGGCAGTCGATCGAGGGCGTGCGCAACCCCGATTACTACCATTCCGGCCAGCCGTATCTCGACGGCTTCAAGGGCGTTTTCGCCTCAAAGCAGGCGACGCGCATCGACGCGCTGCGCGCCGATCGGGCGGCGATCGAGTTCCGCGGCTTTCCGCCCTCGGCGCGCGACCAGCTCAAGGGCGAACTCGGCGACAAGATCGCGGTCCAGGAAAGCGACTGGAACTGCGGCAGCGTCATCACCATCAACGAAACCAAAAAGCCGTTTGACGATGTCCGCGTGCGCCGGGCGCTGACCCTGGCGATCGACCGCTGGCACGGCGTGCCGGCCTTGTCGAAAATCGCCGATGTGCACACCGTCGGCAGCATCGTCTTCCCCGGCGACCCGCTCGCCCCGACCAAGGAAGAACTGCAGACGATCGCCGGCTTCTCGCCCGATATCGAAAAATCGCGCGCCGAGGCGAAGCGGCTGTTGAAGGAAGCCGGCCAGGAGAACCTGAGCTTCGAGATGCTCAACCGCGATGTCGACCAGCCGTACAAATATGTCGGCATCTGGGCGGTCGACGAATGGTCGAAGATCGGCGTCAAGGTCACCCAGCGGGTGATGCCGACCGGACCGTGGTTCGAGGCCGAGCGCACCGGCAATTTCACCGTCGACCTGCAGGCAAATTGCCACGCCGTGGTCAACCCGCTGATCGACACCCAGCCCTACCTGCCGACCTCGGTCAGCGAGCAGAATTACGGCCGCTATGAAGACCCCGCGGAAATGGACCTCTACAACAAGGCGCTGCACGAAACCGACCCGAAAGCGCAGCACGCCGCCATGTTCGCCTTTGCCAAGCACGTCATGGACACCCAGGCGCACAAGATCATGATGGCGTGGTGGTACCGGATCGTGCCATATCGCGCATATGTGAAGGGCTGGAAGATCAGTCCGAGTCATTATATCAACCAGGACCTTGCCGGCATCTGGCTGGACCAATAAGGCAAGGGCCCGGATAGGGAGACGCGCCGAAGCTCATGCACCGCTATATCGTCAACCGTATTCTCCTGGTGTTTCCGACGCTGCTCGGCGCGGCGGCCCTCGTCTTCATCCTGATGCGGCTCATCCCGGGCGATATCTGCCTGGTGCGGCTCGGCTCCGGCGGGACCAGCTTTACCGCCTCGGCGCTCGCCGCCTGTCATGCCGAGATCGGCATCGATGAGCCGTGGTGGCTGCAATTCGTCCACTTCATCTGGGGGATGGCGACCTTCGATTTCGGCACATCGATGTGGTCTGGCAAGCCGGTGGTCCAGGAGATCGCCACCCGCTTCCCGGTATCGCTCGAAGTCGCGATCGTGGCGACGATCATCGCCGTGCTGCTGGCGATCCCGCTCGGGACGATCTCGGCGCTCAAGCAGAACACCTGGATCGACCTCGTCGTGCGCACGTTCTCGATCGCCGGCATCGCGACGCCGTCGTTCTGGCTGGGCATCATGTCGATCCTCTTCGTGCTCGACCTGACCCAGGCGATCAGCGGCCATCCGTGGATGCCGTCGATCGACTATGTGCCGTTGTGGAAGGACCCGATCCGCAATCTGTCGATCATCATGCTGCCGGCGATCACCGTCGGTTACCGCTACTGCGCGGTCTCGATGCGGATGACGCGCTCGGCGATGCTGGAAGTGCTGCGCGAGGATTACATTCGTACCGCCCGCGCCAAGGGCCTGCTGGAAAAGATCATCATCAACCGCCATGCGCTGAAGAACGCGCTGTTGCCGGTGGTTACGGTGATCGGCCTCGAATTCGCGTTCCTGATCGGCGGCCTCGTCGTGACCGAGCAGGTGTTCAACCTGAACGGCATCGGCCGGCTGATGGTGCTGTCGGTGCAGAACCAGGACTACACGCTGACCCAGGCGCTGGTCATGCTGGTCGTGACCATCGCCGTCTTGAGCAACCTCGTGGTCGACATGCTCTATGCCTGGCTCGACCCGCGCATCAGCCTGAAGTAAGGGCAACCGGAATGACCGACATCGCCCCGACCCCGCAAGCCGCCGCCGCGCTGACCGACGACAGCTATGTCGCGCCGCGCGGCCTCTGGGCGACGACGACCCGCTTCCTGCGCCGCCAGCCGGTCGGCACGATCGGCATCGTCATCGTGACGATTTTCGGGCTGTGCGGGCTGTTCGCCGATATCATCTCGCCGTACAACCCGACCGCCAACGACTTCGCCGCGATGACCGAGGCGCCGAGCTGGGTGCATTGGCTCGGCACCGACCAGCTCGGCCGCGACATCCTTTCGCGCATCCTCTACGGCGCGCGCACCGCCTTTATCGTCGGCATCACCTCGGCGGTGGTCGGCGGGTTCAGCGGGCTGGTGCTCGGCGTCGGCAGCGCCTATTTCGGCGGGCGGATCGACCTGTTCCTGCAACGCGTCAACGACATCATCATGTCGTTCCCGCTGATCATCATGGCGCTGGCGGTGGTGTCGATTTTCGGCACCGGCGTTCACAATGTGATCGTCGCGATCACCATCCCTCTGATACCGCGCTGCCAGCGCGTGGTGCGGTCGAGCGCCCTGGCGATCCGCACCGTGCCCTATGTCGACGCCGCGCGGGCGCTCGGCTACAGTCACTCGCGCATCATCATGGCGCATATGGTGCCGAACGTGGTGGCGCCGTTCCTGATCATGCTGACCTCGTTTGTCGGCCAGGCGATCTTGGCCGAGGCCTCGCTCTCCTATCTCGGCCTCGGCGTGCAGGAGCCGGTTCCCGCCTGGGGGCTGATGCTGCAAGGCGGCGCCGAGGAATATGCCTCGACCGCGCCGTGGATCGCGGTCTTCCCCGGCCTCGCGATCATGCTGACCGTGTTCGGCATCAACCTGTTCGGGGATGCCCTGCGCGACGTGCTCGACCCGAAACTGCGCGAACGCTAGGCCGAACGCAGACCGGCTCACCAGCGCATCCGACGATCCCATTCCGGTCGGTCGGGGTCGTCGTTCGGCGAGGGCACGGGAATGACGCGGGACGAAGGGCCGAGTGGGCCTTCATCGTCATCTTCCATCGCCCCCGCGGTCGCATCTTGCATACCCGGCGGCTGCAGCGTGTGGAAGATGGGTGCCGGCGCACGCGCGACTTCGGGGGGCGCCGGGGCGCGCATGCCAAGCCGCATCCCAGGCCAGAGCGGGGTCGGCGCACTGGTTGCGGTCCCCGTCGGCGGGATGGCGGCCGGGGCCGCCGCGCTTGCGACGGGCACGCCGGCACCGCGGCGCGCCACGAGCACCGGCAGCCCGCTGCGCTTCAAACCGGCGCGGTCGACCGCGCTCCAGTCGACCGCCTGGGCATCGTCGCCGGCGACGGCGCCGACCAGCTCGCGCAGGCCCTCGGGCGGACGCGGCGTCATCGGCTGCCGTACATCGATTGCGTCGGCCTGGTCCTTGTCGGGATGCACTTCGAGATAGAGCGCGTCGCCGACCCAGCCCGCGCTCGCCGCCTGCTCGACCACCCGCACCGGCGTGCCGAGCGCGACCTCGCCAAACAGCTTCTCGATGTCCTCCGGGTAGAGGTGGATGCAGCCGTGGCTGACGTTGCGGCCAACGCCGTCGGGCTTGTTGGTGCCGTGGATCAGGTAATTCTTCCAGCCGAGCCGCAGCTCATAGGCGCCGAGCGGGTTGTCGGGACCGGGGCCGATCGCGCCCGGCAGGTCCGGCTGCTCGGCGCGGATCGAGGGCGGCGGCACCCAGGTCGGGTTCGCGACTTTCGCCACCACGCGGGTCGCGCTGTGCGGCGTGTCGAAGCCGGTGGCGCCGATGCCGATCGGGTAGGTCTCCACGCGCCCGCCGCCGGGCGGGAAGTAATACAGCCGGCGTTCGCCGAGATTGATCACGATCCCCTGGCGCGGCGCATCGGGCAGCACGTAGAGTGTCGGGATCACCAGCTTGCGCCCGGCCGGCGGCAGCCACGGATCGACCTGCGGGTTTGCCGCCAAGATCTCGGTATAGCCCACGTCGAACTGCCGGGCGATATCGGCCAGGACCTCGCCCGGCGCGACGACATGTTCCTGCGTCGCGCCGACCGTGTTGTCGCCGGGCGACAGGGTGAAATCCGCGGCCATCGCCGGCCACGCGGCCGTCATCGCCGCGGCCATCGCCGCGGCCATCGCCGCGGCCATCGCATGACCGGCCGCAACGCGGCCGAGCGCCAACCGCGGCGACGACATCATCGCGCCTCCTCAAGTCGCGAGCGACGGGAGCCGCCCGTCACATCGGCGGCGAGCGGCTTTGCCCAACGTTACTTGCCCCAGTGTTACTTGTGCAGCGTCCGCTGGTACATCGTGTTGGCTTGGGTGATCGCCGCCTGCGCATCGGCCTCGGCCTTTGACGCAAGGTCGTACGCCGCATTGGCGCGCGCCATCGCGGCGCATGCATCGCATGCCGCGGTAGCTGGCGGCGGGGCGCACGCACCGAGCAGCAAGAGCGAGCCTCCCAACAACACGATCGCCGGTATGCTTTTTGCCATTTTGCTTCAGACCCCTTTTTGCTTGTTCCAGATGTAGAACGGCGATCAGCAAAAAGGTTCCGCTCTAAGTTGTGGGGGCTTCGGTTCCGCGCACCGTCCCGCAAGCAAGTCGAACGTCAATAGCGCCGCGGGCTCAAGCGAATGCCGCGAACAACTCCTCGACGGCCTTGATCTGGTTGCCGGAGGCCGAGGACGGGACGATGACCGGGGTCGAGACGCCGGCCGCCCGCCAGGCGGCGATGCCGTCGCGCACCTGCCCGGCCGGTCCGAAGAGGGTCGCGTCGGCGAGCCATTTGTCGCTCATCAGGCTCGGGATAGCGGCCTGACGGCCTTCGGCGACGGCGGTCTCGATCGCCGTCATCTCCTCGACGTAGCCGGCTTCCTTCCAGTAATTGCGGTAGTTGGGCAGCATCGTGTAGCGCGTCAGCGTGCGGCGGTTGACCGCCTTCGCCGCCTCGACGTCATCGCTGATGCAGGTCGGGATCATGTTGGCGATGAGGAAGTCCGGGTCGGCACGCTTTGCCGCGGGCAGCGCCGCCAGTGACTGGCCCATATGCGAACGGCTGGCGTTGGCGAAGATGACGCCGTCGGCGATCTCCCCCGAAAGCGCCACCATGCGCTTGCGCAGCGCCGCGAGGATGACCGGCGGCGGCGCGCCGATGCCGTCGAACGAGCGCAGCTTGTCGACAAAGGCGCGGATATCGCCGAGCGGCGGACCCGGCGTCACCCCCATGCGGACATGGGCGGGGCCATGCGCGACGCCGATGCCGAAGGCGAACCGGCCGCCGGAGATTTCGTGGATGTAAGCGCTGGCCTGCGCGAAATCCTCGGTCACCCGGCTATAGATCGGGGCGATCGCGGTGGCGAACCTGATGCGCCTGGTGGCCACCGCCAGCGCGACGCATTGCGCCATGTTGCTGAAGATGCTCGGCACATAGATGCCGGCAAACCCGCGCCGCTCGATTTCCAGCGCCAGGTCCAAGGTCTGCTGCCGCCGGCCGGGCACGGCAACGAGAGAGACGGCCGGGAGAGGTTCGGGCATCGCAAGCCTCAAAAAGAGAACAGTTTCGCGCAAAGGCCGCTGAGGGTACGCGGAGGACGCAAAGCGGGCGGAACCCGGCGCGAAGCGCCAATAGATAACCAAGAAGGCATATTTTGTGGCGCTTCGCGCCGCGAATATCCTTCGCGTCCTTTGCGCACCCTTCGCGTCCTTTGCGCTGAGATGTGCTTACTCGGCCGCCACCGGACGCAGTTGCACCGAATTGGGGCCATAGCGGTCGCGGAAGGGGGCGGTGTCGATCTCTTCGAGCGCGATCTCGCCGGCCAGCACCTTGGCTTTCCAGGCCTCTTGCGCCGGGATGTTGGCGTGGAATTCGGGCATCACCTCGCGGGCGAACAGTTCGAGGCTTTCGCAGATATGCGCGTGGGTGTTCTTGCCGGCCTGGTTGAGCAGGATCACCTGGTCGATATGCGAGGTCTCGAAGCGGCGCAGTTTGCGCCGGAT
>DASZOZ010000085.1:0-22948 GCA_035550515.1 Allostellaceae bacterium
GACCGCCGCGGGTATGGCCAGCGCCGGCGACGAGCCGGCGGTCGTCCCCACTGCCGCGGCAGCCTCCTGCGACGGTGCGGCCGGGGCCGCGGAGGCCGCCGCGGATGCGCCCGCCGCCGGCGACGAGCCGGCGGTCGTCCCCACCGCCGCGGTGCTCGCGGGTGCAGCGGGAGCGGCTGTGTTCTGGCCCAGCGCGGTAGCCGGCAACAACGCCGCCAGAGCCAGGGGCAGCAGCACCCCGCACCATTTGTAACCTGTCATTCTGCGGCCCTCCCGGCCGTTGGAGATGAGGCGGCGGCAGCGGTCCTGGCGGCGGCTGCAAGGCGCTGCACGCGCTTCAGCCACCACATCGACACGCCGGTAAGCGCGAACAGCGAAGGAACGAACCCGACGAGAAACACCAGCAGCTTCCAGACCGGCCCGGCGCCTTCGCCCGAATGCAGCAAATGCTGCCAGGCGATGAGCGTCTCGCCGGCCGAATAGTCCCGCGGGTCGACGGTCTTGACGATCTGCCCGGTCCAGGGATCGACAAAGACCGTAACCGCCGGCTGCCCGCGGCGCTGTCCGGGACGCAGCAGCGTGATGCGATAGGGTTGATCCGGCCGGCTCGGCAGACCGACGAAATCCACCCGCGCCTCGGCCACGCTGTGCCGCGCGAGCGCGACCGCATCGTCGACGGGCATCGCCGCCGCGCCGGCGACGCGCCCCACCTTGACGGAAGCGGCGGCCGCGCGCAGGTCGCGGGCCGGCGCCACGATGTCGACCGCGCCGCGCACCGTCTGCGGAAAGGCGAGATACACCCCGCTCAGGCTGACGACGATAAACACCGCATAGGCCCAGATGCCGGTCGCGCCGTGCAGTTGGCGGTACAACGCCGCACCCCTGGCATTGCCGCGCACGAAGAACCCTTCGCGCCAGCGGCGCCGCGGCGGCCACCAATTGACGATGCCGCTGATCCCCAGCACCACCATCGCCACGCCGAACCAGCCGACCAGCCGGCGATCCGACAGGAAGAAATTTGCATGCAGCGTGTGGACAAAGGCGATGATCCGGCTCGACGGCAGGTTGCCCCAGCCCTGCAGCGACATGGGGTCGACCTCTACCCGGAGCGGAACGCCAGCCGCCTGGCTCGGCGCCGCCGACCCGCCGGGCTCTTGACGCTGAGGCCGCGCCACGAGACGGACCGAGGCGAAGTCGCCCGGTCCTTCCGGCGCCCGGTAGAAGGCGGGGGAATACCCCTCCGGCGCCGTTGCCCGGGCCGCCGCGATGATATCCCCGATCGGCTTTTCCTCGCCGGAAGCGGCGACGCGGTGGGGATCGAAAACCCGGCTCCAATCCTCGTAAACCAGCAGGCTGCCGCTCAGCCCCAGCACCGCCAGCGGCAGGCAGAGCAGCAGGCCGACCCAGAGATGCAGCTGCTGAACCAGTCGCCGCGTCATGTGTCGGCCCACCGGCGCAGCAGGTTGTGATAGACGCTGTAGAGCTGGGCGACGGCGGGGCTGTCGGGTACCGCCCCGGCGATCTCCTGCACCGAGCGGTCAAGGTCGAACAGCAGGCGGCGCTCGCCGTCGTCGCGCACCATGCTCTCGATCCAGAAAAAAGCGGCAAGCCGCATGCCCCGCGTCACCGGATCGACCCGGTGCAGGCTGCTGCCGGGATAGAGGATCATGCTGCCCGCGGGGAGCTTCACCCGGTGGGCGCCGAATGTGTCGTCGACGACCAGGTCGCCGCCGTCATAGTCCTCCGGGGCGCTGAGGAACACGGTGGCCGACAGGTCGGTCCGCACCCGCAGCGGTGACCCCGGCACCGGGCGGACCGCACCGTCGACATGGTTGCCGTAGGTCTCGCCGCCTTCGTAACGGTTGAACAGCGGCGGCACGATCCTGAGCGGCAGCGCTGCCGACAGAAACAAGGCGCTGCGGTCGAGCGCGGCGAGGATCACCGCGCCGAGCTGACGCGCCGCCGGGTGCCGCTCCGCAAGCTGGCGGTTGCGCTTGACGCGCTCGGAGTGATGGCCGGCGGTTTCCCGGCCGTCGACCCATTCGGCCTTGCTCAGCACGTCCCGAAATTCGGCGATCTGCGCCGGAGACAGGATGTTCGGGATGTGCAACAGCATCGCGGCCGCTTAGTACTTGAAGGCCAGCGTAAACAGCGCGGTCGTTCCGGCGCCGGGGACGACATGCGCCGGGTGGAGCTGGTCGTAGAATTTATTGTCCGTCAGGTTGTAGAGATTGACCTGCGCGGTCCAATGCTCGTCGATCGGATACTTGGCCATCGCGCTGAGCGTCCAGTACGCCGGCACCTCCTTGAAGAAGGCCACGCCGCCGGCGGTCGTCGGGGTGGTCGCGGCAAAGCGGCTCGACACCACATTGATCCCGGCGCCCAGCTCGATCTTCCACGGCGTGTAATATTCGGTCCACAGATTCGCGGTGTGCGCCGGCGTGTTGGCGAGGCGGTGGCCGAGATCGCTGGCCGGCCCGCTGACCGGCGAGCTGTCGATGACGGCGTAGGTGTAGGCATAACCGGCGAGAACCTGCCAATTCTCGGTGATGTGGCCGGCGGCCTGGATCTCGCCGCCCTTGGCGACCGCGTCGCCCGCCAGGATGTTGACCAGCGAGTTGTTGGGGTCGGGTTCACGGACGTTGTACTGGTTGGTGTAGAACAACGCACTGCTGACCGACAAATTGGCGTCGAACAGGTCCCATTTGTCGCCGAGTTCGAAGCTGCGGTTCTTCACCGGCGGCAGCGGCGCCGTCGCGGACGACAGCGACAGCGCCTCGGCCGATGGGTCGAAGGAGGTGCCGGCATCGAAATAGATGCTGCCGTACGGTACCGGCTTGTAGACGATCGCGCCGCGCCAGCTGAGGTTGTAGTCGGTGCGGCTGAAGGCCGAGCCGCCGGCGCCCGCCCCGGTGACCGGATTGGCGAAGGTGATCTGGTCGTAATCGGCGGCGAACCGGTCCCACCGCAGCCCGCCCATCAATTCCCACTGCTCGTTCAGCTTGATCGTGTCGAGGGCGTACACCGCGATGGTCCGCGCCGAGGTGTTGGTGCGCGACGACAGAAAGGTGTTCGCGTTGTTGGGAACATTGGGGTTGGGGTCGAGCAGCGGCGTCAGGCTGTACGGGGCGAAGTTCCCGTAGCGGACGGGGTCCGACGTCTCGCGGCCGATCTCCAATCCGCCGCGCAGCGTGTGGTCGGCAAAGCCGGTCGAGAACCGGCTCGTCGCATCGAGGTCGTTGACCAGATAGGTCTCGAGCGAATGGCCGTAAAGCTGGTTGCGCGCCACGTTCAGCGTGGCGAGCGGCGTTCCCGGAGGCACCAGCAGCGCGACGCCGGCGGCGCCCGGTGTCGACGTGCTGGCCGGCGTGAACAGCTGCGGCTCGGTGATGTCGAACTGCCGCACGTAATGGGCATAACGGAACTGGTCGCTGATCGTGAGGTTCTTGTCGAAATCGTGCTCGATCTTCGCCGTCGCGACATCGACGTTGGTGCGCAGATAATTGCCGTTCTCGAAGCCGTAATAGTTGCTCTGCGTCAGCGACAGCGGTGCCGGACGCGCGATCTGCGGCAGGGACCCGGACGGCGCCGAATAGACCCATGGCAGGCCGTAATCGGGGATGTCGTATTCACTCTGATGCAGATACGAGAGGGTGATGCGGGTCGGCGTGCCGAGCCCGAGGGCGAGGCTGGGGGCGAGGCCGAACCGCGAATTCTCGGCGACGTTCCGGTCGGCGAAATAATTGTCCTGGCCCATCAGGTTGATGCGCAACGCCGCCCCTTCCCCGAGCTGCGGCAGCGGCTGGTTGACGTCCGCGGTCAGGCGCTTTGTCAGATCGGTGCCGAGCACCGCGGTGCCGGTATAGAACGGGTCGAGCTTCGGCAGCTTGCTGTCCTGTTCGACGACGCCGCCGGTCGATCCCCGGCCGAACAGGATCGAGGCCGGCCCTTTCAGCACCTGGATGTCTTCGAGAAAGAACGGATCGCGGTAGTAGCTGCCGAAATCGCGCATCCCGTCGAGATAGATGTCGTTGCGCGCGGTGAACCCGCGGATCGTCAGATTGTCGCCCTGCGATGCGCCCTCCCCCGCGGCAAGGCTGATCCCCGGCACGTTGCGCAGCGCGTCGCGAAAGGTGGTGACGCCCTGGTCGTCCATCAGCTGCCGCGGCACCACATCGATCGTCTGCGGTGTGTTGAGCAGCGGCTCGGTGAGTTTCGGCAGGGTCGGCTGGTCCATCTTGTAGTCGCCGGTATTGCTCGTCGTGTTGCCCTGCACCGAGATCGTCGGCAGGGCCATGCCGTCGCCGTTGGCCGACTGCGCCAGCCCAGGCGTGATGCCGCCGGCGAGCGCCAAGCCCGCCACCGAGCCCAGCAGGCGTTTGGTCAGGGCTCCGCCATACGGTCGAACCTCAAGTCGTGGTGCCCAAAATTCACGTGCTGTCTGCATGTCGCCATATCCAGGAAGAGGTTGTCGTGAACATCCCTGGCTGGCCTCGGTCCATCATGGTCGGCTGGCTCGGTGGTTCCGCGAAGGTCCTGTGCTTTCCGAAGGTGCTGCCGTCGGTCTCCTATTTTGTCAGGATCAACTTGTTGCTGCGGGTCAGCAGCAAGCGGTAGCGCTCGCTACCGTGCTGGATGACCAGCTCGCGCCGGCCGGCGAGCAGCACCTCGCTGCTGACCGTGAGCGGCTCATCGCGCTCAGGGGCATCGCGCGGCGGCTCTGACGAAATTGGCACCGACATGCTACGCTAATGAGAACTGTTCGCATCTGACGCCTCATAAAACCGCAATTCATAATCGTTCGCAAGCCTCATGGTTGGCGAGCGCCGAATGGCCGCTATGCGAAAAGTTGAATTTGGTCCGCGAGCCTGCGCGCAGTCGCCCGGACGACACCCTGAAGGGGCTACAACCCGTCTTGCGTTGGTGCGGGTGAAGGGACTTGAACCCCCACTTCCTTACGGAAAGCAGATTTTGAGTCTGCCGCGTCTACCATTCCGCCACACCCGCCCGGCGTGGGTTGTCGCGCCGGACTATAGCCCGCGGCGGTCGATCGGCAAGTGTCGTCGCGGCGGCGCCCTCACCACTCGGGGCCGCGCTGCGCGAGGCTGCGGAAGGTGACCGACCAGCGGGTCGCGTCGATCGGCGCGATGCTGTGCTCCCAGTCGTGCCGCGCCGCACCGCTCAGATGGTAGAGCGAGCGCGGCGCCAGCGGCACGGCGACCCGATCGAAACCGCCGGGCCGGCGGCGGCGAAAGCGCATCACCGCCGGCGCGCCCAGCGACACCCCGAGCACATGCCCGAACACCGGGCGATCGCGGTGCCAGCCGATCCCGGCGCCGGGGCCGTAGCGGATAAGCAGCGACTGCGCGAGGTCAACGGGGTTCAACCCGGCAACGCGCGCGGCGCGCTCGCGCAGCGGCAGCAGCCAGTCCGGGATCGGCGCGGCCGGCGACAAGCCGCCGCCGTCGAAATCGTACCGCCAGCCGTAAGACGCGGTCAGCCGCTTGCCCTCCCATTGGTGATAGTGGAACGGCGCCAGCGGGCTCGCCTCGATCGCCGCGATCAGCGCCCGCTCCTCCGCCGGCGGCACGATCGCCGCGGCCAGCGCCAAACCGGGGAGCGGCGGCTTGTCGAAGAGGTCGGCCTCGTATGCCATCGCCCCGATATGGGAGCCGCGCGCGGCCGCCTAGAGAGCCAGCGCCAGTTGCGCCGCCTTGGCCGGCAGGTCGGCCGCGCCGCTCGCCGGGTCCTCGCGTTCGCCGGTCGCGACCACCCGCAATTGCTCCGCCGGCAGCGGCTTTTGCAGCGCCAGCGCCTCCTCGACCGGTGCGCGCAGCCATAAATCCCATTCCTCGGGCGAGGTCAGCATCACCGGCATCGCCTTGGCGTGCACCGGCCGCACCACCGCGTTCGGCGCGGTGGTCAGAAAGCCGAACAGCAGGTGCTCGCCCTGCGCCTTCTTGCGCTCGCCGGTCCACGGCCGCCAGACGCCGGCGAAGGCGAACAGCGGCCGGTCCGCTCCGAGCGCAAACCAATGCGGCACTTTCGGCCGCGCGTCGGTCCATTCACAGAAGGAGTTCGCCGGCACCAGGCAGCGCCAGCGCGGCTCCAGCCAGGGCCGCCACCACGCGCTGTCGACATTGCGGACATTGGTCACCGGCCGCAGCCCCGCCTGCGGCGGCGGCAGGCCCCAGCGCATCGGCAGCATGACGCGCGTGCCGTCGCGCCGCACCCGCACGACCGGCGCCGGCTGGTCCGGGAACACCGCCGGCAGCGGCGGCTGGTTGCCGGTGCGGTCCTCCGCCACGCGCAGCAGCGACCGCGCGACATCCGGCGTCTCGGTGTAGGAATAGAGGTTGCACATGCAGCGGCTCAGCGCCCCGCGAAGCGGCGATCGAGAAAGTCGCGCAGATCGGCGGCGCAGCGGTCGGGCACCGCATCGCAGATATTGTGCGGCAGCCCATCATAGACCTTGAACGCGACATCCTTGAGCCGGCGGAACGGCTCGTAATTGTCGAGCGAGCCGACCGTCTCGGCGCCGGGGATCACCACCAGGGCCGGGCAGGCGATGCGGTCGACCTCGCCGCTCCAGTCGTAGCTCGCCATCAGCAGCACGAATTTGCCGATATATGCCGGATCGTTCTTGGCGGCTTCGTCGAGAAACCACTCGACCAGGCCGGGATCGGCATCGCGCGGCAGCCGGTCGCGGATCGTCTCGGCGAGAAAGCCGCGCATCCCTTTGGCCCGGATTTGCGGGACCCAGCTCGGCGCCTGGCTGTTCTTGAGGCCCGGGGTCGAGCCGTAGAGCGACAGGCTGGTGACGCGCTCCGGCCGGTTCATCGCCAATTGCTGGCCGAGATAGCCCCCCGCCGAATTGCCGACGACATGCGCCGCCGGCAATTCGAGATGGTCGAGCAGCTCGACCACATCGGCCACCAGCCGGTCGAGCGTCAGCGCCCGGTCTTCCGGCGGCACTTGCGAGGCGCCGTGACCGCGCAGGTCAAGCCGCACCACGCGATAGGCGCGGCAAAGATGCGGCACCCAGCCGAACCAGCGCCGCGCGCTGCCCATCGCCGCGTGCAGCAGCAGCACGGTCGGCGCCTTCGCCCAGGGATTGGTGAAGTCGTCGACGTAATACGCGAGGCGAAGGCCGTCGCTGGTGGTGAAATCGTTCATGCGGCGCCTCGCTGCATTGGGGTCGTTGCATCCTTCGCGGCTCGCTGCGCGAGCACCTCGTGTCATTCCGGGGCGGCCCTCCGGACCGAACCCGGAACCCATGAACACGAGCTTATCCAAGGGTGTCGGTAGCGCCGAAACGCGCTTTTCCAGGTCGGTGTTCATGGGTTCCGGGTTCATCGCCGCGCGATGCCCCGGAATGACGCGGGACCGGCCATGCCGATCCGGCGCTATTTCCCAGCCGGCGCGGGGCCGAGCTCCGCGAGCAGCTCGATCAGATACGGCTTCCACAGCTCGGCGCAATAATGGCTGAAATGGCCGTGCGTGTTCGGCCCGGCCGGGATCAGCACGTAGCGGCCGTGCTTGACGCGCTTCATCGCGCGCTCGACGGTGCCGAGCTCGGGCGGGTTGGCGTGGTCCTCGGCGTCGTTGATCAGCAGCACCCTGGCCGTGATCTTGTCGAGGTCGGGCTCGGGGTTGTAGTCCTGGATCGCCTCGATCGCCCAGAGCTGGTTGTTGGCGTCGCCCTTCGCCGCGTCGGCGAGCCGCTTCTCGTAGAGCGCATTGGCCGCCGCCAGGGTCGGCGCCATCTCCTGGATGCGGGTCGGGCTCTCGGTGCCGAAATTGCCCGCGGCGGCGTAGATGTAGTGCCGCGGGTTCCTGTCGTAGAAGCCGTTGTTCCAGTCGGGGTCGTTGCGGATCGCCTCGGCTTGGCCCTTGCGGCCGAGCCAGTTGCGGCCGCTGATCTCCACCGGCTGGCACGACAGCGCGACGACCCCGTCCATCAGGTCGGGATAGGCCTCGGCCCACAGCCAGCAATGCATGCCGCCCATCGAGCTGCCGATCACCAGCCGCAAATGGCCGACGCCGAGCCCCTCGGTGATAAACCGGTAGCCGCTGTCGACCATGTCGCGGTAGCGGTAATGCGGGAAAGCGCCCTTGAGCCCGTCGGAGGGTTTCGACGAACCGCCGCGGCCGATCGCGTCCTGCATGATGATGAAGTATTCGCGGGCGTCGAGCGGCTGGCCGGGGCCGTAGAGATGATCGGCGAGGCTCGGCCGCAGCCAGTTCTCGCCGGTCCCGGTATTCCCTTGCAGCAGCAGGACGCCGTTGACGATCCTGCCGGCGGCGTCGCGGCGCGGCACGCCCATCGTCCGGTAGTGCAGCCTCAGCTCGGGCAGCACCTCGCCGCTGGCGAAGCGGTAGTCCTTCAGGATGAAGTCGCCCTCGTGATGGTTCGGCCAGCGCCCGGCGTCGTTCGACATGTTTCCTCCCCTGACATTGTCGTCCCGGGAAGGCCGGGACGAGATCGCTCAAGCCATGATCGGCGGCGTGCCTTCGAGCGTCGTGCGGTGCATCAGCCGCGTATAGCGCGTCTCGTCAAACGGCGTCGCCGAATGCTGGGTGCAGCGGTTGTCCCACAGCACGCCGTCGCCGTTGCGCCAGCGATGGCGGTAGACAAAGCGGTCCTGCCGCGCGAATTCCTGGAGATAGGCGATCAGCGCCCGCCCCTCCTCCGCCGGCAGCCCCTCGATATCGCAGGCCCAGCGGCCGACATAGAGCGACACCCGCCCGCTGCGGTCATGCCGGCGGACCAGCGGGTGGTGGACATCGGGCCGCGCCGCCAGCTCCTCGGCCGAATAGGGCCGCATGTGGGGATAGTTGATCCGGTGCATCTCGGCGCGGCTGAACCGGGCCCGCCTGCCGGCGATCCTGGCCTTGACCGCATCCGGCAGCGCGGCATAGGCCGCGACCATGTCGGCGAACAGCGTGTCGCCGCCTTCGGGGGGAACGATCTTGCCGTAGAGAAACGAGCCGGCATTGGGGATGCGTTTGTCCTCGCCGTCGGTGTGGAAGCCCATGCCGGCGCCGCGCAGGCTGACCGGCTTGCCGTCGCGCTCGGCATTGCCGACCGCCCAGACCTCGGGGAAATCCGGCAGGTTGAATTCGCTCGGCACCATGATGTGCAGCGGCCCGAGCCGCCGGCTGAAGGCGACATGCTCGGCCGGCGTCATGTCCAGATCGCGGAACACGAGGATCGAGTGGCGAAACCACGCCGCCTCGATGCGATGCAACGTCTCGTCGTCGACCTGCAAATTCGGCGGGGCGCCCACCACCTCGGCGGCAAACTCGCCCTGCAGCGGACGGAATTCGAGGGGCATCGTTCCTCTCCTCCAAGGCCCGATGCTATCCTAGCGCCGGGGAACCGGACGGTCTCGCGGTGAATGGGCTCGCGGTGAATGGGCTCGCGGTGAATCGGGGGATTTCGGCCGTGAACGAAGCGTGCAGAGGGTGGCGGCACACCAGGCGCCGGCGCGTGCCGATGATCGGCCCGGCGCTCACGATCGCGTTGATGATCGCCGTCGCGGCGGCGCCGGCATTCGCGCAGTTGCGCTGCGCCGCCTTCGATGACTGGCCGCCGGCCGCGCCCGAGCCGCGCACCGCCCCGGCGGCCGTCGCCACCTTCGACAGGATCAACCGGGCGGTCAAAACCCAGCCGTATCGCGTGCTGTTTCTCGGCGATTCGCTTACCGAGCGCTGGGACCTGCCGCTGTGGGGGGCGAAGGCGGTATGGGACGCCAACATGGCGCCGCGCGGCGTCCTCAACGCCGGGGTGAACGGCGACCGCACCGAGCACCTGCGCTGGCGGCTCGACCACGGCAATCTCGACGGCCCGGCGCCGCAAGGCGTCGTCGTGCTGATCGGCACCAACGATCTCGGGCATGGCCGTCCGCCGGCGCAGGCCGCCGAAGGGATCCGCGCGACGCTGCTGCAGCTTCGCCAGAAGCTGCCGGATGCGCGCATCCTGCTGCTGGGGCTATGGCCGCGCGGCGCCACGGCGGGCGATCGCCTGCGCCAGGAGACCGTGCAGGTGAACCGGCTCATTTCCGGCTGCGGCGACGACCACGCCGTGGTTTACGCCGATATCGGCGGCGCGCTGCTGGAGCCGAACGGCGTGCTCGGCAAGCGCATCTCCCCCGATTTGCTGCATTTCACCGCAGCCGGGTACGAGCGGATCGTGCCCCGGCTCGACCCGCTGATCGATCGGCTGGTGAGTTCGCGCTGACCCGGAACCCGCGCATCCGGGCCTAGCCGCCGAACAGCTTCCCCAGGCGCAGGCGGTCGACCATATAGCCGCCGATAAAGGAATAGCCGCGCATCGTCACCTCGGTTTCGTAGCCGAGCGCGGCGGCGAACGCGCGGCCTGAGAGGTTTGGCGCCTGTACGGTCGCGGTCAGGCGGCGGGCGCCGCGGTCGATCGCCCAGGCTTCGACCCGGTCGTGCAGCCGGCGGCCAACCCCCTGCCCTTGCCATTCCGGCTCGACCGCGACGTTGACGAAAGCGTCATGCTGCATGCGAAACCCGTATTCGATAGTGGCGGAGGCAAAGCCGACGACGGCATCGCCGCCGCGCGGCCTCGCCACGGTGGCGACCAGCCAGTAGCGCGGGTCGGCGCCGGCATGAGCGATGTCGCGCTCGATGGCCTCCGCGGCCGGGATTTCGTTCGGCGTCTTGAGCGCATAGGGCATCGCCTGCGACATGCGCTTGTCCCAGGCTTGGAAGGCGGCGCCGTCCCCCGGCCGCATCTCGCGCAGCGTCGGCAACGCGGCGATCGGGCGACGACCCGCTGGCGGGCGCGCGGCGCCGGCCGAAACCGCCCCCAGCGGCGCGCCGGGCAGCGGCGCCAGCGGCTTCCCCATCCACAGATCGTCGGTCCAGGCGCCGCGGCGAAACACGCCGGCGCGAATCCGGCCTTCCACCTGGAGGCCCTGCTTGCGGTAGAGCGCCTGGCCCCGCTCGTTGAGCGAGCTGACGCGCAATTCAAGCCGCCAGGCGCGATGCGCGCGCGCCCAATCCTCCACCGCGTCGAACAGGCGCGTGCCGATGCCTTGACCGCGATAGGTCGCGCGCAACCCCACGACCGCGATAAAGAGCGTGCCGCGATTGCGCGCGAAATGGCCGAGAAACGCCGACAGGTAGCCGATGATCTCGCCGCGGCCGGTCAGCGCGAGCAGCACGATGCCGCGCTCGTTGTCGTTGAGGCTGCGCAGTTCCGCCTCGGGCCGCTCCGCCCAAGGATGCGGCTGACCGGGGACGCCGAGAAACTCGGTCTCGGCGTCTATCGCCACCGCCGCCCGCACCAGCGCCGCGCCGTCCGCCGGCTGCGCCGGCCGGATCACGATAGGGGCGGGGACGGATCGATCGGGCATTGGGGGTCCGCGGTTGCCATCTGGCGATGTTGCCCGCGCGTGACGCGCCGTCGCAAGGGTTGAACCGCATTTTCCGGCCGCGCCGCCGTTATCCTCGCGGTGCTCCGGAGTCTGTCGATGCAAGCCGCCGCCCGCCGTCACGCCAACAATTTCGACGTTCTGCGCCTGGCGGCGGCGTGTTCGGTGGTGTTGTCGCATTCCTGGCTGATCGCCTACGGCACGCAGCAGACCGAGCCGCTGGTCTGGGCGACCCGCAACCAGTGCTCGCTGGGGCTTGCCGGGGTCTTCGTGTTTTTTGTGATCAGCGGCTATCTCGTCACCGAAAGCTTTTGCCGCGACCCGAAACCGTGCAGCTTTGTGCTGCGCCGCACCGCGCGGATCTATCCCGGCCTTGCGGTCAACGGGTTGGCCATCGCGTTCGTGCTCGGGCCGATCGTCACCACGTTGCCGCTCCCCGCCTATCTCGCGCATCCCGGTTTGCGGAGTTTCCTGTTCGAATACGCGACCCTATGGCCGGGCCCGCTGAAGCTTCCGGGCGTGCTGTTTCCAGCCAAGGCGGTCGACGATCTCGTCAACGGCGCGTTCTGGACCCTGGTTTTCGAGGTGATGATGTATGCGACGGTGCTGGTTCTCGGCATCGCCCGGCTGCTCCGGTTGGAGACGGCCGCGGCGCTGCTGGTGCTCGGCATCGCCGCGATCTGGTGGGACGAACACTGGTCGCTGCAATGGCTCGGCTATCTGCGCGGCTGGCTCTGGATGCTCAGCCATTTCGCCGCCGGCATGGTGATGTATTTTCTGCGCGGCCGGATCGTCTTTCGCTGGTACTACGCGCTCGCGGCGCTGGTCCCGCTGGTCGTGACCAGCCAGTGCGGCGAGTTCATCACCTTCTTCGCCCCGTCCTGCGGCTACCTGACGCTCTACGCCGCGACCGCGCGCTATCTCCCGCGGCTCGACTATGCCCGCCGCGCCGGCGACCTCAGTTACGGTCTCTACATCTACGGCTGGCCGTGCGAGCAGATGGTGGCTTGGCTGACCAACGGCCGCGCCCCGTGGTGGGGCGTGACGCTCGGCGCGCTGGCGCTGGCCCTGCCGCTGGCCTGGCTGTCGTGGCACGGCATCGAGAAGCGGGCGCTGCGCTGGGCGCGCCGCCGGCCGCGCGCGGCCGCATCGCCCGCCCTGCAGCCCCTCGCCGCCCCGCCGGTGGATTGAGAGGGAGGACGAGCCGTCAGACCTTCTTGAAAAAGCTGTGGTGCCGGCTGGTGGTGTGCGGGCGGATCTTGGTCGCCCAGTCGCCATAGGCGCCCGCCTCCTGCCAGGGCTTCGTCTCGGTCACCGACGGCGCATCCAGCTCGTAGATCACCATGTATTTCTGCATCCGCGTGTCGTTCGACTTGACCAGGCGATAGCGGGTCCCCTTGCCGCAGACCTTCGACAACAGCGGCGCATGCTCGGCGTCGTAAATGCGGTTGAATTCGGCCTCGTACGCCGCCGGGATATCCATCTGCACGATGTAGATATACGGCGTCGCCGCGCGGCCCGGGCCGAACTCGCCGATCTTTTCGAAGAAGCTGTGGTGCCGGCTGGTGGTGTGCGGGCGGATCTTCGTCGCCCAGTCGCCCCACGCGCTCCCTTCCTCCCAGGCCTTGGAGTCGACGACTTCCGGCGCGTCGATCTCGTAGACCGCCAGGTATTTCTGCATCCGGCTGTCGTTTGACTGATCGAGCCGATAGCGGCTCACCCGGTTGACCCCCGGCACCTTCGACAGCATCGGCACGTGTTCGGTGTCGTAGATGCGGTTGAGCTCGGCATCCAGGCTCTGCGGGATGTCCATCTGGACAAAATAGATATAGGACATGGCGTTGCTTCCCCTCACGGCACGGCGGCAGGCACTCTAGCCGAGCCGACGGACGGGCGAAACCGCCTGGGATTGGGGGAACAATCCGCGGGATCGATCTGCCGGTTCGCGCCGTTATCGGTCCAAGCGGTGCGGCGCAGTGCGGCATGTCCGGCAAAAGACAAAAAATCACCACAAACAGGGCTGATCCACGCCATGTTGTCCCGTGAGCATAATGCCGGTTTTTTCGCCGTTGACGCGCAATCGGCTGGTGTTGGGCTCGGGATGTGCAAGGCCGCGCTTCACGAAAATGATGCATTCCAGCCCTGCGCTTGCATTCGCGCGTTCAGGCAACAGCTTCTAGTCCTGGTCAACCGACCTTGTGGTGAGTACCGACGATGACATCAAAGCGACGCACGTTGATCCTTTCCGCCGCCCTGGCGCTTTGCGCGGGGTCAGTCATGCCGGCGAAGTTCGCCAGTGCGCTTCCGACCGGCAACGGGGCCGACACGGTCCGCGCGTTCTACTCGACGCTCCTCGACACGATGCGCAACGGCCCGCGGCTCGGCGCGCAGGGCCGCTACGCCAAGCTGGCGCCGGCCATCTCCCACACCTTCGACATGCCGCTGATGACGCGCCTCGCGGTCGGGCCGGACTGGAACTCGCTGACCCAGCCGCAGCAGGCGCAGGTCATCCAGGCGTTCGAGCGCTATGTCGCCGCCGTCTATGCGGAGCGCTTCGACAGCTACTCCGGCGAGCAGCTCAAGGTGATCGGCGAGGAAGCCTCCCCCGCCGGCACCGTGATCCTGAGCCAGATCGTCAAGTCGAACGGCGAGCCGGTGCACATCAACTACCTGATGCGGCAGAACCAGGGCGGCTGGCAGATCGCCGACGTCTACCTCAACGGCACGATCAGCGAACTGGCGACGCGGCGCTCCGAATTCTCCGGGATCCTCAAGACCCAGGGCATCAACGGGCTGATCACCGCGCTCAACAACAAGGCCGCCGCGCTGGCCTCCTGAGGCGGGCAATGCCCTTCTCCCGCACCGCGGGAGAGGGGCTGGCCTTGTTCTAAGCCGCCCGCACGCAGGTGAATTGCGGGACACCGGCGCCGATGTCGAAAAACTCCTGGACGAACACGGTGATGATCTGGCGCGGCTGATCGGCCTCGGAGCGGATTTCCCGGCTCAATTCCCCATGGCAGCTCAGGATAAGGCTCACCTGCCCGTCCCTCCCGCGCAGCGGCAGGCGCAGCGTCTCGGTCTGCAGCCGCCGCCCGGAACGCAGGTCGAGCTGGCGCAGCGACCAGGAGCCGCAAGGCTGGCGGCAAATCGCGTCGAACTCGCAATGCGTCACCTCGACCGCTTGCGGCGACAGCATTTCCGCGTAGCTGAGCCCCGCCAGATCGCGGCCCCAGCGCCGCTCCAGCTCGGTGCCGCCGACCCGCACCCGCCATTCATTGGCCGAGACGCGCTCGATCAGGCTGATGATCGGCAGGATGCCGGCGATCGCGCCCGGGTCGAAATCGGCCCGTCGCGGGACGATCTCCGGGCGGGGCAGGTTCTGCCACGCGGCCAGCAGCTTTTGTGACGCGGGCTGCAATCGCGGTCGAATCGAATCCACGGCGAAACCTCAGAGCGAACCCGCCCAGCGTCTCTCGCGAATGTAAATATTCCGCTAGCGCCGGCTCAATCCGCCGCCGACCGTCTGCGGTCGCCGGCCTCGCCGCCGACGACCTGCCGATAGGCGTCGTCCAGCCAGCCGATGCGCTCCTCGAGTCCGCCGAGGATCGGCGCGGGGTTGATCTGCCGCGCGATCGTTTGCAGCTTCTCGCAGACGCCGGTGTCTTGCGCCAAGACCTTGTTCGAGTAATAGCGGACGATCGGCGCCCGCACCGGGTCCTTGAACAGCCGGACGATCGGCTCGTACCAGGGATGCGGCTCGGCCGGCGGAAACGGCGCGTGGTTGAACCACGCCCGCATCAGCGTGCGGTCCGCCGCCACCGCCGAATATTGCATCGCCATGACGTACCAGTGCTGGCCGTCGGTGCGGTAATGCGAGATCGTCAGGTTGGGAAAGATGTGGAACACCCGGTAGCTCGCCGACCGCCAGGTGCCCGCCCGGCACGCCGCCGCCATCTTGGCAAAGCCATCGGGGTCGGGATCGGTGAAGAAGGCGCTGTGCAATCCCCAGCGGTGATAACCGATCTTGTCCCGCTTCAGATAGCCGTCCTTGCCGAAGATGCCCTTGTGCACGGCGACGACGTGGTAGTCCTCGACCGCGATCTGAAAACAGAGGCGCCAGTTGGCCTTGACGAGGCCGGTGAGGAATTGCGGCTTGACCGCAACCGGGAACATCGCCTGGAGGATCGGGAAAAAATCGCCGAGATACGCCTCCAGGGTCTCGCTGCGGCCGGACGCCGGGAACCGGCCGAAAATCAGCGCGCCGCAGGTGGCGACCTCGATCGGGTTGAGGCGCGCCCCCAGCTCGCCCGGGGTCGTGCCGAACAGCCGCTCGCATTGCGGGATCTCGATCGCGCGGCCGTCCGCATCGTAGCGCCAATGATGAAAGCCGCAGCGGAGCGGGCCGTTCCCCTTGTCCCTGGTCCGCAGCGGATAGGAACGATGGACGCAGCGGTTCTCGAACCCGCGCAGCGCGCCGCCGAACCGCTGCACGAACACCGACCGCGTCCCGATCGCGCTGCGGAACCAGTCGCCGTCCTTGGCGATATCGCGAACATGGCCGAGTACGGTCCAGACATGCGCCAGCCGGGTCTGCTCGCGCTGAAACGCCGCCTCGTCGAACAGCGTATCCGGCCAGGTGTCGAGCGGTCTGACCTCGGCCTCGTAGCCGGCCTTGGCGTCGGTGTCGGGCATCGCGATGTCTGATACACCGCGCCGGCCTGCGGCGAAAGCCGGACACGACGGCATTTCGGCCGCACCGGGTTCGCGGAACGCCGCCTTTCCGCCGGCGTTCCCTGCGCAGATGTCCAGCTACCCGCGCCTCCTTTTCCTGCTATCCGCCTTGCTGCCGGCCGTCGCCGGCGCCGCTCAGGCGGCGCCGCAGCGGTTGGCCGCGGTCCTCGTCGCCCAGTCGCAGGCGGCCCAGTCGCAGGCGGCCCAGTCGCAAGCAGGGCCGGAGGCCCAGGGTGTCGTTCCGCCGGCGCCGAAGCCGCCGGCCAACCCGGGCGACGAGCCGACCTTCAAGGCACCGCCCTCGCTGGCCCGCGGCGACGCGCTCGACGAATGGTGCAAGGGCATGACCGCGGCGATCAATCTCGCGGTCTGCGGCGACGACCAGCTTCGCGCTTTGGCGCTCGAACGGTTGCGCGCCTTCAACGAGACCAATGCGCGCCTGTCGCCGGAACAGCGCAAGACGCTTGCCGCCGACCAGAACGGCTGGGCGATGTCCTATCCGCAATCCTGCGGGCTGGCGGCCGCCGAGCCGCCCGCGATCCCGCTCCCGGCGTCGGAAAAGGCCTGCCTGGAGCAGGCCGGCCGCAAGCGGCTCGCCTATCTGCGCGCCTACGGCCGCAACGGAGCGCCCGAACCGGTGCCGGGCACCGTCCCGCCGGCGATCCAGGCGGCGCAAGCGGCGGTCCCCCTGAAACCCGACACCGCCACCCCGGCGGAGCGCGAGCCCCCGGCCAAAACCGCGGCCGCCGACACCGCGGCCGCGCCGATCCAGATCCCGCCGGCGCAGCAGACCCGGTCCGCCCCGGCCCAACAAGCCCAGGCGCAGGCCCAACCGCAGACCCAGGCCCAAGCCCAGGGCCAGTCCCAGCCGCCGAAAGCTGCCGCCCAGCCCGCGTACCCGGCCGACAAGCCCGCCGCCGACGGGCTTCCGGGCGCGGTGAAGATCGGCGCGCTGCTGATCGCGCTGGCGGTCATCTGCATCTGGGTCGTCGGCGGTGTGCGCCGGCTGCGCGGACGCGGGCGCACCACCGCGGCAGACCACCCCGCACACAGGTGACAGAACGCGCATCCTCCGCCTATGGTGCGGCCATCGAGCCCCACCGAGGAGGAAGCGATGATCCACGTGCTGGCGATAATCACCACGAAACCCGGCAAGCGCGAGGAGGTGCTGGCGCTGTTCCGCGCCAACATGCCGGCCGTCCATGCCGAAGACGGCTGCATCGAATACGGCCCGGTGATCGACGCCGAGGGCGGGTTCGGCGCCAAGTTCGGCCTCGACAGCTTTGTCGTCGTCGAGAAATGGGCCAGCCTCGATCATCTCAAGGCGCACGCCGCATCGCCACATATGGCCGCCTACGCCGCCAAGACCAAGGACCTGCTGGCGAACCGCGAAATCCACGTCTGCCAGCCGGCGGCTTGACCGCGAGGGATCGAGGCACAACTCGTTATTCGGCGTCGCGGCCGCGCGAGACCGCGGCCGGCGGCCGTGACGGCGGCGCGTTCATGGCCTGCTCATAGGCCTCCTCGAACCAGCTGATGCGTTCTTCGAGGCGGCCGAGGATCGGCGCGGCGGTCAGCTGCGGCGCGATGGTTTGCAGCTTCTCGCAGACCCCGGTGTCCTGGGCGTTGATCTTGCCGGTGTAATAGCGCACGACGCGGTCGCGCAGCCGCCGGTTGACGCTGAACCGGTCGAGCAGCCGGTCGTACCACGGCGGCTCGACCGCGCTCCGGAACGGCGACGGCCGCGCCCAGTAGCGCACCAGCGTGCGGTCCGGCGCGAGCGGCACGAACTTCATTGCCGAGACGTACCAGTGCTCGCGGTCCGCCCGGCCGTGGGCCACCGCGAAACCGGGAAAGACGTGCAGCACGCGGTAATTCGCCGAGCGCCATGTCCCGGCGCGGCACTCCGCCGCCATGCGGGCGAACCCGTCCGCATCGGGATGGGTGATATAGGCGCTGTGCCGGCCAAACCGGAAATAGCCGATATTCTCCCGCTTCAGATAGCCCGCCTTGCCCCAATACGGCAGGTGCACCGAGGGGACGTGATATTCCTCGACCGTGATATGGACGCAGAGCCGCCAGTTCGCCTTGACCTCGCGGGTGATGGTGTGGGTATAGGCGGGCTCGCGCCACAGCCCTGCGATGATCGGAAAACCGTCGCCGAGAAACGCCTCCAGCGTTTCGTTGTCGCCCGGCGCCGGGAAGCGGCCGAAGATCAGCGGACCGCAGGCGGCGACTTGCACCGGGGTGAGGGCAGCCCCCAGTTCCCGGGGCGGCCGGCCGAACAGCGGCTGGCATTGCGGGATGCCGACCGCTCGGCCCTCCTTGTCGTAGCGCCAATGATGAAAGCCGCAAAGGATCGGCCCGTTGCCCTTGTCGGCGTTGCGCAACGGGAACGAGCGGTGCGCGCAGCGGTTTTCAAAGCCGCGCAGCTCGTCCCCGAAACGCTGCACGAACACCGAGCGGGTCGCGAGGTCCGCGCGAAACCAGTCGCCGTCCTTCGCCACGTCCTGGGCATGGCCGAGAAACGTCCACACCCGCGCCAGCCGCGCCTGCTCCCGCCGGAACGCCGCCTCGTCGACCAGCGTATCGGGCCAGTTCAGCAGCCGGCGCGGCGGCGGGAGCGGGCTCATCGCGACGGCGCTAGCGGATGTGAAGCACGGCCTTGCCGGTGAACTCGCGGTCGATCAGCCGCTGCGCGATGGGGCCGATCTCGTCCCATCCGGCCTCGACCGCGATCTGCGGTTTGAGCCGCCCGGCGGCGATCTCGTTCGCCAGCAGCGCCAGGCCGATGCCGCCGCGCTCGACGCTCATCAGCTCGTGGAACAGCGTCAGCCCGTAGAGCCGGGCGCCGCCGGTGCCGAAGAAATTGCGGCTCTCGATCGTCGCGCTGACGGCCTCGGAGACGCCGAAGGTCACGCAGGTGCCGTTCGGCGCCAGCATGCCCATCGCCGCCGACAGCGCCGAACCACCCAGCGAATCGAGGATCAGCCAATAAGGCCCCTCGCCTTTCGCGACGCCCAGACCGGCGCCGACGACGACCCGCCCGCCGGTCCATTCGCCGACCTGCGCGCGGTGCGCTTCGCGCCGCACATGGCCCCAGACGACGGCGCCCGCGGCCTGCGCGAGCTGGCAGGCGAGATGTCCGACGCCGCCGGTCGCGCCGTCGACCAGCACCTTGCGGCCGAGCAGCAAGCCGCCCTGGCGCAGCGCATGCAGCGCGGTCAGCCCCGCGACCGGCAGCGTCGAGGCCTGCGCGTCCGACACCGCATCCGGCAGCGCGGCGACCGCATGGCTGCGGCAATTAACCCGCTCGGCCCAGGCGCCGCGCGGCAGGATGCCGACGACGCGCGTCCCGGCCTGCGGCCCGCTGCCGTCGGCGGCCGCGGTCTCGACCACCCCGGCAAAATCCCAGCCCGGCCGCCAGCCCGGCTCCGCCTGCTGCAGCGCCCGCCGCGTCTCGCCGCGGTTCAGCGAAATGGCGGTGACCCTGACCGCCACCTCGTCGCGGTCGGGGTCGCGCCATGCGACCGGCTTGATCGCCAGCCGCCCGGGCGCGGCGTGATCGACGACGATGGCGCGAACAGTCTGCGGCATGACTTGTCTCCCGCTGGATCGGCTGGGTGCGTCCTTCGAGGCACTTCAGGATGAGGAATTTGCTTAATGCCGTCGCAAATCTACCTCATCCTGAGGCGCCTCGAACGACGCAATTGCCGTCGTGCAATCGGAAAGGGAGCGATTGCTTGCCCCGACGCGACACCGTGATCTTCGATGTCGGCGGCGTGCTGCTCGACTGGAACCCGCGGCACCTCTACCGCAAGCTGTTCCCCGGCGACGAAGCGGCGATGGAGGAATTTCTCGCCACCGTCTGCACCGGCGAGTGGAACCGCCGGCAGGATGCCGGGCGGCGCTGCGCCGAGGCCTGTGCGCTGCTCAAGGCCGCGCATCCCGGCAAGGCCGCGCTGATCGACGCCTATTACGACCGTTTTGCCGAGATGATCCCGGGGCCGATCGAAGGCAGCCGCGCGATCCTCGCCGAGCTCGACGCGCGCGGGACGCCGCTTTATTTCCTCACCAACCACTCGGCCGAGACCTGGCCGGTGTCGCTGCCGCGCTTTCCGTTCTTTGCCTGGTTCGCCGGCGGCATCGTCTCCGCGGACCATCGTATCCTCAAGCCCGACCCGGCGATCTACCGACTGCTGCTCGACCGCTACGGCATCGACCCGCGCCGCGCGGTCTTTATCGACGATGTCGCGGCCAACGCCCAAGGCGCGCAGGCGGTCGGCATCCACGGCATCCACTTCACCAGCCCCGACGCCCTGCGCGCGGAGCTGGTGGAATTGGGCCTCCTGTAACTGTCCCTGCTTACAGCCGCTCGTACTTCACGATGCGCCGGATGCGGCCCCATTCGCCCGGCTGCACGGCATAGATGTTCTTCTGGGAATCGCACCAGATGCCGTGGGTCGATTTGTGGATTTCGTTGCCCCAGCGCGCCAGCCGCTCGCCGTCGAGGGTCAGGATGCTGATCATCCCGGCATTGTGCTCGGGCACGTAGACGATGTCGTCGGCGTCCACATAGAAGAACGCGACGCCGATCAACTCGGTCGGCCAGACCGTCAGCAGGTTGCCGTCCTGGTCGAACACCTGCACCCGGTCGTTCTCGCGGTCGGCGACCAGCAGCCGGCCGCGGCTGTCGATCCACAGCCCGTGCGGCAGGTTGAACTGGCCCGGTCCGTTGCCCGGCTCGCCCCAGGACTTGATCAGCTTCAGGTCCTTGGAGAATTTGTGCACCCGTGCGTTGCCGTAGCCGTCCGACATGAAATAGGAGCCGTCGGGCGCCTGGATGATGTCGGTCGGCAGGTTGAACGGGGCGCCGCCATGGGTCACCTTTTTCCACGCGGTCGAGCTGTAATCGTCATTGGGGACGCCGGTATCGGAGCGCGCGTCGCGCTCGCCGATCGTCTGCAACAGCTTGCCGTCCTTGGTGAATTTGAAGAACTGGCCGTAATGCTCGTCGGTGAGCCAGACATTGTCGTCCCGGTCGAAGCGGATCGCGTGCGGGAACTGGAACAAGCCGGCGCCCCACGAGCCGGCGAACTTGCCGTCGCGATCGAAGATCACGATCGGATGGTCCTTGTTGCGGTTGAAGCAATAGACGCGGTCTTCGGCGTCGACCGCGACGGCGCAGGCCCGCACCTCGACGCTCTCGGGCGCCTGCTGCCAGTCCCAATGCACGCGGTAGCGGTGTTTGCCCTGGCCGACGATCTCTTCCATCGGACGCTCCCTTCCCTCCGGTTTTCCGCACTATAACAAGCCGGCCGCGGATTGCGCGGCGTCAATGCGCATGGCTGGCTGCGAAAGGGGACGCCGCCGCGGGCGAGTGTAAAATTACTTAAGATTACAGCCGAAATTAACCATGAGATCGCCCCGGAGTTACGAAACCAAAGAGTTTCATAAACGTTTTGCGATAATAGCGAAAACTTATCATAATTAACCGTTTAAAAACTTGGCAGTCGATCCCGGCACGCTCATTGTCCCCCTGCATTTTGCATTAAGGGGTGCAAGACAAACCATGGTTTCGGCCACCGACTACCCGTCAAAGTCTCGGCTGCTGGGCGTCAAAGACGGCGTGGAGGAACGGCCGCGCAAGCGCCGCTTCCGGCTGTTCTCGGCGCTTGCCGCACCGTTCCGCGACATGGATGAGCGCGCCCTGCACAAAAAGCGGAAACACGCCCCGGTACGGAACAACAGCAAGGGCAATACGTTCACCCGGGAAGCGGCGACACCGGCACCCATGCCGGTGCGGCGATTCGCGCGCGGCGACGACTGATCCACCAGCGGTTGACCCGCCCGTGTCGCCGCCGCCCACAGCGGGCCGACCACGACCGGGACGGGGTGATGGACTTACCACCGCCAGGGACCATGCGATGGACCGCCTGGCAAAAGGTTGCCGTCATCCGTGCGATACGCAGCGGCGCGCTGACCCCCGCGGAAGTGCAGGAGCGATACATGCTCTCCGCGGAGGAGCTGGCCGCCTGGCAGGCGGATTTCGAGCGCAGCGGCATCGCCGGCTTGCAGCAGAAATCGCTACGGCAGCGGCGACGCCGCCAGCATCACGAATAGCCGAAAACCATCGTGGTCCGCCCGCGCCCGCAGGGCTTCCCTTGCTCCGGCACGGACGCTAGGATCGAGCAAGATAGCTGATTTGAGGACGGTGCCTTTGACCCCGGATGATCCACCGGACACGGCTCCGGCGGAACGCGCTCCGGAACCCGTCGTGAGCGCCGCCGGCGAGGCGGCCAGCCCGGTCTCCGACACAGCCGAGGGCGCCGCCCCGGCCCGCCATCGCCGGCGACGCCGCCGCCGGGGGCCGCCGCGAGCTGCAGCGGGCGAGACAACGGTGTCTCAAGCCACCGACGCCGCCGAGAGCAGTTCCGAAGGACCTGCCGTCGAGTTGGCGAGGACGGCAGCGGGCGAGACGACCGTATCCCCCGCCGCCGAGAGCGGCGCCGAAGGACCTGCCGTCGAGCTGGCACCGGCGCCGCGAGCGCCCGGCCAAAACACGCTGCGCTTGCGGACGCGACCGCCGCGCCGCCGACGCCGGAAACCGGTCATCCAACCGGCCGCGGCGCCAGCGGACGGCGCTGCCCTCGATGCGGTCGCCGCGGAAGGCAGCGCCGGGGCAAGCGGCGAACCGACCGGCGCGACGCCGTCCGCGCCGCGGCTGGGTCCGGACGGCCAACCGTTGCGGCGCCGCCGGCGACGGCGACGCCCGCCGCAGCTCGGCGGCGCGGCCGAGCGTCCCGCCGAAG
>DASZOZ010000086.1:0-25057 GCA_035550515.1 Allostellaceae bacterium
TCCCGTACGCTCGGCGCGAGCGACGGCGAGATCTTCCGCAAGGTGATCGTGCCGCTCACCGTGCCGCACATGCTGACGGCGCTGCGCGTGGCGCTCGGCGTCGCCTGGGCGACGCTGGTGGCCTCCGAGCTCATCGCCGCGCAGCAGGGACTGGGGGCGCTGATCCAGAACGCGTCGTCGTTCTTCCAGCTCGACATCATCTACGTCGGCATCATCTGCATCGGCCTGATCGCGCTCGCCATGGACCTCGCGCTGCGCGCGCTGTCGCGGCGCCTGGTGGCGTGGCAGGAGCGCATCGCATGACGGCAGGCTCCGCCGCGGCGCCGCGCGCGCGCATCGCCTTCGACCACGTCAGCGTCGCGTTCGCGTCGGCGCGCGGCACCATGCGCGTGGTCGACGACGTGAGCTACGAGATCCGCGATCGCGAGTTCGTGGCGGTGATCGGTCCGTCGGGCTGCGGCAAGACGACGATGATGAACATCGTCGCGGGCTTCATGCAGCCCACCGCCGGGCGCGTGCTGCTCGACGGCCGTCCCGTCCCGGGACCCGGGCCCGACCGCGGCGTGATGTTCCAGGAATACGGCGTGTTTCCCTGGCTCAGCGTGCGCGACAACATCGCCTTCGGCCTGACGCTGCGCGCCAACCGCGTCACCGGCGCCGAGCGCCGCGAGATCGTCGATCGCTACATGCGGCTCATGGGCCTCGCCGAGTTCGCCGACGCCTGGCCGAAGACGCTGTCGGGCGGGATGCGCCAGCGACTCGCCCTCGCCCGCGCCTACGCCGTGCGCCCCGAGTTCCTGCTGATGGACGAGCCCTTCGGCGCGCTCGACGCGCAGCTCAAACTGTTGATCGAGGCCGAGCTGATGCGTCTGTGGCAAGCCGCGCGCCAGACCATCCTGTATGTGACGCACGACCTCCACGAGGCGATCGTCATGGCCGACTGGGTGGTTGTGTTCTCGGCGCGCCCCGCGCGCATCCGGGCAATCCAGCCGATCGACATACCACGGCCGCGCGACCTGACCGACACGCGGTTCCTGCCGAAGTTCCGCGAATTGCACGAGACGCTGTGGGAGTTGCTCCGACCCGAGACCAACCATCCGGGAGCTGCCGCGTGACCCTCGCGATGATCCCCCAGGGGGAATATGAGGAACTCGCCCTCGCCGAACGGACCCGCCACCGCAGCCGGCAGCGCCGGATCCGGCTGATACGGCTGGTCCTGCTCGCAGGCATTGTCGGCCTGTGGCAATGGGCGGCTGGCCGCGTCATCGATCAATCCTGGCTCAGCAGCCCGAGCGAGATCGCCGCGCGGCTCTGGGGTTGGACGCTCGACGGGACCCTCCCCTACAATAGCTGGATCACCTTGCAGGAGATGGGGATCGGCTTTCTGATCGGCGCCAGCACCGGCATCGTCGCCGGGATTGCCTTGGGGCTGAGCGAGACGGTCGGCGACACGCTGCACCCGTTCGTGCTGGCCGTGTACAGCCTGCCGAAAGTCGCCATGGGGCCATTGTTCATCCTCTGGTTCGGCATCGACATGCAGATGAAAATCGCCCTGTCGGCGATCACCGTCTTCTTCCTGGTGTTCTGGAATGCGTATGCCGGCGTCCGGCAAAGCGACCAGGAGCTGATCGACACCGTCAGGATGATGGGAGCAAGCCGGCTCCAGCTGATCGTCAAGATCATCGTGCCGGGCACGCTCGCCTGGATTTACAGCGGGCTCAAGCTCTCGGTGCCCTATGCGCTGATCGGGGCGATTGTCGGCGAGATCATCGCCGCCAACCGCGGCCTCGGCTATCTGATCGCGTATTCCGCCGGAAACTTCGACACCGCCGGCGTGATCGGTGCGCTGCTGGTCCTGATGGCGATTTCAGTGGTGCTCAATATGATCATCGGTCACAGCGAGCGCCGCGCGTTCCGCTGGCAGACCACCCGCGAATCCTGAGGCGGAACGCATCCCGCGGTCCAAATTCGCGCGCAAAGGTTCCGTACGAATGACACCTGTCTCCGCCCCAAACACGATCAGCGGCCGAAGCGCCTTTATCGAATTGCTGAAATCGGAAGGGGTCACGCACCTCTTCGGTAATCCAGGAACGACCGAGCTGCCGATCATGCACGCGCTCGGCGACCATCCGGACATGCGCTACATCCTCGGCCTGCAAGAGTCCATCGTCGTGGCCATGGCCGACGGGTACGCCCGGGCTTCGGGACGGCTGGCCGCCTGCAACGTGCATGTCGCGCCGGGGCTCGGCAACGCCATGGGCACGCTGTTCACGGCGTTCAATTCGGGCACCCCGCTCATCGTCACCGCGGGGCAGCAGGAGCAAGGGCACGGGCTCACCGAGCCGCTGCTCTATGCCCCCTTGGTGCCGATCGCGACGCCGGTGGTGAAATGGGCGACCGAGGTGACCCGGCTCGACGACCTGCCCCGCATCGTGCATCGCGCCGCCAAGGTGGCGACGACGCCCCCGACCGGGCCCGTGTTCATCTCGCTGCCGGGAGACATATTGAACGCATTCGGTGCGATCGATTTGTCGCAAGCGACCCGGGTCGACACACGCGTGCGGCCATCCGACGACGCGTTGCGCGCGCTTGCCGAGCGGCTGCTCGACGCGAAGCGGCCCATCATCATCGCCGGGCACGAGATTGTCGCGAGCGATGCTTTCGCGGAGACCGTACGGTTCGCGGAAGTGCTGGGGTGCCCCGTCTATGACCAGACGGTGCTGCAAGGCGCGCATTTCCCGAGCGAGCACCCGGCGTATCTCGGCCCGCTGTCGCGCGACCAGAAGACCGTGCGGGCCCGGCTCGATCCGTATGACACCATCATCAGCATCGGGTCCGACTTCCTGCGCATGTCGGTCTACAGCGAGGTCGAGGCGCTGCCGCCGCACCTGTCCGTCATCCAGATCGGACTGCGCGACTGGGAGATGGGCAAGACCTATCCGGCCGAAATTGCCTTGCGCGCCGATGTCAAGGAGACCCTGGGCGTGCTGGCCCCGCTGGTGGCGGAACTCGGCGGCGCGGCGCAGCGGCAGCGGGCGGCGGACAGGCTCGCCGCCCTGGCCGGGCGCAACTGGACCGCAACCCGCAAGGCGCGGGCCGAAGCCGCGGCGGCCAAGGCGGCGGCGCACCCGATCGATCCCGAATGGCTGATGCTGACGATCACCGACCTGTTGCCAAAGGACGCCATCATCGTCGACGAGGCCCTGACAACGGCGGCAAGCCTCGCCACCTTTGCGTACCTCGCCGATCGGTACGCCTATTTCGGCAATGTGAGCGGCGGCATCGGCTGGGGCCTCGCCGCCGCGGTGGGCGTCCAACTGGCTCAGCCGGCCCGCAAGGTCGTGGCCCTGATCGGCGACGGCAGCGCGATGTATTCGATCCAGGCGTTGTGGACCGCAGCGCATCAGCGGCTGCCGATCACTTTTGTCGTGTTCAACAATGGCGGCTACCGGATCATCAAGCAGCGGTTGAAACTGTTCCACAATACGGAGCACTTCATCGGCATGGACTTTGTCGATCCGCCCATCGAGTTCGCCGCCCTCGCCAACGCGCTCGGGGTCCGGAGCTGCCGCGTCGACAGCCCCACCGCGTTCAGCCCCGCTTTTGCGGAAGCTCTCGCGGCCGGCGAGCCGGTGCTGCTCGAGGTCGTCGTCGACGGCAGCGTGTAGCCGAAGATCGATCCCAACGGATCGTCATGGCCGGGCTTGACCCGGCCATCTCCGAGGTTGCCGGCGAGATCGCCGGGCCGAGCCCGGCGATGACGAAACAGGGGATCGAACTTGTTCGAATTCTGCTCTGACGGGCCGACGTGATGCGGCTCCCTCAGAGGTCAGAAATGCAGGGTCCCGACCAGCATCCCGGCATTGTCCGTCACGCGGCCCGAGAAGGTGCCCGTATAGGCCACCCGCAGGTCGAGGTTGCCGGAGGTGAAGAGCTGCGCGCCGACCCCCAGCGTACCCGCCGCGCCATCGGTCGGCAGCGTCGCCTCGAAGCTGCCCGCGGCGAGGGACGCGCCTTGCAGGCGCACCGGCTGGCGGAACCTCGAGGCGGTGGGCAGGCTCGCGCCGAGCGTCACGTAGCTGCGCAACGCCATGCCGTCTTGCAGATCGGTGCGCAGACCGAACTCCATCTGCGGCGCGAACACGCCGCTGACCGTGTCGCTGTCGCCAAAGTCGAGGCCGACGATTTTCTGGCCGCCCTCGCTGAATGCGCCGGCATGGACGCGCACGATGTCGACGGTCATCGACGGACGCATATAGGCGGTGCCGCCCGCGAAACCGCCCGCATCGACGGTATAGTCCGCGCGGAGCAGAGCCGCCTGGGTGTCGACATCCGGCTTGCCGTTGAGCGTGGCCTGGTACCCGGGGATGGAAATCGACCGGCTCGTGCTGTTGCTGCTGAAGCTGCCGAGCAGCCCGCCGGAGAAGCGCCAGCCCTGCCATTCGCGCGTGATGCTCAGCCCGGCATAGCCTGCGTCGCCGCGGCCGGTGGTGGTGAAGTCGCCGTCGAGCCAGCTATGGGTATAGCCGAGAGCGCCGCCGAGCGTCCAGCCGGGCGCGATCAGCGTCTGGCCGCCGAGCCGATAGTTCAAGGTGCTGTCCGCGAACCCGGCATAGCCGCCGTCGGCGCTCTGGTCGGCGACGCCTCCGCTCACCTCCGCCCACCCGCAGCCGGTCTCGGTCGTGACGACGCTCGTCCCGATGAACCTGTCGCAATGCAGCAGCGCGTCGCCGAACGCCGTCGTCTCGGCCCGGGCGCGCGACGCAAAGGCCAGCACGCTGCCCGGCGAAAGCTGCTGCAGCGCGTTGACGTATCCCCCGGCCCCGGCATCGGCCAGGTTGCCGAGAGTGGCGAAGAACGTCCCCAGCTCCGGCGTGGCGGCGGTGTTGAACGCCGGCTGCAGGTAGGCCGCGAGTTCCGCCGCGGCGCCGTTGACGCCGAACCCGGCCGGCGCGAAGCCGAGCGAGCGCGCGCTGAGGGTGAGGGTCGACGGCGGGTCCTGGACGTCGTACGCGTACAATGTCGACCGGCTGCCTTGCAGCGTGCCCGTCACCGTGCCGTCGACGATCATGATCGGCACGTTCACATTCGGCAGGACCGTCGAGACCTGCGGCACGACCCGGCCGTCCAGCGCGGCGTTGCCGGTGACGACAAGGTAGCCGGCGCGGCCCGACGCGAAATCGACATTGGTGACGAGCTGCCCGGATGCCGTCTGCACCAGATTGCCGCGCAACGTCGCGGCGCCGTAATACGGGCCGGCGGTCCCCGCACCGCCGACGATGAGGGAGCCGGCATTGGTGAATGTGCCGTTGCCCAGGTTGAAGCTGGTTCCCGCGACCTGGCCGTTGTTCGTCGGATTGACGCCGTAGCTGCCGGTGTAGTTGACGGCGTTGCCCGAAAGCGCCGAAAGCGTGCTGCCGGCGTCGATTTCCAGCGTGTTGTCCGAATTGCCGCCGTCCACCCAGACGCCGTAGCCCTGCGCGCCCGCGCCGCCGGTGACCGTGCTGCCGGACTCGCCGTCTTGGATTTTGACCGTCACCGTGCCGGACGCGACCGACGGGGAGCCCGAGGCGCTCTGGGCGAAAATGCCGACGCCGTTCTGGCCCGTGGCTTGGATCGCGCCTTGCGTCGTCACCGTCACGGCGCCGGCGGCCACGGCCGTTGAGCCCGGGCTTGTGCTGCCGGCAAACACCGTGCCCGCGCCGGACGTCGCCAGCCCGCCGCCGCCGCTGATGCTCTGCGCCAGAATGGCGAACGCCCCGTTGCCCGTGACGGTGATCGGACCGTGCGTCTCGACCGAAACCGTGCCGCCGGTCCCAGAGGGGTAGTTGTTGCGCCATGTGCTCGGGGCCGTCGTCGTCAGCGACGGCAGGGTTCCGGTCGACGCAAGCAGCGCGACGCCGCCGCCGCCGCCGATCGACTGCGCGACGACGCCGTGTGCGGCAATTCCGGTCGTCGTGATGCTGCCGTTGGATCCCAGGTTCACCGTGACGCTGCCGCCGTTGCCGATGGTGGTGGTGTCAATGGTCGACGCGCCGAGCTGAGCCACTGTCGCGGGCCCGCCGACAGCGGCAACACCGCCGCCGCCGCCGATGCTCTGCGCCAGCACTCCGAAGGCGCCGTTGCCCGTGGTGCCGATGTTCAGGCCGGGGTAGTCGAACAAGACGCTGCCGCCGTCGCCCGGCTGTGTGGCCAAGGGAAAGGAGCTGGTCGCCGAGGACCCGAGCTTCAGGGTGACGTTGCTGCCGGTGCCGAGCGGATCGGTCACCGGCGCGGCGGATCCCCCGCCATAGACGCCGCCGCCGCCGCCGATCGACTGCGCGACGACGCCCGTTGCGTAATCGCCCGTCGTGCGGATGGTGCTGGCCGATCCGCCGTTCGGCACGTTGATCGTCACGCTCCCCCCGTCGTTGTTGCCGGCAAAGTCGGCGTTGGCCGTCTTCGAGCCGAGGGTCACCGAGCCTTTGGGGCCGGCGGTGCCGTCCCCCGCAATGCCGCCGCCGCCGCCGATCGACTGCGCGAGAACACCGAAGGACTGAAACCCGGTTCCGGTGCTTCCCGGGGCGGCGGCGCCCGTGCTGATCGTCGCACCGCCCAGCGACAGCACCACGTTCCCGCCGTTGCCCCCGTTGCCGTTGCTGCCGCTGCCGCCGACTGCGATGGTGGTGTTGAGCGTGAGGCTCGCCAGCACGTTGCCGAGCGAGTTGTTCTGCGTGCCGGTGACGGCGGTGCCGCCGCGTCCGCCGCTGCCGCCGATCGATTGCAGGACGATGCCCGGCGAATAGTCGCCTGAGGTCTGCACGCTGCCTTCCTGGGTCAGCGTGACGGCGCCGCCGTTGCCCGCCGCGCCGCCGGCGCCGCCGATGTTCAGTGTCGGCGTCACGTTCAGGGTGACGGAGCCCGTATTCAGGCCCCCTTCGTCCTGGGCCACGGCGAGGGCGTTGCTGGGGGTTTCGGTCTTGTCGCCGCCGGGTGCAGCGTCCGCGCCGGCGGAGCCGCCGACGCCGCCCCCGCCGCCGATCGACTGCAGCACGATTCCGGGCGCGTCGTCGCCGGTGGTGACGATGCTGCCCTGGCTGGTGACGGTGACGCTGCCGCCGTTGCTGGCGTAGCCGCCCGTCGCGCCGACGTTCAGCGTGGGGCTCAGGGTGGTGTTCGACGCCGGTGTCGGCAAGCCGTCAAGGCTGAACGTGTACCCGGTCGAATTGCCGCCGCCGCCGCCGATCGACTGCGCCAGCACGCCGGCCGCGCCGGAGCCCGACGTGGTGATCGAGGAACCCGCGGCGAGGTTCACCGTCACGGTGTCGCCGTTGCCGCCGCCGCCGCCTTGCGCCCCGAGGTCCAGCTTGACCTTGTACGAGCTTTGCTTACCGGTCGTGTACACGCTCGACGAACCGGCGCCGGCGTTGCCGCCGCCGCCGCCGATCGACTGCGCGACGATGCCGTCGGCATAGTCGCCCGTCGTAGCGATCGTCGCCGTGTTGTCGAGGTTGACGGTCACGCCGGCGCCGGCGCCGCCGCTGCCCCCTTGGGCGCCGACCGCAAGGTCGACCTGAATCCCCAGCGAACCGTCGGCAGCCGTCAGGTACTTATTGGCCGAGCCGATCGTCGCGGTGAGGGTGGAGGAATCGCCGCCCTGGCCGCCGCCGCCGCCGATCGACTGCGCCAGCACGCCGATCGAGCCGGCGCCCGCCGTCGTGATGCTGGTGCCGGGGTTCAAGGCGACCTGCACGGCGCCGTTGACGGTACCGCCCGATCCCCCGGTGCCGCCGACCGAACCGGCTACCGTGACCGCCGGTGTCTCGGCGGTGTCCGGCGCCCCCGGCAGGCCGATCGCGACGGCCTCTGCCGACGCCCCGCCGCCGACGCCGCCGCCGCCGGAGATCGACTGCGCGAGGATGCCGATCGCGTCGACCGGCAGCGCGGGAACCGGCGAGGTCGGGCGGCCGGTGTTGATGGTCGTCGGCGTCGTCGATGTCGTCACGGTCACCGCGCCGCTGCTGCCGCCGTCGCCGCCCGCGCCGCCGATCGCGGCGGCGATGGCGAAGGTGCTTCCGGCGGTGAACGCATAGGCCGCCCCGCCGGCGCCGCCGCCGCCGCCGATGCTTTGCGCGACGATGCCGTTGGCCCCGCTGCCGTGCGTGTAGATGGTCGCGCCGTTCGCAATGACGTCGACCGTGCCGCCCGCACCGCCGGCGCCGCCGCTGCCGCCCACCGCGTAGCTTACCACGGTTCCGGACGCGTTGACGTTGCCGCCGGTGCCGCCGGAGCCGCCGATGCTTTGCGCCAGCACGCCGTGGCTCAGCGTGCCGCTGGTGGTCAATGTGCCGGGGTTCGGCGTGCCGTCGGTGCTCACCGTGCCGTCGGCGTGCACGGTGACGGGTCCGCCGTCGCCGCCGACGCCCGCCGTGCCGCCCTGGTTGTAGAAAACGCCCTGGGTCGAGCCGCCGTTGCCGCCGCCGCCGCCGATCGACTGGCCGAGGATAGCCGCGGCGACCGCGCCGCCGGTCGTGACGTTGCCGTTCTGAGTGGTGATGTCGACCGAGCCGCCGTCGGCGGCGGTGGCGGCCGCAGTGCCGCCGGTCGACGTGAAGAAACCCGACGCCGTGCCGCCATTGCCCCCGCCGCCGCCGATCGATTGCACCAAGACGCCCTGCGACGCGTCCCCGCTGGTGGTGATCGGGCCGTAATTGGCGACCGACGCGGTGCCGCTGGCGCCGCCCGCGGCGCCGGCGCCGCCCGTGGAGCTCAAGCCGTCACCGTACCCGCCGGCGCCGCCGGGGCCGGACAGCACCTGCACCAGGATGCCCGGGGACAAGGTGCCCGCGGTCGTGATCCGTGCGGTGGACGTGACGTTGGCGCCGGCGGCGGCGCCGCCATCGCCGCCGCTCGTTCCGGTCCCGTTGCCGATACCGCCGCCGGTGTTGCCGGCATCGTCGCAGCAACTGCTGCCCCCCATGCCGCCGATGCTCTGCACCAGCAGCCCCGGAGACTGCGCCCCGGTCGTCGCCAGCGCGACGCCGTTCTGGAAATAGACCGTCACAAGCCCGCTGGCGCCGCCATCCCCGGAGGCGGCACCGGTTATGCTGCCGTAGTTGTTCTGCGCGCCGCCCGCCGGGCCGCCATTGGCACCGAACGACAGCGCCGCGACCGCCGGCGCGCTGGCGCCGGCGGTCGTGATCGAAGCGCCGGCGTCGAGATCGACCTCGACCGAACTGCCGCTGCCGCCGTTGCCGCCGGCCGCCGGGTAGCAGTCGGTCGAGCAGGTCGTGTGGCCGGCGGTGCCGCCCAGGCCGCCTTGTCCGATGATGGCGAGGCCGGAGGACATGTTGCCCGTAGCCGTAATGGTCAGGGTTCCGCTGCTGGTCACCTTGATCGCGCCGGCGTTGCCGCCGTTGCCGCCGTCGCCGCCGCCGATGCTGTACTGTAAGAGGCCCCCGCCCGTGGTCGCGCCGGTGCCCCCGGCGCCGCCCGCGGATTCGATGAGAACGGTGGGTACGTTGTCGCCCTGGCCGGTGATCACGTTGCCGGTCGTGCCCCCGGTGAAGGTGGCCGAAATCCCGCCGGCGTCGCCTCCCGTGTAGCCGTAGCTGAAATTGTCGTAGTCCGCGATGTCGCCGCTGCCGCCGGCGCCCCCCGTCTGCACGAGCGCGAGCCCGCGCGCGGCGCTGGAGGAGATCGACGAATTGGTGATGTTCGCCGTCAGCAGGCCGGTCGTGCCGCCCTGACCGCCTGTCGCGGGTGCGCCCGATTCGCCGGTCGAAGCCGTGCCGCCCGCGCCGCCGGTCTGCTGCGCCAGCACGCCGTCGCCCTGCGACCCGTTGCCGCTGATCGAGGCGTTGTTCACCGTCAGGTTGAGCGCCCCCGCCGCGCCGCCGGCGCCGCCGGCGACGTTGTTGCCGCCGGTGCCGCCCGTGCCGCCGAACTGGAACGCGAGCACCCCGGAAACCCCGTCGGGTCCGGAAGCGCTCCGGCTGGCCGTCACCGTCGAATTCTCGATATCGACGGTCAGCGTGCCGGTTCCACCGCCCGCCCCGCCCAGGGAGTTGTCCTGCGCTGCGGCCGAACCGCCGGTCCCGCCATACTGGGACGCGATGATCGCCCCCGCCGGCACATTGCCGTTTGTCGTTGTGGTTACGTTCGTAGCCGATACCGTGACCGTCACGTCGCCCGCGCCGCCGCCGCTGGTCGCGTTGTGATCGCTGTCGCTCGAGCCGCCGCCGTTCCCGCCGCTCGTGGTCGCATAGACGCCATAGGCGCCCGGCGCAGAGTAGGGCGATGTGTATGACAGGCTCACCGGCGCGTTTATATCGGCGGTGATGGGGCCGGATGCGCTTCCCGCCGCGGTCGACGACCCGCCGCCGCCCACGGCAAACGCGTATGCCGCCCCAAATGTGGTGGGATAGAAAAGCGAGTTGCTGGGAACCGACAGCGTGACGGGCGCGAAGTTGTTGAGCGTGAGGCCGGCTCCGCTCCCCTGCGCCTGCAGCGCATACGGCGCAAGATCCCCGAAGCCCGACGGCATGTTCGTAACGCTGAACGTGCCGTTATTGTCGACGGTGGTGTAATTGCTCGGGACCTGGAACGCGCTCGTATAGCTGCTGCTGCCCGCGTCAATCGTGCAGGTATCCCCGGAGCCCGAGCAGCTGGCCGTCTGGGCCGGGGCGGCCGTGCTGCAGGCAACCGTGCCGCAGACAGCCGCGAGAAAACCAGCGACATGCTTAATAATGGGTCGCCTCCATCGTCCTGGTGTCGCGCAACGGTTGCACATTCCTCGACATCTTGTCTACCTTTGTAACAAATTGTATCTTTCGGCTGTCCAGGCAAAGCCTGCAAATCCGGGCTCGATCATCTTTCCCGGAATGCCCGGGCGATCTGGTCGTGCATCGGCTTCACCAGGTAGGACATCGCGGTGCGCGGCACGGTTTGGATGAAGGCTTCGACCGGCATGCCGGCGACCAGCTTCAAGCCGCCGAGCCGCGCCAGCTCGTCGTCCGAGATGCGGATGCGCACCGCGTAGTAGCTCTCGTTTCGTTTATCTTCCTGCACGACGTCGGCGCCGATGCGCACGACCTCGCCGTTGAGCTCCGGCGTGGTGCGCTGGTTGAAGGCCGGAAAGCGCAGGACCGCGCGCTGGCCCCGATGAACCTGGTCGATGTCCTGCGGCGCGACCTTGGCCTCGACGGTCAGGCTGTCGCCGTCGGGCACGATCAGCATGACCGCCTCGCCCGCCTGGACGACCCCGCCGACCGTGTGCACGGCGAGTTGAAACACCCTGCCGTCCTGCGGCGCGACGAGGTCGGTGCGTTTGAGCTGATCCTCGGCCGCGACGCGCTTCTCGACCAGCTCGGCCCGCTTGCCGCGGATATCGGCCAGCTCCTTGCCGACCTCGGTGCGCAGGTCCTCGTCGATCTGCAGAATTTTCAATTCCGTCTCGGCAATGCGGCCCCGGGTCTGGGCGGCATTCCCGATCAGCGCGCCGCGCTCGCCTTCGAGCCGGGCCGCGTCGCGTTCCAGCGCCGTCACCCGGCTGAACGGCACAAGGTTCCGGTTCCAGAGGTCACGGACGCCTTTGAGCTCCTGCCGGATCCACTCGATCTCCTTGACCTTGGCGGTCTCCTGCTCGGCGGTGCCGCGGATCTGCTCTTGGAGCTGCGCGATCTGCTCTCTGAGCTGGGCCTTTTGTCCGTCGCGCGCGTCGCGGCGAACGGCGAACAATCGCCGCTCGCCCGCGGTTACCCGCCGGACGTCGGGATCGTCCCGTCTGGCCGAAAGTTCGTCCGGGAAACTCACCGTGTCCGCGCCGTCGCGCTCGGCCTCGCAGCGCGCCTGGCGCGCCGCCAGCTCATCGAGCGCCTTGGTGACGATGGCGAGATTGGCGCGGGCCTGCGTCTCGTCGAGCCGCACCACGACCTCGCCTGCCGCGACGCGGTCGCCTTCCTTCACCCGCAATTCGCCGACGACACCGCCGGTGGGATGCTGGACCTTCTTGACGTTCGAATCGACGACCAGCCGGCCCGGTGCGATGACCGCGCCGGCAAGCTCGGTCGTCGCCGCCCAGCCGCCCACGCCGCCCACCAGCAGCACCGCGGCCGCAACCCCCAGGAGAAGATGGCGGCGGATCGAGAACGGGCTCATCTCATGCTGCTCCTGCCGCCCCGGCGGCGACGCGCGCCGGCACCGGCGCCGGCCGCAGGGCCTGTTTCAGCACGCTCTCCTTCGGTCCGAACGAGGCGAGGCGCCCGCCCGCCATCACCAGCAAGGTATCGACGCCGGCAAGCGCGCTCGGCCGGTGGGCGATCACGATGACGATCCCGCCGCGCGCCCGGACGCCCTGGATGGCGCGGGTCAACGCCTCCTCGCCTTCGCCGTCGAGATTGGCGTTGGGCTCGTCCAGAACCACCAGGAACGGCGCGTCGTAAAGCGCCCGCGCCAGGCCGACGCGCTGGCGCTGGCCGGCCGACAGCGCCGCGCCGGCCTCGCCGATCTCGGTCTCGTAGCCCTCCGGCAGCCCGAGGATCATCTCGTGCGCTCCCGCCGCGACGGACGCGGCGATGACCGCATCCGGCGCGGCCTGCGCGTCGAACCGTGCGATGTTCTGCGCCACCGTGCCGGCGAACAGCTCCATGTCCTGCGGCAGGTAGCCGACATGCCGCCCCAGCGCTTGCGGCGACCACTGGTCGAGGGCGGCGCCGTCGAGCCGGATCGCCCCGCGGACGGGCGTCCACACTCCGACGATGGCGCGCGCCAGCGAGGATTTGCCCGACGCGCTGGGCCCGATGATGCCCAGCCCCTGTCCGGCCTTCAGTTGCAGCGCCATGTCCTGCACCACGACCCGGCTCGCGCCCGGCGGCACGACGCTCACCGCCTCCACCGCCAGGGACCGGACCGGCGCGGGCAGCGCCAGGCGCGCGGCGCCGGGCGGAACCTGGTCCAGCACGACCGCCAGGCGCCGCCAGCTTTGCCGTGCCGCGACAAAGCCGCGCCAATGGGCGATGGCCAGCTCGATCGGTGCCAGCGCCCGCGAGGTCAGGATCGAGCCGGCGATGATGACGCCGGCCGTCGCCTGCTGGTTGATGACCAGCCAGGCGCCGATCCCGAGCACGCCCGATTGCAGCGCCAGGCGCAGCACCTTCGACAGCCCGCCCAAGGTCGCGGCGATGTCGGCGGCGCGCTGTTGGGCGGCGAGATAGTCGCGGTTGCGGCCGCGCCACAGCGCGCCGAGGCGTCCGCCCATGCCCATGGCGTGGACCGCCTCGCTGTTGCGCCGGCTCGCCTCCGCTACGGCGTTGCGGTTGCCGGCCAGCACGGCCGCAGCGGCGGCAGGCGCGCGCGTCAGCACCTCGGTCGCCAGCGTGACGGCGACCAGGATCAGTCCGCCGGTCGTCGCTGCGGTGCCGATCCAGGGATGGAACAGGAAGCAGATGCCGAGATAGAGCGGGATCCACGGCAGGTCGAACAGCGCGGCCGGACCGACGGTCGACAGGAAGGAGCGGACCTGGTCGAGGTCGCGCGACGGCTGCAAGCCCTGGCCGGCAGCCCCCTTGATCGGCAGTTGCACGAGCACGTCGAAGACGCGCGCGTTCACCGCGTCGTCGAGCCTGCCGCCGATGCGCACCAGAATCCGGTTGCGCACGATGTCGAACAGCCCCTGGAACGCGAACAGCAATGCGGCGAGGAGGCTGAGGCCCACCAGGGTCGCCGGGCTGCGGCTCGGCAGGACCCGGTCGTAGACCTCCAGCATGTAGAACGAGCCGGTCAAATAGAGCAGGTTGAGCACGGCGCTGAACAGCGCCACACCGGCAAAGGCCAGGCGGCACGACGCCAGTGCCGCCGACAGCTCCGGGCGGCGGTTGGGGGAGGAGCGCGGCATGTCAGGCGATATGGTCGGACTGTTGCAGCCCGGCGAATTCTTGCGGGTTCAGGACATGGGCGACGGTCGGGTCGAGTTGCCCCGCGGCGGTGAAGCCGAAATCGACGCTTCCGCCTTGCGCGATCTGCCCGTTCCAGGCGGCGCCCGCGATCACATAGCCGTTGGCGTCGTGCGAGACGACAGTGGCGTTCCAGATGTCGGTGATCTGGTACGGCATCTCGATGGCGATCTGCCAAGCCCCCGCGGCGCCGTTGTTGTGCACCGCGACGTCGCCGTTGAAGCCGCCGCTCCAGGTATCGGTGGCCGCGAAGCTACCGCTGAAGTCGCCGGCGGCCGGCGTCGTTACTGGGGGCGCGGCCGGGGGTGTCGTGGATGGGGGCGTCGGCGCCGCGTCGTCGTCGACGATGGTCGCCGTGCCGGTGGCGCGGGTGATGGTGGCGCCTGCCGCGTTGCTTAGCACCACGGTGAAGTGCTCGTTCGGCTCGCTCACCGTGTCGGCGGTGATCGGGATCGCGATCGTCTTGCTCTGCTCGCCCGGCGCGAAGCTGACCGAGCCGCTGGTGTCGGTGAAGTCGGTGCCGGCGGTCGCGTCGCCGGCCACGGTGTGGAAATCGACCGTCACCGTCTGCGTCGCGGGTGCGGAGAGCGTGAGCACGAAGTTGGCGGTGTTGCCGCCACCCAGGGCGCCCGCGGTGTCGCTGCCCATGTCGAACTCGATCGGCGTGAGGTAGGCCATCTTGTTTTGGTTCACCGTGTTCCAGTCGTCGGCCAGGATGCCGCCGGTGTCGCCGGAATTGGGGTTCCACGACCAGAAGGTCCAGCTCGGGCCGTGCGTGCCGGCCGGGATGTCGGATGTGCCGTCGTCGTTGACGTCGCCGCCCAGATAGGCGGTGATCGCCTGCAGCCAGGGCGCGTCCTTGGGGTCGACGAGCTTGGTGCCGAACTCGCCGAGATAGATCGGCGCGATGTCGTCTTGGTAGATATAGCCCCACATCTTGGTGAACTCCGCGGGCAGGTTCGCCGGGAAGTCCGGGTCGCTGAACCACGGCTGCTGGTAGACCGAGTCGGGATAGTCGTGCGGCGAATAGACGAGCTTGTCGGGGACGTTCAGCACCACGGGATCGTCCTGCACCCCCATCAGGTTGCCGCCCCACCAATAGCTCTGGCCGTCATAGGTGCCGACGCCCTCGACAAAGATCAGCCAGTTGGGGTTGACCGCGCCGATGGCGTTGCCGGCCTGCTCGGCGGCCGCCACCCAGTCGTTGGGTCCGCCGCCGCCCCAGGCGCCGTTGTAGGGCTCGTTGTGCAGGTCGGCGCCGATCACCGACGGATCGTCGGCATAGCGCTGCGCCAGCATCTGCCAGTCGGAGACCCACTCGGCCTGACTGTATTGCGCATCGTACCACAGGCCGTTGGCCGAGGTGCCGTCGCCGGCCTCGCTGCGGTGATGGTCGAGGATGATCTTCATGCCGATCTGGTCGGCATAGTCGACGATCTTGTCCATGACCTGCAGCGCCGAGAGGCCCTGCAAATCGGGGTTCTTGGAGAAGTCGATGCCGCTCGGCGCGGCGCTCGAATGCAGCATCTCGCTGGAAAAGGGCAGGCGGATCGTGTTGAAGCCGAGCGCCGCCATCTGGTCCATCATGTCCTTGTAGCTGCGCGTCCACAGCCCGTCGGGCGACATGTTGGTCGATTCGAAGCCGAACCAGTTGACGCCGGCGATCTGCACCGAGTTGCCGGCGCTGTCGACGATCTGGTTGCCCGACGTGCTGAGCCAGCCCGACGGCATGCCGGCGCCGCCGGGATTGCCTTCGACCACCGAGGTATCGGCGATGCCGAGCGTCGGCGGGGATGGCGGGGCGACGTCGTCGTTGACGATGGTGCCGGTCGCCGTGCCGTGCGCGATGGTCGCGCCGCCCGGTGACGACAGGGTCAGCGTCAGGGTTTCGTTCGGCTCGACCGCGGTGTCGCCCGCCACCCGGACGTGGACGGTCTGCGCGGTTTCGCCGGCGGCGAAGGTCAGCGTGCCGTCGCTCGCCGTATAGTCGGAGCCCGCCGCGGCGGTGCCGTCGGCCGTCGCATAGGCCACCGAGACAGGGCCGGCGGCCGCGGCCGACAGCGTCACCGTGAAGGCGAGGTCCTGGGTTCCGCCGTTGCCTTCGGTGACTGTCGCATCGGCGACGGAGAGGCTCGGCAAAGCCGGCGGCGGCGTGGGAATGCCTTCCGCCGGAGCACCGTTCACGGTGAAGCCCGAAGCCGCGGCGCCGTCGGCGCCGGGCGTCGCCTGGAAGCCGAAAGACGTGGCTTGGCCGGCGCCGACCTGGCCGTCCCAGGCGGCGTTGCGCACGACATAGTGGTCGCCGACATGGCTGACGATCTCGGCGTTCCAGATGTTGCCGATCGCGGCCGACGAATCGAACTCGACGGTCCAGCCGTTGAACCCGCCGCTGCCGGCGGTGACGGTCATCGCGCCGATAAAGCCCGCCCCCCAGTTGTCGGTGACGGCGTAATCGAGCCCGGCGCCTCCGGTCGGAGGCGGCGGTTGGACGTCGTCATTGGCGATGGTGCCGGTCGCCGTGCCGCGTGCGATGGTGGCGCCCGACGCGTCGGAAAGAACGACGGTAAAGGTCTCGTCGGCCTCGACGACGGCATCGCCGGCGATCGCCACGGCGATCGTCTTGGACGTCTCACCTGCCGCGAAGGAGAGGGTGCCCGACACCGCGGCGTAATCCGAGCCGGCCGCCGCCGTGCCGTTTGCGGTCGAATAGCGAACCGTTACCGGCCCGCCGGCGGGCTGCGACAGCGTGACGGTGAAGAGAAACTGCGACATGCCGGAATTCCCCTCGGCGGTCGAGGCGTCGGCCACCGAAAGCGCCGGAAGAACCGGCGGCGGGGCGATGCTGTCCGCACCGTCGATGACGAAGCCGCCGGCCGCGGTGCCGTCGGCCCCGGGCGTGGCCTGGAAGCCGAAGCTCATCTGGCCGCCCGGCGGCACCTTGGCGTCCCAATCGAGATTTCGGATCACGTAATGGTTGCCGACATGGCTGACGATCTGGGCGCCCCAGATGTTCGAAATGAGAAAGCCGGCGTCGAATTCGATCGTCCAGCCGTCTAGCCCCTGACCCCCGCCCGGCACCGTCATGTTGCCGATAAAGCCCGATCCCCAATTGTCGCTGACCGCGTAATCGACCGCCGTCATCGCCGCGTCCTCGCTCACGTTCCGCGAGCGGGGATATGTCATGGCCTTGGGGCGGTTGCAGGCGCCGCTCGGTGAATGCGGCAGGAAAATCGGTGAAGGCGATTTCAAAACACGCGAACTTGCCGGTGCAGGCGAAATCGAATTTGCTCTCGCGTCGATCAACCGCCGGGAGGCGACCGGTTGTCCGTACCCTCGCTCGTCGGCACTGCCGGCTCCATCCGTGCCCGGTGCAACGGCATGTCGTTGTTTTGGCGAGCGCAGGCCGTCGGCTGGGGGGTGTTCGCCGTCATCGTCCTGCTGAATCAGCACCTGATCTTTCACAATGTTTCGATCGACCTGTCCCGGACGGCGCTGATCGTGCCGTGTCTGGTGCTGGTTTCCGTGGGCATGCGCCCGGTCTATGCGTCCGCGCAATTCGGCAACAGGCTGACCTTTCACGCGACCGCCTGGGTGGCGCTGTTGTCGGTCGGCGGCGCGGCGCTGGTCGCCGCACTGATGCACGCCGCCGGCGAGGCGATGGGTTGGACGGCGCCGGGCCGCGATCCGGTCGACGATTTCGTCCTGCCCTGGATCAATTATTCAGTGGCGCTCGCCGGCTGGAGCCTTTGCTACTTTTGGGTTCGTGCCGAATTCGCTCGACAGGCCGAGCATGAGCACGCGATGCGCGCGGAGGCCGAGGCGCTACGCGCCGAACTCGAAGAACTGCGCCTGCAGCTCGATCCGCATTTTCTGTTCAACGCCTTGAACGGCGTCGCCGAGGAAATTCCCGAGCATCCCGATGCCGCACTCGCCATGCTGCGCGACCTTACGGCCTATCTCCGCCACTCGCTCGACGGCATCAAGCAGACCGTGGTGACGGTGGAAGCCGAGACCGGCGGGCTTTCGGCCTATCTCCGGGTGCAGCAAGCGCGCTTCGGCGAACGTCTCGACGTGACGTTCGACCTCGACCCGCGGGCGGCGCCGCGCCGTATTGCGAGCTTTCTGTTGCAGCCGCTGGTGGAAAATGCCGTCAAGCACGGCCGCCGCGACAGGAAACTGGAGATCCGCGTCGCCATTCGCGCAACGGAGGATGCGCTGCATATCGAGATCGAGAACACCGGCGCGCTCGGCGGCGGTGCGCCGGCGCGGCGCGGTCGTCCGGGCATCGGACTGGAGAATGTGCGGCGACGGCTTGCCCTGCACTACCCCGGCCGGCACCGTTTCGCGCTCACCGAAAGCAGCGGCGGCGACAAGGTCGTGGCCACGCTGGAGCTGGAGGGCGAACCGTGCGGGTCTTGATCGTCGACGACGAGCGCTTGGCGCGCCAGGCGATGCGGCGCCTGCTCGCCGGGCACGACGAGATCGAGATCGCCGGCGAGGCCGAGAGCCTCGCCGAGGCGATTGCAGCCATCGCGCGCACCGAGCCGGAGCTGGTCTTTCTCGACATCGAGCTCGGCGGCGGCGCCGACGGTTTCGATCTTCTCGCCGGGCTGGAACGGCCGCCGATGGTCGTGTTCGTCACCGCCTATGCCGAGCACGCGGTCGAAGCCTTCGCGGTCGACGCGGTGGACTATCTGCTGAAGCCGGTGGCGCCCGAGCGCCTGGCGGAATCACTGGCGCGCGCGGCGCGGCAGCTCGCCCTCGGCTTCGCCGCCCCGGCCGGCCCGAAATCGGCCAACCCGACATCGACCAGCCCGGCCGTCATCGCGCTGCGGACCCCCAAGCAGACCGTGCTGGCCGCCCCCGGCGCGATCGCCGCGTTGCGCGCCGACGGCGACTTCACCCATGTCTTTGTCGCCGAGCAGGCGCCGATGATGATCTGGCGCACGCTCGGCCACTTCGAGAGCCTGCTGCCGTCCCCGCCCTTCCTGAGGCTCGGCCGCTCGTTGATCATCAACCGCGACCGGCTGCGCCGGGTCGAGACGCTGTCGCGCGTCGAGGCGCGCATCACGCTCGAGGGCGTGCCGGAGCCGGTCGTCCTGGGACGCACAGCCGCCGCCCGCCTGCGGCGGGCCCTCGCCGACGACAGCGTCCGATAGAGGTTGCTCGGCCAAAACGCTCCGCAGTCCTGGCGCCCTCTCTTGCTTCCACCGCAGGTGCGCCCGACATAGAGGGCGGCGACGGAGACCGCCGGAGGCGGCCGGCGTCCCCGCCGAGCAGGCAGCCGCCGCCCAGTCTGGAGGGGCGATGAAAGCGCTTGTTTATCAGCGGCCCGGCAAGGTCGCGCTCGAGCAGCGTCCGACCCCCGAAATCGCCGAAGCCGGCGATGCCGTCGTTCGCATCCTCAAGACGACGATCTGCGGCACCGACCTGCATATCCTGAAGGGGGATGTTCCGACTTGTGCACCGGGCCGCATCCTGGGCCATGAAGGGGTCGGCGTGGTCGACCGGGTCGGCGCCGGCGTAACCGCTTTTCGCCCCGGGGATCACGTCCTGGTCTCCTGCATATCCGCCTGCGGCAAGTGCGAGTATTGCCGGCGCGGGATGTACTCGCATTGCGCGAGCGGGGGATGGATACTCGGCAACGCCATCGACGGGACCCAGGCCGAATACGTGCGGGTGCCGCACGCCGACACGAGCCTCTATCCGATCCCCGCGGGGGCTGACGAGGAAGCTCTGGTCATGCTGAGCGACATCCTGCCGACCGGCTTCGAGTGCGGGGTGCTCAACGGCAAGGTGGCGCCCGGCGGCACCGTTGCCATCGTCGGAGCCGGGCCGATCGGCCTTGCCGCGCTCCTGACGGCGCAATTCTATGCGCCGGCCGACATCATCATGATCGATCTCGACGACAACCGGCTCGACGTCGCCCGGCGTTTCGGCGCGACCGCGACGGTCAACGCGACCACCGGCAATGCCGCCGAGGCGGTCATGAAGCTGACCGGCGGCCGCGGCGTCGATACCGCCATCGAAGCGGTCGGCGTGCCGGCGTCCTTCATCACCTGCGAGGAGGTGGTGGGGCCGGGCGGGACGATCGCCAATGTCGGGGTCCATGGGGTCAAGGTTGACCTGCACCTGGAGCGCCTCTGGTCGCAAAACATCACGATCACGACGAGGCTGGTCGACACGGTCACCACACCCATGCTGCTGAAGACGGTCCAGGCCCACAAGATCGACCCGCAACGCCTGATCACCCACCGGTTCAAGCTCGACGACATCCTCGAAGCTTACGACACCTTTGCCCACGCCGCCGAAACGCGCGCGTTAAAGGTGATCATCGAGGCATAGCAGGCCGGCAGAGGCGTTCTCCTCCGGCCCACAGGCAGCGGCAGACATCCTCTCACCCGGTCATGCATCCTGCCCGTTGAGGCGCAGACCATCGCCGTCGGCGGGCCGCTCGCCGGCGGCAATCAGCGCGGCAAGGCGCTGCAGGATCGATGCCGTCGCAGGACCGCCTTCCTCGGCGAGGATGTGGTTGATCGACACGTTGAGCAGCGCGTTGGTCAGCAGCGGGCGGTGCGATTGCGGCAGCTCGACGAGAATGTCCGGGAGGCGCTGCTCGACCGCGGACATCACTTCCTGCAATGCGGCGACTTCCGGGTGCGGCCCGGCCGGATGCGCGACGCCGCGGGGACATGGTCTGTTCATGGCTCGATCCCGATCTCAGTGCAGCAGATCCGATGGGCAGGCGTGGGGCCGCGCCATCGCCGGGTGACGACGCGTCGCTGCGGCAGCCGGGCGGAGCGGCATGACGAGGCCGCGCGCGGCGAGCCCGGCGGCGAAGGCCTGCGCCGGTCCGACGGCGCGGCGAACGGTGCCGGCCGGCAGCCAGTCGGCAAGGATCGCTGCCGCTTCGGCAAGGCGGTCGCGTTGCAGGCAACCGACCAATTGCAGCAGCCACGCCTCGTCCTCGCCGAGATGCGGACAGGTTTTGCAACGGATATCGATGCTGCGGACCGCCGACGCGGCAACGAGGGCGAAGAGCGTGTCGAAGCCGGTCTCGCCGTTGCTGTCGATCCGCATATGAGCGAACCCGGTACGCCAGTCGGCCGCCATCTCGTCGGGGTGGCGGTGATGCAGCACCCACAGCCGGGCAATGCAGATCAGGAACAGCTCGGCGGGCTGAAGCTCCACGATCGGCGCGTCTGTCGGATATATCGGCAAGGGACGGGCCAGGAACATACCGGTCTCCGATCGGTCCAGGTGCTGCACCGTATCCCAAGCTATCTTGCAATTGCAACTCATTCGCGATTAGGATCAAGCAACGGCTTCAGGAGGGACGGATGGACGGGAACGGGACAATCGAGACAGCGATCCGCCGGCCGCAAGCATTGGAGGCGCTGCTGTCGCGCCGGTCGGTCGGCCAGTTGCGCGAGCCCGCGCCGCAGGGCGACGAGTTGGCGCAGATCATCGAGGCCGGGCTCCAGGCGCCGGACCATGGGAGGCTGCGGCCGTGGTCCTTTGTCACGATCGGCGGCGAGGCGCGCATGGCGTTTGCCGAGCTGCTGGTCGCGGCGTTGAAGCGGCGCGACCCCGCGGCAACCCAACCGATGGAAGACCGCATCCGCACCCGCATCCGGGGCGTGCCGCTGATCATCGCCGTCGGAGCGCGGATCAAGACCGAGAAACCGATACCGGAGATAGAGCAGCTCCTCTCCGCCGGCGCTGCGGCGGCGAATATGCTCAACGCGATCCATGCGCTCGGCTATGGCGGAATGTGGGTGACCGGCGCCCATACCTACGATCGCAGCGTCAACGAGGCCCTGGGATTCACCTGGCCCGATCGATTGGTGGGACTGATTTACGTCGGCACGCCCAAAGTGCCGCCGCCGGTCTGGCCGCGCCCCGTGCCTGCCGATCATCGACGGGAGTGGACCGGGCGCAACGACATAACGGTCGCCGGCTGAGGTCATCGAAATGTCGCGGCGGATGTCCCGGTCGAAAATGATCGACCGGTGCGGGTCCCGGCTCCGATACGGCACATGTTACGGAACGACGACGCGGTGACGCTGCCCGGAGGACAGGGTGCGGAGGCCGGCGGCGCCGGCCCGGCGCGGCGTGCCGCGCCGCCCGGGCGCCATAAGATTTGGGAACTCGACCCCGGCAGCCATTGCTTGCTTATCGGCACCTGCCTCAGCGTCAACGACCTGCGCCGTCTGCTCCGGAAGGCCGATATCACGGTAGCCCCGGGAACCCCGGACTATGACATCCACGGCTATTTCGTAAAGCAATCGGGCGCGCGCTCGCTGTTGTCGAAACTGATCCACAAGACGCTCGACCGGAAATACGGCGCACAGATCGCGCGCTTCCGCCAGGCCGCCGGCGCCGACGATCTATGGGCAATATGGCAGAACGCGGTGAACGAGGGCGATGTCGCCGGCGCCTATTGGGCGTTGCTGACGCACAAGGCGACGCCGCGCGCGATGGCCATTCGGGCCCACAACGAAGTCCACATGCTTTCGCACCTGATGGGCAAATCGAGCCGGGAGGAAAACAGAAGGGTGCGCCAGCTCGAAGCCGAATGTGCGGCGCTCGCCGAACGGCTGGCGAAAATGCGGTCGCGGGCTCAGACCGCCCAACAGGAACACGATGCCCGGATCCGCACGCTGGACGCCCAGCTCGCCGTCGCTTTGCGTACGCCGCCCGCCATCGACCGCTCCGAGGAGCTTCGCAAGCGCGATGCGGAGATCGACCGGTTAAAGGCGCGCTGCGGCGCGCTCGAACGCTGCCTGCGGACAGAGCGCAAACGCGCGGATGGCGCCGAAGCGCGGCTCACGGCGGTGACGCAGGAGCCGGGTCCGCCCCTGGAGCCGCTCGTATCGACCGTGGAGGCGCCGGCGCACTATGACCCGGCGCAACAGGATGATGACGGCGACTTAAGCGGACACGCCCTGCTCTATGTCGGTGGCTATCGCGACGTGACGCCGCGTCTGCGCGCGCATGTGGAGGCGATGCGCGGCATCTTCCTTTATCATGACGGCGGGATCGAGCGGCAGAACGGCAAGCTGCGCGGCCTCGTCTCGCAAGCCGATGCGGTGTTCTGCCCGGTCAACTGCGTCAGCCATGACGCCTGCCTGCGGCTCAAGCACCTGTGCAAGCGTCAGGGCAAACGGTTTGTCCTATTGCGCAGCGCCGGGTTTTCCGGGTTCGTCTCAGCCCTCGGCGAGATCGTAAAAGGCACCCGACAGGGAGGTGTGAACCCCGCCGCATCGCTCGGAAGCGATACCGAGGTGCCGGCGCCGTCCCCGTGAATGGTCGAGGCCATGGCGGCAGATCGATCAACAGGAGTTGATGGCCGTTGCGCCGGCCAAGGCCGGCCCCACTTCATCAAGACGGTGCACTTCTTTGACGCCTGGGAGGACCGATGCGCAGATTGGCGATACTCGCGCTCTGCAGCGCCTTGACGGGCATGGGATCGGGCATCGCCGCCGCCGAGGTGCAGGTCACCTTCGTCGCGCCCGAGCACTATACCGACGCCAGCCTCTACAATGGCTACGGCGCGGCCGGCCGCGCGCCGGCCTTGCGCCAGATCGAGCAGACCTTGCACCGGCTCGGCGAGCGGTATCTGCGGCCGAGCCAGAGGTTGTCGGTCGACGTGCTCGATGTCGACCTTGCCGGACGGTTCGAGCCGTGGCGCCCCCAAGCCTTCGATGTGCGCCTTATGCGCGAGGTCACGTGGCCGCGGATCAAGCTGCGTTACACCCTCACCGAAGCCGGCCGGCCATCACGTTCGGGCGAAGAGGACGTGTCCGACGAGATGTATCTGACGCGTGCCGGCATCCGCTCGTCCGTGGACGTCATGCCTTACGAAAAGGCGATGCTGGAACGCTGGTTCCGAGCGCGCTTCGCCGAAACCCCGATCGCCAGCCATTGACCCCGCTCTCAGCGGCTATTTGCGTGTCGTGTTTTCAGACGGCGAAACCGTTCAAGTCGGCGGATAATCTTTACATCGAGCTGCGCGACCTGCCGGCGCGGCGCCGCGGGAGACCAAGCCCGACATCGTGCTCGATCTCGGGGAAGACGGAAACCCGGTGGGCGGCGATGTTCAGCACACCTCCACGAAACGCGATCTGATCCTTTCGATCATTCTCGCAGACGAGCCGAGCATTGCGGCGCAACAAGCCCTAGCGGCGCCCCCGTCGGCCGCGTTCGGCGCCTTCGATGCCGCCTTGCTTGATGTCCTTGTCGCGTTCCTGATCGACCGGTTTGTCGCGCCAGTCGCGGTTGAGCGGCGGGCGGCCTTGTTTGGCTTCGGTCACGTCGACATGCGCCGCGGCCGACTCGGCGTCGCTCTCGCCCCGCTTGCCTTTATGTTCGTGCTCGGCCGCGCGCCGCACGTGCCGGGCGCCGCGTTCCGCCTGCGACATGGAGATTGTCCTTTCATCGATCCCGCCATCACTCTTGCCGGGCCAACGGGGTGCATTCCGGGCGGTTCCGGGCTAAGCTCGCGCCCAACCGCGAGCGGGCCAAACGGGAAGCAGGGAGGACCTCATGCGCAGCGCCGTCATCGTCTCCACCGCGCGCACGCCGATCGGCCGCGCCTATCGCGGCGCGTTCAACGACACCCAGGCGCAGACGCTGGCGGGGCATGCGATCGCCGAGGCGGTGAAGCGCGCCAAGGTCGACCCGGCCGAGATCGACGACGTGATCATCGGCGCCGCCCTGCAGCAGGGCAGCCAGGGCTCCAACGTCGCGCGCCAGGCGGCGCTGCGCGCCGGGCTGCCGGACACCGTCGCGGCGATGTCGCTCGACCGGCAGTGCTCGTCGGGAATGATGGCGATCGCCACCGCCGCCAAGGAGATCATGCATGACGGCATGCAGGTCGCGATCGGCGGCGGCGTCGAGTCGATCTCGCTGGTGCAGAACGAGCACCTGAACCGCTACCGGGCGCAGGACGCCGAGCTGATCGCACGCGCGCCGGCGATCTACATGACGATGATCGAGACCGCCGAGACCGTCGCCGCGCGCTATGGCGTGTCGCGCGAGGCGCAGGACGAATATGCGCTGCGCTCGCAGCAGCGCACCGCGGCCGCGCAGCAGGCGGGGCGGTTCGACGACGAGATCGCCGC
>DASZOZ010000087.1:0-25931 GCA_035550515.1 Allostellaceae bacterium
CGTCATCGAGCGCACCAACTGCCGCATCAAGGACTTCCGTGCCATCGCCACGCGATACGACAAACTCGCCCGCAACTTCCTCGCCGGACTATCCCTCATCGCCGCGCTGATCTATTGGTGCGTTTGAGTCCACACCCTAGACCAGAAGACCGACCACCGCGCCCGACATGCAGCCGGCCATCGTGCCGGAGAGGATCGAGCGGAGGCCGAGAGCGACGATCTCGGCGCGCCGCTCCGGCACCATCGCGCCCATCCCGCCGATCAGGATGCCGAGGCTGCCGAAATTGGCGAAACCGCACAGCGCGTAGGTCATGATCAGCCGCGTGTGCGCGCCCAGCTGATCGGCCGGCAGCTTGGCGAAATCGACATAAGCGACGAATTCGTTGAGCACCGTCTTGGTGCCCATCAGCTGCGCCGCCGTGGCGAGATCGCCCGACGGCACGCCGATCAGCCACATCACCGGGCGGAACGCATAGGCAAAGAGGCGCTGCAAGGTGATCGCGGCGCCGCCGATATCGGGCAACAGCCCGAGCACCGCGTTGACCAGGTTCACCAGCGTGATCATGACGATCAGCATGGCGGCGATGCTGAGCAAATAGCCGATGCCGTCGCCGGTGCCCTTGGCGACCGCGTCCATCGTGCTCACCGGCGGGTTGTCGAGGCGGAGCTCGGCCGCCTCGTGCGGGTGCGGCCGGAACGGCACCATCAGCGCCGCCACCGCCAGCGCTGCCGGGGTGCTGATCACCGCCGCCACCAGGATATGGCCGAGCGCGTCCGGGATCACCGGTCCGAGGATCGCGGCGTAGATCACCATCACGGTCCCGGCGATGCCGGCCATGCCGGTGCTCATCAATGCGAACAGCTCGCCGCGTTCGAGCCGCAGCAGATACGGTCGGATCAGCAGCGGCGCCTCGATAAACCCGACAAAGATATGCACCACCGCGCCGAGCCCGAGCGGTCCGCCGATGCCGACCGTGCGCCGCAATACCCAGGCGAAGGCTTGGACGATGCGCTGCAGCACGCCCCAATGGAACAGCACCGTCGCCAGCGCGCTGATCACCAGCACCAGCGGCAGCGCCCGGAAAGCGAAGATGAAGCTGGCGCCCGGCCGCGTCTCGGCAAACGGCAGCGGCCCGCCGCCGAGATAGCCGAAAACAAAACCGGTGCCCGCGTCGGTCGCCTTCTGCAGCGCCTCGACCCCGTCATTGAGCAGCAGGAACGCTTTCGCGGCCGGGGGGAATTTCAGCAGCGCCACCGCCACCACGACCTGCAGCAGCACCCCGGCGATCACGACGCGCAACGGCACGCGAAACCGGTCCTCGCTGATCGCCCAGGCGAGCAGCAGCATCGCCGCGATCCCCAACAGCCCCCGCATCGTCCCCCCGATCTCGACCACATCATGCCGGGATCGAGACCGGACATGACGAACGAGCAGAATGTCGCGAAGATGGGCAAAGCGGAAGCGTGACGCGGGCGCAGGACATGACCGACGGCATCGCCGGCATCGACCACATCATCATCGGCGTGCGGGACTTGGAGGCCGCGCGGCGGGCCTGGACGCGGCTCGGCTTCACGCTGACGCCGCGCGGCCGGCATATCGGCCAAGGCACCGCGAATTACTGCATCATGTTCGGGCGCGACTATCTCGAGCTGCTCGGTTTTGTCGAACGCGACGAGCAGGCCCACCGGCTCGAAACCTTCCTCGCCCGGCGCGAGGGGCCGATGTCGGTCGCCTTCGCGCCGGACGGCGGCGCCGACGCGGCCGAAGCGGCGCTCGCCGCGCGCGGCTTGCACCCGAGCCCGCCGCGCGCGTTGGGGCGCGCGCTCGAATTGCCCGAGGGCGCGGTGACGCCGCGCTTCAGCCTGTTGAACCTGCCGCCGGACGAAACGCCGTCACTCGATTGCTTCATCTGCGGCCACCTGACCCCGGAGCTGGTGCGCCGCCCCGCATGGCTGACGCATGCCAGCGGCGTCACCGGGATCGAGGCGGTGCATCTCGTTGCGGCGGACCCGGCGGCGCTGGCCGCCGCCTACCGGCGGCTGTTCGGCGACGACCGGGTGACCGCGACGGTGCGCGGCCTGGAGGTGAACACCGGCCGCAATCGGCTGATCTTTACCCGCCCCGCGATGTCCGGCACCGACACGCCGCCGCCGGCCATCGCCGCACTCGAACTGCGGATCGCCGACCGCCACGCGACCGAGGCTTACCTGAAGAGCGCCGGCATCGCCTTCATGTCCCTGCCCGACGGGCGTCTCGCCGTCTCTCCGGCCGAAGCGACCGGCACATCACTGCTTTTCGCGGAGGATTAGTCGAGGTCGATCCCGATCGCCAATGCGATCTGGTATCGAATGACGCGCAGCTGGTCGGGGGTGACCCGGGACGATGTGGGGGTAACTCGCTCCAGGGATGTCGTCGCGACGCAATGAGAGAGGGCATAGCATCGCTTCGTACAGCCGTTCTCCGTCGTTGGGTCGATTACGAGCGATACGTCGGGAGGCGCCAGGGCACCGTCTTCGCTTAGCGGGACGAGAATGACGTTTTGGTAATCGTCGGGGAAAAGCCGGTCATCTTCGACGACGATTGCGGGGCGCAGCCTGGTAGGCTCTTTCGGCAATGCATCGCGCCAATCCGCAAGCACAATCTGGCCCGCGTGCAGCACGGCCATCAGCGCAGCTTTGCCCTGGGCGTTCCCCACTCGCGCATACATTCCGCGGCCTCCGGCGAGCTCGCGATATGGTCGGCAACCTTCTGCATCTGCTGACGGATCCGCCGCCGCCGGGCTTCCTTGGCCGCTTGGGTGAAGATTTCACGCAGCAACGTGGATAGGCCGATATTGCGCTCGCGCGCTTCCGCTTCCAGTAATTCGCGCGTGGTCTCGTCAAGCCGGACGGAAACTGGCGACGACATCGTGCACCTCTGTAGTGCTCTGGCGACTACATAAGTGTATGCAGTGCTGGGCGCAACCCTAGCCCGGCAGGCGTTCCGCCACGATGTTCCAGTGCCAGGAACCGGGCTTTTTCTGCTCGGTCTGGGTGAGGCTCAGCAGGTCGAAGCCGGCGAACAGCGCGACCAGGGTGGCCGCGTCGCAATAGAAATGCGGGTGGTTGCGCTCCTCATTCGGGCCGTCGGTGACATAGGTGCCGGGCGCCACCAGCCGGCCGAGGCCGTAATCCACGTGCCGCGTCGGCAGCATCGTGCCTTGATAGAGCCCGCCCGGCTTCAGGACGCGCCAGATCTCGGCAAGGCGGGCGCCGGCATCGCCGAGCGTGCCGTGGTAGATCACGTTCCACGACAGCACGAAATCAAAGCGCGCATCGCCATAGGGCAGCGCATCGGCGTTGCCGTGCCGGGTGCCGATCGTCAGGCCGCGCGCCGCGGCGGTCTCGCGCAACACCGCAAGACCGGTCTCGCTGCCGTCGAACGCCTCGACCTCGAACCCGGCATCCGCCAGCAGCAACGCATGCCGGCCCACGCCGCACCCGAGATCGAGCGCTCGCCGCACGCCGCGGGTGCGCAGTTCGGGCAGCAACCCCGTCACCGCCGGGTGCGCGTCGAGCCAATCCGCGCGGCCCGCCGCGGTGCCCCAGCGCGTTTCCCACGAATCGATGGCCGAACCGGTCTGCGCCTGCATCGCCTGGCTCCTAGACGTTGAACCGGAAGTGCATGATATCGCCATCCTGCAGGATGTAGTCGGCGCCTTCCAGGCGCATCTTGCCGGCGTCCTTGGCGCCCTGTTCGCCGCCGCAGGCGACAAAATCGGCATAGGCGATGGTTTCCGCGCGGATAAAGCCCTTCTCGAAATCGCTGTGGATGACGCCGGCAGCTTGCGGCGCCTTGGCGCCGCGCGGCACGGTCCAGGCGCGCGCCTCCTTGGGTCCGACGGTGAGAAAGGTGACCAGATCGAGCAGCTTGTAGCCGGCCCGGATGACCCGCACGAGACCCGGCTCGGCAAGACCGAGCGCCGCAAGGTAGTCGCGCCGCTCGCTCTCCTCGGAGAGCTGCATCAGCTCGGCCTCGATGGCGGCGGAAATCACCACCGTCGCCGCGCCTTGCGCCGCGGCGTAGTCGGCGACGCGGCGGCTCTGGGCGTTGCCTTCGGCCGCGTCGCCTTCATCGACATTGGCGACGTAAAGCACCGGCTTCGCGCTGAGCAGCTGCAACGGCCGCAGCTCGGCCTGCGCAAGGCCGGCCGTGCGCGCCGGCCGGCCGTCGCGCAGCGCGGCGAGCAAGGGCGTCGCGATGTCGAGCAGGGCCTTGGCCTCGCGGTCGCCGCCGCGCGCCCGTTTCTCTGCCGCGGCGACGCGGCGCTCCAGGCTGTCGAGATCGGCCAGCATGAGCTCGGTCTCCACCACCTCGGCGTCGCGCACCGGATCGACCGAACCCTCGACATGCACGACATTGTCGTCGCCGAAACAGCGCAGCACATGCGCGATGGCGTCGACCTCGCGGATATGGCCGAGAAACTGGTTGCCGAGCCCCTGCCCTTGCGAGGCGCCGCGCACCAGGCCGGCGATGTCGACGAATTCCAGCTGCGTCGGCACGATGCGCGCCGACTTGCCGAGCCGAGCGCACACCGCCAGCCGCTCGTCGGGCACCGCGACGCGCCCGACATTCGGCTCGATGGTGCAAAACGGATAGTTCGCCGCCTCGGCCGCCTGGGTCGCGGTCAGCGCGTTGAAGAGCGTCGATTTGCCGACATTCGGCAGCCCGACAATGCCGCAGGAAAATCCCATCTGCTCGACTTTACTGAACCCGAAAAGCGCCGACGTCTAATATTTGGCGGGAAAAACAGCCTTACGGCGATGCTTCTGTGCATCCTCCGCCATCGCTCGGAGCAGATGCCGCTTCGATAAACTGCGGTGCAACCCGCTGTTTGGCGGCACGTAGTCGCGACCGGAAACGCCGTTCCGGCGCTTCCATTCCTCAATGACCGCAGCCTGGTCTTCAAGACTTGTTAGCTTCATCCGCTTTCTCGACCAAATATTGAAGACCGTAACTGCCGGCCGTCTCGTGTCTGATCCTGGCATCCAGGTATGTCTCGTCCAGGGGGTCCGCAAGATTTGCGCGGGCAATCCGATAGAGAACGACAGCTTGCCCTAGCATCACCGTGTCCTCACGGTTGGGCCTGCGAATTGGCCCATGCGGTCGGCGATCATATCTTCTACAGCAGGGAAGCGAACAGCTCCCGTCGGCACGGAGACGACGCGAGTACGAGCCCTGTCCGCGGCGCCGTCAAAGAGATGACCGGATACGACCTCGAAGCCAATGCCGAATTGCGGATGGTAAAGGCCGCGGGTCAGCACCCCCGGCTCACTCGGACGACGAAAACCTTTGCGCTGCAACGCGGCTTCCAGCTCGATTTGAGCGGCGGTCAACACATCGAAGTCGCCGGAAGCGACCGCGCCCCCGGTGTAGAACTCGACGGCCGCGCCACCGACGATGATCGGCCTTTCATAGCCGGCGGCAACGACCTCGTCGAATGCCTCGGCAAGGAGCGAAAGCGCGGCAATGAACTCCGGCCGGTAGGTATTCACGGTGATACGTTCTCGGGCGGCGCAGAGCGGCGCGCCACCTCGCTCATAAACGCCGCCGCGTCGCCCGCCAGCAGCAGCGGGATCGTCTCCGCCACCGCATCGATCAGCGGGCCGACCCATTCGGTGATCTCGTCGGCGGCAAAATTCTGCAGCACGTAAGGCTGCACCAGCTCCTTGACGCCGGGATGACCGACGCCGATCCGCACCCGCCAGTAATCGGCCCCGAGCAGCGCGTCGATCGAGCGCAACCCGTTATGGCCGGCGCTGCCGCCGCCGCGCTTGACGCGCAGTTTGCCCGGCCGCAGATCGATCTCGTCGTGGATCACGACGATGTCGCGCGGCGGGATCTTATAGAAGCTCGCCGCCGCCAGCACCGCCTCGCCGGAGGCGTTCATAAAGGTCTGCGGTTTCAGCAACAGCCGCTTCTCGCCGCCGATCGGGCCTTCCGACAGCTCGCCCTTGAAGCGGTCGCGAAACGCCGGAAAGCCGTAGCGGCGGGCGATCGCGTCGATCGCCACAAAGCCGACATTGTGGCGGTTCTTCGCGTAGCGCAGGCCGGGATTGCCGAGACCGACGACGAGGCGCACGGCAAGCCGGCCCGCGCCCGCGCGATCAGGCTTCGGCGGCGGGGGTCGCCGCTTCTTCCTCGCCCGGCGGCGCCGCGGCAGCGGCCGCCGCTTCCTCGCGCACCGCCGACGAGGCGGCGATGGTGGCGACGGTCGTGTCGCGGGTGCCGCCGGGTGCCGGCCGCGCCCCTTCCGGCAACGCCAAGGTCTCGATGTGGACGCTGTCGCCGATCTCGAGGCCGTTCAGCGGGACGACGATCCGGTCGGGGATCGCATCGACGGCGCAGATGATGTCGACCGTATGGCGGACGATGTTGAGGATGCCGCCGCGCCGCAATCCCGGCGCCGCCTCGTGATTGACAAAGCCGACCGGCACGCTGACATGCACCTCGGCGCCGGCGCCGACACGCATGAAGTCGACATGCATCGCGGCATCGGTGACCGGGTGGTACTGCACCTCGCGCGCCAGCGTGCGCTGCACCGCGCCGTCGACCGCGACATCGACGATCGTCGCGAAAAACCCGGCGCGGTTGATCGCGCGGGTCAACTCGCGCGGCTCGAAGCTCACCGGCGTCGGCTCCTTGCCGTCGCCGTAGATGATGCCGGGGATGCGCCCGGCGCGGCGTGTCGCCCGGGCCGCCCCCTTGCCGATGCCGGGACGCGGCTCGGCGGTGAGGCTGATGATTTCGGGCATGGGGTCTGCTCCTCCAAACGAAAACGGGCAAAGCTGCCCGTGCGTCGGTTCGATCCTGGCGTGTGGCCGGGCGGTTTAGCGCCGCCCAGCGAGAAAATCAATTGAACAGACTCGACACCGACCGTTCCTCGCTAATCCGCAGCATCGCCTCGGCCATCAAGGGGGCGATCGTGAGTTGGCGGATGTTGCGCGACAGGCGCACCGCCTCGGTGGCGACGATGCTGTCGGTCATCACCAGCTTTTCGATCGGCGAGGCGGCGACGCGGGCCACCGCTCCGCCGGACAGCACGCCGTGCGTCGCATAGGCGTAAACGGTCTTGGCACCGGCCTCGATCAGCGCTTGCGACGCGTTGCACAGCGTCCCGGCGCTGTCGACGATATCGTCGACGAGGATGCAGTGCCGCCCGGCGACATCGCCGATGATGTTCATCACCTCGGACACGCCGGCGCGCTCGCGGCGCTTGTCGATGATCGCCAGATCGGCATCGACCCGGCGGGCGACGTCGCGGGTGCGCAGCACCCCGCCGACATCGGGGGACACCATGACGAGGTCGCCTTTCGGCAGGTTCTCCTTGATGTCCTTCACCATCACCGGCGAGGCGTAGAGATTGTCCACCGGGATGTCGAAGAACCCCTGGATTTGCGGCGCATGCAGATCGAGCGTCAGCACCCGGTCGGCGCCGGCCGCGGTGATCAGGTTGGCGACCAGCTTGGCCGAGATCGGCGAACGCGACGAGGTCTTGCGGTCCTGCCGGGCGTAGCCGTAATAGGGAATGACCGCGGTGATGCGCCGCGCCGACGCCCGCTTCAGCGCGTCGAGCGTCACCAGCAATTCCATCAGGTTGTCGTTGGCGGGGTACGAGGTCGGCTGGATGACGAAAACGTCCTCGCCGCGAACGTTTTCATGGATCTCGACAAAGACCTCCATGTCGGAGAAGCGGCGCACGCTGGCGCTGGTCAGCGGCAGGCTCAAATACGCCGAGATCGCCTCGGCGAGCGGCCGATTTGCGTTGCAGGTCAAAATTTTCATCTGCGCCTAGCCGACAGCGCCGCCCGCGGGCCCGGTCCCGCAGCGTCACGCGCGAGGAATGTAATAAAGCGCCGACACGGAAACAATCAACCGGGTTTGCGCCCGGCCCGCGGACCCGCCGGCGTGCTCAATGGGGGATCGGCACGCCGCGGTACGGCAGGAAGACCGGCGTATCGGGAGTCGCCAGCGGCGTGATCTCGCTGCCGGCTTGCGGCTTGACGTTGACCGGCGGCAGCGTGACCTCGGGTGAATCGATATTGCCCGGTACGGGAGGCGGCGACGGGGTGCCGGCGCGCGGGATCGCCGATACGTCCGGGGGTGGCGGTGACATCGCCGCCGTCGCCGGCTTGCGCGGCGACGACGCCCGGTCCACGAGCTGCATGATCCCGCTCTGCGCCGCGGTCGCCACGCTGTAGGCGATGTCGCCCCAGGCGCCGTCGAGCTGGCCGCGCGGCACGTCGTTTTCCTGCGCTACCTGGCCGATCTCGTCGCCGCCAGCGCGGGCGACATGCCAGACGATCTTGACGTGCTGCTTGCCGTCCTTGACGGGATCGAGCCTCACCTCGCAATCGACCGCGAGATCCGGCTTGCCTTTCGCCGGATCGACGAGGTCGATGTCCTGGTGCTTGAGCACCAGGCCGAGCGACGCGGCGAGGGCGGTATTGCCGTCGCCCGGCGCGCCGCTGACCTTGCGCACCGCGACACGAACGCGGCGATTGGCCGCCTGCTGCTCCTCCTTGGGCGCTTCCGGCATGAGCCGCGCCGCCATGGCGGCCGCGCTCGCGGCGGCGAGCTGGGTGATCGGCTCGTCATTGCCGGCCGCCCAGTCGCGGGTCGGCGCCAGCAGCCGTTCGCTGCGTTCGCTCACCACCTTGCCGCGCGGGTCGCGCAGCCGCCAGTGGACCGTCAGCAGCGACTTGCCGGCCTGGTCCGGATGCTCCTCGATCCGGCCGTCGAGCTGGTAGGTGGCCTTGGTCGGGCTCTGCTCGCTGGCCGGAATGCTGTGCTTGAGGAATTCCCGGGCGATCGCCGCCGGCAGCTTGGCCGCGGTGGCGCGCGGCTCGCCGTCGACGGGCAGCACCGCGATATTGACGTTGTCGGGAACCGCGATCAGCGCAGCGGAAGGCCTGTCGTCGGCAAACGGATGCGGCAGCGGTTGACAACCGGCGGCGAAGAGGACCGCCATCAGGGCGGCCGAGGCGAAAAGTCGCCGCCGCGCGCCGCTCATGTGAGCGCGCAGGTGACCAGCAGCCCAAGCAGGCACGCGGCGCCGAACATGATCAGATACGGCATGACCTAGTCCGTCAGCGCGATCGCCGCCAGCGCCCGGCCGTAATCGCGCTCGCCGTTGAGACAGGCCCGGCGATAGCTGAAGAACCGTGCCGGCTCGGCAACCGTGTCGCACGCCGCGTCGCCGACCGCCGCCAGCCCCAACCGCGCCAGCCGGTGCGCGATATAGCCGGGCAGGTCGAAGCGGAAATGCGCCGGCCGCGCCGCGGACACAAAGAACGCGCCGCTTTCGGCATCGATTTCGGCGAAGCGGCCGGGAAACTCCGGGCCGACCTCGTACGATTCCTGCGCGATGCAGGGGCCGATGCCGGCGCGGATGCGGCCGGGCGCGGCGCCGAGCGCGGTCATTGCCGCCACCGTCGCCTCCATAACGCCGCCCAGCGCGCCGCGCCAGCCGCCATGCGCCGCGCCGATCACCCCAGCCTCGGGGTCGGCGAACAGCACCGGCGCGCAATCCGCCGCCAGCACGCCGAGCGCGAGGCCCGCGCGGTTCGTCACCATGCCGTCGGCGCGCGGCGCATCCTCGCGGCGCCACGGCGCGTCGACGGTCAGCACGGTGGCGCTGTGGATCTGGTAGCAGGTGATCAGCCGGTCCTCCCCCAACCCCAGCCGCGCGGCGGCGATGGCGCGATTACGGGCGACGTTCACCGGCTCGTCGCCAGAGCCGTAGCCGCAATTCAGCGAGGCGAAGAGCCCGCCGCTGACCCCACCCTCGCGGGTGAAAAAGCCGTGACGGAGCTTGCCGCCGTCATCGAGGACATCGAGGGTGATCATTCCGCAGCGCCATCCGCAAAACCGGCGGGCGCCGGCAGACCCGGAGAGGTTATCGCCAGCACCTTGAACAAGGTGCCCATCTCGGCGGGATCGATCAAGCGCCGCAGCCCGGTTTCGAGCGCGGCGCGCTGCCCCGCGCCGGCCCGGCGCAGCAGCGCGGCGAGCCGGGCCTCGGCCCCCAGCGCCGCCAGGAAACGACCCTGCGGCACCGGTCCGTAAATCCGCCCGCCGGCGGCGCGCGCCGCAGCCGCGAAGGCGGCGAAATCGACATGCGCCGACAGGTCCGCGGCACCGGGCGCATCGAGGATGCCGACCGGGTGGTGCGCTTCGATCGCGGCGAGCGTCGAACGCGGCGCGCCGTCGCCGTAACCGTAGTCGATAAACAGCGCCGCACCGGGTGCCCGGCCCAGCCGCTCGGCCAAGGCGGCGGCCAGGGCGGCGGCGGCCGGGCACAATTCGACGATCGCGCCGGGGTCGGCGTGGCGTCGGCCGGTCGGCACGAGCAGGTCCAGCGCGGCGCTCTCCGGCCCGAGTACAAAGCACAGCTCCCCGTCCGCATCGAGCCCGAGCAGCCGCTCGGCCCAATGGGCGCGGCCGCGAACCAGCTGACGGACCGGCAGGGCGTCGAGGAATTCGTTGGCGACGAGCAGCAGCGGCCCCTCGGGCAGCCCGGCGATATCGGTGCACCAGACCGGCGCGGCCGCGGCGAGACGCCGGCTCTGCTCGACCCGCAGCCGCTCGCTCGCCTCGACCAGATGCAGCCGGACGGCCTGGCGAAAACCGTCGACGCCCGCGGCGGCGCGCAGGAAATCGGCCATCAGCACGCCCCGCCCCGGCCCCAGCTCGGCGATGACGACCGGGTCGGGACGGCCCATGCGCTGCCACAGATCGGCGCACCACAGACCGATCAGCTCGCCGAAAATCTGGCTGATCTCCGGCGCGGTGGTGAAATCCCCGGCGGCGCCGAGCGGCTGCCGCCGGGCGTAGTAGCCGTCGCGCGGATCGTGCAGCGCCATCGCCATGAAGGCGGCCACCGTCAGCGGTCCGTGCGCGCGGATGTGGCGGCTGAGCCGTTTTTTCAGCCCACCGAACTTCAGCCCGCCCGCGCTCACCGACGCGCCGCAAGCGGCGCCGGGGTGCGCCGGGCCCAGGCGATGACGGCGGCGCCGGCGACCAACACCGGCACGGACAACAGCTCGCCCATCGTCACGCCGAACCCGCCGATATGGAACAGAAAGCCGAGCTGGGCGTCCGGCTGGCGAAACAGCTCGCCCGACATCCGGGCCACCGCATAGCCGGCGAGGAAGATGCCGGTCTCGACACCCGGCCGCAGCCGCGCGCCGCGATGCTCGGCGTAGAGCAGCAGCAGAAACAGCAGAAGGCCCTCGCATACCGCCTCGTAAAGCTGGCTCGGATGGCGCGGCGTCAGGATTTGCGCCAGCAGCGCCTGGATTTGCGGGTTGTCGCGGTAGGCGCCGACGATGGCCTCGGCACTGTTGAGCCGGGGGTCGATCTTGACCGCGCCCTCAACAGCGCGCGCCGCCAGTTGCGGGGCGGCCAGCAGCTCGGTGGGGAATTGCATCCCCCACCACACCCCGGTCGCGCGGCCCCACAGCTCGTCATTGATGAAATTGGCGATGCGGCCGAAGAACAACCCGATCGGCACCGCCTCGATGACGATGTCCGACAGGGCGAAAATCCCCACCTGACGCGAGCGGGCGAACAGGATGATCGCGACGGTGACGCCGAGCGCGCCGCCATGGAACGACATGCCGCCGTGCCACAGCTCGAACACCTGCAGCGGGTGGCCGACGTAATACGGCAGGTTGTAGAACAGCACGAAACCGGTTCGGCCGCCGAGCACCACCCCGAGCGTCGCCCATACCAGGAAGTCGTCGATGTCGCGGCGCGCGACGAGCCGCGGCCGGCGATCCGCCAGCATCAGGCAATAGCGCCAGCCCAGCACCAGCCCGACGATATACGCCAGGGCATACCAGCGGATCACCAACGGCCCAAAGCCGACGGCGACCGGGTTGAGCGGCGGAAACAGGATGGCGAAGAGCGGCATCAGACGAGACGGCGAGCGGCCGCGAGACTCATATCAGCCGGCGGGCGGCTGTTGCGTCTCGGGATTACCCGGCGGAGAGTGATAACCAGGCGGCCAGTTGTCATAAAACCCCGGGATTACCGCTGCGGCGGGCACCGCGATCGGCTTGTATTCGGGGATGGGCGGCGTGGTCATGACACCGATCGCCGCACCCACCGCGGCACCGCTCTCGACGCCGATCACCGCGCCCAGCGCCGGGTCGATCGCGCCGACCGCGCCAATACCGGTGCCGAGGGCGGCGCCAAGCACGGCGCCGGTCAGGGCGCGCTCCGATGCCTGCTCGGGATCGACCGAGGTCTGCGCATAGGGCTGGCACGCGGTCAGCAGCGCCGTGAGCAGCACGGTCAAGGCAGCGGTCGTCGCAAGCCGCATCGCTTCCCCCTGGGCGGCCCGACCGCGTGGACGATGGTGGGCGCGACTGGGATTGAACCAGTGACCCCTACGATGTCAACGTAGTGCTCTCCCGCTGAGCTACGCGCCCATCGTTTGCGATCGATCGAGCGCGAGGATTAGCCGAAACGCCGGCAAGGGGCAAGGGAGCCTCGAAGGACGCAACAACCCGATGCAGCTCGACACCAAATGATCATCGAACGCGACGTCATGATCGCCGCCCGCGACGGGGTGCGGCTGGCGACCGACATCTACCGGCCGGACGGCGCCGGGCCGTTCCCGGTGATCCTGGAACGCACGCCGTACGACAAATCGGCGCCCAGCCGGTCGGAGATCACCGCGGCCGACCACCGGCCGCGCTCGCGCGAAGCCGTGGCCGCCTATTTCACGGCGGCGGGCTATGCGGTGGCGTTCCAGGATTGCCGCGGCCGCTACCGCTCGGAAGGCGGGTTCACCAAATATTTGAGCGAGGCGCCGGACGGCTACGACACCTGCGCCTCGCTCGTCGCCCGGCCCTGGTGCAACGGCCGCATCGCGACGATGGGGCTCAGCTATGCGGCGCACGCGCAGATGGCCTTGGGGTGCCTGCGCCCGCCCGGTCTGGCGGCGCAGTACATCGACTGCGGCGGCTTCTCCAACGCCTATCGCAGCGGCATCCGGCATGGCGGCGCGTTCGACCTGAAGCAGGCGACCTGGGCCTATCGCAACGCCCTCGCCGACGCCAAGGACCCCGCGGTCAAAACCGCGCTGGAGGCGGAGAGCATCACCGCATGGATGGCGCGCATGCCGTGGCGACGCGGCGATTCGCCGCTCAAGGCCGCGCCGGAATACGAGGACTACCTGTTCGAGCAATGGTCGCACGGCGTCTTCGACGATTTCTGGAAGCAGCCGGGCATCTATGCCGAGGGCTGTTACGGCCAGTACGCCGACGTGCCGATGGTGCATTTATCGGGCTGGTACGACCCGTACGCGCGCACCGCGATGGAGAATTACACGGGGCTCGCCGGCGCGAAGCGCGGGCCGGTGCGGCTGGTGCTGGGGCCGTGGACGCATGGCGACCGCTCGTTGTCCTTTGCCGGCGATGTCGAATTCGGTGCGGCGGCCTTGCTCGACGGCACGCTCGGCGACGATTTCTTCGACGTGCGGCGCCGCTGGTTCGATTGCTGGGTCAAGGGCCTCGACAACGGCGTCGCGCGCGAGCCGGCGGTGCGGGTCTTCGTGATGGGCGGCGGCTCGGGCCGCTGGACCGCCGAGGGCCGGCTGGACCATGGCGGGTTCTGGCGCAGCGCCGAGAGCTGGCCGCTGCCGCAAACCGCGCCGACCCCGTTCTATCTGCATCCGGACCGCTCTTTGCTCGTCGCCAAGCCGGGAGACGGCGCGCCGCTGTCGTTTACCGCCGACCCGCGCGACCCGGTGCCGACGATCGGCGGTGCGCTCAGCTCGGGCGGGCCGGTGATGTATGGCGGCGCCTACGACCAGCGCACCGGCCCGCATCTGTTCGGTGCGAAGCCGCCGCACGGCCCGCTCGCGGCGCGGCCGGACGTGCTGGTGTTCCAGACGCCGCCGCTGCCCGATGACCTCGAAATCGCCGGCCCGCTGGAATTGCGGTTATGGGTGGCGAGCGACGGCCCGGACGCCGATGTGCACGCCAAGCTGATCGACCTTTACCCGTCGAGCGACGACTATCCCGAAGGCTTCGCGATGAACCTGAGCGAAGGCGTGCTGCGGCTGCGCTATCGCGACTCCTGGGAGGCGCCGATGCCGTTGGAACCGGGCCGGCCTTACGCGGTCACGATCGCCATGTTCCCCTGCGCCAACCTGTTCCGGCGCGGCCACCGGCTGCGGCTCGATCTCGCCGGCAGCAATTTCCCGCATTTCGACATCAACCCGAATTCGGGCGAGCCGGAAGGGTCGATGGAGCATCCGCGCCGCGCCGCCACGACCGTCTTCGTCGACGCCGCGCGGCCGTCGCATCTGGTGCTGCCGGCGATTCCGAAAGAGCGGTGATTCCGCCCCGCGGTCGAGCGACCGGCGGCTACCATCGCATCGGCTGGCGGCAGACCGAGTACCACAGGCCGAGGTTCTGCTTTTTCCAGTTCTCGTCCTGGCAATCGCGTTTGAGCACCTCGTCCGACGATGCCGCCGGCCCGGAGGTCGTTGCCGCTTGCTCGTCGCTCTTGCCACCGAACCAGCCGCAACCGGCGAGGGACAGCGCCGTCGCCGCGATCAGCAATGTTCGTCTCACAAATCCCCTCCCCGGCCAGCGCCGCCGCGAGCCGCTTTCCCCACCGCGATCATACCCGGCTTCGTGGCAAAATTGAGCCGGGGGCAAAAATGCGCCGGACGTGTTCAGCGGATATCGCCGATCGGCGGCATGCGCAGCAGGCTTGGATCATCGAACGCCACCTCGCCCACGATCATCAACGCCTGCAGCGCGGCCCAGGCGCGCACCAGCGCGCTTGACGCGGCGGCATCGTCGTCACCGCGCATCCGCTGGAACAGCACCGCCAGCAGGCCGCGCTCGCGCGGGTAGACGACCACGTCGATCGGCGCATCCTCCGGCAGATGCGCCGCCTCACGCGCCAGGCGGTACGCGGTCTCGTATCCGCCCAGCCGGTCGACCAGGCCACGCTGCTCGGCGTCTTCGCCCGACCACACCCGCCCCTTGGCGATCGCCTCGACCGTGTCGGCGCCGAGGTGGCGGCCGGCGGCGACATGGTCCTTGAACCCGGCATAAGTCGCATCGAGTTCGGCATTGAGGCGCTCGCGGGCCTGCGGGGTAAATCCGGCCGTGGCGCTGAACATGCCGGCATTCGGGCCGCGCTGCACCGCGTCGCTGGTGACGCCGAGTTTCTCCATCAGCCCGCCGACGACGATCTTGCCGGCCAGCACGCCGATCGAGCCGGTCAAGGTCGCCGGCTCGGCGACGATCTTGTCCGCCGGCGCCGCGACATAATATCCGCCCGAGGCGGCGACGTCGCCCATCGACACGATGACCGGCTTGCCGGCCCGCCGCGCCCGCTCGACATCGCGCCAGATCGTCTCCGACGCGGTCGCCGAGCCGCCCGGGCTGTCGATGCGGAAGACGATCGCCCGCACGTCCTTGTCGCGCGCGGCGGCGGCGAAGGCCTTGCCGATCGACCTGGCGCCGAAATTGTTCTGCTCTCCGAGCGCGCCGGCGGCGCTGCCGCCGCGGGTGACGAGGCCGGTGCCGTAGATCAGCGCGATCCGCGCGCCGCTTGCATGCGGCCGTCCCGCGGCATCGAGATAGCGCGCGGTCGATAGGAACTTCGCACCGGAAGCGGCGTGGTTCCAGGCATCGGTCATCGCCTGGTCGCGATAGCCGATGCGATCGACGAGCCCCGCCGCCCGCGCCTCCTCGGCGCCCAGTGGCGCGCGATCGGCGAGCGCCGTGACCTTGTCCGGCGGCAGCTTGCGCGCGGCGCCGATGTCGCGATTGATCTGATCCCAGAGCGAGGACAGCAACGCGTCGACCTCCTCGCGCTGCGGCGCGGTCATATGCGTTTCGGTGAGGCTGTTGGCGGCAGTCTTGAATTCCTCGCGATGCTCGAAATCAGCCGCGAGACCGAGCTTGTCCAACAGGCCGCGGACAAACGGCGTCTCGCTGCGCAGACCGGTCAGGCCGACCTGCCCCAACGGCTGCAGCCAGATCGCGTCGCAAGCGGTGGCGAGGTAATAGGGCCGCGTTCCAGGACCACCCTCGCCGAACGTATCGGCGAAGGCCACGGCATATTTCCCCTTGGCGCGGAAGGCGGCGATGGCATCGCGTACCTGCTGCACCGCGGCGAGGCCCATCTTGTCGTCGCCGAGCTCGACAAACAGGCTCTTGACCCGCTGGTCGTCGGCGGCGCGGTCGACCGCATCGACAAAATCCCGCAGCGTCGCGCCATGGCCGAACAGCAGCCGCGACGCGCGGTCGGGGTCAGGCTCGTCGGTGAGGCCGCCGGTCAGGTCGGCGGTGAGCACGACCGAATCCGGCACCGGCTGCGCCGCGCTGAATTTCACCAGCGCCGCCGTTAGACCAACGACCCCGAGCAACCCGACGACCGAAACGATGCCGATCACGGCAAAGAGCCCGACAAAAAACCGGCGCATGGGCGACCCGACCTCGGCTACTGACTCATTCAGATAATGCACCACCCCGGGTATCGTCATGCCCGGACTTGATCCGGGCATGACCGACACTCGACCATGCCGCGGGGATGGCCGGGTCAAGCCCGGCCATGACGATCGATCTTTCGTATGTGCCTGAGCATCTTTTACCGCAATTGCGCCAGGCCCACACCTGCGGCGCCGCCCGCTGCCGGCCGGCAATTCCCGGCTGGACAGGCTTGCGGCGGGCGGCAATGCTGCGCCGAGCCACGACAGGAGACACGCTCAGATGGCCATCGAACTCTATGCCTGGGGCACCCCCAACGGCCGCAAGATCTCGGTCGCGCTCGAGGAAATGGGCCTGCCCTACAACGTCCACGCGGTGAATATCTCGAAGGGCGAGCAGTTCAACCCCGACTTCCTCAAGATCAGCCCGAACAACCGTATCCCGGCGATCGTCGACCCCGAGGGGCCCGGCGGCCAGCCGATCAGCATTTTCGAATCCGGCGCGATCCTGATCTATCTCGGCGAGAAGACCGGCAAGTTCTGGCCCAAGGGCGACCTGCGCAAGCAGGTGCCGGTGCTCGAATGGCTGATGTGGCAGATGGGCGGGTTCGGCCCGATGCCCGGCCAGGTCCACCATTTCCTGGCGGTCAAGGACGAGGCCGACCGCAAATACGGTCTCGAACGCTACATGAAGGAGACGCACCGGCTGTACGGCGTCTTCGACAAGCGCCTCGGCGAGGCGGCATACGCCGCCGGCGGCGAGGTTTCGATCGCCGATTTCGCGATCCTCGGCTGGGCCTGGCGGCACGAGCGGCACCAGGTCGACCTCAAGGACTACCCCAACGTCAGGCGCTGGTACAACGAGCTGATGGCCCGCCCGGCGACCAAGCGCGGCATGGAGGTTTCACTCGGGAATTAGCCGCGTCGGACAGGAGATTTCGATGCCCCTCCGCTCATTCCTCTTCGCTCCCGGCAACCATCCGCGGCGCGTCGAGAAGGCGCTGACGCTCGACGCCGACGCGGTGATCCTCGACCTCGAAGACGCCGTCGCGATCGCCGAGAAGCCGGCGACCCGCAACGCGGTCGTCGCCGCTTACGCGCAGCCGCGCACCGGCTTGCTCTACGTCCGCGTCAATGCCGCCGACACCGCGTTCTGCCATGGCGACTTGACGGTCTGCGTCCGGGCCGGGCTCGACGGCATCATCCTGCCCAAGGTCGAGAGCGCGGCAACGGTGCAGACCATCGATTGGCTGCTGGCGAACCTCGAGCGCGAGCACGGCCGGCCGGCCGGCGGCGTCGACCTGATCCCGATCGTCGAGACCGCCAAGGGTCTGCGCGACATCGATGCGATCCTCACCGCCGGCACCCGGGTCAAGCGCTGCGCCTTCGGCGCAGGCGATTTCACCCTCGACGTCAACATGCGCTGGAGCCGCGACGAGAGCGAGCTGGCCTATGCCCGCGCCCGCGTCGTCACCGCGAGCCGCGCCGCCGGCGTCGAGGCGCCGCTCGACACGGTCTGGGTCGACCTGCAGGACGAGGAGGGCCTCGAAGCCTCGACCCGCACCGCGCTGGCGCTCGGCTTTCAAGGCAAGATGTGCATCCACCCGAACCAGATCCCGGTGGTCAACCGGGTGTTCACCCCGACCAACGCCGAGATCGATTTCGCCGAGCGCGTCGTCGCCGCCTTTGCCCAGGCCGAGAAAGCCGGCAGCGCCGCGATCCAGCTCGACGGCAAGTTCATCGACTACCCGATCGTCTATCGCGCGCAGCGCACGCTCGACGCGATCGCGGCGATCCGCACAAAGGCCGGCCAATGACCGAAGCTGCGCTTCCCCCGGGGCCGCTCAGCGGCATCACCGTCCTCGACCTGTGCAGCTACCTCGCCGGTCCCTACGGCTGCACGCTGCTGGCCGATCTCGGCGCGACGGTGATCAAGATCGAAGCGCCGCAGGGCGATCAGCTGCGCCAGTTCCCGTCGAGCCTGCCCGGCGGCGACAGCCGGTTCTTTATCGGCGCCAACCGCGGCAAGCTCGCCCTCTGCCTCGACCTCAAGCAGAAGGAGGGGCTGGCAGCGCTGCACCGCATGGTCGAGCAGGCCGATGTGCTCGTCGAGAATTTCCGCCCCTCGGTGCCGGCGCGGCTCGGCATCGACTATCCGCGGCTCAAAAAGATCAACCCGCGGCTCGTCTATGCCGGCGTCACCGGCTATGGCGACAGCGGCCCGCTGTCGGAAAAAGGCGGGTTCGACCAGGTGCTGCAATGCCTGACCGGGATGACCGTGTTCCAGGGCGGCGGCGTCGACAGGCCGCAGCTCGTGCTCGGCTCGGTGGTCGACTACTTTACCTCGGCGCTGCTCGCCTACGGGGTAGCGGCGGCGCTGTTCCACCGCAAGCGCAGCGGCAAGGGTCAGTACCTGGCCCTGTCGCTGTTGCGCAGCGCGCTGACCATCCAGGCCGGGCGTTTTGTCTGGGCCGACAGCGAGGGCCGCGACGCGGTGCGCGACAGCGGCACCGGCGGCCTCACCGGCATCCACCCGACAAAACAGGGCATGCTCTACATCTCGGTGCACTCGAACCACTTCTTCCGGGCGATGTGCGAACTGGTCGGCCTCGCCGAATTGGCCGACGACCCGCGCTACGATTCGATGCGCAAGCGCGCCGCCGAGACGCCGGCCCTGGTGCCCAAGGTGCGGCAGGCGCTGGCGGCGAAGACGGCGCTCGAATGGGAGGCGCTGTTCGGCGAGCGGGTGCCCTGCGCCGCGGTACGGCCGATCGAGGACATGTTCGACCACCCGCAGGTGCTGGCCCAGGATCTCGTGGCCGCGGTCGATCACCCGGCGATCGGCCCGTACCGCACGATGACCAAGCCGATCGCCTTCGCCGACACCCCCGGCCCGGCGCCGACCGCCGCGCCGCTGCAAGGCCAGCACTCGGACGACGTGCTCGCCCGCTTCGGCTTCGCCGCGGGCGAGATCGCCGCGCTGCGGGAGAAGGGCGCGGTGAGGTAACCCTCGCCCGTCTCGCGGCGGCGACGCTACGCGTCGCCGGACGGCGGTTCGTGCAGCCAGCGCGACAGCAGCCCGGCGATCACCGCTCCCAAAATCGGCGCGACCCAGAACAGCCATAGCTGGCCGAGATACTCGCCGCCGGCGAAGATCGCCGGGCCGGTGCTGCGCGCCGGGTTGACCGAGGTGTTGGTGACCGGGATCGACACCAGGTGGATCAGCGTCAATGCCAGGCCGATCGGGATGCCGGCAAAGCCGACCGCGGCGCCCTTCGAGGTCGTGCCGATGATGATGAACAGGAAGAAGAACGTCATCACCGCCTCCATCAGGAAGCAGCCGCCGAGCCCGTATTTGCCGGGGCTCAACTCGCCGTAGCCGTCCGACGCGAACCCGCCGGGCACCCAGCCGGCATGGCTCGACGCGATGGCCCATAATACCGCGGCGGCGGCGATCGCCCCGATAACCTGGGCGACGATGTACGGAATGACGTGGTTATTCGCGCAACGCCCGGCGGCCCACAGGCCCAGCGTCACGGCCGGATTGAAATGCCCGCCCGAGACATGGCCAACCGCATAGGCCATGGTCAGCACGGTCAGGCCGAAGGCGAACGAGACCCCGAGAAAGCCGATGCCGAGGCCGGGAAACGCGGCGGCGAGCACCGCCGCGCCGCAGCCGCCGAAGACCAGCCAGAACGTGCCAAAGAATTCCGCCGTGACACGGCGTGTCGTATCCGCCTCCATGGCGTACCCCCAATCCGATTGCGAGCGCCGGTTGAATTTTGTCGCGCTAATTGTTGCAGATTGGCGCACGCCGGCAAACGGCAAATGAGCATCGCCGGTGGAGGTGTTCGTTCGATATTCCGCAAAAAGCAGCTTGCCCAAAGCCTCAGCCGGTTTTGTGCAGAGCGGTTCTACCCGAGCGCGAAAATTCGTGGCGATGCCTCAACCGTTCAAGCTAGATTTGGCTGGGCAATGCAGCCTCGCGGGGTTACGGATGCCGGGCATGATCGCAAAGACCGTCCAGCGGGCCGCCCTCGCGGCGGTCGCGGTGACCATGAGCGCGGCCGGCCTCCCGTCGGCATGGGACGCGAAGATGGCGCAGCTCTCGGTGACGGGAAATTGCATCCCGTACCAGGTCCTCTACCACCAGGAGACCACCAACTGCAGCGGCGGGCAATGCGATTACGTTCTCCAGGTCATCACCCCGAAGCGCAAGGTCCACATCGTCATCACCCTGAGCCAGCCGCCCGCCCATTGGACACTCCTGGCCGGCTCGCTCCAGGCCAGCTACACCAACGAAAACGTTCAGTACTACCCGCTGCTCCGCGTCCCTACAGCCGGTCCGGCGCCGCCGTTCCCGGTCAGCGTAACGCTGTTCTGTCCGTTCGGCTGACGTCGCCAGCGACACCGATGCCTTAACCAACCCGCCGTGCACGGCGGCGATTATTGCCGGCGACGCGACTCGCCGGCGAAATTGATGCTATAGGACGGCGAGGCGGCGCACGCCGATCAAGCGGCTGAAACGGCATTGGCAAACGGGTGGACGCGATGAACGAAACGGAACTCTCCGGCGACATGACCGACGGTTTTCACCTGGTGGTGGAGGCGTTGAAGCTGAATGGCGTCGACACGATCTTCGGCGTCGCCGGCATCCCGATCACCGACCTTCTGCGCCTGGCGCAGAACGAAGGAATCCGCTATTTCGGCTTCCGCCACGAGCAGCAGGCGGCCAACGCTGCGGCGATCTCTGGCTATCTCACCGGCAAGCCGGGCATCTGCATGACCGTCTCCGCGCCGGGTTTCCTGAACGGCGTTGTCGGGCTCGCCAACGCCACCACCAACTGCTTCCCGATGATCCTCATCTCGGGGTCGAGCGACCGCAGCATCGTCGACCTGGAGCAGGGCGACTATGAGGAGATGGATCAGCTTTCGGTGGCGCGGCCGCATTGCAAGGCGGCCTATCGCGTCAACCGCCCGCAGGATATCGGCATCGGCATCGCCCGCGCGATCCGTGCCGCCTGCTCCGGCCGGCCGGGCGGGGTCTATCTCGACCTGACCGCCGAGGTGCTCGGCGCGGCGCTCGATGCCGCCGCCGGCCAGAAATCGCTGGTCAAAGTGGTCGACCCGGCGCCCGCCTCGCCGCCGGCGCCGGACTCGGTGGCGCGGGCCATCGGCCTGCTCGCGAAGGCCGAGCGGCCGCTCGCGATCCTCGGCAAGGGCGCCGCCTATGCGCGCGCCGAAAACGAAATCCGCGCCTTTATCGAGGCGACCGGCATGCCGTTCCTGCCGATGTCGATGGCCAAGGGTCTCTTGCCCGACGACCATTCGCAATCGGCCGCCGCCGCGCGCTCTTACGCGATCGGCAACGCCGATGTGGTGCTGCTCGCCGGCGCCCGGCTCAACTGGCTGCTGTCGCACGGCCGCGCGCCGCTGTGGAACGCCGCCACCAAATTCGTGCAGATCGACATCGCGGCGACCGAGATGGACAGCAACCGCGCGATCGCCGCGCCGGTGGTTGGCGACATCAAGTCGGTGTTCACCGCCTTCAACACCGCGCTGCAGGGCCAGGTGAAGCGCCAGGCCGCGTGGATGGACGAGATCGGCAAGCGCAAGCAGCAGAACGTCGAGCGCATGGCCGCCCGGCTCAACGCCGACCCGCACCCGATGAACTTCTCCTCGGCGCTGCGCGCGGTGCGCAACGCGCTCGCCACCCAGCCGGATGTCTACGTCGTCAACGAGGGTGCCAATACGCTCGATTTCGGCCGCAACATCATCGATATGGACAAGCCCCGCCACCGCCTCGACAGCGGCACCTGGGGGGTGATGGGGATCGGCATGGGCTATGCGGTCGGCGCCGCCGCGGTGACCGGCAAGCCGGTGGTAGCGATCGAGGGCGACAGCGCCTTCGGTTTCAGCGGGATGGAGATCGAGACGATCTGTCGCTACGACCTGCCGGTGACGACCATCATCTTCAACAATAACGGCGTCTATCGCGGCGACCCGGAGGGCACGCCTTACACCCCGACCGGCCTGCTACGCGACGCGCGTTACGAAAGGATCATCGAGGCGTTCGGCGGCAAGGGCTACTACTGTGCCGACACGCCGAGCCTGACGCGCGCGCTGACCGAGGCGCTCGCCTCGGGCAAGCCGGCGCTGATCAACGCCGTGATCGACCCGACCGCCGGTACGGAGAGCGGCCACATCCAGAGCCTCAACCCAAAGAGTGCGGCGGCGCAGAAGAAGTAGCCCGCGCTGTGCGGCGGAGCCGGAGCCGGGGCGGCGTCACGTCGCCGCCAGAGGCTCCCTGGCGCGGCGGGCCGGGGCGACAGCCCGGTTGCCCTTGGCGAGGATTTCGGCCAGGGCGGTGCGGATTTCCTTGAGGCGCTCCTCCTGTTCGATCTTATGGCCGAACAGGTTCTTCACATAGAACACGTCGACGACCTTCTCGCCGTAGGTCGAGATCTTGGCGCTCGACACTTGCAGCTTGAGGCCGGTCAGCTCGCGGGTCAGCTCATGCAGCAGACCGGGGCGATCGCGGCCGTTCACCTCGATCACCGTGTGCGTAAGGCTCGCCTGGTTGTCGATCAGCACGCGCGGCGCCACGGTGAACACGTCGGTGCGGCGCTGGATCGCCGGCGGGCGGGCGAACTCGCGATGCGGCTTGAGATCGCCGGTCAACACGTTCTCGAACGCGACCGACAGCCGGGCGAGCTTGTCCGGGCGGTCGACCGGCTCGCCGTTCTGGTCCTGGATCCAGAAGGTGTCCAAGGCCATGCCGTTGGTCATCGTCATGATCTTGGCGTCGACGATGTTGCAGCCGTTGACCGCCAGCGCCCCGGCCAGACGCGAGAACAGGCCGGCGTGGTCTGCGGTGTAGACCGTCACCTCGGTCACCGCGCGCAGCGCGTCGATGCGCGTCTCGACCCGCAGCGGCGCGCCGCTGCGGTCGGCCTCGCGCATCAGCCGGGCGTGGCGGGCATGCGTCTCGGCGTCGAGCGACAGCCAGTAGAACGGATAGCCGCGGCCGATAAAGACGGCGAAATCCGCGTCGCTGAATTCGGGGAGCAGCTTGCGCGCTTCCTCCTGCGCCGCGGCGATGCGCGCATCGCGCGCGCCGGCATTGGCGCCGCCCGAGATCAGATCCTGGGCGCTGGCGAATAATTCGCGCAGCAGCGCCGCCTTCCAGCCGTTCCAGACTTTCGGGCCGACCGCGCGGATGTCGGCGGCGGTCAGCACCAGGAGCAGCTTCAGCCGCTCGGGCGACTGCACGCGCTCGGTAAAGCTGCGGATGGTTTCCGGGTCGCTGAGGTCGCGCTTGAAGGCGGTGCTGCTCATCAACAGGTGCCAGCGTACCAGCCACGCGACGGTCTCGGTCTCCTCCTCGGTGAGTCCCAGGCGGGGGCCGAGCTTGAACGCGATCTTCTCGCCGAGCTCGGAATGGTCGCCGCCGCGCCCCTTGGCGATGTCGTGCAGCAGGGTCGCGAGATACAGCGCGCGGCGCGACTGGACCGTCGGCGCGATGGCTGTTGCGAGCGGCAGCTCGCCTTTCAGCGCGCCGGTCTCGATCTGGTGCAGGATGCCGATCGCGAACAGCGTGTGCTCGTCGACCGTGTAGACATGGTACATGTCGTACTGCATCTGCGCGACGACCCGGCCGAAATCGGGGATGAAGCGGCCGAACACACCGGCTTCGTTCATGCGGCGCAGCGCGGTTTCCGGATCCTTCTTCGACGTCAGGATGTCGAGAAAGAGGCGGTTGGCCTCCGGGTTGTCGCGCAGCTGGGCGTTCACCAGGCGCAGCGACCGGGTGACGGCCTGCAAGGCGCGCGGGTGGATGTCGAGCTCCTGCTCCTGCGCGACATGGAAGAGGCGCAACAGCGCGACCGGGTCGTCCTTGAAGAAGCTTTCCGACGGGATGGTCAGCCGGTCGCCGTCGAGGGTGAACCCGCCGAGGCTGCGCAGCCGCGGCCAGCGCAGCCAGCCGAGCCGGCGGCGGCCCTTCTGGTCGACCTCGAGCACCGCGCAAAAGATGCGCGTCAGGTCGCCGACATCCTTGGCGACCAGAAAATAGTGCTTCATGAAGCGCTCGACGCCGCGGCTGCCGGCGTTTTCGCGGTAGCCCATGCGCTCGCCGATGCGAGTCTGCATGTCGAAGGTCAGGTGCTCCTCGGCGCGGCCGGCGAGGTAATGCAGGTGGCAGCGCACGGTCCACAGGAATTCCTGGGCGCGGGCGAAACGCTGAAACTCGTCCTCGGAAAGCACCCCGAGCGCGACCAGCCTGGCGACGTCGTCGATGCGGTAGATGTATTTCGCCAGCCAGTAGAGCGTGTGCAGGTCGCGCAGCCCGCCCTTGCCTTCCTTGACGTTGGGCTCGAGCTGATAGCGGCTGTCGCCGACGCGCTTGTGGCGCGCATCGCGCTCGGCGAGCTTCTGCTCGATGAACTGCGCCGCGCTGCCGCGCGCGATCTCGCTGTCGAAGCGCGATTTAAGCTCGTCGAACAGCGATTGCTCACCCCAGATATAGCGCGCCTCCAAAAGGGCGGTGCGGATCGTCAGGTCGGTTTTGGCATAGCGCAGGCTGTCGTCGACCGAGCGCACCGAATGACCGACCTTGAGCCGCAAATCCCACATCAGATAGAGCAGGTATTCGACCACCTGCTCCGAATGCGGAGTGCGCTTGTAGGGCAGCAGGAACAGCAGATCGACATCGGAAAACGGCGCCATTTCGCCGCGTCCGTAGCCGCCGACCGCGACCACCGTAAGCTTTTCGCCGGCCGTCGGGTTGGCCAGCGGGTAGACATGCTCGGTGACGAAGTCGAACAGCACGCGGATCAGCTGGTCGATCAGGAAACATTGCTCGGTGATGCAAGACGCGGCGCCCCCGCCGGCCTCGAAGCGCGCGCGAATCTTTGCCCGGCCGCCGTCCAGCACGTCGCGCAGCAGGCCGACGACCTTCGCCCGATCGGGGGTCGCGGACTCGCCGGCGAGCGCCGACAGCGCCCCCGCCAGCGCGCGGCGGTCGATGATCTCGCGCTGACGGGCGATCGCGGCAAGGGCCATGAAGATGCCGTCCTAGAGGTGGCCGCCGCCGTTGGCATTGACGATCGACCCGGTGGTGAAGGTCAGATGGGTGACGCAGGCCAGCACCGAAAGGGCGATGTCGGCGGCCTCGATCTGGCGCTTCATCGGCGTCGCCATCGCCGCCTTCAGCATCGCCTCCTCGCTGCGGCCGGGGACAAAGCCGGTATGCACCATCCCCGGCGCCAGGACGACGACGCGAATCTCGGGCGCCAGCACGCGGGCCAGCGCCATGCTCATCGTGTCGAGCGCCGCCTTCGACGCCCCGTAGATGATGCTGCTGCCCGAGCCGCGCTGCGCCGCGCCCGACGAGATGTTCACGATGACGCCGTCGCCGCTCGCCTT
>DASZOZ010000088.1:0-64619 GCA_035550515.1 Allostellaceae bacterium
GCGGTGGTGGCCGGGGTGCGGGCGTGCGGCCGGCACGAGGCGGTGTTCGCCTATCTCGTCGGCAACGAGATTCCTCCCGACGTCATCCGCTGGCACGGCGCGCGGGCGGTCGAGAAGTTTGTCGCAAGCCTTGTCGCGCTGGTGCGGCGCGAGCATCCGGGCGCGCTGGTCAGCTACGCCAATTTCCCCTCGACGGAATATCTCAACGTTGCCGCGTTCTGCGACTTTCTGTGCTTCAACGTCTACCTGCACGACGAGACGGCGTTCCGCCGCTACGTCGCCCGGCTGCACAATCTGACGGTCACCAAGCCGCTGGTGCTGACCGAGTTCGGCGCCGACTCGCTGCGCAGCAGCGAGGCCGAGCAGCGCGACATCTTGTCATGGCACGTCAACGCCGCCTTTGCCGGGGGCGCCGCCGGCACCTTTGTCTTCGCCTGGACCGACGAGTGGTTCACCGGCGGGCACCCGATCGAAGACTGGGAGTTCGGCCTCGTCGATCGCGACCGCCGGCCGAAGCAGGCCTTTGCCGCGGTCGCCGCGCAATATCTCGGCCAGTTGCCACCGCCGCTGCTGCGCTATCCGCGCGTCTCGGTCGTCGTCTGCGCCTATAACGCCGAGCGCACGATCTACGATTGCCTCGTCTCGCTCGAGCGCCTGAACTACCCCGACTACGAGGTCGTCGTGGTCAATGACGGCTCGACGGACGAGACCTTGGCGATCGCCGAGAGCTTTCCCTATTGTCGGATCATCAGCCAGGAAAACAAAGGGCTGAGCGTCGCTCGCAATGTCGGCGCCGAAGCGGCGACCGGCGAGATCGTCGCCTACACCGACAGCGACTGCGTGGCCGACCCGGATTGGCTCGATTACCTGGTCGGCACCATGGAAACAAAGGGCCTCGCGGCGTGCGGCGGGCCGAATTTCTCGCCGGCCGAGACGCGGCTGGTGCCGGAGGCGGTCGCCGCGGCGCCGGGGGCGCCGTGTCACGTGCTGCTCGACGATGAGATCGCCGAGCATATCGCCGGCTGCAACATGGCGTTCCGCCGCGGCGTGCTGCTCGGCATCGGCGGGTTCGACCCGATCTTTCATGCGGCCGGCGACGATGTCGATTTCTGCTGGCGGCTGCAGGATGCCGGCTACACGATCGGCTACAGCCCGGCGGCCTTTGTGTGGCATTTCCGGCGCAACACGGTAAAAGCCTATATCGGCCAGCAGAAAGGCTACGGAAAGGCGGAGGCGCTGCTTTACGGCAAGCATCCGCGGCGCTTCAACGCGTTCGGTCAGGCCAAATGGAGCGGTCGCATCTACGGCGATCTGTCGGCGTCGATGCTGCTGTTCCGCAAGCCGGTGATCTATTCCGGCACGTTCGGCCGGGGGCTGTTCCAGACGCTCTACCAGCCGCCCGGGAGCATGCTGCAATACCTGCCGCTGACGTTCGAGTGGACCGCGCTGTCGTTGCCGTTGGCGCTGGCCGGGGCGATCGCCGGCGGGTGGTGGTGGCTGCTGGCGCTGCCGTTGGTGGCGACGGCGGCGATGTGCGCGAAAGGCGGGCTCCGCGCAAAGATCGCCGCGCGCTTCGAGGGACCCAAGGCGCGCGCGCTGATCGCGGCGCTGATCTATCTCGGGCCGCTGCTGCGCGGCTGGTCGCGCATCAAATGGCGGCTCAAGGCATTGCCCGTACCGAGGCCGAGTGACGGCGGGCCGGTCGAGCAGCGGCCGCGTTGGGGATGGCGCGCGCGCGGCTTCGTTCTGTCCTACTGGAATGAGACGGGCACTGAGAAGGAGGCCGTGCTGGCCGCGCTGATGCGCCGTTGCGTTGCGCAGCATTATACGGTGGCGATCGATGAGGGGTGGGCCGACTGGGATGTCGAGATCGGCGGCGCGCTCGGCGGCAGCGCGCGCATCCTGGTGATCGGCGAGAACCACGGTGCCGACAAGCGGCTGCTGCGCGTACGGGCGGCGCCGCGGCTATCGGGCGTCGTGCGCCTGCTGTTGGGTGGTTTCGCTGCGCTCACGATCGGCAGTCTGACGGTCGGAGCGATGGCCGCGGCTGCCCTCTGCGCCGCGTGCACCTTGGCTGTCGGCGCCGCCGCCGCCTGGCAGCTGGCGCTGTTGGCCGGTCAGCTGCACCGTCTCGTCGAGCTGGCGTCGCGCGAGGTCGCGCTTATCCCCGTGGCGCCGCTGGCGCCGGCGGCGCTGCCGGTCGGGTCGCCCAAGACCGCCTGATCCGCCGCCTGATCCCCCCGGCGTCATGCTCCACAAGCTTTGGCCTTACCTGCGCGTCTATCGCTGGCAGGTGGTATGGGCGCTGGCGCAGGTGTTCCTGATCGCCGGGTTCGAGCTGCTAAAGCCGTGGCCGCTGCAGATCGTCATCGACTACGTGCTCGGCGGCAAGGCGCCGGCGGCCGACAACCCGGTGGCGGGGCTGTTGTCGCTGCCGCACGACCGGCTGCTGCTGCTCGCCTGCATCGGCCTCGTGCTGGTCAATTTCGGCAGCGGCGGGCTGACCCAGCTGCACTATTACACGACGATCAAGGTCGGCCAGAACATGGTCAACGACCTGCGCGGGGCGCTCTATGCGCATCTACAGCGCCAGTCGCTGGCCTATCACGGGCAGCAGCGGGTCGGCGACCTGCTGTACCGCATCACCGCGGACAGCTTCGCGGTGCAGACCATGATCATGAACGGCATCCTGCCGATCCTCTCGGCGGTGCTGCTGCTCGGCGGCATGCTCGTGGTGCTGTTCCCGCTGGATCCGGTGCTGACCCTGCTGGCGCTCACCGTGGTCCCGGTGCTGTTCGCGTTGATTGCGAGCTTCAACCGGAAAATCATCGACATTTCGACCGTGGCGCGCGAGCGCGAGAGCCGGGTCTACTCGCTGGTCCACTGGACGATGAGCGCGATCAAGATCGTCCAGGCCTTCACCAAGGAGGAGGAGGAACACCGCCGCTTCATGGGCGCGAGCCGCGAGAGCCTGCGCTGGTCGCTGCGGCTCTATAGCTGGCAGCAGCTCTATTCCGGGGTGGTCAACCTGACGATCGCCGCCGGGACCGCGCTCGTCGTCTATGCCGGGGCGCGGGCGGTGATGGAGGGGCGGCTGTCGCTCGGGCAGCTGCTCGTCTTCATCTCCTACCTGGCGCAGCTCTATACGCCGATCAACCAGATCACCCAAAGCTGGGGCATGATCGCCGGGGCGCGGGTCGGAGCGCGGCGGGTCTTCGAGGTGCTCGATACGGAAGCCGACCTGCCGAGCGGCACGCGGCAATTCCCGCCCGAAGGCGCGCGCGGCGCGATCGCGTGGCGCGCGGTCAGCTTCAATTACCTGCCGGAAACGCCGGTTCTCGGCGATATCGACTTTACCGTCGCGCCCGGCCAAAAGATCGCGATCGTCGGCCCGACCGGCGCCGGCAAGTCGACCATGCTGGGGCTGCTGCCGCGCTTTTTCGACCCGACCGCCGGGGTCGTCGAGGTCGACGGCGTCGATGCCCGGGAGTACCAGCTCACGTCGCTGCGCCGGCAGATCGGCATGGTGCTGCAACCGCCGCTGATCTTCCCGCTGTCGGTGCGCGACAACATCGCCTACGGCCGCCCCGACGCCGACGACGCGGCGATCGAGGACGCGGCGCGGCGCGCCTTCATCCACGGGCGCATCCTGGAGTTGCCCGAGGGTTACGCAACCCCGGTCGGCGAATCCGGCGTGGCGCTGTCCGAGGGCGAGAAGCAGCGCCTGACCATCGCCCGGGCGCTGCTGCGCGACGCGCCGATCCTGATCCTCGACGAGCCCACCTCGGCGCTCGATGTCGAGACCGAGGCCGTGGTGATGGCCGCGATCGAGACGCTGATGGAAGGCCGCACGACGTTCATCATCGCCCACCGCCTGTCCACCATCCGCACCTGCGACCAGATCATCGTGCTGCGCGACGGTGGTATCGCCGAGCACGGCACGCTGGCCGAACTGCTGCGCCGCAACGGTGTGTTTGCCGGCTATTACCGAACGCAGTTCCTGACCGAAACGGGGCCGGCTCCGGTCGTTCCGCTGTCGGCGTGATCGTCGCCGACGTTGCATTTTTGCAACGACCTGTTGCCGAGATGTCGCGTTCCGTCGAGAAATCAGTGGATAAAACCGGGTATTGATCGGCCTTGCCGGCGTTGCGAATCAATGCTGGCCCTTCTCCTTCGCTTTATCCTCGTGTTGCTGACAAAGGCCGTCGGACTCAACTGTTTTTATGCTCTGGGCAAGACTATCGGTTGATTGTTGAGACATACGCGGGCGTGGTTTTCTTGCGGTATATAGTGGGCATATAGAGTGCCGTGAGGTGGATTTGCTGTTGCAATACCTGACTCGCTTGGTTAGGGTTTCGCTCAGAGGGGGCGCCAGCGGGTAAGCCAAAACCGGGGGCACCACGCCAGCTTGTCAAAGGCGGCTCGCGAGAGCCGCGGGGACGTGGGGGAGAATGATTGGCAATCTGATGCAAAAGGGAGCCTGGCGGCTCCCCGCCATGCCGCCTGTCGCTCAGCCGATCGCCAATACGTTGAAGCTGATCCGCAGCCGTCCGCAAAACGCGCTGCTGGCTTCGGTCGCCGGGATCGCCGTCGTTGCGGTCGCGGCCACCGCGATCGGTTATGTCCGGCACACGCACAGCGTCGCGGCGGTGCAGGTCGCCGCGAGCCGGGTCGAGACCGCGAATATCGATCTTCAAGACGAGTTGGCGCGGTTGCGCGATCAGGTCGCCGCCTCGAACCGCGATCTCGCCGCCGCCCAGGGCCGCGTCGTCGCGCTGACCGAAGAGATGCACGCGCACCCGCCGCCCGCCGCGGCCGCACCGGAACCCGCGCCGGCGCCGGCGGCAAAGAGCGACAAGTCGGCCCAGCTTGCGCAACAACTGCATGTCGCCGAGGCGCAGCGCGCCACCTTGACCGCGCGGCTCAGCAAGGCCGAGACCGAACTGGCCGAGCAGCAGGCGAAACAGGCCGAATTGCTGGGACAGATCGAGCAGTGGCAGAAGAAGCTCGAACTGCTGTCATCCGACCGGGATCGCCTGAAGGCGCGCGTCGGCGAGCTCGAAAAACAATCCGCGCTCAAGCGCGCGCAGGCGTTGGCCGCCGCCGCGCACCCGTCGCCGGCCGCGGTCGCGACCACCGCGATGGCAGTGCCCGCGCATCCGTCCCCGGCCGCGGTCGCGACCACCGCGATGGCAGTGCCCGCACGCCCGTCGCCGGCCGCGGTCGCGACGACCGCGATGGCGGTTCCCGCACCGCAGCCGCAGTCGGAACCGCAGCAGCGCATCGCTGGCGTGCTGAACATGCCGCTAGCCGCTCCCGTGACCGCGCACGCAGCCCCGGCACCCGCTGTGGCGCCGGCCGCCGTCGCGCCTGCAGCGGCCGTCGCGCCGGCGCCGACTGCCGCGCCGGCGGCGACGGTTGCGGTCGCGCACGGGGCGATCAGCCAATTCGCCCGCGTCCTGGCCTCGGCTGGGGTCGATGTCCGGCGGCTCTTTGCGCAATACGGCGTCAACCGCGGCGAAGGCGGGCCCGTCGTGCCGCTGGCGCGCGGCCAGGTGGTCGTCGACACGATGACGCCGGAGAAGCTCGCGGCGCTGCGCGCGATGGTCAAGGTGCTGCCGGTGCATGCGCCGCTCGACAGCTACGAGGTGAGCAGCCCGTTCGGGCCGCGCGGCGATCCCGAGGACGGGCGCGGCGAGTTCCATACCGGCGTGGACCTGCGCGCGCCATACGATTCGCCGGTCTACGCGACCGCGCCCGGGGTCGTGACCTATGCCGGCTACCGCAACGACTACGGCAAGATCGTGGAGATCGACCACGGCAACGGGATCGCCACCCGCTACGCGCATCTCCATGCCTTTACCGTGTCCGTGGGGCAGCGGGTCGGGCTGCACCAGCAGATCGGCTATCTCGGCTCGACCGGCCGCGCCACCGGACCGCACACCCATTACGAGGTGGTGGTCAACGGCGAGCCTCAGGACCCCGCAAAGTTCATCAATCTCGGCCGCTACGTGCCGTCGATGACGGTCCCCGTCGCCGCACGGAACTAGACAGGTTCACCGCGCCAGATCGGCCGCCAGGGAGAAGGCGGCGGTGTTGCTGGTGTTCTGGCCGCGGTAGATCTGCACGCTTTCCAGCACGCGCTGGACGTAGAGCCGCGTCTCGGTGAAGGGGATCGCCTCGATCCAGTCGACCATGTCGACCTGTTTGCCGCGCGGGTCGCCGTAATCGTGCAGCCACTGGCGGACGCGGCCGGGGCCGGCGTTGTAGGCGGCGATCGCCAGCGCATACGAGCCGCCGAAATCGTCGAGCAGCTTTTCGATATAGGCGCGGCCGAGGGTCAGGTTGTAGAGGCCGTCACTGGTCAGGCGATCGAGCGAATAGGGTAGCTGCTGCTTTTTGGCGACGAGCTGCGCCGTCCCCGGCATCAACTGCATCAATCCCCGTGCGCCGACGCCGCTCATCGCCTCCTGGTCGAAGGCGCTCTCGGTGCGGACGATCGCCAGCAGCAGCGCATGCTCGGCGAGTCCGCCGGGCGGCAAGGTCGTGACCGGATAGCCGTGGATCATCAGCGGCATGCCGGCGTCGATCGAGCGCCGCGCCACGGCGATCGCGACATCGACGCGGCCAAGCCGTTCGGCATCGGCCGCGACCATCGCGAATTCGATCGGCTGCTTTGAAAGATCGGCCTGCTGGAGCAGGAAGACCTTGACCAGGTCGCGCGCCCCGGCCTCAGCGAGCAGCGCCGCCGCCTGGACCAGCGGACGCGCGTTGAAATCGGTCTGCTGCGCATCGCTCGGGTGTGGTTCGGGCAGCGGGTGCGGCGGCGCGTCGTTGCCGAGCTGGTGCGCCGAAAGCTGACCATAGAAGGTCACCATGTTCTCGGCGCCGGCACCGTACCATTTGGCGGCGAGCTGCGGCTTGCCCTCCGCATCGGCGGCGCGGCCGCTCCAATAGGCGGCGCGCGCCTTGCCCCACGGCGTCGTGGCGCGCGCCAAGACGCGGGAGAAATGCTCGAACGCCAGCGTCGGGTTCTTCAGAAAGCGCAGCGCGATATAGCCGGAGAGGAACTCGGCATCGGACGACGCGCCGCTGTCGGTCAGGGTGTTCTGCTGGATGACCTTGTAGGCAAGATCGGCGTTGCCCTCGGACAGCAGGCGGCGCGCGACGATTTCACGTTCTCCGGCCCAGGCGGTCGGACGCACGGGGTTGCTCGGATTGGCCAGCAGGAGCTGCGCCGCCGCGTCGTATTGGTCGTTGTGCCGCTCCCAATGGACGACGTCGAACACCAGGCCGGGGGCGTTGCGCTGCGCCTGCGGCACTTGCGCGATCAGCTTGTCCGCATCTTTGGCGCGGCCGTAAAGCGCGAGGCGGGCGACCGCGACGGCATGGTAATCGCCCGGCACCATGGGCAGCATGCGCCGCGCCGCCTCGACCTGACGGTCCCACAGCAGCCGATCGATCCGCTTCACGTCGTCCTCGGCGCGGATGTTCGCGCCGTAGCGGGCGAGGAAGTCGCGTTCGTCGGTCGGGTTGAAATCGCCGTCGATCCAGGCCTCGCGCAGCGCCGCAAGACCTGCGGCGGCGTCGCCATGGGCGATTTGCAGCGCCGCGGCGCGCGCCTTGCCCATCGGGCTGACCGGCGGAAAACGCTTGAACCAGGCCGCGGCGGTCTCGTCGCTCTCGCCGGCGAGCGCAGTTTCCGCCTGGCGCCGCAGGATTTTCTGGCTCGGCCAGTCGGGGTTCTGCTCGATAAAGACCGAGATGTCGGAAAACCGGCCGGCGACATTGGAGCGGGCGAAATCCATCCAGCGGACGATTTTCATCGGCAGCGGGTTGGCGCTGCGCCCGGCGGCGGTATAGGCCTTGGTCCAATCGCCGGTGCGAGCGGCCCGGATCGCGGCAACCGCCGCATCGCGGTCGGCGTCCGGCAAGGTGTCGGCATGCGCCGGCGCCACGGCGGCGGCAAGCGCCAAGACCATCAGCAAAAGACGAAATACCGGAGCCAATGCCGGCCGCTCCTTGTCGCAAAGAAGAGATGGAGGCGTCACTGTTGACGGATTTTTGTCGGGGCCGCAAGGCGAACTGGGGGGATTTCCGTTGCCGAACGGTGTTGTTGATGCGAGGCGCCGCGAAGACTATCGTCAAACGCGATTCACCGCTTCGGACCGGGAGGACGCCATGTTCAAGGGATCATTCGTCGCGCTCATCACTCCGTTCCGCGGCGGCAAGATCGACGAGACCGCGTTCCAGGAGCATGTGGCGTGGCAGCTCGGACAGGGCACGCACGGTCTCGTGCCGATCGGCACGACCGGTGAATGCCCGGCGCTGGAGGACCACGAGCAGGAGCGGCTGATCGCGCTGACGGTCGAGGTCGCAAAGGGCCGCGCCCCGGTCATTCCCGGCACCGGGTTCAACTCGACCACACACACCATCCACGCGACGAAGGCGGCCAAAAAAGCCGGCGCCGACGCGGCGCTCGTGGTGTGCCCCTATTACAACAAGCCGACCCAGGAAGGGCTTTATCAGCACTTCAAGGCGGTGCACGACGCGGTCGACATGCCGATCGTGATCTACAACATCCCCGGCCGCAGCTCGGTCGATATGTCGAACGCGACGATGGCGCGGCTCGCCAAGCTGCCCAATATCGTCGGCGTCAAGGACGCGACCAACGACCTGACCCGGCCGCTGAAGATGCGGGTCGAGATCGGCGACGATTTCTCGCTGCTGTCGGGCGAGGACGGGACCGCGGTCGCCTATCTGGCGCAAGGCGGCGACGGCTGCATCTCGGTGACCGCGAACGTGGCCCCGGCGCTGTGCGCGGAGATGCACGAAGCGTGGCAGAAGGGCGATGTCGCGACGGTGCGCAAGATCAACGAGCGCCTGATCCCGCTGCATGACGCGCTGTTCGTCGAGACCAGCCCGGCGCCGGTGAAGTATGCGGCGTCGCTGCTCGGCCGCTGCTCGCCGGAGGTCCGGCTGCCGCTGTGGGAAACCACCCCGGCGACGCAGGACAAGGTGCGCGACGCGATGCGGGGCGCCGGTCTGCTCAATTAACCGATGCGTTTTATGTTGCGTCATGGCCGGAGGTCGGCCCGGCCGTCGCAAGGCCCCCGGGTCACGCCCGGGGTGACGGGCTTGTAGGACACGGGAATGCGGGCAGCGGACCGGTACGCGGCGCAGAACCGCCGCGCCCGCCACGACTATATGATCGAGGACACGCTCGAAGCCGGGCTCGTCTTGCAGGGCAGCGAGGTCAAGGTGCTGCGCAGCGGGCAGGCGAGCATCGCCGAAGCCTATGCCGACGCGCAGGGCGGCGAGCTGTTCCTGGTCAACGCCAACATCCCGGAATACCGCTCGGCGACGCATTTCAGCCATCAGCCGCGCCGGCCGCGCAAGCTGCTGCTGCATCGCAAGGAAATGAACAAGCTGCTGGGCGCGATCCGCCGCGAGGGCGTGACGATCGTGCCGCTGTCGATCTATTTCAACGACCGCGGCCGTGCCAAGGTCGAGCTCGGCCTGGCGCACGGCCGCAAGAAAGGGGACCGCCGGCAAGTCGAGAAAGAACGCGACTGGCAGCGCGACAAGGCGCGCATCATGCGGGCGCGGGGCTGAGGCGCTCGACGACCGCCGCGAAGACCGCCTCGAACATCTGCGTGGTCAGCGTGCCGGTATTGGTGTTGAGCCGGGAGCAGTGATAGCTGTCGGCGAGGATCAGGCTGTCGGGCAGTCGATGCAGCGCGCCGTGCGCGAAAGGGTAGGGGGCGCGCCGCAATCCCTTGGCGGCAAGCACGGCATGGTGGGCGATCGCGCCGAGCGCCAGGATCGCGCGCAGCCGCGGCAGCGACGCCAGCTCGGCCGCAAGAAAGGGCCGGCACGCCGCGATCTCCGCCGTCTCCGGTCGATTTTGCGGCGGCACGCAGCGCACCGCGTTGGTGATCCGCGCGTGATCGAGCGCCAGCCCGTCTTCGCGATGCGCCGCATACGTCCCGCTGGCGAGGCCGAACTTGCTCAACGTCGCATAGAGCAGGTCGCCGGCGTAATCACCCGTGAACGGCCGTCCGGTGCGGTTGGCGCCGCGCAGCCCCGGCGCCAACCCGACGATCAGCAGTGCGGCGTCCGGGTTGCCCCAGGACGGCACCGGCGCGTTGTGCCAGTCGGGATGCGCGGTGCGTTGTGCCGCGCGGAAAGCGGCGAGCCGCGGGCAGAGTGGACAATCGCGGTCGGGCGAGGCCGGCGGCGTGACGGCGCTCATTCCTGCTCGGCCGGTTCGGGCCGCACCCGCGCCATATCGTCGCGCGGAGCGTGGGCGCGGGCGATGCTGGGCGCGAGTTCCTGCAGCTCGACAAAGCTGTCCGCTTGCCGGCGCAAATCGTCCGATGCCATCGGCGGCGACGAGCGGATGGTGGAGACCACCGAGACTCGCACACCGCGCCGTTGCACCGCCTCGACCAGACGGCGGAAATCGCCGTCGCCGGAAAACAGGATCGCGTGATCGATGTGCTGAGCCATTTCGAGCATGTCGATGGCCAGCTCGATGTCCATGTTGCCCTTGACCCGTCGCCGGCCCATCGTATCGGTGAATTCCTTGGTCGGCTTGGTGACCATCGTATAGCCGTTGTAGTCGAGCCAATCGACCAGCGGCCGGATGGGCGAATATTCCTGGTCCTCCATCAGGGCCGTATAATAAAACGCGCGGATCAATCGGCCTTTTGATCTAAACAGATCGAGGAGGCGTTTATAATCGATGTCAAAGCCAAGGCCGCGTGCGGCAGAATAAAGATTCGCACCGTCGATGAAAATGGCGATGCGTTCTTGTGGATAGAAAATCATCAGCCTACTCCGACAAAAATTTGATAAAGTCATCGAAGTGTCATCCTATGCCCAGGCGGCGTCAAGTCATCCTATGGTAAGTGGGGATTCGTGATCCTGATCGGCATCGGCAGCAACCTTGCTGCCCCGTGCGCTGCGACGCCGCTCGCAACGGCCCAGGCGGGGTTGTCCGCGCTGGCGGCGCCGCATCTGCACCCCTTTGCCTGTTCGTCCTGGTATGAATCGGCGCCGGTGCCGGCCTCCGACCAGCCTTGGTTCGTCAACGCGGTCGCGCTGGTCGCCAGCGAGCTCGAACCGGAGGTGCTGCTGGAGCGCATGCAGGCGGTCGAAGCCCGCTTCGGCCGGGTCCGCGGCGAACGCAACGCCGCGCGCACCCTCGATCTCGACCTGCTCGATTATGACGGGCTGGTGATCGATTCGGCGAAATTGATTCTGCCGCACCCGCGGATGGCCGAGCGGCGGTTCGTGCTCGAGCCGTTAGGCGAGGTCGCGCCGGAGTGGCGCCATCCCTTGCAGCACCTGACGGCGGCGGAATTGCTGGCGCGCCTGCCGGCGGGGCAGCCGGTGCGCCGCCTCGGCTTGTGATCCGGAGCAACCCAAGGTGCTGCGCGCCATGCGCCGTGGGCAATTGTGATTGACCCGCGAGGCCGATATAACCGCGTTGCCGGCCGCTTCGGCGCTGGCGGTGCGATCCTCTTCGCGGTGGTGTGATGTCCGGCTACGACGCAGCCCGCGTCAACATGATCGAGCGCCAGCTCCAGCCCAACAAGGTGACCGACGAGAGGCTGATCAACGCCTTCGGCGCGATCCGCCGCGAGTTGTTCGTGCCGGAGCGGCTGCGGCCGATCGCCTATACCGATGACGACCTGCCGCTCGGCAACGGCCGCTTCCTGATGGCGCCCATGGTCGCGGCCCGCCTGCTGCAGGCGGCGCAAGTGAAGCGCACCGACAACGCGCTCGTGGTCGGCGCCGGGGTGGGTTACGAAGCCGCGCTCCTCGCGCTGCTGTGCCGCAGCGTGGTGGCGCTGGAAGAGGATGCGGAATTGGCCCGCCAAGGACGGGCGGCGCTGGTCGAGCACCGCATCGCGACCGTCAATTTCGTCGAAAGCGCCCAGGCGCCGGCGGGCCGCACCCGATCCGCCTATGACGTCATCGTGTTCGGCGGCGCGGTCGCCGACATCCCTGCCGAGATATCCGGCCAGCTTGCCGAAGGCGGCCGGATGGTGGCGGTTGTCAAAAGCGGCAGCGGACCGGGACGCGCGACCGTGACGACGCGCACTGGCGGAGTCCTTGCTGCGCGCGTTATGTTCGATGCCGCGACGCCTCTTCTACCGGCGTACGCTCGCAAGCCTGCGTTCGTGTTCTGAGGATTTGATGTCCGAGCCGATCCCGCTGGTGAGACCGATCTCGGCAAAGCCGGCGCGCCCGAAGCGGATGCGCCCGCCGGCGGTGCGTCTTGCCATGGGGCTGGCCGCGGTGTCGCTGGCGGCGGGAGCGGTGCCGGCGTCGGCGCAAACGCTGACCGAGGCGTTGGCCAGCGCCTATACCTCGAACCCGCAGCTTCTCGCGCAGCGCGCCCTCCTGCGGCAAACCGACGAAGGGGTGCCGCAAGCGCTGTCGAATTGGCGTCCGACCGTCACCTTTACCGGCCAGGGCGGCATCGACCGGGGAAACCTCAACAGCGGCACCGGTGACGTCTACTCGACCTTTCTGACGAAACAGCTCGATCTGCGGTTGACCCAGCCGCTGTATCGCGGCGGCCGTACCGAGGCGCAGACCCGCCAGGCGATCAATCTGGTGCAGTCGGCGCGCGCCCAGACCTTCGCGGTCGAAACCACCGTGTTTCAGGCGGTGATGCAGGCGTTCTTCGACACCTACCGAGACCAGACCCTGGTCGAGGTCAACAAGAACAACGAAAACGTCCTCAAGAAGCAGCTCGACGCGACGCGCGACCGCTTCCGGGTCGGCGAAGTGACCCGCACCGATGTCGCCCAGGCCGAATCGTCGCTGGCGCAAGCCACCGCCAACCGCATCGCCTCGGAGGGCCAGCTCGAGGTCAGCCGCGCCGCCTATACCCATGCCGTGGGCCATCCGCCGGGGCGGTTGATCCTGGCGAAGGAGCGTCCGGTGCTGCCGGCGACGCGCGACGAGGTGCTGGCGCTCGCCGCCACCAACAACCCCAATGTCATCTCCGCGAGCTTCGCCGAAGCGGCGGCGCGCGATAATGTCGACGTGGTGCGCGGCCAGCTTTTGCCGCAGCTCTCGATCATCGGCGACCTCAACCGCAGCTACGCGCCGTCGATCACGCTGAAGAGCTCGCGCGAGGACACCGCGTCGGCGGTGCTGCAGATGACGATGCCGCTCTACGAGGGGGGCGCGATCTATTCGCAGACGCGCGCGGCCGAGCAGACCGTCGGACAGCGACGCAGCCAGGTGGACGATGCCCGGCGCCAGGCGGTGCAAAGCGCGACCCAGGCGTGGGAGACGCTGATGTCGGCGCGCGCCGCGGTCGCCTCTTTCGGCGCGGCCGTCAAGGCGGCGCAGATCGCCCTCGAAGGCACCCAGCAAGAGGCGCTGGTCGGCTCTCGCACCGTGCTCGATGTGCTGATCTCGGAGCAGCAGCTGTTCACCACCCAGTCGCAGCTGACCCAGGCGCAGCACGACGCCGCGGTCGCCGAGTTCAACGTCGCCGCGGCGATCGGCCGCCTGATCGCGCCGCAGCTCAAGCTGCCGGTGCAGCTCTACGACATGGACAAGCACTACTTCAATGTGAAGGACAAGCTGTTCGGCTTTGGCGGCGGCCTTAAAGAATAGGCGCTGTTGCGTCGGCCCATCCGATTCCACATGTTAAGGGACGTCTCCCGCAATGCGGGCGCAGGTGATTTGGATGGCCGACAGCAAGCTTTCTCCCGAACCGTCGATGGACGAGATCCTCGCGTCGATCCGGCGCATCCTTGCCGAGGATGATCCGGCCGTCCCGCGCCCGGCGCCGCGCGCGCCGGCGCCCGGCGACGTGCTTGACCTGACCGACGCGGTCAATGAGGACGGCAGCATTCGCCGTGTCGCGCCGGTCGCGCTGGTGGCTCCCGAGGAGCCGCGACGGCTTCCCGACGGCCGGATCGAGCCGGTGCCGCCGCGCCCGCGTGACGATGCCGCAGCGGCGGCCGAACCGCGGCTCGTGTCGCCGGCCGCCTCGGAATCGGTGGCGCAATCGTTTGCCCGGCTCGCCAGCGTGTCGCGCCATGACGAGGGCGATCGGTCGCTCGACGATCTCGTGCGCGATACGCTGCGGCCGATGTTGCAGGCCTGGCTCGATGCGCATCTGCCCGAGCTGGTGGAGCGGCTGGTGCGGGCGGAGATCGCCCGCGTCGTCGGCGCGGCCAAGCCCTCGGCGCCGTAGGCATCGCAATGCCCCTCGACAAGACCTACCGGCCGGACGAGGTCGAGCCGCGGCAATACGCGGCGTGGGAACGCTCGGGCGGCTTTGCCGCCGATCCCGACAGCGCCAGGCGGCCCTACACGATCATGATGCCGCCGCCGAACGTCACCGGCAGCCTGCATATGGGCCATGCGCTGACCTTTACCTTGCAGGACATCCTGATCCGTTTCGAGCGCATGCGCGGCCGCGACGCGCTGTGGCAGCCCGGCACCGACCATGCCGGCATCGCCACCGAGATCGTCGTCACCAACCAGCTTGCCGAACAGCAGATCGACAAGCACCAGCTCGGCCGCGAGACATTCATCGAGCGCGTCTGGCAGTGGAAGGCGGAATCCGGCGGCACCATCGTCAACCAGCTGCGGCGGCTCGGCTGCTCGCCGGACTGGCCGCGCGAGCGCTTCACGATGGATCCCGGCCTCGCCGCGGCGGTGCGCAAGGTCTTTGTCCAGCTTTACCGCGAAGGCCTGATCTACCGCGACAAGCGGCTGGTCAACTGGGACCCGGAGATGCACACGACGATCTCCGATCTCGAAGTCGACAGCCGCGAGACCAAGGGCCAGTTGTGGCACATCCGCTACCCGATCGAGGGTGAGGGCGGGCGGTATGTCGTGGTGGCGACGACCCGGCCGGAGACGATGCTCGGCGATACCGGCGTCGCGGTCCATCCCGAGGATGCCCGCTTTGCCGATGTCGTCGGCAAGATGGTGCGGCTGCCGCTGGTCGGCCGCCTGATCCCGATCGTCGCCGACGACTATGCCGACCCGGAAATGGGGTCGGGCGCCGTCAAGATCACTCCGGCGCACGACTTCAACGACTTCGAGGTCGGCCGCCGGCACAATCTCGACATGATCAACATCTTCGACGCCGATGCCCGGCTCAACGACAACGTGCCGGAAGCCTATCGGGGCCTGGCGCGCTTCGACGCGCGCAAGCGGGTGCTGGCCGATCTCGAAGCCGCGGGGCTGATCGAGAAGGTCGAGGACCATACGCTGATGGTGCCGCACCACGACCGTTCGGGTGTGGTCGTCGAGCCCTGGCTGACCGACCAGTGGTACGCCAACGCCTCGGTGCTCGCCAAGCCGGCGATCGAGGCGGTCGAGACTGGACAGACGGTGTTCGTGCCGCGCCAGTGGGAGAACACGTTCTTCGAGTGGATGCGCAACATCCAGCCCTGGTGCATCTCGCGCCAGCTGTGGTGGGGCCACCGGATCCCCGCCTGGTATGCGCCCGACGGCACGGTCTTCGTCGCCGAGAGCGAGGAAGAGGCGCGCGCTGCGGCGGAGGCCAGATTCGGCCGCGGCGTGGCGCTGCGGCGCGATGCCGATGTGCTCGACACCTGGTTCTCGTCGGCGCTGTGGCCTTTTTCGACGCTCGGCTGGCCCGAGAAGACGCCGGAAGAGGCGCGCTACTACCCCGGCGACGTGCTGGTGACCGGGTTCGACATCATCTTCTTCTGGGTCGCCCGGATGATGATGATGGGGCTGCACTTCAAGGGCGAGGTGCCGTTCCGCACGGTCTACATCCATGCGCTGGTGCGCGACGAGCGCGGCCAGAAGATGTCGAAGTCGCGCGGGAACATCATCGACCCGCTCGACCTGATCGACCGCTGCGGTTGCGACGCGCTGCGGTTCACCTTGGCGGCGCTGGCCGCGCCCGGCCGCGACATCAAGCTCGCCGAGAGCCGGGTCGAGGGCTACCGCAACTTCGTCACCAAGCTGTGGAACGCGGCGCGCTACGCCGAGATGAACGGCGCCGCGTTCGCTCCCGCCTTCGACCCGCGCGCCGCGCAGCAGACGGTCAACCGCTGGATTGCCGGCGCGACGCGCGACTGCGCGCTGGCGGTGACCCAGGCGCTCGAAGCCTATCGCTTCGACGAGGCGGCGAACCGGCTCTACGCGTTTGTCTGGGGCACGTTCTGCGACTGGTATCTCGAATTCTCGAAACCGATCCTGCAGGGCGGCGATGCGGCGGCGCAGGGCGAAACGCGGGCCACGCTCGGCTGGGTGCTGGCGCGGATCGTCCACCTGCTGCACCCGATCATGCCGTATGTGACCGAGGAGGTCTGGGCGCAACTCGCCGGACCGGGCGCCGGGCTGTTGTTGACCGGCGCCTGGCCCGATCTTCCCGCCGACCTGCACGACCCGGACAGCGCCGCGGAGATGGATTGGGTGGTGGCGGCGATCTCGGCGATCCGCGGGGTACGCAGCGAGATCAACGTGCCGCCGGCGTTGCGCGTTCCCCTCTTGATCAAGGACGCCGACGCGGCCGTCGCGGCGCGGCTCGGCCGCCATCGCGAGCACATCTCGCGTCTCGCGCGGGTCGAGAGCATCGAGTTCGGCGATGCCGTGCCGGCGGGCAGCGTCTCGGTCGTCGTCGAAGGCACGAGCCTGATCCTCCGGCTCGGCGACGTGGTCGACCTCGGCCGCGAAAAGGCGCGGCTCGGCAAGGAGATCAGCCGGCTCGACGGCGACCTCGCCAAATTCGCCGCGAAGCTCGGCAATCCCGGCTTTCTCGCCAAGGCCAAGCCGGAGGTTGTCGAGGAGCAGCGCGAACGCGAGGCCGACATCCGCCGCGACCGCGACCGGCTGAAGGCCGCTTATGAGCGGCTGGAGGCGGTGTAGCCGTCAGCCGGCCTTCTTCTCGTGCTCCATCGCGGCGCGGAGGATCGCATTGATGCGCGTCTGGTAGCGCGGGTATTTGCGGAAGTGTTCGAGCACGTCGACGTCCAGCCGGATGCTGATTTGTTCCTTTGGCTTGGGCATGACGACCGTCGCACCGGCGAACCATTCTTCGTCAACAATCGGCGCCGCGTCGGGGTCATTCCGGACCGCCGCCTCGATTTCTTCGTCGGTCAGCGCATCCACCCGTGCCCAGTCAGTTCGGGGGTGGTCGACCGCGGTGCGCAACTTCTTCCTCATAGAGCCTCCTTTCCCGCCGTGCCGCGATCCTTGCCGAAATGATCCGGCGAGCAGCTCCGCGCGGTGTATAGACAACGGCGAGTATCCGACTTTCGGCGATGCCAAAGGCGACAAAGCGCGCCTCTCCGTAACTGCAGCGATCAGGCCGTTCGGATACGAAACCGTCCCAAATCAACGACGCTGTCGTGAAGTCGATTCCATGCTTGAAGACATTGACGATTTCTTTTCTCGGGTCCCATTCGAAATCGGCAATCGGACATTTCCTCTGAGCAATGAATTGCGGGGCATGTCGCTCTCCCTGCCCCTGATTGCCCGAGGCGCAGCGCGTATGGACGCTATGTATATGCAAATCCGACAAACGATTTTTAAAAATCCGAACCGTGGCTCAAAAACTAATGCAGCTGATATCCTGACGAAATGAGAACACCCCTGCGCTTTGTGAATCTAGACGAGACCCATCTCGTCATACCCGAGCGGCGCGACGAGTTGCGGCGGGTCGCGGCGCAGTTTCAGGTGGCGCTGACCGAGGAGGTGGCCGAGTTGATCGATCCGGCCGATCCGGCCGACCCGATCGCGGCGCAATTCGTGCCCAGCGCGGCGGAACTGGAGACCGCGGCGGAAGAGCAGGCGGACCCGATCGGCGACGAACGCTGGTCTCCGGTGCCGGGAATCGTCCATCGCTATCCGGACCGGGTGCTGCTGAAGCCGAGCCTGGTCTGCCCGGTCTATTGCCGGTTCTGCTTCCGCCGCGAACAGATCGGCGTGCGCGGCAAAGTGCTCGACCGCAGGGCGCTCGACCGCGCCTACGCCTATATCCGCGAGCGCCCGGAAATCTGGGAGGTGGTCGTGACCGGCGGCGACCCGTTCCTGCTGTCGCCGCGGCGCATCGCGGCGATCGTTACGACGCTGGCGGCGATCGATCACGTCCAGGTCATCCGCTTTCACACCCGCGTGCCGGTGGTCGATGCACGCCGCATCACGCCCGCATTGGTTGCGGCGCTGGATGCCGAGAAGGCGGTCTACGTCGTTCTCCACGCCAACCACCCACGCGAACTGACCGACGCCGTGCGGGCGGGGATCAGGCGCCTCGTGCGCGCGGGGATACCGTTGCTGTCGCAAAGCGTGCTGTTGCGCGGCATCAATGACGACGCCGCGACGCTGGAGGTGCTATTCCGCGCGCTGGTCGCGATGCGGGTCAAGCCGTATTACCTGCATCATCCGGATCTGGCGCGGGGAACCGGGCACTTCCGCGGCGACATTGGCGACGGACAGAAGCTGATGCGCGCGCTGCGCGGCCGGGTGTCCGGTCTGTGCCAGCCGACCTATGTGCTCGATATTCCCGGCGGTCACGGGAAGGTGCCGATCGGCCCCTGCTGGCTGCATCGCGACGGCGATGGCTGGGTGGTGGAGGACCCCGGCGGCGCTGCGCATCGCTATCCGCCGGCGAACACCGGCCGGCGATGAGCCAGCGATGAGCCGGGGGCGCAGCGCCGCTGCCGACGGGCCGTTGACGCTCGTCGTCGGTGACGATGCGCTGGCGATCAGCACCGCGGCCGAGATTTGCCGGCTGCCCGGTCATCGCGTCGCCGTGCTGGGCGCGCTCGGCGAGGAGTTCGCCAAGGCGGCGATCGCGGCGGGGGCCGATTTTATCGCCGGCCGTGCCGATAGCAGCGACAGCCTGCTCCGCGCCGGGGTGGCCGAGGCGGCGACGATCATCGCCGTATCGCCCGACGACCAGCTCAACCTGCATGCCGCGCTCTTGGCGCGGGACGCCAACCCGCACATCCGTATCGTGCTGCGCCAGTTCAACCGCACCCTGGCGCATAAGATCGAGCAGAACCTGCCGGATACGGCGGTGCTGTCGCTGGCCTGGCATTCGGCGGCGAGCTATGCCGCGACGGCGCTCGATCCCTCCTGTTTTCGCGGTCTGCAGTTTCCCGAGCCGGATGGGCCGCTGACCGGTTTTGTCGAGCGCGTCGCGGCCGAAGAGGATTTCGTCGGGCGCAGCGTCGCGGAGATCGAGACCGTGCTCGGCGCCCGCGTCGTCGCGGTCAACGGCGACACCGCGATCGACCGCCAGTCGCGCATCCCGTGGCGCGCCCGCGTCTGCCTCTACGGCACGATCGAGCAGCTCATGAAGTCGGCGCCGAAAGCCGAGCGCGGCGAGACCGCCGCGGTGCGACCGAACATCCATGCGCCGCGCCGCTTCCCCCGCTGGCGGCTGCTCCGCTCCAATCCCTATCTGTGGTCGTTCGCCGGCACGGCGTTCATCATGTTCTGCCTCGGCACCTGGCATTTCCGGTTCGCGTTCGAGACGACCTGGCTCACCGCTGCCTATTTCGTGCTGGCGACGATGACGACGACCGGCTACGGCGACATCACCCCGCACCACGACGACGTGATCGATATCGTCATGGCGATGATGCTGATGGCCGCCGGCGTCGTGTTCACCGGCGTCTTCATCGCCTTTGCGGCGTCGATGCTGACCCGCGCGCAATGGGTACGCACCCAGGGCCTCAGGCACGTCAAGCGGCGCGGTCACATCGTCCTGTGCGGCGCCGGCAGCATCGGCAGCGGGGTGATCGAGCTGCTGCTCGGTTTCGGCAAGCCGCTCGTCGTGGTCGAGGCGAACCCCGAGACGGCCACCGTGGAGCGGGCGCGCGACCTCGGCTTCGACCTGTTGACCGGCGACGCCAGCCGCGACGACACGCTGGACCTGTGCAATCTCGAAGCGGCGCACAGCCTCATCGCGCTGACCAATGTCGATACGCTGAACCTGGAGATCGCCCTGGGCGCCAGGGCACGCAACCCCGACATGCCGGTGGTGCTGCGCATCGCGGAGGCGAGTTTCGCGGCGTCGATCGCCCGCCATTTCGATTTCCGCACGACCTATTCGGCGGCGGCTCTGGCGGCGCCGGCCTTCGCCGGGCTGGCCCGCATGCCCGGGGCGCGCGGCCGCATCACGTTCGACGGCCAGGAGTTCGCGATTGCCGAGTACCGGCTGAACGCCGGCGACGGGTCGCGGCCGCCGCCGGGGGCGATCGCGATCGCCGTCGCGCGGGACGGCCGGCTGGTCCTGATCCATGACCTTGCCGGGCTCGCACCCGGCGACCGGGTGCTGGTGCTGGTCCCCCTCGTCCAGTTCGATGCGGCAGGCGCGGCGCCGTTCGCGGCCGCCGCTGTCCCGGCGATATCTTAATTAAGCATCAATTTATTGGCTTTTTGCGCCGTGCGCGACGATGGTCCGGCGCCATGCCGCCATTGATGAACAAGCTCGACCGCGCCGAAATGCGAGGCCAGCACCGTTACGTGACGACGATCTTCGAGGTGATCGTCGAATGCGAGCTGTTTCGCTCGCTCGACATCTCGGTCGGCGGGGTGCATCTCGACGGAAATTGCGAGACGCTGCCGGTCGGCACGCCGGTCGAAGGCTGGATCGCGTTGCCGGGCCTGGCAAAGGCTTACGCGTTTTCCGGACAGATCCTGCGAACCGACGGGACGACCGGGAACACCGTCGTCCGCTTCGACGATGTCGAACCGGAGACCGCCGAGTTCATCCACCGCTCGGTCGTCTGGCGGCTGCACTGACGGCGGCGGTTCGGTGACCGGCGCTAGCCGGCCAGTTCACACCAGATCGGGGTGTGGTCGGAGGCGCGGTCCTTGCCGCGCGGCGATTTGTCGATGTCGCACCCGGCAATTTTATCGGCGGCGTGCGGCGACAGCAGCATGTGGTCGATGCGCAGCCCCTCGTCGCGCTGCCAGCGGCCCGCCTGGTAGTCCCAATAGGTGTATTTGTGCGGCTCGCGGTGGAAGACGCGATAGGCGTCGGTCAGGCCCTGGTTGAGCAGTCCGCGAAACCGCGCGCGCGCCTCGATCCGGCACAGCGCGTCGCCGCGGAAGCCGACGGGGTCGTACACGTCGTCGTCGGTCGGGCAGATATTGTAGTCGCCGGCCAGCACGAACGGGATCTCGCGGCACAGAAGATTGGCGGCGTGGGCGTTGAGCCGGTCCATCCAGCCGAGCTTGTAGGTGAATTTCTCGGTGCCCGAGGGGTTGCCGTTGGGCAGATAGATCGAGGCGACCCGCGCCTCGGTGCCGGGCGGACCGAAAGCCGCTTCGAGATAGCGCGCATGGTCGTCGCCGTCATCGCCGGGCAGGCCGTACACCACCTCGCGCGCCGGCTCCTTCGACAGCAGCGCGACGCCGTTATAGGCGCGCTGCCCCAGCGCCTCGACCTTGTAGCCGAGCGTCGCGACCTCGAGCCGCGGGAAATCGTCGGCCAGGCATTTGATCTCCTGCAGGCACAGCACGTCGGGCTGCGCATTCTTCAGGAAATCGAGCAGATGCGGCAGGCGGACCTTGACCGAATTGACGTTCCAGCTGGCGATTTTCACGGTCTCTTCCTTCGCGCCGATGGGTAAGCCGATCATTCCACAATACCGCCGTCCCCGCGAAAGCGGGATTCTAGTCGCCGGCGGGCGGGGCTCGGTGCAGCAGCGGCAGAGCAAGGGCCAGGGCCGCGAACTGCGCGACGATAAAGCCGGGTGCGTCGGCGGGGCGGATGCCGGCGAACGTGTCGCTCAGGGTGCGAGCGATCGTCACCGCGGGGTTGGCGAACGAGGTCGAGGCCGTGAACCAATAGGCCCCGGTGATATAGGCAGCGACGGCGACGGCGGTGACCGGCTCGCGGTGCGCTCGGCAGCCCCAGATCACCAGCAAAAGGCCGAACGTGGCGACGATCTCGGCGACGCATTGCGGCAGGCCCGCCCGCACATGCCGGGAAAGCTGCCAGACCGGCAGGCCGAACATGACGTGGGCAAGCCAGACGCCGAGGATCGCGCCGACGATCTGCGCGGCGATGTAGCGCGGGACGGCGTCCCAGCGCAGCCCGCCGGTTGCCGCCGCCGCAATGGTCACGACGGGGTTCATATGCGCCCCGGACTGCGGGCCGAAAGCGAGGATCAGCGCGACGAGCGCGCCGCCGGTCGCGATGGCGTTGACCAGCAGCGCGAGACCGGCGTTCCCCCCCGACAGCCGCTCGGCCATGATGCCCGAGCCGACGACCGCGATCAGCAGGAACGCGGTCGCGATCAGCTCGATCGCAGCGGCGTGGGCGGCCGAACGGGTGACGGCCGCCGGTCGTCGAACGAGCGCGACAGCGTCAGCGGGCACAGCACGAGGCCGTTTCTGCCGCCGCCGGCTCGGCCGGCCCCACCGGTCCGCAGGCGCAGGTGGAGAGGCCGCCATTGGCTTCGCCGAGCTTGCCGATGGCGCCGCTGGAGCCGTAGACGGCAGCCTCTTCGTGGGTCAGGAACGTCTCCCAGGCAATGCCGGAGGGATCGGCGATCCACTGCTTGTCGGACCGGGCGTAGCAGCAGACGGTATCCTTTTCCTCGACCACCGGCCGTTCCGCCCGGCTCAGCCGCGCGTAGACCTCGCCGAGTTCCCGCTCGTCCTCGACCTGGATGCCGAGATGCGAGATGCCGGCCGGATGGCGCGCGCCGCCTTGCCGTGCATCGTCCTGGCTGCCCGTCGTGCTGACCGCGAAATTGACCCGCGGGTCGTCGAGCATCCATTTGGCGTAGTCATCCTTGACGACGGCCGGCGCCGCGGCAAAGAGCGTCGAGTAGAACCGGATCGACTGCGCGAGATCGTCAACCGCCACATGCACGTGGAAGCGTTTCATCGGTCTCTCCTGTGTTGAAGGCGTCGGCGGGACGGCAAACCGGGGCGCAGGACGCGCCTCCGCCGCAGCAGTTTTCGCTGAGATAGGCGAGCAGGTCGTTCATCGCGCCGTATGCCGCCGCGTAGATCAGTTGCCGGCCCAGGCGGCGCTGGGTGATCAGCCCGGCGTGCTGAAGCTCCTTCAGGTGGAAGGTCAGCGAGGCCGGCAGCACGCCGACCCGATCGGCGATGACGCCGGCCGACAGCCCCTCGGGCCCGACGGTGACGAGCAGGCGGAACAGGTCGAGCCGCGTCTCCTGGCTCAGCGCCGCCAGCGCCGCGAGCGCGGATTTCTTCTCCACCGCGAGCACCCTCCGTCATTTTGACGATCGTCAAAATCAACTGCGGCGCGCGACGAGTCAATGATATTTTGTCTATTATCAAAGTCAGGTACGGTTGGCCGCGCGCGCCGCTGTTACGATTTGTTGCAAGCGATTGATGGCTTCCCGGTCGCATATTGGCTTATCACAGATACCGGTACGGTAGCGGGCAGTACGGGATTGCGGCGCGATGGCGCGCATTCTGCTGATTGAAGACGACGCCGATGTTCGATTGGTCGTCGAACACATCCTGGTGGATGGAGGTTACGAGGTCGACACCGCCGAGCACGTCGCGGCCGGTGCGGCCCTGCTCGACAGCGGCCCGTACGACCTCGTGGTGGCGGACGGGCGGCTGCCCGACGGCACCGGCATCGAACTCGCGGACAAGGCTTCGGCGCTCGGCATTCCGGCGCTGATCATCACCGGCTATGCCTTCATCCTGCGCGAACTGGCGCGCGACCCGGACCGATACCGGATCCTCCTGAAACCGCTGCGCCCGGCGGAGATTTTGAACGCGGTTCAGGCGACGCTGGACACGGCCGCCTAAACCGGCGGCCGGTGCCAGGCAAAATCGGCCCCGAAAGCCGCGGCCTCCGCTTCATCGCGAAAGCTGATCTCGAACCCCGTTTCGTCGCCCGGCCGAAGCCGAAAGCCGACCGGCTGGATTTTCTTGTGGTCGAACCACATGCGAAGCCGGCTCATCGCCTCGGCACAGGAGACTTGCGAAGGTTTCGGCAAAAAGACGGCACGAGGGCTCACGCGCGACATTTCCTCTCGCGTTTAAAAATCCGCTACGGAAGCAGGGAACCAATCCTAAGGGAAATTGTTGTCCGGCGCTACAACATTGATTTTACGGAAATATTCGCGCGGGACGGGGAAATGGCCGAGCTTTTCCCCGGCTGGTTTAGCGGTGTCGGCGCGCGTGATATTGACACGCCGAGGGCTGTCTTTCACCGTTTGCGACGGATTTTTGACAGCCGGCGGACGGCGCGCATGGACTCCTCGGATGCCGCATGGCGGCAATTGATCCCGGCCTTGCACGGTTGCGGGCGCAAGGCGGCGCTGGCGATCACCGGCGGCGGCAGCGGCGCGGTCGGCGAGCTGCTGAGGGTGCCCGGCGGGTCGCGGCTGCTGATCGAGGCGCAGGTGCCCTATGACGAGCGGGCGCTGGCGGCATTTCTCGGCTTTGCGCCCGCCCAGGCGTGCAGCGCCGACACCGCGATCGCGATGGCGCAGACCGCGCGGGTCCGCGCGGCCGGGCTGGCGCCGGGGGGCAGCGATTTGGGCAGCGACCTAGTCGGCGTCGGCGCGACCGCGGCGCTGGTGAGCGATCGTCCGCGCCGGGGCGAGCATCGCTTTCATATCGCCTGCGCCGGCGCGGCCGGCATCGCGCACTGCACCGCCGTGCTGGCCAAGGGGCGGCGCGACCGGGCCGGCGAGGAAGACCTCGTGGCGGGTGCCATCGTGCTGTGGCTGGCGCGCGCCTGCGGGGTGGCCGCGCCGTCGCCGCGCGACCTGCTCGATGCGGACGAGGCTTACGCCGAGACGGAAGCGGCGGCCGGGGACACGATCGACCGGCTCCTGGCGGGCGATATCGCGCGCGTCACGGTCCAGCCCGACGGGCAGATGACGCTGGCGGCGCCGCAGCCCGCGGTGCTGTTCCCCGGCTCGTTCAATCCGATGCACGAGGGGCATGTGCTGCTGGCGCGGGCGGCGGAGGAGATCCGGCAGCAGCCGCTCACCTTCGAGCTGTCGGTCACCAATGTCGACAAGCCGCCCTTGGCGGGCGAGACGGTCCGCCACCGGCTCGCGCAATTCGCCTGGAAATCGCCGGTCGAGCTGACCCGCGCGCCGACCTTTGTCGAGAAATCGCGGCTGTTCCCGGGGGCGACCTTTGTCGTCGGCGCGGACACCGCGGAGCGGCTGTTCGGCGTCAAATATTACGGCGACGACGCGGCGCGCATGCAGCTCGCGCTCGAGGAGATCGCCAACGCTGGGGCGCGTTTTCTGGTCGCGGTGCGGATCGACCCGGCGGGACGCGTGCGCCGGCTCGGCGACATTCCCGTGCCGCGCCGCTACGCCGAATTGTTCCGCGAGATCCCCGAGCAGCATTTCCGGGTCGACACCTCCTCGTCCGCCATCCGCGCCCGGCGGGCGGCCGCCGCTGGCTACTCCGCCGGCACCGCCGCCACGCCCCAAAGCTCGGGTTGAAGCTCCTCGCGGCGGTCCGGGAAGGCGAGCGCGCAGAGCAGGGTCACCACCCCGAGCCCCGCCATCACCAGCGTCGACGCCGCCAGGCTGCCGGTCCGCTCGTGCAGCCACGCTACCATCGGCGCCGCGGCCGCCGCGCCGATAAACCCGACAAAGAAGCGGACCGAGTACATCCGCGTCCGCAGCGCCGGCGAGATGTAGCGGGCGGTCATCGTCTCGTTGACCGTGACCTGGCCGAAGATCGCGGCGGCGACCATCGCGGCAAAGGGCAGCACCAGCCAGCCCTGCGCCCAGGTCACCGCCAGCAGGCCCGGCACCAGCAGCGCGCTGACCGGCAGGAACACCCGCCGCAGCGTGGTCCGGTCGATCAGCCGGCCGACGGTGAACTGCGTCGCCGCGCCGCACAGCATCGCCGCGAAGGCCGCCACGCCGACCAGCGGCAGCAGCCGCGGGTCGCCGCCCAGCCGCTCCTCGATCAGCTTGGGCAGCAGCAGCGTGAAGGCGTTGAACACCAGCCCGCTGACCACCGCGATCAGCAGCAGCACGATGACCGCCCGCCGCACCAGGTGGCGCGGGATCTCGGGAAAGGACGCGGCCGCGTGTCTGGCGGCGGCCTCCGGCGCCGGCTGGCGCATCCACAGCAGGCCCACCGCGGCGCAGACCACGCCGGGGACGACAAACGCGGCGCGCCAGCCGAACTGGCTCGCCAGGAAGGCGGTCACCACCGGCGCCAGGCCGACCCCGACATTGCCGAACACGCCGTTGACGCCGATCGCCCGGCCCGGCCGCGCACCGGCGGCGTCGACCAGCATGGCGGTGCCGATCGGGTGGTAGATCGCGGCGAACAGGCCGGTCGCGCCCAAGGTCACGGCGAGCATCGCCGGCGAGGCGGAGAACGCCGTCGCCACCATCGACAGGCCGGTGCCGAGAAAGAAGACCGTGATCAGCGCCGGACGGCCGACGCGCTGGGCGACCCAGCCCTGCGGCAGCGAGAACGCCCCGTACAGCACGAACATGCCCGTCGCCAGCGCGAGGATCGGGCCGTAGGACTCGCCGAACGCACCGCCGGGCACCGCCATCGCCAGCACGGCCGTCGGCAGCACCATCAGCGAATAATGGGTGAAGGTATGCGCGGTGTTGATAAAGGCGATCTGGCGGGTATTGGGCGACATGGGCGGCCCCTGCTGAACGGTGGCATCGGTCTGGCCGCTATTGTAGGCTGTCTCTTTAACGACGTTCGGCCAAGTTATGTTGCAAACCAGACACCCCGACGACATCGCCCGGCTGCGCCCGTTCGAGCAGGCGCCGCGGCCGATGGTCGGGTATGCCCGCGACTACGGCGTGGATCACGTCACCGGCTGGCACCAGCATCCGCGCGCGCAACTGCTGCACGCGACGGCAGGCACGATGCGGGTGGAGACGGCAACGGCGCTGTACATCGTGCCGCCCGGCACGGGGCTGTGGGTGCCGGCCCATACCGAGCACCTCACGCGGATGCCGGGCGGGCTGACCATGCGCGGGCTGTTCCTGCGCGAGGACGCGGCGCGCGCCGGTCCCGATGCGGTGATGGTCGTCGCCATCTCGCCGCTGCTGCGCGAGCTGATCCTGGCGGCGTGCGAGCAGCCGGTGATGTGGGACGAGGGAGGACCGGTGCGCCATGTCGTGGCGCTGGCGCTGCACGAGATCGCCCGGGCCGCGACACGCCCGATCTCGGTGCCGGCGTGCCGCGACGCGCGGCTGCGGCGGGTGACCGAGGCGCTGCTGGCCGATCCGGCGGACCCCCGCGGGTTGGAGGCTTTCGCCGAGATGGCGGGCGCCTCGGCGCGGACCCTGGCGCGGCTGTTCCGCCGCGAGACCGGGATGAGCTTCCAGGCGTGGCGGCGACAGCTCCGGCTGTCGGAAGGGCTCGCCGCGCTCAGCGAAGGCGTGACCCCGGCCAGGGCCGCCGCGACGGTCGGATACAGCAGCGGCCCGGCCTTCGGCGCGGCGTTTCGCTCGGTGTTCGGGACCACGCCGGGCCGGTCGCGGCGCGGTGGCTGAAAGCGCCGGCGGCGGGATGCGCTTGTGCGGGAGGCTCCCGAGTGGGATTGATTCGCTTTGGCCCGGCCATGACGAACCGCTAAAGCACAGGAGAGGAGGAGGCCCATGACGTTGCGCGTGCCGATGGTCTCGCCCGAGCGCGCCCGCGATGTCGGCGAGGCGATGGGAATGCCGGCAAGACGCACCGGAAGCGAAGCGTTCCGGGTCGTCGCCAACAACCCCGGCGTCGCCCGCGTCGCGTTCAACCAGTTGATGCAGCTTTTGGAGAACAACAAGTTCGACACGCGGCTGCGCGAGCTGATGATCATGCGGATCGGCTGGGTGACCGGGTCGGCCTATGAGTGGACCAACCACTGGCGGGTCGCCACCACCGCCGGCATCCCGGCCGAGGATATCCTGGCGGTGCGCGACTGGCGGAATTCCGACCGGCTGACGCCGGCGGACCGGGCGGTTCTCGCCGCGACCGACGAGAGCCTCGCCGGCAAGTCGATCTCGGACGCCACCTGGGCCGAGCTCGCCAAGCATGTCACCGACCCGGCGCAGCAGGTCGAATTCGTCATCGCCATGGGCAATTGGCTGATGTTCTCGATGCTGTTCCGCAACCTGCGGATACCGCTGGGCGAGGGCATCGCGGTGTGGCCGCCCGACGGCGTCGCCTCGCCGAACGCCGACGGCTGGGGCTGATCCCGGGGAGGCCCGGCTCGGGAGGCCAGGCGCTCAGGCGATCGAGAAGGAGTTGCCGCAGCCGCAGGAGGAGGCGGCGTTCGGGTTGTTGATGCGGAACGCGGCGCCCATCAGGTCCTCGACAAAATCGACCTCGGCGCCGGCGAGCAGGTCGAGGGAGACCTCGTCGACGACGATCCCCACGCCGTCGCGCTCGAAGACGCGGTCGTCGGGGTTTGTTTGGTCGTCAAAGCTCAGCCCGTACTGAAACCCCGAGCAGCCCCCGCCCGACACCGCGATGCGCAGATTGGCGTCGCCGACCTGCTCCTGCTTGCGGAGAAAAGCGATGCGCCTGGCGGCGCTCTCGGTCAGCGTGAGGCTGCGCTCGGCAGTTTCGGCGGTTGTCTCGCTCATCTGCTCCGACCTCGTCTCGCCCACGGCACCATGGCCCATTGGATCATGGCCCAGTGGGCCGCGACAGTGTATTTAATCAGCGATGGCGGATCATACCACCCTGCAAACCCGTCCGGCAGACGGCGCGGCGGGCGCCTCCGCGGATGCGGGGCGGCTGGCGCTGCTGCGCGCGCTGGAACGCAAGGTGCTGTGGCTGTCGACCTGGATGATCCACAACGCCAACCATCTGCGGCCGAGCCGCGACGGGCTCAAGGTCGGCGGCCACCAGGCGTCGAGCGCCTCGGTGGCGACGCTGATGACCGCGCTCTACCTCGACGTGCTGCGGCCGCAGGACCGCGTCGCGGTCAAGCCGCATGCGGCGCCGGTGTTTCACGCGCTGCAATACCTGCTGGGGCACCAGACCCGCGACAAGCTCGAGCGCTTCCGTTCGCTGGGTGGGGCGCAGGCCTACCCGTCGCGCACCAAGGACGGCGAGCATCTGGTCGATTTCTCGACCGGCTCGGTGGGGCTCGGGGTCGGGGTGACGCTGTTCGCCTCGCTGGTGCAGGATTACGTGCGGCTGCACGGCATGGCGCCGAAGCTTGGTGAGCCTGGGGGCAGCGAGCCGGGCCGGATGATCGCGCTGGCCGGCGATGCCGAGCTCGACGAGGGCAACATCTTCGAGGCGCTGCTCGAAGGCTGGAAGCACGATGTCCGCAATCTGTGGTGGATCATCGACTACAACCGCCAGAGCCTCGACGCGGTGGTGTCGGACCGGCTGTTCGGGCGGATCGACGCGCTGTTCGAGCTGGTCGGGTGGCGGGTCGTCACGCTCAAATACGGCCGCAAGCTCGAGGCCGCCTTTGCCCGGCCGGACGGCGCGAACCTGCGCGAATGGATCGACGCCTGCCCGAATTCGCTGTACTCGGCGCTGGTCTACAAGGGCGGCGAGGGCTGGCGCGAGCATCTGACGCGCGACCTCAACCGCTATCCCGGCATCCGCGCGATCCTCGACGAGCACGACAACGACGCGCTGCACGCGCTGATGACGAACCTCGCCGGGCACGACATGGAATCGGTGCTCGACGCGTTCCACAGCATCACCGACGACCGGCCGACCTGCTTTATCGCCTATACCATCAAGGGCTACGGGCTGCCGCTCGCCGGTCACAAGGACAACCATGCCGGGCTGATGAACCCGGCGCAGATGGCCTCGTTCCAGGCCACCATGGCGGTGCCGGAAGGGCAGGAGTGGGAGCCGTTCTCCGGCCTCGACCGGACGGCCGACGAGCTCTCCGCGTTCCTGCGCGCGGTGCCGCTGGCGGGGGCCGCGACGCGGCGCATCGAGACGCCGCGCATCGCCGTGCCCGACGACATCCCGCCGCCGCGCGCCAAGCGGCAATCGACGCAGGAGGCGTTCGGCCGCATCCTCGGCGGGATCGCGGCGAGCGACAGCGAGCTGGCGCGGCGCATCGTCACCACCTCGCCCGACGTCACGGTGTCGACCAATCTCGGCGCCTGGGTCAACCGGCGCGGCATTTTCGACCGGGCCGAGCGGCAGGACGTGTTCCGCGAGGAAAACGTCGTCTCGGCGCAGCGCTGGGTGATGTCGCCGGGCGGCCAGCACATCGAGCTCGGCATCGCCGAGCACAACCTGTTCCTGCAGTTGGCGGCGCTCGGGCTGGCGGGGCCGTTGTTCGGCGGTCGGCTGCTGCCGATCGGCACGCTCTACGACCCGTTCATCAAGCGCGGGCTCGACGCGCTCAACTACGCGCTCTACCAGAATTCGCGCTTCATCCTGGTGGCGACGCCGTCGGGGATCACGCTGGCGCCGGAAGGTGGGGCGCACCAATCGGTGGCCGAGCCGCTGATCGGCCTGGCGCAGCCGGGCCTGCTCGCGTTCGAGCCGGCCTTCGCCGACGAGCTGGCGGTGCTGCTCCGCTGGGCGCTCGGCGAGATCCAGGAGGAGGGCGGCGAGTCGGTCTATTTCCGGCTGTCGACGCGGCCGCTCGAACAGCTCGAGCGGCGGGTCGACGCGGCGCTCGCCGAGGCGATCGTCGGCGGCGCCTACTGGCTGCGCCAGCCGGGGCCCGATTGCGAGCTGGCGATCGCCTATTGCGGTGCGGTCGCGCCGGAGGCGCTCGCCGCCTTCGAAGCGATCCGCGAGGATCTGCCGCAGGCCGGCCTGCTGGCGGTGACCTCGCCGAGCCGGCTGCACCGCGACTGGCGCGCGGCGTTGACGAAGGGTGGCGCCGGGCTCGCCGACCGGCTGCTCGCCGGCTTGCGACCGGATGCCGCGATCGTCACGGTCGCCGACAGCCATCCGGCGACCTTGTCGTGGCTCGGCAGCGTCTCCCGGCACCCGGTTGTGCCGCTCGGCGTCGACCAGTTCGGCCAATCGGGTGACCTGCCCGACCTCTACGGGTATTACGGTATCGACCAGAAGGCGATTATCGACGCCGCCGCCGCGGCCTGCCTGCGCGGGCGGACCGTCCAGAGAATCGCTTAACTTTCGTAACTTTTCGATGTAAGGATCATGCTGGCGTCGATCAGGGGAAACACGGCGCCGACCTCCCCGCCATCGCCTCCCATCAACTCAGCGTTGTTGCATCGTGTTACAGGCAAACGTTTTGCCCAGACCACAAGAGATGTCTCGAATATAATGGAATCTCGTTTGGTCCAAGGTAAGGCAAATGCATATATTTTTGGCCTGATTGGCCAAGTTTGTCTTTTTATGTACGAGTGGTGACCGTCAACGCTATGGATCAAGACGACGACGTCGAGCATTTGTTTTCGTGGTTGCAGACACCCGAGCTGCGCTACCGTGAGTTTGCCGGGGCACGCGAGATTACGGATGCGGTGATCACACAGGCGCGGCCGAACCCGGCGGCGACACCGATTCCGCCGGCGCGCGATGCGCAGCTGCGCGAAGAATACCCGGCGGATCAATTTCCCGATCAGCGCGACGCGCCCGAGGACATCGTGGTGCGGCAGGCGCCGCCCGCCGCGAGCCAACCAACCCCGCCCGTCGCGCCCGCGCCGCCACGGCCGGCCGCACCTCCGGCGGCAGGGCCGGCGCGGGTGCCCGTCACACCGCTCGCTGCCGGATCGCCCGTTGTGGCCGCGCCGCCGCCACGACCGGCCGTACCCTCGGCGGCAGGGCCGGTGCGGGCGCCCGTCGCATCACCCGCTGCCGGATCACCCGCTGCCGCATCGCCCGCTGCCGGATCGCCCGCGAGCGCGCCGCGACCGGCCGCTCCGCCGCCGCCTGCGCCCGAGCCGTCGAGCCCCTTCGCCAGTCCCTTCGCCCTGGGGGCGGAGGGCCGCAGCGCACAGCGGCGCCCGCAATACGAAGAGCCGGTGGTTCAGGCTCCGGTCAGTCAACCGGCGGCGCCGCCACCGCGGCCGGCCGCACCGCCTATGCCGCCTCTCACCGCAGCGCCTCAAGCCGTGCCACCGCAAGCCGCGGCCGCGCAGCCGCGGCCCGCGGCACGGGCCGGCTTGCTGGGCGGCGCCTACCGCGAGCCGGGGCGCGAACCGGGGCTGAACGGCGACGGTGCGGCGGCAGCGCCCGGGCCGCCGGGCGGACCGGCGGAAGAGCAGCGGCGCACCCAGCATTCGCTCGACGCGGTGTTCGGGCGGCTGGGCGGCGGCCGCACCCGCGCCGCTGATCCGCGCGATCGGATCCGGCACATTCCGGGCCTCGGGCCGCCCCCCAATCGATCGCGCTAAAATTGCTGCTGATGGGGTGCGTGATCGGTTCCGGCGTGGTAGGACTTCGAGCTGTCGAGATGGGGGAAGGCCGGGTCATGACGCCCGGTAATCTTCTATTAGCGAGCGTGCAGCACCTTACTGTGAACCTCGGCAGCCTCTGGGTGAGGGTGTAGCGGATGCTTGGGCAACTCAGGCGGATTGGCGAGTCGGAGCTGGCCGGCCAAAACCTGGTCTTGGCCGGAATGGTCGCGCTTGGCGTGTTCTTTCTCGGCATCGTCGTGATCACGCCGCTCGACCTGGTCTCGCAGGCCCTCTTCGCGGTGCTGACGGTGCTGGCGATGCTGCTCATCCGCGGCCAGCCGTCGCGCGGCGTGACGCTGATCCTGATCACGCTGTCGATCGCCGTGTCGACCCGCTACATCTGGTGGCGCTATAGCGAGACATTGCAGTTCCCGTCCGAGATCGAGGCGTTTCTCGGCATCGGGCTGATCCTCGCCGAGACCTATGCGTGGCTCGTGCTGGTGCTGGGCTACATCCAGACGGCCTGGCCGCTGCACCGCCCGCCGGTCGCGCTGCCCGAGGACGTCGCCGAGTGGCCGACGGTCGACCTGTTCATCCCCACCTATAACGAGCCGCTGTCGGTGGTGCAGAACACGGTGCTGGGCGCGCTGTCGATCGACTATCCGCTCGACAAGCTCAAGATCTACATCCTCGATGACGGGCGGCGCGACGAATTCCGCGAGTTCGCCGAGGCCTGCGGCGTCGGCTACATCACCCGCGACAACAACCTCCACGCCAAGGCGGGCAACCTCAACCACGCGCTGTCGGTGACCGACGGCGAGCTGTTGGCGCTGTTCGACAGCGACCACGTGCCGACCCGCGCCTTCCTGCAGCTCACCATCGGCTGGTTCTTGCGCGACCCGCGGCTGTCGCTGGTCCAGACGCCGCACCATTTCTATTCGCCCGACCCGTTCGAGCGGAACCTGCGTGCCGGCACGACGGTGCCGAACGAGGGCCAGCTGTTCTACGGGCTCATCCAGGACGGCAACGACCTGTGGAATGCCGCGTTCTTCTGCGGCTCGTGCGCGGTCATGCGCCGCGCCGCGGTCGAGGAGATCGGCGGGTTCGCGATCGCCACGGTGACGGAGGACGCGCATACCGCGCTGCGCCTGCACCGCGCGGGCTGGAACTCGGCCTATCTGCGGCTGCCGCTGGCTGCCGGACTGGCGACCGAGCGGCTGGCGATCCATGTCGGCCAGCGCATGCGCTGGGCGCGCGGCATGACGCAGATCTTCCGCGTCGACAACCCGATGTTCGGCCGCGGCCTGGGGCTCGGCCAGCGCATCTGCTACCTCAATGCGATGCTGCATTTCTTCTTCGGGCTGCCGCGCTTCGTGTTCCTGACCGCGCCGCTGTGCTTTCTGATGTTCCGCCTCAACATCATCGCGGCGAGCGGGCTGATGGTGATCGTCTACGCGGCGCCCCACCTGATCCATTCGACGGTGACCAACTCGCGCCTGCAGTCGCGCTATCGCCATTCGTTCTGGGGCGAGATCTATGAGAGCGTGCTCGCTTTGTACATTTTGCGTCCGACGCTGGTGACGCTGATCAACCCCAAGCGCGGGCGGTTCAACGTCACGGAAAAGGGCGGCCTGCTGCCGCGCGACTATTTCGACTACAAGATCGTCCGGCCCCACCTGATCATCATGGGGCTGCTCGTCGTTGCGCTGTTTATCGGCATCGTCCGGTGGGTGTTGAGCGACTTCGTCGACAGCGAAGTGCTGATGCTCAACGTCGCCTGGGCGGTCTTCAACCTGTTGACGATCGGCGCGGCGATCGCGGTCGGACGCGAAACCCGCCAGTTGCGCAGCTCGGTGCGGCTCGGCCTCGAAATGCCCGCCGTGGTCTATCTGCCCGACGGCGGGTCGCTGGTCAGCCGGTCGCGCAACCTGTCGACGACGGGCGGCATGTTTGTCGCCGCGCGCCCGCAGGGGGCGGAGCTCGACGACGTCATTCAAATCGAACTGCCGGTCGGCGACCGCACGACGGTGCTGCCGGGGCGGGTCGTGGCGTGGGATGGGGAGATACTGCGCGTGGCCTTTGAGGAATTGACCTTGCGCCAACAGCGCGATCTGGTGCGCATCGTGCTGTGCCGTGCCGATGCCTGGCTCGACTGGGAAGAGCACCCGGTCGACCGCCCGCTGCGCTCGATGCGCGAGATTCTGAGCAGCATCGGCGGCCTGTTCGTGCCGACGCGCTTCCGCCCCGCCGCGACCGCCGAGGTGCGCACGCGGCAGCGCGAGCGGGTGCTGCCGGGGCTGCTGCTGGCGACGGGGATCGGGCTCGGCGCGCTGCTGTTTGGCGGCGCGGCGTCGGCGCAGACTAACCTGCCGCCCAGCGGCCAGGCGCCATCGAGCGCGCCGCCGACGATGGGCGTCGGCCCCACCGGCGCCGGCCCGCTGACCGGTGCCGCGGCGCCGCCGCCGCAAGGCGCGCAGGTGCCGCTGCCGGGCCCGGCGAACACCCAGCCGGGGGTGGTCGGAACGGCGCCGCAAAGCCTCACGCCGAGCACCAACCCGACATTGCCCGGGCCGCCCGGCGGAACGACGACGGCGGCCGCCCCCAGCGGCTCGACCCGGACCCAGACGCTGAGCCTGCGCGACCTCGGCGCCAACTCGCCGATCCGCCTGATCGGCGTGCAAGGCGAGGGCAGCCTGCCGTTCTCGGTGCGGCGCGACGAGATCGTCACCGGCGGCAAGATGAACCTCACCTTCGCCTATTCGCCGGCGCTGATCCCCGAGCTCAGCCATCTGACGGTGCTGATCAACGGCGAGGTGGTCGGCAACATCCCGCTGCCCAAGGAGAAGGCCTCCGGCCAGACCGCGGAGCTGCCGATCAACCCGGTCCTGTTCCAGGAAGACAACCGGGTGCTGTTCCGCTTTATCGGCCACTACACGCTAGGCTGCGAGGACCCGCTGCATTCGAGCCTGTGGCTGGTGCTGAGCAACACCACCTCGATCACCACGCAGCTGCAAAAGCTGCCGCTGCCGAACGAGCTGTCGCTGCTGCCGACGCCGTTCTACGATTCGAAGGACATGCAGGCGCTGACGCTGCCGTTCGTGTTCGCCTCGCGGGTGTCGCCGGCGACGCTGCAATCGGCGGGGATCGTCGCGTCGTGGTTTGGTGCGCTCGCGTCGTACAAGGGCGCGAGCTTCCCGACCAGCCTCGATACGCTGCCGCGCGGCAATGCGGTGGTGTTCGCGACCAGCAGCGAGCGGCCGTCGGGCCTGTCGCTGCCCGACATTACCGGGCCGACCATCGCGGTGGTGACCAACCCGAACAATTCCGAGGCCAAGCTGCTGCTGGTCATGGGACGCAACGCCGACGAGCTGCGCGCCGCGGCGAGCACCCTGACGCTCGGCTCGAACGCGTTGAGCGGCCAGACCCAGGTCGTCGGCGTGCCCGATATCCCGGCGCGCAAGGCCTATGACGCGCCGCGCTGGGTGCCGATCGACCGGCCGGTGCGCTTCGGCGAGCTGGTCCAGCCGACCGACCTGCAAGGCAACGGCCTGGTCCCCGGCCTGTTGACGCTCAATTTCCGCACCGCCCGGACCTCTTCGTGTGGGGCAACACCGGCGTGCCGCTCGACATCCGCTACCGCTACCCGGCGGGCACCTGGATGAATTTCCGCGAGTCGCGGCTCGACGTGTCGATCAACAACTCGTATCTGCGCTCGCTGCCGCTGACCCAGGAGGGCGTCGTCCAGCAGGTCAAGGACATCATCTCGCCCGACTTCGTGATGAACGAGCAGACGGTGCGCGTGCCGCCGTACTACGTGTTCGGGCAGAACCAGCTCCAGTTCTATTACGACCTGCGGCCGGTCAAGATCGGCGAATGCCAGGACGTCCTGCCGAACAACATCCAGGAATCGATCGACCCCGACTCGACGATCGACCTGTCGAAGACCGAGCGGTTCACCTCGCTGCCGAACCTCGCCTTCTTCGTCAACTCGGGCTACCCGTTCACGCGGATGGCCGATCTGTCGGATACCGCGATCGTGTTGCCCGATCAGCTGACCTCTCAGGACATCGAGGCGTTTCTCGATCTGATGGGCATGATGGGCGACTCGACCGGCTTCCCGGTCGTCAAATCGACGGTGGTGACGGCGGCGGGCGTCGACCAGATGGCCAACAAGGACTTGCTGGTGCTGGGGTCGCTGTCGCGGCAGCCGCTGGTGGCGCGCTGGGTCGAGAACGGCAAGCTGCGGGTGGATAACGGCCGGCTGCGCGTCGGCATGACCTCGGCGCTCGACCGGGTCTACACCGTGCTCGACCCGAATGCCGAGGCGGAGCGTCAGCGGATCGACAACCTGCTGGTGCAGCAGGGCGACAACCTGGCGGCGATGATCGGCCTGCAATCGCCGCTCAGCTCGTCGCACAGCGCGGTGATCATCACAGGGTCGAGCCCCGACAAGCTGCTGACGGTGATCGGGACGTTCCGCAACCGCGACCTCAACCCGTCGATCCAGGGCGACCTGATGATCGCGGGCTCGGGCCGGGTGACCAGCTTCCGCATCGGCGACGAGTATTCGGTCGGGCATTTGCCGGCGCTGACCAAGCTGCGCTGGTGGCTGGGCAATTCGCCGCTGGTGCTGATCCTGTTCACGCTGGTCGGGGTGCTGCTGATCGCCCTGGTGGCGTACTGGCTGCTGCGCCGGCTGGCGATCGGAAGGCTGGGCACCCGGTCGGTGACTTGACGAGCGAATGGGTGAGTGGATGTGGTGCGGTGCGGCCCGTCGCGCGGCAGACCGGAAGATGAGCGGCTGGCGGCGCGCTATCGTCTTCGTGCCGCTGCTGGCCACCGTGCTGTGGACGGCGATGCCCGGCGGCATGGCGCTGGCCCAGGAAGACGCGCGGGCGGTCCTGCTCGACAAGGCCAATTACTGGCGGCTGAAGGACCGTCCCGACCTGTCGGCGGAGGCGCTTAACAAGCTGCTCGAGATCAACCCGAACGACCCGGACGCACTGTTTCTTTATGGCGAGCTGTCGGTCCAGCAGAACAAGCCGGCCGACGCGCAGCGCTATCTGCAAAAGCTGCAGCGGGTGGCGCCCAACGATCCGCATGTCGCCGATCTGCAAGCGGCGATCCGCGCCGGGCGGATCGGGCCGAGCGACCTGAACGAGGCGCGGCGCCTGGCGCAATCCGGCCAGCTCGACGAGGCGGTGAAGAAATACCAGGAGGTCTTCCACGGGCCGCCGCCGTCGGGCTATGGCGTCGAGTATTATATGACGCTCGCCGGCACGCCGCAGGGCTGGGACGAGGCGCGGCAAGGGCTCGAAAAACTGGCGCAGGAGCAGCCCAGCGACACGAACGTCAAGCTGTCGCTGGCCGAGCTCTACACCTATCGCGAGCCGACGCGGCCGCAAGGCATCGCGATGCTCGCCGAGCTCAGCAAGAACCCGGTCGTCGCCGACAAGGCCAAGGCGGCGTGGAAACAGGCGTTGACCTGGCTCGGCGGCTCGCCCGCGGCCAAGCAGTCGCTCCAGCAATACCTGGCGCGCTATCCGGACGACCAGGATATCCAGCAGCTCCTTGCCGACATCAAGAACCAGCCGACCGGCAGCGCCGAGCAGTCGCAGGCCTATGTCGATCTCAAGAAGGGCAATATCGCCGCGGCGGAACGGCAGTTCCTCGCCGATCTCAAGGCCAACCCGAACGATCCGCAGGCGCTGGCCGGGCTCGGCCTGGTGCGCTTGCGGCAGCAGCGCTTCGCCGAGGCGCGCGACCTGCTGGGGCGCGCCGAGAAGGCCGCGCCGGAGCAGAAGAAGGACATCGAGCCGGCGTATGACAGCGCGATGTTCTGGAGCCGGGTGAACGAGGCCAAAGGTTTGGCGGCGCGCCGCAATTATGCCGGCGCCCGCTCGCTCCTCGCCCCGATGCTGGCCCATCCGCACGCCGATCAATGGGGCGCGCTGCTGGTGCTCGCCGATATCGAGACCAAATCGGGCCAATTCGCCGCGGCCGAGCAGACTTACCGCCAGGTGCTGCGGTTCCGCCCCGGCAATCCCGATGCGGTGATGGGGCTGGCGAACGCGCTGCGGCGGCAGAACAAGACGGCCGAACTCAACCAGCTGACCAGCCGCATGAGCCCGGCCGAGCGCGCCCGCTTCGAAAAGGCGACCACCTCCGGCGGCGGCGAGGCTGAAAAGCTGCGCAACGAAGCCAAGGCGGCATCGGCCAACGGCGACAACGCCACTGCCACGGCCAAATTCCAGGCGGCGATCGCCGCCGACCCGAAGGACCCGTGGATCCGCCTCGACTATGCCCGGTTCCTCGCCGGCCAGGGCAATCTGCCGCAGGCGTTTGCCGCGGTGAACCCGCAGGCCTCGGGCAATAGCCCGACCAGCATGCTGGTCGCATCGATGTTCGATGCGCAGCAGGATCGCTGGATCGAGGCGCTCGACCGCATCGAGGCCATCCCGCCGGCCCAGCGCACCCAGGACATCAACGCGTTCCGCGACCGGATTTACGTCCGCGGCAACCTGGAGCGGGCGAAACGGATGGCGTCGCAGGGCGATGTCGCCGGGGCGAAGGCGCTGCTGATCAAGCTGTACAACGACCCCAGCGTCACCACCGACGAAAAGCGCCAGGCGCCTTTCGTGGTCTTGAAGGACCTCAACGACCAGGCGACCGCGATCCAGATGACGCATGACGCGTATGTCCGCGGCGGGCCCGGCTCGACCAAGGCGGGCGCCGACTATGTGATGATGCTGCTGCTGGTCGGCGGGCATGACGACGAGGCGGCCGCGACGATGGCGCAGATCAACGCCAGCGGCCGCATCACCGACCAGAACCGCGAGGATTTCGCGCCGATCAACATCATGCTGGCGATCAAGCAGGCCGACAAACTCAAGGACAAGGGCGATTACGCCGGGGCCTGGGACCAGATTTCGCAGCTGCTCAACGACAATCCGGACAGCGCCGACCTGCTGCTCTGCGCCGGGCGCATCTATGCCGCGAGCGGCCGGTCGAAAGAGGCGATGGAATATTTTGACAAAGCCTATCAGCAGGATTCGGGTAATATCGATGTGCTGCGGGGGGTGATCGCGGGGGCGATCGCCGCGCATGAATACGGGCAGGCGTCGGACTATCTCGCAAAGGCCATGGAAGTCGATCCGCAAAATCCCTGGCTGTTCTACCTGAAGGCGCAAATCGCCCAGGCTCGCGGCGATAACGGCGAAGCGGTCGCGGCGCTGCGCCAGGCGCGTACGCTCAACCTGCAAAAAGGCGGGCCGGACGCGGTCGTGCCGGGGGCGCCGGTGACCAGCACCACGACCACGAGCCCGGGCGGGTCGGCGACACCGCCGCCGCCGAACCCGTTCCGGCGGTCGCAGTCCACTCTCCCAACTCGAACAAGTGGGGCGCGGTCATGAGGGTAGGGGCAAGCACGCTCGCGGTCGGCCTGCTGCTCTCGGTCGCGCTGCCAACGGGTGCGGTGCGCGCCGCCGATCCGGGCGAGCAGCTGCTGCTCGAACGCGCGAATTTCTGGCGCACCCAGCATCGCCCCGACCTCGCCGGGGCGATCCTCGGAAAGATATTGGCGTCAAACCCCGATCAGCCCGACGCGCTCTATCAGCGCGGGATGCTGGCCATGGAGCAGGGCGACCGCGGCGGCGCGCAGCAATATTTCGATCGCCTGCGGGGGTTGGCGGCGGCCGATAAGCATGCCGGCGAGCTGCTCGCGGCGCTGACCCCGGCACCGCCGGCAGCCGCTCCGCCTGCGCCAAAACCGGCCACGGCGGCGGCAGCCGCTCTGCCTGCGCCAAAGCCGGCCGCCGCGGCGGCGGCTGCGCCCGTGTCAAAGCCGGCCGCGGCGGCGGCAGCCGCGCCCGCGTCAAAGCCGGCCGCGGCGGCGGCAATCGCGGCGCCTGCGCCAAACCTGGCCGCGGCGGCGGCCGTTGCGTCCGCGCCAAACCCGGCCGCGGCGGCGAGGGCGGTTCCGCCGGCGCCGGCAAAAGCCGCTGCGGTCGCGGCCAACACCTCGCAGGGCGTGGCTGCCGCTTCGTCCGCGCCGCCGGTTCGGACGCCGGTGGAACCGGCGATCGCGTTGGCGGCCGGGTCGGCGGACAGCGACGATCTGATCGCCGACCCGGCGGCGGTACCGCGCACCGTAACGGCAACCTCGGCACGGCCGCTGCCGGCTCTGGTCGCGGCCAAGGCGCCGGCTGCCGACACGCCGACATATACGCAGCTCGCCGCGTTGCCGCCGATGACGATTTCGGACGGCGACACCGTCATTCCGACAACGGCCTCGGACGATCTGGGCAAGACCGCACGCGCGACCCAGGTCGCGCAGGTCGAGCTGCAACCGCCGCCGCCGGTCAACGGTTACCAGCCGCTCGGCACGCTGCGGCCGTATTCGCCGAGCGACACGCTCGAAGTCTATATCGAGCGCGACCTCGAAAATCTCGAAATGCAGGCCAATCCGACGCTGATCGCGGGCCTCGGCTACCGGACGCATAGCGGCGCCGAAGGCATCGGCCGCCTCGACGAGTTCGGATCGAACGCGCAGGTCAGCTTCTCGCCGTGGTATACCGGCACCGCAACGATCGCGGTGATGCCGGTGTACCTGGAGTCGGGAACGCCGGCGAACGGAAACCTGACCAATTTCGGCGCCAACCGTGTGCTGGCCGCGGTCGGCATCGGCAACGCGAACGCGGTCGATCAGAACGCGTTCGGCGTCGGGCTGCTCGGCACCTATTCCTACGGCGACTTTACCGGACAAATCGGCACGACGCCGCTCGGCTTCCCGATCACCAACATCATCGGCGACATCGCTTACGCACCGAAATTCCTCGGCGGCAATATGAGCGTGCGGGTCGAGGGCTTCCGCCAGCCGGTGACCGACACCGTCCTCTCCTATGCCGGCACCCGCGCCAGCCTGACCACCGCGAATGCCGTCACCGGCGGGGCGTTCGGCGGCTACAACACGCTGTGGGGCGGTGTGGTCAAGACCGGGCCGCGGGTCACGGTGTTTTACGACGACCAGATGTACGGGGCTTATGGCGGTGTCGGCTATTCCTGGCTGACCGGCACCAACGTCGCCGACAACGCCGCGCTCGACGCGCTGCTCGGCGCCTATTTCCGCCCGTGGAAAACCGACTACTGGACGCTGCGGGTCGGCCTCTCGGCATTCTACGCCGGCTATGACAAGAACGTCAGCGGCTACACCTACGGCCAGGGCGGCTATTTCAGCCCGCAGGATTTCGAGGGCATCGGCATCCCCGTGGAGATCAGCGGCTCCTATGACCGGTGGAGCTACCTGGCGTCGACCACCCTGGGCACGCAGCATTTCAATGCCCATGCGAGCCCGATTTTCCCGATCAATGCGAGCGCCCAGCAATTCATGCAGGTGTTCGACCCGGCCAACGCGTTCAATTCCGGGCTGCATGGCGGCTGGGGCTTCGGCTTCAACATCAAGGGCCAGGTCGAATACGCGGTCGACAAGACCTTGGCGCTGGGCTTGGCCGGCGGCGTCAACAACAGCAACAATTACGACGAAGGCATCGTCCAGGTGTATTTGCGCAAGACCTTCGATTGGTTTTCGCCGATAGCCTCGAACGACCCGCAGGCGATTGCCGCACGCGACCATCTGTAACCGCGGTTTCCGGTCGCTGCCGCGGGAGCGGCGCAGCAATCCAGACCAAGACCTGCGATCATCGCCGCCTCACGCGGGTCCCGTCAGTACATGCCTGACCGCGGCCACGGCGCTCATCGTCAGGGAAATCAGCGCGGCGTCGATCGGGTCCGCTTGAGACGACATCATGGCGACGACGATCCGGTTGCGGCGGTCGACAAAAAGGTATTGCCCGTGGATGCCCAGTCCGAACATCAACGGCGCGTCGTCGACATCGACATACCACTTGTTCCGGTAGTGCATCCTCCGCCCCGGAAAGAACGGTGCGAAGACCCCGGCCGCCCAGGCGCTGGGGCTGCCGTTCAGCGTGATGTCGTCGATCCAGGCGGACGGGATGATCTGCGTCCCGTCGCGGGCCCCGCGATCGACAAGAAGCTGCCCGACGCGCGCGAGATCGCGCGCCGTCGTGCAGACCCCACCCGCGCATCGCGGCGCGCCCAGCCGGTCGACCGTGGTGTAGGCGCTGCACGCCGCGCCCATCGGCTGCCAGAGGCAGGCGCTCATCAGCTCGGCGAACCGTTGGCCCGACGCGCGCTCGACGACCCATCCCAGCAGGTCCGTGTTGGGCGAAATGTAATGGAAGCGCCCGCCGTGAGGACCATCCGAGACCCGCAGCGTCTGATAGAAGGAGCGCAGGTCCGAGGGTGACCCTCCGGGGCCGAGCGGGTTCCAATTCGTCGCCTTCCGGTATTCGACGATCGGGCCGGAAGTCGCCAAATAGTCTTCGTCGAAGGCGACCCCCGTCCGCATGTCGAGGAGGTGCCTGATTCGGGCGCCCTCGTACGCGGTGCCGGCAAGCTCCGGCACCACGTCGGTGACCAGCCCGTCCGGGTCCAACTTGCCTCGATCGACCAGGATGCCGGTCAGAAGCCCGAGCAAGGATTTCGACACCGACATCAGGATATGCGGGGTCCGCGGCCCCATGCCGTTGCCGTACCGCTCGATCACGATCCGGCCGTCCCGCAGCACAACCAGGGCATCGGTGCTCGCCCGTTGCAGGAACTCGTCGAGCGTCAGCATCGCCCCCCGGGCGTCGGGTATGCGGAGGCCGTCGCTGTTTATCGTCGCGGTCGGCAACGGGCGCACATTCGCCGGGTCGTGCGGGATGTCGGCGGACGGCACGATCTCACGTACGTGCTGAAACGCCCAGCGGTTGAAGGGCGGCGTCCGCCAGTTCGCCAGGGTGACCTGGCTTTGCGGAGAGGGCGGAAAACCGGTCATCAGATCGCTCGTCATGTCATCACCCTGGCCGGGTCAGTGGGAAACGCTTGCTGCATGCTGTAGAACCTCGACGGTTCTCGCGCGAGGAGAAGGATGACAGCCGACGCGACCCCAAGGCTGGTCTCCGACGAGACGAGCGACGCGGCCGGCGAAAAGGCGACGTTCAAGGCGGGTGCCGTCTACGGGACATTGAAGCGCCGCATTCTTGACGGCACCTACCGGCCCGGAGACTGGCTGCGGCTGTCTCAATTGGCACGCGACTTTTCGCTGAGCGAGATGCCGATCCGGGAGGCGCTGCGGCTGCTCCAAAAGGACGGGCTGGTCGTGCTGCACCGGCATCGCGGCGCGCAGGTCGCCGAGCTCTCGCTGGCGCGCGGCTACGAAATCGTCGAGACCCGGTTGTTCCTGGAGAAAGCGGCGGCGCTCGCCGCGGTGCCGTTCCACACGCCGGCATCGCAGCGGGCGATGGCGGCGTCGATTCGGACGATGGAATCCCTGATCGGCAACCCCGGCGAATTCGCCCTGGAGAACCGGCGCTTTTGCACGCTGCTGTTCGCGCCGAGCCCCAACCGGTTCATGGTCGATCTCATCCAGGAGCTGTGGGATCAGGTCTGGCGACACTCGACGACGCTGGTCTACATGTTTCTCGGCGACCGGCTGATCGGGTCGATCGAGGAAAATCGGCGGCTTCTCGCGGGTGTGCAGGCCAAGGACCTGCCGATGGTCAGCGCGATTTTCGATGACCGCATTCGGCTCACGCTGGACGCCTGGCGGCGCGCCGCCGATGCCGCGACGCCGGGAGAAGCGGGCGGTCCGCCGCGCTGAAGGCGGTCAATAGGCCTGGATGCGCACGCCGTCGGCGGAATCCTTGGCGTGGCTGGCGTCATGATACGCGCCCATATACTCGGCATAGGTGAAGCGCGGGTATTTTGCCGGGCGTTCCGCGCTGGTGCAGGTCGGCAGGCACTCCATCGGCCAGTCGATGTTGCAGTCGACAAAGAAGGGAATGGCGTACCGCTCCCGGCCGGAGCGATTGCTCGCTCGATGCGGCGTCGCCAGGAACCGGTCGTTGGTCCAGCGCCGCAGCATATCGCCGCCGTTGACCAGGAAATGCCCGTCCAGCGCCGGCGCGTCGATCCAGCGGCCGTCGCGGGTGCGCAGCGACAGGCCCGGCACCTTGTTTTGCGCCAGCAGGGTCAGGAAGCTCGTGTCGCTGTGCGGGGCGATGCCGAATTCGTTTTCCGCGAGCGCCTCGACATAGGGGTAATGCGTCATCCGCAGCGTGTATTGCGGCTCGGCGAATGCCTTGTCGAAATAGTCGGCAGGCAGATCGAGGGCGACCGCGTAAAGCGGCATCATCTTTTTCACCAACGCCTCGAGCGCGTCGCAATAGGCGACCACGGTCTCCCGGAACCCCCGCAGGTCGTCGGGCCATAGGTTGATCCCGCGAAAGCGCTTGTGCGCCAGCACATCCGGATGGTCGGCAGGCAGGTCGCGCTTGAGGAAGAACGCCTCGTTGACATTCGGCTTGATCGCCGCGGCGGGATCGGTGCTGCGCGACATCGGCAGGTAGCCGACATTGTCGCGATTGCGCCGCAGCTTCAGCTTGCGATCCAAAGGCTGGGCGTGGAAGCGCGCGGTCTCGGCGAACGCGGCATCGCACAGCGACTGGGGAACGCCGTGCCCCTTGATGAAATAGAACCCGATGTTTTCCAGCGCATGGCACAGCTCTTTGCCCAGTCTCTCGCGTGCGCCCGGCTGACCCGACAGGTACGGTGCCAAATCCAGGATCGGGATTTCGGTGAGGCTCATGAGGCACTCCTTGATCTCAGAGCGGCGGGCGAGCGATCCAATTTCCAGGAATAATCTGATCAGATCATATCTTGTTGTCAACGGTCCGAATCCGGCACAACGGACCGACAGCGCCCGGATCACCAAGCCACACGCAGCGCGAGCGATCCACCATACTGCTGATAGGCGCCGGAGAGCTGGGCGTCGACCGAGGCGGTGAGCTGGACGTTGTCGCGGAGCCGATAACCGAGGCCGAGCCGGATCGCCGCCGCGTTGCCGACGGTCGGGACCGTGCTGTCCTCAAAGGGTTCCGAGGGGAGCTCGGCGTAATTGCGCGGCACGTTGCGCTGCGGCCGCGCGTCGTGCATCCACGCGATCCTGGCAAACGGCGCGCTCATCGCCGCGTCGTCCAGGATCGCCATGCCGTCGAACTTGACCCCCAGATAGCTCGGCAGCGACGTGATGTTGGTCGCGCGATAGGTCATGCCCGGCCCGTATCCCGCAAAGTTTTCGGTTGCCCCGTTCTGCAGGATTTCGACGGGCGCGAGCGCCGCGAAGGGCGTCACCCCGGCGGCGGTCGTCCCGAGGTCGAAGCGGTATCCGGTCTCGATGCGGCCGCCGACCGTCGCATTGGTGAAATTGGCGTTGGTCGCGAGCGGCAATCCGAGGGAATAGAGGTTGCGGGTGTATTTCGCCTGGCCGCCGCCGCCGTAGGCGACGGCCGAGACATAGGCGGGACCGGCGCGGTAGATGCCGTACAGCATCGCGCCGTAATCGGTCGAGCTGTTGCTCGAGTTCGGCGCCGTCAGACCCAAGGTTCCGTACGATGCGGTGATCGCGCCGCCGACCAGGACTGGCCATCCTTCGGGCTCGGCGTCGACGCCAAACGTGCCGGCCTCGGCGTTGCCCGAGAGACCGCTGCCGGATGTGCCGCCGGCAGCGAGCGTGCCCCAGACACGACCGCGGTTCCATCCGGTCCCGGCCTGCGACAGGGGGGAGATGTCGGTGCCCGGCGTCGGGCCGCCCGCGTCGCCGATCAGCCACCCATCCAGCCGGTCGACGACGACATTCATCGCCGAGCTCACCGCATCGATCTTTGCCTGCGGGACGATGGAGACGCCATCCGCATCGATCGCCTCATAGGCATAGCCCAGCGCCGACACGGTAGGGATATCCACCAGGGCGGCGGTGATCGCCGTGAACAGCGGCGAGCCGCCCTCGTCCTGGATCTGTCCCTCATACGTGGCGAAAATCCGGTCGGCGGCGTCGAGGCCGACCGGCGCGAAATCGACGAGCGACAGAATGCCGAAACCAGTCGCCGTCGGGATCTCGCTGAATTGTTCGATCACGCTCCTGGGCTCGATGACGGTGATCGGGCCCGAGGTCACCCCTCCTTGCGCCGTCAGCACCTCGGACTCTTGGAACGTCCCGGTGCGCAGGTGGCCCTTGTCGATTTCGATCGGCTGGATCGCACCGGCAAGCTGTGCCGCGCCGGTGATCGTGACCGCGTCCCACTGCTTTCGCGGGGTGTCGAGGCGCACGACCAGCGTGCTGGACGGCGTCTCGGCGAGCGACCCGTTGATGAGCGCAGTGCCGGTGCCCGGCTGCGAAATGCCCAGCGTGCCTTGGTTCGTCAGGACGTTGCCGGTGCCGCCGAGATCGACCAGAGACCCGACCAGGAGGGTTGCGCCGCCGGTGTTGACGAGCGAGTTGGCGGCTCCGGTGGTGAGCTGCACCGCGCCGTTCATCGTCCCGTTATTGGTGATGGCGGTGTCGCCGGACAGGCTCTGCACCGCATAGCCGGACGCGTCGTCGAGCTGGCCGTTATTGACCAGGACGTTTCCCGGACCGTCGAACTGGACCCCGGCGCCGCCGGCCCCGCCCGTTACCGTCGCCTCCGGCGCAATCGTGACGGTCGGGTCGCTACCCGATTTTAACTTGATCGCGACCGCGCCCGGTCCTGTCGCGGTAATCGGCTTATTGTCAACGACGCTCACCTTGCCCGCCCCGCCGGAACCGCCGGCGCCTTTCAGCAGGACCCCGTTACTATCGATGACGATGCCGCCACCGCCGCCGATGCTCTCGGCGACGACACCCACGGCATTGGCGCCGGTCGTGACGATGGGCGCGTCGACGGTGACGGTGACATTGCCGCCGTTGCCGTTTCCCTTGACGAAACTCGGGGTCAGGGCGCCGCTGGACAAGGCGATGCCGCCGCCGCCGCCCACGCTTTGCGCAACGACGCCGACGGCGCCGGCACCGCTCGTGGTGATTGGACCACCGACCGTGACATTGACCGCGCCGGCATTGCCGGACGCCAATTGCATCGGCGTCCGACCGATCCCAAGAGAACGGCCGAACCGCCGAAGCGCATTAAGTCGTTCTACGGAAGGCTGGCTGCCGAAGGTCACGCTGCCGGCTCCGCCGGCGGACGTGTTTTGCCCGACGCCAATACCGCCGCCGCCGGAGACGCTCTGCGCAATAATGCCGATCGCCAGGTTGCCGGACGTCTGGATGGGCGCCTGCGTGGCGACCGTCACCTGGTTGCTGTTGCCGCGCGCTCGAGCCTGGCCGAGCGACAGGCTGGCGACCGGCGTCGCGCTGTAGCCGCCGCCGCCGCCGATCGACTGCGCGACGACGCCGTGCGACAGGTAGCCGGAAGTCACGATCGGGCCATTGACGGTCGCGGTTACGTTGCCGCCGGCGCCCTCGCTGCCGTTGCCGCCGATTTTGAGAGAGCTGGCAAGGGTGCCGTTCAGCACCTGCACCCCCGCGACCTGCATTTGATAGGCGCCGCCCTCACCGCCGCCGCCGCCCACCGATTGTGCCATCAGCCCGACGGCATCGTCGCCGCCGGTGGTGATCGAGGACCCGGCATTGACGGCGACCTGAACGGTGCCGCCGCCGCCCGCCGCGCCGCCGCTGCCGCCCAGCGTCAGGGTGAAAGCGCCGCCGCCCGGTCCGGCGGCCAGTTCCGCCATGCCGCCGCCGCCGCCGATCGACTGGGCATTAATGCCGGTTGCTCCCGCCCCCGCGGTTTGGATGCTCCCTTGCAGCACCACATTGACCGCGCCGCCGTCGCCCGCCGCTCCGCCCGATCCGCCGAGCGTGATCGCGCCCGAGCGGCTCGACAGATCCACCGCCGGCAGCGACGGCACGTTCAGGTTGAGGCCGAGCGCCGACAGGAACGAACGCCCGAGCTGCTGGCATCCGCAGTCGCTCTGCGCGCCGTCGTGCCTGGAGGGCTCGTCGGGTTCGATCGGGGCGGAAAAATCGCCACCGCCGCCGCCGATGCTTTGGGCCAGGATGCCGATCGCCTCCTTGCCTTGCGTGGTGATCGCGCCGGTATTGTTGACCGTCACCGCGCCGCCGTTGCCGCCCCGGCCGCCGGTGCCGCCCAGCGTGACGCTCAGGCTCATCCCTTCGTTGCTGGTCGTACCGCCGACAACCCCGTTCCCGCCACCGCCGCCGACCGACTGAGCGAAGATGCCGTAGGCGACATCGCCGCCGGTGCCGATTGTGCCGCTGTTCGTGACGGTGATGAGGCCCCCGAGGTTGCCGTCGCCACCCTTGCCGCCAAGATTGACGGTGAGGTTCTTTTTGTTGCCGGCTTCCGTCTCGGAGAGGCCGCCCTCACCGCCGCCGCCACCGACGCTTTCGCCGTAAATTCCGTAAGATTCTGCGCCTGCGGTGGTGATAGTGCCGGCATTGGTGACGTTGACGGTTCCGCCGACGCCGCCGTTTCCCCCAAGGCCGCCTATCGCCAGCGTCCCGGAGACATCGGGGACGCCGCCGCCCTTCTTCGCATTGACGGCGCTGGTCGCCGATTGCAGCCGCGTGCCGAATGCGGAGCTCTTGAGCGTGTCCAGCAGGCTTTGATAGGCCGGGTCCGCGAGGTCCGCGATGAACTGTCCGAGTTGCAGGCAGTCCGAAGCGATTTGGTTCAAGCCGAGATTGTTGAAGGTATCGAGCCCGATCGCCGTCTTGATCGACCCCAAGAGATTGCCGACCCGGTCGGGCGTGTTGTCCTCGCGCGGCGCCACACTGCCGCCCGTGCCGCCGCTTCCGCCGATGCTCTGGGCGAAAATCCCGTGCGAACCGTCCGCCGCGGTGGTGATCGTCTTGTTGTTGGTGACGGTGACGGAGCCGCCGGCATTGCCGTTGCCGCCGTCGCCGCCGAGTGTGAGGCTCAGCGAGAGCTTGCCCTGCGCGGACCCGTTCACCGCCCCGCCGGTGCCGCCGCCACCGCCGACCGACTGGGCGAAGATGGCGTTTGCATCGGACCCGAACGTCGCGATGCTGCCGTTATTGGTCACGCTCACGGCGGAGCCGGTGCCGGCGGCGCCGCCCTTGCCGCCAATCGTCAACGAAGCCGATGCGGTGTCGGCGAGCGGCAGTTGCTGGACCAGATTGTCCAAGGTCCTGTCGAACGACAATCCCGTGGTCGCGAGGGCGGATGCGCTGCCGCCATTGCCGCCGCCGCCGCCGATCGACTGTGCGACGATGCCGTCGGCAAATTTGCCCTCGGTCTCGATCTGGCCGGCATCGACGACGGTGACTTCGCCGCCGCTGCCGCCCTTGCCGCCGGTGCCGCCGACCGAGTTCGTGATGTTGATGTTCTGCCGCTTGCTCAACGCGTTGCCGATCGCTTCGGCGCCGCCGCCATCGCCGCCGCCGCCGCCCACCGACTCCGCGATGATCCCGATCGCGTAATCGCCTGTCGTGCTGATCGTCCCGTTCGCGTTGTTTGTCGCGAACACCGTGCTGCCGATGCCGCCGTCGCCGCCGCTGCCGCCGACCGCGTTGCTGAGGTTCAGTGCGGGACTGGAAGCCGACGCCGCCAAGGAATAGGCGGAAGCGGCGCCGGCGCCGCCGCCACCGCCGCCGATCGAGCGGAGCGACATGCCGTAGCCGTAATCGCCCGAGGTCGTGATCGCCGCCCCATTGGTCACGTCGACCACACCGCCGTTGCCGCCTTTGCCGCCGCTGCCGCCGAGCGCCAAGGAAAAGGCGGCGGCGGGGCCTTTGACGGAGGCGGCAATGGTTGTGGCGCTTGCTTTGCCGGCATCGCCGCCGCCGCCGCCGACGCTCTGCGTTTCGATGCCCTCGGCACCGGCCCCGCTGGTGTTCAGCGCGGAGGCGTTATCGACGGAAACATTCCCGCCGTTGCCGCCGGGACCGCCGTTGCCGCCGATCGCGATCGCCAGCCCTGCTTTGACGCCGCCCGTGACAGTCCGGGCATCGCCGCCGGCGCCGCCGCCGCCGCCGACCGATTGGGCAAAGATGGCGCTCGCATTGGCGCCCGACGTCGTGATGCTGGAATTTGTCGTGGTCGCTCGCTCAATGGTCACGTTGCCGCCGGCGCCGCCGCCGCCGCCATTCCCGCCGAGCGACAATGAAAACGCGAGCCCCAGCGACCGTGCGCCGCCCGCCGTGCCGCCGCTGCCGCCAATGCTTTGCGCGAGGATGCCGTACGAGTCGTCGCCCGCGGTGGCGATCGTTCCGTCATCGCGCGCCGTTACGGCGCCGCCATTGCCGCCGGTTCCGCCTGCGCCGCCTCTCGCGAAAAAGGGAAAGGCGGCGGCGCCGCCCCGTCCGCCGCCGGGGCCGTCGGCGCCCAGGGTCTCGATGGTCAGCGCATCGAGCGCACGGCCGCCGCCGATGCTCTGCGCGACCACGGCGTTAGCGCTCCCGCCCTGGGTCGTGACCGTGCCCGCATTGATGACCGTGGCGGCCCCGCCACTGCCGGCGGCCCCGCCGTTCTGGCCGATAATGCCACGCCCGCCGTTGCCCCCGGTGCCGCCGACCGATTGCGCGACGATCCCGTATGAATAATCACCCCGTGTCGAGATCGTGCCGTTTTGCTGCGCCGTGACCGTGCCGCCGCCGCCACCGCCGCCGGCCGAGTTGGTCGCACGGCGCGTGCCCTCGCCGCCGCGACCGCCGACCGACTCCAGCAACAAGGCGATCGACCTGTCGCCTTGCGTGGTGATGGTGCCGTTCGTTGTCGCCTCGACACGGCCGCCTGTGCTGCCGGCAAAGCTTCTTCCGCCGCCGCCAGCCCCGCCGAGCGATTGAGCGATGATCCCGGGCGACGATGTCCCGTTTGTCGAGACCGTTGCCGTGGAAGCGGTCTGGATCGTTGCAAGCCCGCCCACGGCGCCCGGACCGCCCTCCGACAATAATCGCGCGGCGATGTAGTCGCTTCCTTGAGTCCCGAACGATGTGTTAACCGCTAGGCTGACGGTGCCGCCCGGGCCGCCGTTTTCGTTTTGTATGTTGCCGTTGCCGCTTAGTCTCCCTCCCCGTCCGCCGATGGAGCGAAGTTCAATCAAGGGTACAGGGCTGGAGCCGGATTGATCGGTCGCGGCGACGTTAAACTGCCCGCCCTGAATAAAGGTCACATTCCCGCCGGCCCCGCCGCGGCCTGCACCGGAACAGGTCTGTCTCCGTCCACCACCGCGACAACCCGCCGGGTTGCCCGACCCGCCGGTCGAGCTCAGGTCGATCAAGGGCCTCGTGGCCGTCTGGCCGGTGCCGATGACGGTGGCGTTCGTCACGTTGATGGTTGGCCCGGCACCACCGCCCGCGCCGCCCTGCTGCGACTGATTAAAGGAAGAAAGCGGGCTGACCAGGTTCTGCGCCCGCGCCGGCGTCGCCCCGGCGACCAAGCTCGCGCCCAGCGCCATACTCACGACGAGGCGCCGCCAGCCGAGCATTGGTGGCGAGCCTCGGAGCACGATTTCGGTCATCGGCGGGGTCGCCGGAAAGTTCTCCGCCGCTTCAATGCCGGAGGCAATGTCGCTCTTCACCCGCCGCTTTCCCTACCCCTCGATTGAGCGGCGACTTAAAGCACAAGGGCAGCCGCGGCAGTTGATTAAAATCATGCCCAAATCAACTTGAAACGTATCGCAACATCATGGCCGCCGCGCGTTTTCTGCAGGCCACGGGTGGGAAGGCCGTTTCAGCGGTCGCGCTGCGCCGCGCGCCGCCGGCGGGGTCGGCATCGCACGGTCAGTTCCGGCGGGCATTGCGGTCGAGCACCTTGACGATCGCGGCCGGCGACACGCTGGTTTCGCCGCTGAACGGCGCGTCGACGATGATCACCAGCGAAAGGAGCAGGGAAACCGCGGCGACCAGGCCGCCGAGGACGATGGCCCGGTTGACGGTCGGCGAAATCAGCAGGGCGAGGCCAAACATCACGACAATCAGCGCCGCGATGGTCGACCAGAACAGGCTGGAAAGGGTCAATCCCGCGTCCGACAGACGCTGCTCCCGCATATCCTGCAACTCGTCGAGCGTCCGCAGGAGCTCGTTATACATCCCCTGTTGCCGCGCACTGCCGGGCTCGAAGCTGCGCACCGCTCGCGACAGCCCCGAATAGGCGGTCTCGACCTTCTCGCTGCCGCCCAGATTATCCGCCAGGCGCGGCCATTCGTCGGAGACGATGGCCTCCCCGTATTGCCGCAGCGATTGCCGCGCTTCGCTGAGCCGCGCATCGCCGATGCGAAACAGCACCCGGTCGATCACCAGGATCGCGGTGGCTTCCTTGCTGACCCGCTCTTCGACGTTGCGGAGGGTGCCTTGGACCTGGACAAACGAGAAGGCGAGGAGGAACGCGGTGAATGAGACGATCGCCTTGAACGCGTCCAGCGCGCCGTCCGAGCGCTCTTTGTCTTCGCGGAACCGCAGAACGCGTTGGCCCAGATACGGCGCAAACGCTACGGGCAAGACGATCACCAAGGCCACGACCACGAAGGTCCAAAAGTTCGAAAAGTGATGGAACCAGTCGAGAAAGTTCATTCCGGGTTCAACTCCGCGATCGACAGCCGAGCACGCTCTCGGCGCGCAATGTTCCAGATATGTGCGAAATTGGATAGACCTTTAGCCGCCGCCGGAAACCCCACGGGTTGTCATCCCCTCGCGCGGCTGCTGCCGCCTGCGTGCAATGCGCTCCGGCAGCGCGAGGAGCATCAGCACCAAGATGCCGCTTGCGGCCGCCACCGCAACATCATCGGGGTGGAGCGGCCCGAAGTGGAATAATTGCCGCGCCGGCTCGATCGCCAGTATGGCGGTGAGGACGGCGGCGGTGGCGCCGGTAGCCCACCAGAGCGCCCCGTTGCGGCGCCGCAGCCCGGCCCAGAAACGCTCGCCGCGCGCCCGGTTCAAAAGCACGAGGCCAAGATTGGTGACGACCAGCGTGGCAAAGGTCAACGCGCGCGCATCCGCTTCGGGCAGGCCCTGGTGCAGCGTCAGGACGTAGAGCCCGGCCAAGAAGGCCCACACGATCACGCCCTGTCCCAGGCTCCAGGCGATGTAGCCAAAATCGAACAGCGGCTCGCCGGGGTCGCGCGGCGGCCGGCGCATGATGTCGCTCGCCTCCCTTTCCGCTTCGAACACGATCGAGCACATCGGGTCGATGACCAGCTCAAGGAAAGCGATGTGCAGCGGCCAGAAGATCAGCGGCAGCCCGAAGACCAGCGGGACGAGCACCAACCCGGCGATCGGCACGTGGATCGCGAGAAGGTAGGCCATCGCCTTGCGCAAATTGTCGTAGATGCGCCGGCCCAGTCGCACGGCACCGACGATCGAGGCGAAGTCGTCATCGAGCAGCACCAGCGAGGACGCCTCCCGCGCCACGTCGGTGCCCCGGCCGCCCATCGCAATGCCGATATGGGCGACCTTGAGCGACGGCGCGTCATTGACCCCGTCGCCGGTCATCGCCACCACCTCCCCATTCGCCTTGAGCGCCCGGACGATGCGCAGCTTTTGCTCCGGCATGGTGCGGGCAAAGACCGTTGCGGTGCGGGCGCGCGCGGCGAGCTCGGCTTCGCTCATCACCTCGAGGTCGGCGCCCGTCACGATGTCGGCGTCATCAAGCCCTGCTTGCGCGGCAATCGCCCGCGCTGTCTGCAGGTAGTCGCCGGTGATCATGACCACCCGGATACCGGCGGTGCGGCACTGCTTGACGGCTTCCGGCACTGTCGGGCGCAGCGGGTCGGCAAGACCGACAAGGCCGAGAAACCGGAACGGGAGCCCGCGCGGCGTCTCGGGCTGCGCCCGGTCGGCGGGCAGTGCCGCGCGGGCGACCCCCAGAACCCGCATGCCGGCGCCCGCCAGCTCATCGACCGTCTGCGCGATCCCCTTACGCGCGGTGGGCGCAAGGCCGCATAACTCGGCGATGGTCTCGGGTGCGCCCTTGGCGGCCGCGAACGACTGCGATCCGCACTGCCAGATGTTGGTGACGGCCAGCAGGTCCGGTCGCAGGCCGTATTCCCGTTTCAGGGTGAGGCCCGCGTGCACGTCCGCGCCCGGCTCGACTTCCTGGCCGAGCGCGTAGAACGCCTTTTCCATCGGGTCAAACGGTTCGCGCGCACTGGCGAGGATTCCGCACCGGACCAGGCCGGCGAATGCGCCGGTGGGCGCGCCGCTCCCGGATGACCACCTTGCTTCCCCGGCGCGCAGCTCGACGATCGTCATCCGGTTCTGGGTCAAGGTGCCGGTCTTGTCGGTGCACAGCACGGTTGCGGCGCCGAGGGTCTCGATCGCCGACACCCGCCGCGTCAGCACCCGGGCGCGCGAGATGCGCCAGGCGCCCATGACCATGAAGACGGTCAGCACGAGCGGGAATTCTTCCGGCAGCATCGACATGCCAAGCGCGATGCCGCTCAGCACTGCATCGAGCCAGCCGCCGCGCAGGAGGCCATAGAGCGGCACCGTCAACACGGCGAGGCTCAGGCTCACCATCGCGAAGCGGCGCACCAGCCGGCCGGTCTCGGCTTGCAGGCGCGGCGGATCCGCTTCGATGCCGGTCATCGCGACCCCGATCTTGCCGATCTCGCTGCGCGCGCCGGTCGCGGTCACCACCGCCCGCCCCCGGCCGCGGACCACAAGGCTCGCGGAAAAGACATAGGGGAGATCGTCGCCGCCCGGCCGCGCGCCGATCGTCACGTCGGACGAGTGGCGCTTGCGTACAGGCGCGGATTCTCCGGTCAGCAGCGACTCGTCCGTCATCAGGTCGTGGGCGCTGATCACGATCGCGTCGGCCGGCACCCGGTCACCCTCGGCGAGGATGACCAAGTCGCCGCGCACGACATCGGAGCCGGCGATACGGGTCTCGATGCCGTCGCGGACCACCAGCGCCCGGGGGCTGGTCAGATCGCGCAGGCTTTCGAGCACGCGCTCGGTGCGCGCCTCTTGCACCACCGCAATCCCGACCGAGGTGCAGGCGAACAAAAACAGGATGACGGCTTCCTTGAGGTCGCCGAGCGCCACATAGACCGCACCGGCGCCGAGCAGCAGCGCGAACATCGGCTCGCGCAAGACTTCACCGACGATGCGAAAGAAGCTGCGGCTCTCCGGCCGCGGCAGCAGGTTCGCTCCCTCGGCCGCCAGGCGCGCCGCGGCCTCCGCCTTGGTCAGGCCGCCGGACCAGGTTGCCGCCGCGTCGTCTCTCACGATGCGTCGCGGGCGACGAGCACCGAGCCGTTCGCGTGCCGCGCCGCCCGACCGGCCTTGGTGCCGAGCAAATGGTCTTTTATCGCCGGCCGGTGCGAACCGACGACGATCAGGTCGAGCGCGACCGGGATGCGCTTGTACATCGGGCTTTCCTCCCGGCAGACAATGTACTCGAAGAGGGCGAAGCCAACCCTAGAGGCGGCTATCGACAAGTGCGCTGATGCAGATCAAACCGGCATCGCCAGCCTTCCTCATCCCGAGGTGAGCCTCGAAGGACGCAGCGTCGCCGGGGCCAAGCTCACCGCCGTTGTCGCTGCGGCCGGGCGCGCATAGCATCGGGCGATCCGCAGTCGAGGGCATGGCGATGAACGAGATGCAAGGGCGCAGCGTGATCGTGACCGGCGGCGCGTCGGGGATCGGCCGGGCGACGGCGCTGCTGCTGGCGCGCGAGGGGGCGCACGTCTTTATCGGCGATATCGACGAGCCGGGCGGCTGTGAGACCGCCGCGGCGAGCGGCGGCGGGGCCGAGTTTCTGCCGCTCGACCTCGCCGATCCCGGCTCGATCGCGGCCTTCGCCGCTGCCGTGCAGGCGAGCGGCGGCCGGGTCGACGGGCTGGTGAACGGCGCGGGCTGGGACCGCATCCAGCCGTTTATGGAGAACCCGCCCGAGATGTGGGAGTCGCTGATCGCGATCAACCTGCTGGGCGCGATCCGCCTGACCCGCGCGGTCTTGCCGCCGATGATCGAGGCGCAGGCCGGCAAGATCGTCAATATTTCGAGCGATGCCGGCCGCGTCGGCAGCACCGGCGAGACGGTCTACGCGGCGGCGAAAGGCGGGCTCATCGCCTTCACCAAATCGCTGGCGCGCGAAATGGCGCGGCACCGGCTCAACGTCAACTGCGTCTGCCCCGGCCCGACCGACACCCCGCTGTTCCGCCGCCAGCCCGAGCGCATGCAGGATGCGCTGACCCGGGCCATCCCGTTCCGCCGCGTCGCGCGGCCCGAAGACATCGCCGAGGCGGTGATGTTTTTTGTCGGGCCGCGCTCGGATTACATCACCGGACAGGTTTTGAGCGTCAGCGGCGGATTGACGATGGTCGGGTGAGCCACGATCTTCAGGTGGGGCGCGCGAGGCGCGTTAAGAACGATGGGGAAGCGTTGATGGCGAAATCTTGCGTGCCGGTGCTGTTTGCCGCGTTGTTGCTGGGCTCCGCCGGCGGTGCCTTCGCCCAGGGGGGCACCCAGGCGGGAGGCAACGAGACGCCGCAGCAGAATGTCCGCGCCAGCCAGCAATACCAGCAGCTCCTGTGCAGCAACCCCGGCTTCCGGAAGACCCGCATCGCCAAGGAATGCGGCCCGCTGCAGGGCTCGCAATTCTATGATTCCTGCGTCGCGTCGTTCAGTTGCGACAAGCAGCCGAGCGCCTCGAATTGGCGCAAGGCACCGCCTTCCGAAACGGTCAAATAGGAGAGCTGCGATGGCGAACCCCGCGCCCGGTTGGGCCAAGAAGCCCGAGCACCGCGTCGACCTCCATCCCGACAAGAGCCATGTGAAGGTCATGTTCGGCGGCCGGGTGATCGCCGACAGCCGCGATACCTTGCGTGTCGAGGAGACCGGCCACGGTCCGGTCTATTACATTCCCGCCAAGGACATGGCGCTCGACCTGATGCAGAAGACCGAGCACACGACCTATTGCCCGTTCAAGGGCACCGCCTCGTACTGGACCGTCAACGCCGGCGGCAAGACCGCGGAGAACGCCGTCTGGGGCTACGAGACGCCCTATGACGAGACGGCCCGGCTCGCGGGCCACTACGCGTTTTATCCCAATCGCGTCGATTCGATCGATATCGGCTAGCGGATCGCCGGCGGCGACCGCGGGCGCAGCAGAGCGGGGGCCTGTGACATGGACGCGTTGACCCAGAACTGGATCGTCCGCAAACCGGCGGTGGCCTCGCCGCGCGGCATCGTCGCGTCGCAAAACGGCGTCGCCGCTGCGGTCGGCGCCGACATCTTCGCCGCCGGCGGGACGGCGGCCGATGCCGTGGTCGCCGCCGCTTTTGCGCTGTCGGTGCGCGAGCCGTGGAACAGCGGTCTCGGCGGGATCGGCTTCATGGTGGTGCATCCGGCGGGGGCAACCCGCGCCGAGGTGGTCGATTTCGGCCCGGTCGCGCCGATGGGGCTCGACCCCGCGCTGTTCCCGCCGACCGAGGAGACGCGGACCGAGCTGTTTACCTGGGCGCGGGTGGTCGACGACCGCAATGCGCATGGGCCGCTGTCGTTCATGATCCCTTCGGCGGTGCGCGGCTATGCGCAGGCCGTCGAGCGGTTCGGCCGGCTGCCGTGGCGCGATCTGGTGGCGCCGGCGGTGGCGCTGGCGAAAGAGGGGCTGCCGGTCGACTGGTACGTGACGCTGAAGGTCGCCAACGCCGCCGAGGATTTGCGGCGCTATGACGAGAGCCGGCGCATCTATCTTCCCGACGGCCTGCCGCCGGTCGCACCGCCCAACGGTGCGCCGCCGCGGCTCGTCCAAGGCAAGCTGGCGGCGACGCTGGCGCGGCTGGCCGAGGCGGGGCCGGACGATCTCTATACCGGCGATGTCGCCGCGGCGATCGTCGCCGACGTCAAGGCGGATGGCGGCGTGCTGGCGGCCGAGGATCTGGCGAACTGCCGGCCGCGGATCGTGCCGGCGCTCGACATCCCCTATCGCGGCTTTACGTTCCAGGCGGCGCGCGGCCTCAGCGCCGCGCCGACCCTTGCCGACGTGCTCGACCGGCTGGAGCGCAAGAGCTTCGGCCGGCGACCCGACGCCAATTACTTCGAGGCCGTCGTCGAGGCCATGCAGCAGGCTTACGCGGCGCGGCTCGAAGGTCTCGGCGATACCGAGCCGGCGGCCGAAAGCTGCACCACCCACATCACCGCGGTCGACGCGGACGGCGGCATCGCCGCGCTCACCACGACACTGCTGTCGAGCTTTGGCAGCCGCTATGTGCTGCCGCGCACCGGCATCCTGATGAACAACGGCGTCATGTGGTTCGACCCGGTGCCGGGACAGCCCAATTCGATCGGACCGGGCAAGCGCGCGCTGACCAATATGTGCCCGCTGGTGGTGGCGCGCGACGGCCGGCCGCGCTTCGGCGGCGGCGCCTCGGGCGGCCGCCGCATCCTCGGCGCGGTGCTGCAGATGGCGAGCTTTGTCGTCGATTTCGGGATGAGCCTGGACGAGGCCGCGCATCACCCCCGCATCGACGTGAGCGGCCCGGACACGCTGGCGATCGACGGCCGCTTGCCCGAGGCGGTGATCGACCGGCTGCGCGACGTCCGGCGCGGCGCGCAGATCGTCGAGCACACGGTCTGGCCGCAGCAATTCGCCTGCCCGAACCTCGTGCTGCGTGGCGACGACGGCACCAACCACGGCATCACCGACGTGATGTCCCCCTGGTCGGCGGCGGTGGCCGAGCCGGAGAAGAAATAACGGCTGCCGGCGGGAGCGGCGCCGCGCACAAAGTCGATGCAGCCCAAAGCAAGTTTGCCCATAGTGCGGCGATGAACGATGTCCTCGATCCGGTCACGACAAGACCGGCGCCGGTGCGGGCGCGCGACGCCGCCTCGTTGATCCTGCTGCGCGGCGAGGGCCGCGACCTCGAACTGCTGGCCGGCCGGCGCCCGCTCACCGTCCGCTTCATGCCGGGGGTTTACGTGTTTCCCGGCGGCGCGGTCGATCCCGAGGACAGCCGCCCGTGGCAAAGCGAGGCCGATCTCGACAGCCTGGCGCCTGCACTGCGGCGCAGCGCACGGGCCGCGTTGCGCGAGACCTGGGAGGAGTCGGGGGTATTTTTCGGGCATCGCCGCGAGGTGCCGAAACCGCTGCGCTCGGCGAGCCCCGCGGCGGAGGCCTATGCCGAGGCGGGGGTTGCCGCCGGTTTCGACCGCTTGCGCTATGTCGGCCGCGCGATCACGCCGGTGCGCGTGTTCCGCCGGTTCAATACCCGGTTCTTTCTCGGCGACGGCGCGAACGTTATCGGCGAGCCGACCGCGACCGACGAGCTCGAAGATGTCCGCTGGCACCCGATCGGCCGCGCGCCGCTCGAGCCGCTGCGCGATGTCAGCCAGTTCATGCTGGCGCGGGCGATCGCGCTGCGCGCCGGGGAGGACGGCCCGCCGCCGCTGTTCTACACGGTGGCGGGCAAGCGGCGGATCGGCATCTGCCGCGAGGGCACGGCGCGGTAGCCGCGACGGCACCGCATGCGAGGGAGGCGGCCATGCCGGGTCAGGACATCCTCGTCGTCATCGACAGCGAAGCGGCCGTCGGCCGGCTTCTGGCGCCGTTGGCCGCGCTGGCGAGACGCAGTCGGATCCGGCTGACCGGGCTGTTCGTCACCGGGATGCCGGCGACGCAGGCTTTTGCCGACCTCGACGGCTGGGCGCAGCTGGTCGACGCCTATATGACCGCGCGCCGGGCCGAGGCGCTCCAGGTGGAGCGGAGCTTCCGGCAGGAACTCGGCCGGCTCAAGCTGACCGGCGATTGGCACTGCCGCGAAGCGGACTTGACCGAAGGCGTCGTCGCCCTGGCCCGGCTGCATGATCTGGTGGTCATGGGACAGCCGGAACCCGAGGCTGCGCCAAGCGGGCTGCGGCCGGCGGAGGTGGTGCTGGCCGCCGGGACGGCGGGGCTGCTGGTGCCCTATGCCGGTGCGTTCAACGAGCTCGGGCAGCGGATCCTGGTGGCGTGGAACGGCACGCGGGAGGCGGCGCGGGCGCTGCACGACGCGATGTTCCTGATCGACGGCGCGGCGGCGGTGACGGTCCTCGAAGTCGATCCCGACACGAGCAGCTGGAGCAGCGACCTGCGCGCCGGCCATGTGGTCGACATGCTGCGGCGACGGGGCGTTGCCGCCACGGCGCAGACCGCGGTGTCGGACGGCACGCCGATCGCCGACGTCATCCTCTCGGCGGCGGCCGATGCCACGGCCGACCTCCTCGTCATGGGCGCTTGGGGGCATTCGCGGCTGCGCGAGTATGTGATGGGCGGCGCCAGCCGCGGCATCCTCACCGAGATGACCGTGCCGGTGCTGATGTCGCATTAGCACTGACGCCGAGCTCCCCGGAGGCGGGCCGGCAGGTCAGAGCTGGCCGGCCAGCAGGTTGATGCTCAGCGCCAGGACGACGGTGTTGAACAGAAACGACACCACACCATGCGCGAGGACCAGCCGGCGCCAGAACCGCGTCGCGACCTGCACGTCGGAGACCTGGCAGGTCATGCCGATGATCAGCGAGAAATAGAGGAAGTCCCAGTAATCGGGCTCACGCACGGTGCCGGGGAAGATCAGCCCGGCCGGCCGCTTTGCCCCCAGGTCGGCGTAGTAGTCGCGCGCGTAGTGCAGCGCGAAGGCGGTATGCGCGAACAGCCACGACAGGAGGATGGTCGCGCCGGCCAGCAGGGCCGGGAGCAATGCCAGGTGGCCGTCGGCGCCGCGCGACTCGTGCAGCAAGCCCAACAGGGCGAACATGCTGAACCAGGCGGTGCCCGCCATCAGCGCGAGGAACAGCCAGCGCGTCGGGTCCTCCAGCGCGGCGCGGCGCTGCATCGATTGCGGGGTGGCGCGCGCCGCCATGGCAAAGACCAGCACCAGGTAACAGACGATGCCGACATCCCAGCCGATCACCGCGTGCACTGTCGCCGGGACGGGCGCGTGGATAAACAGGGCGGTCGCCGCCCCGACGGCGATCGCCGCCAGCAGCCGCGGCCGCGCGCGGCTCAACCCCGCGCTCATCCGCGGGGTCGCGGCGGCTCGCATCGCTAGCTTGGGCGGCGAGCGATGCCGAGCCGGGGTATCTCGATTGCCGGGCAACGGTCTATGACCACCTTGAGCCCGCTTGCCTCGGCGCGCGCCGCCGCATCGCCGTCGCGCACGTCGAGCTGCATCCACACCGACTTGGCGCCGATCGCGATCGCCTCGTCGACCACCCCGCCCGCCATCTCGCTGCGGCGGAAGATGTCGACCATGTCGACCGGCACGGCGATGTCGGCCAGCCGGGCATGGACCCGCTCGCCGAGGATGTCGCTCCCCGCGGCGAACGGGTTGACCGGGATCGCGCGGTAGCCGTGGCGCTGCAGAAAGCGCATCACCCCGTGGCTCGGCCGGTGCGGGCGCGGGCTCGCGCCGACCACCGCAATGGTGCGGGCGCCTTCCAGGATTTCGCGCAGGTACGAGTCGGGGTAGGCGCTGTGGTCCATGCCGATCTTATACAGGCTCGGCGCGGCGACGTGGAGCCGGCTTCGCAAAGAAACGGGCCCCCGGAGAACCCTCCGGGGGCCCGACTTTCGCCCGCGAGGCGGACGAATGCCTCAGTCGTCGTCGCGATAGCGCGAGCGCATGCGGGTGCCGCCGCGCTCGTCCCAGCCTTCGCGCGAAGCGCGCGAATGGCCTTCCGGGTCGCCGTACCAGCCGCCATGGCCGCGTCCGCCGCGACGGTCGTCGTCATCGTCGTCATAGCGGCTGCGGGGCCGTCCGCGGCCGCGCTCGTCCCAGCCTTCCTGCGAGGCGCGCGAATGGCCTTCGGGATCGCCATACCAGCCACTGCGGCCGTGGCGCGGGTTGTCCCAGCCTTCGCGCGAGGCGCGCGAATGGCCCTCGGGGTCGCCGTACCAGCCTGTGCCCTCGTGGTCGGAGTGCCGCCAGCCTTCGCGCGAGGCGCGCGAATGGCCTTCCGGGTCGCCGTACCAGCCGCTCGGCCCGTGGCGCGGGTTGTCCCAGCCTTCGCGCGAGGCGCGGGAATGGCCTTCCGGATCGCCGTACCAGCCGCTGCGGCCGTGGCGCGGGTTGTCCCAGCCTTCGCGCGAGGCGCGCGAATGGCCCTCGGGATCGCCGAACCACCCGCCGCGACCGTGGCCGCGGCCGTCGTCGTCATCGTCGTAGCGCGAGCGCGACCGCGTGGTGGTGAAACGTCCTTCATCGTCCCGCGCACGATAGGTGCGGCGGTCGTCCTCGTCATAGCGACTGCGGCCGGAGCGCCGGTAATCGTGATCGTCGTCGTCATCGCTCATGAAACGCCCGCGCTCGTCGCGCTCGCGTTCCATGGTCCCGCTAGAACCTCTTGCCATTTCGTTTTCCTTTCGTGGTTGATACATCCCGGCATGCTTCTGGGCGCGGAACGTCCGCACCTCCGGCGGGCCGAGAGCTTCCGCCTTTGCCTGTTCCATCAACTCGTGCTTGCAATCGGCGAGCTGCTGGGCGAGCTCGGCCGACGGCACGCCGGTTTTTTTCGCCTGCGCGAAGATCCCGTCGTTGGGGTTTTCCTCTTCCCGCACGTGGTGGCGGATCTGCTCGGCCAGCAGCTTGACCTTCGCGTCGAAGAACGAGTCTTCGGGATGGCTGTGCTGGAGCTCGATGATCGTGGTTTTCGCACTGTCGTGCTCGACCTGCGCTTCGTCGAGCAGGCGCTTGTCGACGCGGCCCTGGCACGCTGGATAAAAGATTTCCTCCTCGAGCATGGTGTGGACCATCACTTCGGTGATGGCTTGCTTGGCGAGGCGCATCTTCTCCTGCGGCTCGTCCGCCTTTTCGAAAGCCTTGAACAACGCGTCGACATGCCGGTGATCGGCCGTCAGCATCGCGATCGGGTCGGTCTGCTGTGTCGTCGCGGCGCTCGCGCTTTTCGCGGCGGCGGTATTCTTGGCGGCTGTCAAATTCTTCGCGGCGGCCGATTCGCGCTGGGCCGACGCCTTGCCGTTGCCGTTCTGGTTTCCAGCCCCCTGCGGGCTGGACTGGTTTTCGGACATTCGTTTCTCCGTCGCTGAACCGGCATGCGCAGAGCGCGAAAACTGCCAAGACCAAGAGATCGATTGCTTTTTATGCCGCGGCAAAATTTACGGTTTAAATATCCAGGACTTCGCTCTGCGCCTGCTTTCCCGAATAACAGGCGTTTCCCACCTCAGTTCCTTGTAAAACTAAGATTATCTTGGCAAGAAAGCGTGTCTCTAACTTTAGAGATGCGGGGAAACGCGGTCCGTGAACTTAAAAGGGAGAAGGAAATATAAGTGAACCGTTGCTACCTAAATGGACAAAGCGGTGCGGTTGGGAACGCGTGCATTCTTCGCTTGCCATGCCGGCAGCGATCGCGATCATCGATCACGGAACGTGGCGGAATACCGGACATGACCCTGGAAACGCGAACACTGCACCCGACGCTGGCGCGCGAGGTGGCCGGGCTTCGCCTGTGGGAGAAGCCGGACGATGCGACGATCGCGGAACTGCGCGACCTCTATGCGCGCTACGGCGTGCTGGTGTTCCGCCGCCAGGCGCTGAGCGAGCGCGAGCTGGCCGATTTCTGCGCGCTGTTCGGGCCGCTGGAGCGCACGGTGCGGAGCGATTGGGCGTCGCAGAGCGTGCCGGAGGTCACGGTCCTGTCGAACCTCAAGGACGGGCTCGGGCGGAATATCGGCGGCCTCGGCGACGGCGAGCTGCAATGGCACTCCGACCAGTCCTACATGACGACGCCGGCGACCGGCGCGGCGCTCTACGCGCTCGAACTGCCGCCCGAGGGCGGCGAGACCTTCTGGGTCGATCTGCGCGCCGCTTATGCGGCGCTGCCGCGCGCGCTGCGCGGCAAGATCAGCGGCAAGCGCGGCGTCTTCGATTACGCCAAGCGGCTTGCCGGCTATGGCCGCGAAAGCGACTCGACGATCTCGGAAGAAGCCCGCCGGCTGACGCCGCCGGTGACGCATTCACTGGTGCGGGCGCATCCCGAAACCGGCGAACGGTCGCTGTATCTCGATGCGACGACGACGATCGGCATCGACTACATGGACACGACGTCGGGGATGGCGCTGCTCGACGAGGTGTACGCCGCCGCGACGCGCGACGCGTTCGTCTATGCCCATCAATGGCAGGTCGGCGACCTCGTGCTGTGGGATAACGGCTTTACGATGCACCGCCGGACGCCATTCGACCCCGGCGCCCGCCGCCTGATGAAACGCATGACGATGAGCCTCGACAAGTACCGCCACGTCATGCCCGACGGCAAACTCGCGCTCAGTGAAGTGGGGATGCCGATCTAGGCTCGGTACTCAACAAGGGGGCTTCCCGCGGATTGCGGGATGTGATTCAAGCTCCCAAACGGTGAGGGGATGAAGGGGGTTACGTGGCTAAGTGATGCCGAATGGGCTCGGATCGAGCCCCTGCTGCCGCGGGGTCGTC
>DASZOZ010000089.1:0-42210 GCA_035550515.1 Allostellaceae bacterium
CATGACGATGATCGAGACCGCCGAGACCGTCGCCGCGCGCTATGGCGTGTCGCGCGAGGCGCAGGACGAATATGCGCTGCGCTCGCAGCAGCGCACCGCGGCCGCGCAGCAGGCGGGGCGGTTCGACGACGAGATCGCCGCGCTGGCGTCGACGATGCTGGTCACCGACCGCAACACCGGCGAGGTCGCGAAGAAGACGGTGACGCTCGGCAAGGACGAAGGCAACCGGCCCGACACCAATCTCGAAGGCCTTGCCGCGCTCAAGCCGGTGTTCAAGGACGGGCTGACCATCAGTGAAGGCAAATGCATCACCGCCGGCAACGCCTCGCAACTGTCGGACGGCGCCTCGGCGGCGGTGTTGATGGAGGAGAAAGAGGCGGCGCGCCGCGGGCTGCAGCCGCTCGGCATCTATCGCGGCATCGCCGTCGCCGGCTGCGCGCCGGACGAGATGGGGATCGGCCCGGTCTTCGCGGTGCCTAAGCTGCTCGCCCAACACGGGCTGACGATGGACGATATCGACCTGTGGGAGCTCAACGAGGCGTTTGCGGTGCAGGTGATCTATTGCCGCGACCGGCTCGGCATCCCGCATGACAGGCTCAACGTCAATGGCGGGGCGATCTCGATCGGCCATCCCTACGGCATGTCGGGAGCGCGGATGGTCGGCCACGCCCTGATCGAAGGCAAGCGGCGCGGCGCCAAATACGTCGTCTGCACGATGTGCGTCGGCGGCGGCATGGGCGCGGCCGGGCTGTTCGAGGTCGCCTGATGCCGATGATCGCCCCCCGATGATCGCGCGGATCGGCTGCACCGCGCTCGGCCTGGCCCTGGCCGCCAGCCATTTCTTTGGCGGCGTGCTGCTCCCGCCGGGGCCGCTCAACCCGTTCGGCCTGGTGTTTCTGGCGATGGCGGGGGCGCTGTGGTTCGGCTGGGACATCGTGCGGGAGGCGCACGCCTATCAGGAAGAACGCCGCCGCGCCGGGGGCAAAATCCCCAACCCGCTCCTGGTGCGGTTCGCGCCGGGGCTCGGTGCGCTGTCGCATCGCGATCGCCGCGGGGTATGATGCCCGCCCGCCGCGAGAGGTTGCGATGATCGCCAGGGTGTTGTGCACCGCCGCCGCGCTGGGGCTGGCCGGCTTTGGCTTTTTCGGCAACCCGGTGACCGCCAACCCGCTCAGCGCGCTCGGCATCGTCTTCCTGGTGCTGTCGGGTGTCGTCTGGTTCGGCTGGGAGATGATCGGCGACGCCTACGCCTATCGCGAGGAAGTCTGCCCCAATCGCGGCCACGAGTTCTTGCAGACGGAAAGGCTCGGGCCGGCATTGGTGCACCGGCTGGTCGGGCGCGACATCAAATAGCGACGCCGCTTGCTGCTTTCCGCGGCGGCCGCGATGCGCGAAAATCGCGGCCAAGCCGCGAGCCCGGCCGCGTTGTCGAGAGGGTGCCATGACGTTGATCGAACAAATCGCCGCAAACATCGTCGCGATCCGCTTTGCGGACTTGCCGTGCGAGGCGGTGGAATGGAGCAAGGCGGCGATCCTCGACACGGTCGGCGTGACGCTCGCCGGCGCCGGCGAGGATTGCGCGCGCATCGTCGCGCAGACCCTGCCGGCAAGCGCCGGCGAGTGCCTGATTTTTGGCGGCGACCGGCGCACCGGGGCGCTCGACGCGGCGCTGATCAACGGCACCGCGGCGCATGCGCTCGATTTCGACGATGTCAGCAATTCGCTGGGCGGCCACCCCTCGGCGCCGATCCTGCCGGCGCTGTTCGCCCTCGCCGATACGCAAGACCGCCCGGAACATCCGCTCGGGGGCGCCGACTTTATCGCCGCCTATGTCGCCGGGTTCGAGACCGAGACGCGGATCGGCCGCGGCGTGCACTACCATCATTACGAAAAGGGCTGGCATCCGACGGCGACGCTCGGCGTGTTCGGCGCGACCGCGGCCTCCTGCCACCTGATGCGTCTCGACGCGGCGCGGACCGCGCAGGCGCTGGCGATCGCCGCCTCGTTCGCCTCGGGCATCAAGGCCAATTTCGGCACGATGACCAAGCCGCTGCATGTCGGCCACACCGCGCGCAACGGTCTGTTCGCGGCGCTGCTGGCGCAAGGCGGGTTCACCGCCAACAACGCCGCGCTGGAGCACCGCCAAGGCTTTCTGATGGTCTATAACGGCGAGGGGAATTTCGACGTCGACGCGATCCTCAAGGATTGGGGCAACCCCTACGACGTGACGCGGCCGGGGCCGGGTTTCAAACAGTATCCGTGCTGCGGCAGCACGCACCCGGTGCTCGACGCGTTGCTGGCGCTGCGCGGCGAGCACGCCATGCCGGTCGACCAGATCGTCCGCATCGATTCGTGGACGCATCCGCGCCGGCTGGCGCACACCAACCGGCCCGACCCGAAATCGGGTCTCGACGCCAAGTTCTCGGTGCAATACTGCCTGGCGCGCGCGGCGTTGCAGGGCCAGATCCGGCTCGAGGATTTCGAGGGGACCGCCTATGACGACCCGACCGTGCGCGGGTTGATGAGCCGCATCCATGCCGCGCCGCACCCGAGCGCCGACACCTCGAACGAGATGGCGCTCGGCGCCGAGGTGCGGGTGACCTTCGCCGACGGCGCGGTCATCGCCAAGAAAGTCGGCGCCGCCTTGGGTCGCGGCCCGGACAACCCGCTCCCCGCCGGCGCGCTCGCGGCGAAATTCACCAACTGCGCAAGCCGCGCCCTGCCCGCCGCCGCGGTGGCGCGGCTGCATGCGATGCTCGACACGCTGGAGACCGCGCCGAGCCTCAAGGCAGTCACCGCCGCGATCGCCGTGCCGGCGCGCCTGGCGGCGGAATAAGCCGATGCAAATCCGCCAGATCCATCCGCTGTTTGTCGGCGAGGTCAGCGGTGTCGACATCCGCCGCCGCCCCGACGACGAGACGGTCGCCGCGCTCGACGCGGCGATGGAGCGATATGCGGTGCTGGTGTTCCGTGGTCAGGAAATGTCGCCGGAAGAGCAGATCCAGTGGTCGGGCGCCTTCGGCGAACTGGATGCCGGGCTCAACAAGATCGCGCGGGCACAGCATCGTCTGCCGGCTCCCGAACTGATCGACATCTCGAATGTCACCGCGGCGGGAGAGATCGCGGCAGCGGGGTCAAAGAAGCTCGCGAGCGCCCTCGCCAATCAGTTGTGGCACAGCGACAGCTCGTTTCAGCATGTGCCGGGCAAATATTCGATGCTGTCCGCGGTGGTGCTGCCGGGCATCAGCGCCATGGGCGCCGGCGAGACCGAATTCGCCGACATGCGTGCAGCCTACGACGCGCTGTCGCAGGGAATGCAGGAGCTAATCGAGCCGCTGGTTGCTGAGCATTACGCGCTCTACTCACGGATGTGGCTCGGCGACGAGGATTGGACCATCGAGCAGAAAGCCGGCATGCCCCCGGTGCGGTGGCGAATCGTGCGAACGCAACCCTATGGCCGCAAATCGTTGTTTATCGGCGCACATGCCAATCGCATCGTTGGCTGGCCGGTGCCCGAAGGCCGCATGTTATTGCTCGACCTGTTGGAGCACGGGACGCAGCGGCAGTTCGTCTATCGTCACGAATGGCAGATCGGCGATTTGGTAATCTGGGATAATCGCTCGACCCTGCATCGCGGCCGCCCCTATGACATGCGCCTGCGTCGCGAATTGCGCCGTACCACGACCCGCGATCTAGTAACGCAGCCGGAACCGCCAGCGGCTCAACCGAGATTCGTCGTGCCAGAGCCGAAGATGGAATTTCGCGAAAGCGATTTCATCAATCGGCGCTTCCGCTTCGGTCGCGTCGACGGTTCGGTGATCGGAGAGGTGGTTCTGACGGAACATGGCCACATCAACGGATATCAGAACGATAACGAATATGCTTGGGAAGTCATCGCCGGGATTCTGGTCTTCCGAAATATTGATGGAAAAATAACGACTAAATTTACTAATGTCCATAAATCCGGAAATGTTTGCATTTTCAGTGGCCCATTCGTACTTGGAAATGATGAGGTGTCGCCTTGGCATACATTGATTGAGATTTCGACCAATAAAACAGAAGATATAGTCCGGGAACTAGCTACCGAACTTTATAGTGGGGAACTCCCCACCCATCATGCGGATATTAAGTTTGCGGATTTCAACTATCCACATACGAATCTGAAAGTCGACTTGGTCGCATCGATCATCGGCGCCGCAAATCCCAAGTTCTGGCTGGAGATTGGCTCGATGCTTGGCGGATCAGCAATCCGGACGGCGGAAGTCGTGAAAAAAATGAAGGCCAGAACCGGGATCGTCTGTATCGACCCGTTTACTGGAGATGTAAATATGTGGGCATGGGAACGAGAAAAAAAGATTTCCGGTGACTGGCAATTTTTAAAGCTGGAGCACGGAATTCCGACGATTTACCAAAGATTTCTTGCCAATGTCGCTGCTAGTGGTCAAGACGACGTGATAATCCCTATCAATTGCACGTCAATCGTTGGAATTAAATTACTCAAGAGACTTTATGATGAAAATCGAATTTCCGGTCTTCCAGACGTCATTTATCTGGATAGTGCGCATGAACCCGACGAGACGTTTCTGGAATTGCAAAATTGTTGGGATATTTTAAAGTCAGGCGGCATCTTGATGGGCGATGACTGGGGTTGGCCGGCAGTGCGAAACGACGTCACAAGGTTCGCCGCAACCGTGATGGCGAACCGGACCGCTAGCGAGGCTCTCCGAAATAGACATGCAAAATTTACTGAAATCGATGGCGTCCTTCTCGACGAGTGGCTATGGGTGCTCGTCAAAGAATAAAGGTGATCACGCCAGCCAACCGCAATTTCGCTCCTACATAATTTACAGCGTCTTCTCCAGGAAGACGCTGACGCCGTTGTCGGGGTAGGCGCCGAAGGGGCCGCGATCGTGGTAGCCGCAACCGCGGTAAAGGCGCAGCGCCGCAATGTTGCGGTTGCCGGTTTCAAGCTGGATGAGCCGCAGCTGCTGCGCCCGCGCGGCGGCCTCGCTCGCCTGCAGCAGCCCGTAGCCGACCCCCTGGCCGCGCGCCGCCTCGGTCACGAAGCAGCGCCTCAACTCGGCCTTGTCGGGGCCGGTGCGGACCAGCGCCATGCAGCCGAGCGCCTTGCCGTCGCGCCGGGCGACAAAGAAGCGGACATTGTCGGCCAGCAACGACGATGCGTCGGCCTGGGCGTCGGCCTCGGCCTGCGGCTCCGCCTTCGGCGGGTAGAGCGCGGCCGAGAACGCCGCAAACTGGCGCAGCAGCTCCACCGCCTCGCCGTGGACGGGGCGCTCCTCGGCGACCGTCACCTCGCTCATCGCCACGCCGCCCCGGCCTCCAGGCTCATGCCGCTACCTTGGCCAGCCTGTGGATCACCCGCCGCTTCTTCGGCGCGTCGCCGGAGGCGAACCGCGACCACGCCCGGCCCGACAGTTCGCCGACATAGATGTTGCCCGTGCTGTCGACGGCAATCCCATGCGGCGAGGTGAAGCCGCCGGCAAACATGCCGCCCGGCGTCTTGCCGAGCCGCGCCATCACGGCGTGATCCCTGGTGGTGTGGATGCTGACGCGCGGGCCGATATTCGGCCACAGGCGGTTGATCTCGCCCGCCGGTCCGCCTTCGCCGATATAGCACAAAGGACTGGCACCGTGGCCGAGGCATAGGCCGTTGGGCCGGTGCAGGTAGTTCCACTGCGTCTCCCACCTGCCGTCGCCGTCGAAGATCTGCACGCGGTGGTTCTCGCGGTCGGCGACATAGAGCCAGCCGTCGGGGTCGCAGCAGATATTGTGCGGGATGTTGAACTGGCCGGGATCGGTGCCCGGCTCGCCCCAGGACGCGAGCCGCTTGCCGCCGGGCGTATATTTGTGGATGCGGGCATTGCCGTAGCCATCGGAGATGTAGAGGAAATCGCCCTGCGGCGAGAGGCAGGTATGGGTGCAGCGGTGGAACGGCTCGCCGGACATGTAAGGCGCCGGCTCGCCGGGGATGCCGAGGGTCAGCAGCACCTTGCCGTCGAGGCTGCAATGGCGGACCGTATGGTCGCCGTCATCGGTCAGCCAGATCGTGTCGTCGGGCGCGACATGCACACCGTGCGGGCGGGTAAACACGCCCTCGCCCCAGGTGCGCAGCAGGTTGCCGGTCTTGTCGAACACCGCGACCGGGTGGTCGCCGCGGTTGAAGGCATAGACATTGTCCCTGCTGTCGACGCCGACCGCGGCGCAATCGCCGAGCACGATGTCGTCGGGGATCTTGGCCCAGTCCTCGTCGACCTCGAAGCTGTAGTCGCCGTCGCCGAGCCGAACACTCATGCTTCCCTCCTGATGGCGCCGTTGCGCTATGCCGCCTGCGCGATTGCCGGGCGTCGGGCGAGCACGACCTTCTCGGCGACGCGGCCAAAGAAATGATAGCCGGAGCCGCCTTCGGCGAGCAGGTCGAGAAATTCGTCGGGCTGGTTGATCCTGACGCCGCCGAGGATGTCCGCCCCATGCCGCAGGAACGCATCGGGCAGGAGGCCGACCGTCGGTCCGACCAGCGTCACCCGCGCCTCCGGCCGTGCCCAGGACAACAGCTCCTCCAGCGTGTCGTTGATGAGCGTCGTGCCGGTGATCAGCAGCACGTCGGCCTGCGGCACGATGTCCCGCGCCGTCTCGGCGGGGCGGTAAAACGGCATTTCTTCCGGCTTCAGCGTGTCGGGGTCTTTTTCCAGCACCAGAAAAGGCAGCCGGCGGCGCTTCAGCTCCTTGAGGAACGGCACGAAGGCGCCCACCACGACGGTCCGGTCATCCGGCCGGAACCTGTTGGCGTCGAAGGCGTCGATGCCGCGGCGCAGCTCGACCAGCGGGTGGGGCCGCCGTTCCCAGCACAATTCGGCGAGCGCGTTCAGCGTCGCGATGCCGACGGCGCGGCGGATGCCGTGCGTCGAAAACACCTCCTTCAGCGCGTCGCGCGCCGGCTTGCCCTTCATCTTGCCCGGAAACGGCATCGCCATCGCGGAAGACGGGCAGCACACCGCCTCGGGGATCGACTTGATCGGCGTCGCGCAGGCGCCGGCATGGCCGGTCGACAGCTTGACGCCGGTAAAGAACAGCCCGATCACCGCACGCTCGACCGTGATCTGCGCCAGGTCGGCGCCGAGAATGTCGGTGACGGCCGCGGCCGTCTCGGTCAGGATGGCACCCTGCATGGTCCAGCGATCCACCGTTATTCCTCGTCATGCCCGTGCCGGGACGACGAGGGGCAACCCGCGTTCCCCGAGTATAACAAGGGCCGGCCCGGCCAGAAAGCGCCGGCCAGAAAGCGACGGAGCAACAATGCCAACTCTCCCCAGCGGCCTCATCTATCGCGATGCCGAAGTCGGAACCGGCGCCGAAGCCGCGGCCGGCAACCAGGTCTCGGTGCATTACACCGGCTGGCTGCAAGAGCCGAACGGCGACAAGGGCAAGAAATTCGACAGCTCGGTCGACCGCGGCTCGCCGTTCGGCTTCCGGCTCGGCGCGGGCCAGGTGATCCGCGGCTGGGACGAAGGCGTCGCCGGGATGAAGGTCGGCGGCAAGCGGACGCTGATCATCCCCTCCGAGCTGGGTTACGGTGCGCGCGGCGCCGGCGGCGTGATCCCGCCCAATGCGACGCTGATTTTCGACGTCGAGCTGCTGGGCGTGTAGGCCGCCCTGCTGTTCGTTCGCCGTGGCCGGGCTCGACCCGGCCATCCACGGGTCGAACCGGGGGAGGCGGCAAGACTTTAACCGGGACGCAGCCGCCGGTCCGCCGCGCGCAGCAGGCGGGCCATGCGTTCGGCCCAGCGCCGCTGGCCGCCGCCATCCGCGATCAGGTCCTGGCGGATTTCGATTTCGACATGGTCGAGGGCGCGCCCTTCGCCATGCACCGGGACCGTGTAGTCGCTGTCGTCGGTGATCGCATAGGGCTCGTTGGCGCCGACCACGAGGTCGCCCTCGCCGCGCAGCAGGTCGAGCATCACGCGCGACAGCGGCGTTTCGTGATGAAACAGCACACCGACCTCGACCCTGCGCGCGACCGCCTTGAACACCGGCGTAAAGCTGTGCATGGCGACGAGGACGGCGCGCCGGCGGGCATCGCGGCGGCGGTCGAGCAGGCCGGCGATCGCCGCGTGATACGGCGCAAAAATCGCCTGCTGCCGCGCGCTGCGATCCTCGGCCGAGAGGTTTTCGTTGCCGGGGATCGGGGTCAGCTCGCTGATCACCGGGATCGAGCCCGGGTGATGCAGCGCCCGGTTGCAGTCGATCACCAGCCGCGAATAGACCTGCAGCACCGCCGGCGCATCGAGCAGCTCCGAGAGGATTTCGGTCACCCCGGCGATGCCGATATCCCAGGCAATGTGGCGGCGCCGCTCCGCGTCGTCGAGTCCGAGATCGCCGAGCGCCCGCGGGATCAGCCGGCCGGCATGGTCGGCGGCGAGGACAAAATCCGAGGCGCCGTCCGGCCGCAACAGCCGGACTGGCGCCGGCTCATCGGCGGCAAGCAGGGTCTTCATCCGACGATCCTAGCAGCAGGACGTCGGCGCCTCACGCCCCATCCGACATGCGGTCGGCGGCGCCCATCGGCCGCCTGGCCGGCAAGATTCGCCGCTCGTCGCCTGCGGCTCCGCGCCATGACCGTGCGGCTCGATCGACAACCGCTCGCCTAGTAAATCTCCGCGTAGCGGGCGCAGATTTGCGCCGGCGTCAGACCGTCGACCGCCTGCATCTCGGAACGCTTGAAGCGCAGATAGCCGTCGAACAGCTCGTCGCCGAACCAGGCGCGCGCGGTGTCGCTCGCCGCCAGCAGACCCAGCGACTCGCCGAGCGAGCGCGGCAACGGCTTGACGCCCGCCGCCTGGCGCTCGGCGTCGGTCATGTCCCAGAAGCTTTTGCCGCCGGGCGCGGGAAGCTCGAGCCGGCGCCTGATGCCGTCGAGCCCGGCCCAGACCAGGGCGCCGAGCGCGAGGTAAGGGCAGCCCGCGGCATCGGCGACGCGGTACTCGACGTTGAAATGCTGCTGCGCCGGCTCGTCGAACACCGGGCAGACCCGCAGTGCGGCGCCGCGGTCCTGCATGCCGATATTGGCCCAGGTCGGCGCCCAGCGATTGGGTTGCAGCCGGTAATAGGACGCGACCGAAGGCGCGGTGATCGCGGTGAGCAGCGGCAGGTGGTCGAGGATGCCGGCGCAGAACCACTCGCCGGTCTCGCTCATGCGCCACGGCCTGGCCGCATCGTACAAGACGGGTTGGTCGGCGGCGTCGCGCAGGCTGAAATGGATGTGCGTGCCGTTGCCGATCCCGTCGGGGTCGAGGATCGGCGCAAAGATCGCCCGATGACCGTGGCGCTGCGCCACCGCGCGGGTCAGTTCGCGGGCGATTACCGCCTCGTCGGCGGCGCGCAGCCCGCGCGCCGGGCTCACCGTCATCTCGTATTGGCGCGGCCCGTATTCCGGCAGGAAACTGTCCGGTTCGAGCCCGGCGCTGCGCAGCGCCGCCATCACATGCTCGCCAAAACTCCCTTGGCGGCGCCAGGCGTCGAGCGAATACGTCGCGCCTTCGCGATGCTCGACCCCGGTATAGACGAATTCCTGCTCGAAGGCGGCGAGGATGCCGAGCCCCGCTTCCGCCTCGAGAGCCTGAAGCGCCCGGCGCAGGAAATGGCGCGGACAGCAATCCCAATACGCGCCGGACAGCAGCAGGATATCGCCGAGATAGAACCGTTCGGTGTCGCCGAGGTCGAACTCGACCTCGACATAGGTCGTCGGGTCCGGCACCAGCATCAGGTCGCCGAGCGTCCCGTAGGGCGTGTCGTAGATCGGGCCGAACGCCGACATCAGGATGTTGCTGTGGGTCAGGCCGACGCCCCGGCGCAGCCGCTGCGCCTGCGCTTGCGCCGGGAACCCCTTGCCGCGGACGATACCGGCGAGATCGCAGCTCCCGACAAAGATCAGCGGTTCGCGTTCCACGGTCACTCCCTCACGTCATGCGGGCCGCGCGAGATTGCGTCGCCGCCGCTCTCCCCGCAATGACGATGCGCGTGGGAGCCGGCCGGCTTAAACCCGGATTTCCTCCGGCTCGCGGCCAGCGATATCCCCAGGCATGTCGACCCGGAAGCCACCCGATTGGCGGCGCCACAGCGCCGCGTAGGCGCCGCCGCGCGCCAGCAGCTGGGCGTGCGTGCCTTCCTCGATGATCCGCCCGCGGTCGAGCACGACGAGCCGGTCCATGCGGCAGATCGTCGACAAGCGGTGCGCGATGGCGATCACCGTGCGCCCCTCCATCAGCGCATCGAGCTGCTCCTGGATCGCCGCCTCGACCTCGCTGTCGAGCGCCGAGGTCGCCTCGTCGAGCACCAGGATCGGCGCGTCCTTGAGGATCACCCGCGCCAGCGCGATGCGCTGCCGCTGGCCGCCGGACAGCTTGACGCCGCGCTCGCCGACATGCGCGTCGAACCCCTTGCGCTGGTGCCAGTCCTCCAGCCCCTCGATAAATTCGGTAGCGTGCGCGCGGCGCGCGGCGTCGACGATCTCGGCCTCGCCGGCCTCGGGCCGGCCATAGCGGATGTTGTCGCGGATCGAGCGATGCAGCAGCGAGGTGTCCTGCGTCACCATGCCGATCTGCGCGCGCAGGCTCTCCTGCGTCAGCCCGGCGATGTCGTGGCCGTCGACCAGGATGCGGCCCTGCTCCGGACGGTAGAAGCCGAGCAGCAGATGCACCAGCGTCGATTTGCCCGCGCCCGAACGGCCGATCAGACCGACCCGTTCGCCCGGCGCGATGTCGAGATCGAGCCCGCGCAGCACCCCGCCGACCCGCTTTGTGCGGCCGTAGTCGAAATGCACGTGCTCGAAGCGCACCGCGCCCATCGCCCGCGGCAGGTCGAAGGCGCCGGGGGCGTCGGGCATCTGGCGCGGCACCGCGATCGAGCGCATGCCGTCCTGCACCTGGCCGATATTGTCGAAGATGTTGGCGATCTGCTGCGCCACCCAGCCGGCGATGTTGCCGATCTGCCAGGCCATCGGGATCGCCGTCGCGACGGTGCCGACCGGGATGCGGCCGCGCGTCCACAGCCAGATCGCCAGCCCGCCGGTGCCGGTCAGCAGCGAGGCGTTCATCAGGATGAGCGAGATGCCCCAGCTCGAGGTCATGCGCAGCTGGCGGCGATAGGCATGGGTGTGCTCGTCGACCGCCTCGCGGACAAACGCGTCCTCGTCGCGGGCGCGCGCGAAGAGCTTGACGGTGAGGATGTTGGTATAGCTGTCGACGACGCGGCCGGTGACCTCCGAGCGCATCTCCGATACGCGGCGCGACCGCTCGCGCATGCGCGGCAGAAAGGTGCGCAGCACGACCGCGTAGGTGACGAACCAGCAGATGATCGGCAGCGCCAGCCGCCAGTCGGCGCGGCCCAGGAGCAGCGCCGCGCTGGTGCCGTAGACCAGGATGTACCAGACCGCATTGATGCTGGAGACGACGCTCTCCCGCAGCGCCGGTCCGGTCTGCATCACGCGGTTGGCGATGCGGCCGGCGAAATCGTTCTGGAAATAGGTCCAGCCCTGGCGCACCACGTGCCAGTGGCTCTGCCAGCGCGTCAGGTTGGTGAGGCCGGGGATCAGCACCTGATTGGTGACCAGCGCCGAAAACAGATGCGCAATGGGCCGCAGCACCAGGAGCAGCACCGCCATGCCGAAGAGCTGCCACCCCGCGACGGCCCAGATCGTCGCGGCCGGCTGCGAGGTCACCAGCGTCACGATGCGGCCGATAAACACCGGGATCGCCGCGTCGAGCAGCGCGACGACAAACCCGGTCACAAACAGCGCGACCAGCAGCCCCGGGATCTGCCGGATGAAGTGCCAATAGAAGCGGGTCAGCGCGTTCGGGCTGCCCAGCTCCGGCGGCGGGTTGTCGGGCGGCTTCTCGGTCGGTTCAAGGAGATGTTCGAAAAGGCTGAACAGCATCTGATCCTAAATGACGGCCAACCCCCCGGCGGTCAACCGGCTCCGCATCATTTTAGGGCGGCGCTTTCGTCGTCGTCCCGGCGAAAGCCGGGACCCCGGACTTCAGCGGTCGAGGAGCGGACGGCTGGATGCCGGCTGTCGCCGCGCGGCCGGTTTCATTTCTTGGCCATCTCTTGTTCCGCGAAGATCGGCTTGCCGCTAAGACGGCTATACATCGCATCGGGCGCCAGATCCGGACCGTTCGGCCAGCATACCGCGCCCGTGTCGTGATCAATCCCGACCGAGCGCAACACCGCCTCATCGCGCAGGGGATCGAAAACCGGCCCGGACAGCCGCGGAAAAATTTCCACGATGCCTGAAACGCCATCGTCGAATTCGACGTGCAGGCGGTATTGCGGCAACGCAACGACTTTCACGACACGGTGCATCGGCCTATTCCAGCGGGCAGATGTCGTTCAAGGGATGCCCTTGTTCGATCAGACGCCAATTGGCGAGCAATTCGTCTTGGTGCAACTCAGCCCAGTCCAACGCGAGATTGAGAGCGCGCCGCGGCAGTCCGCCCCATTCGCACCTCCAATGTCCGTATGTCGATCACGGCCTGACAACCCTGATAGGCAACGTGGAAATGCGGTGGCCCATGCTCGTCATAGAACATGCGGATGATAATGCCATAGAACGTGCTGATCGTCGGCACGACGAATTGCCCGTCACCGCAGCTCCGGGAAATCCTCCTCCCAGAACTCGACCTCCCCGCGGGTGCCGGCGGCGCGGCGCTCGGCTTCGGCGGCGCGCAGCTCGACGCGGCGGATCTTGCCGGAGATGGTTTTCGGCAGCTCGGCGAATTCGAGCCGGCGCACGCGTTTGAACGGCGCCAAGACCGCACGGCAATGGCGGAAGATGTCGAGCGCCGTATCGCGCGTCGGCACGTGGTTGCCGGCAAGGGCGACAAAGGCTTTCGGCACCGCGAGCCGCATCGGGTCGGGCGACGGCACGACCGCCGCCTCGGCGACCGCGGCATGCTCGATCAGCGCGCTTTCCAGCTCGAACGGGCTGATCCGGTAGTCCGAGGCTTTGAACACGTCGTCGGCGCGGCCGACATAGGTGTAATAGCCGTCGCCGTCGCGCAGGGCGACATCGCCGGTGCGGTAGACATCGCCCGCCACCGGCACCACCGCGCCGTCGTCGCCCTGGTACCCCATCATCAGCCCGACCGTCGGCGGGTCGAGCGCGAGGCACACCTCGGCCTCGTCCTGGGCCGCGCCGTCGGCGTCGAGCAGCCGCACGACATAGCCCGGCGCGGGCTTGCCCATCGCGCCGGGCTTGACCGCCTGGCCGGGGAAATTGCCGATCTGCAGCGTCGTCTCGGTCTGCCCGTAGCCGTCGCGGATGGTGAGACCCCAGGCCGACTTGACCTGTTCGATGACCTCCGGGTTGAGCGGCTCGCCGGCGCCGACCACCTCGCGCAGCGCCATCCTGTAGGCGGCGATATCCTCCTGGATGACCATCCGCCACACGGTCGGCGGCGCGCAGAACGTCGTCACCTGGTAGCGCTGCAGCGCGTCGAGCAGGTTTTTCGCGTTGAACCGCGGCTGGTTCAGCATGAACACGCAGGCTTCCGCGTTCCACGGCGCGAAGAAGCAGCTATAGGCGTGCTTGGCCCAGCCCGGCGACGAGATGTTGAGGTGGATGTCGCCCGGCTGCAAGCCCAGCCAGTACATCGTCGCCAGGTGGCCGACCGGGTAGCTCTGATGGCTGTGCAGCACCAGCTTTGGCCGCGCGGTCGTGCCCGAGGTGAAATACAGCAGCAGCGGGTCGCCGGCCGCGGTCTCGCCGTCGGGGGCGAAGCGCGCCGGGGCCGCCGCAGCCTCGGCGTAATCGCGCCAGCCGGCGGCGGCGCCGATGCAGATCCGCGTGTAATCGCCGGGGATGTCGGCGAATTTCGCGGTGTGCTCCGGGCTGGTCACGACGTGGCGGGCGCGGCCGCGGTCGAACCGGTCGATGAGGTCGTTGCGCGACAGGAGGGTGGTGGCCGGGATCACCACGGCGCCGAGCTTCATCACCGCGAGCATGACCTCCCACAGCGGCACGACGTTGCCCAGCATCAGCAGGACGCGGTCGCCACGCCGGACGCCGAGCCCGCGCAGATAGTTGGCGACCCGGCTCGACCGTTCGGCCATCGCGGCGAAGCTAACTTTGGCCTCGCCGCCGCCCTCGTCGACGATCCACAATGCCGGGCGGTCGTTGCCGTGGGCCATGCGGTCGAAATAGTCGAGCGCCCAGTTGAACCGGTCGAGCGCCGGCCAGCGGAAGTCGCGATAGGCCGCCTCGTAATCGGTGCGGTTTTCCCACAGAAACGCGCGCGCCTTCAGAAAAGCTTCCGCCGACATGGTATAGCCTCCCCGCCTCGGGGATCAGCCGCGGCTTCCCCCTTCGGGAGGCCAGGGTAAGCGGTTGCCGATACGGCGGCAACCGGCGCAGGATACGGCGCCTCACCGATCCCGATACGGAGACGACGCGAAGATGGCGGCCATCGAAAACATCCTCGCCTGGGCCAAGCAGGAGCAGACGCGGCTGGCGCAACGGCTGGAGCAGCTCCAGTCCGGCCGGCTCCACGTCGTCGAGAAGCACGCCCAGCCGCCGGGCTGGCTGGAGGTCGACGCGACGGCGCAGTCGATCGAATTGTGCCAGCTATACCTCAGCGAATTGAGCGCCATCATCGCCCTCAACCCCGAAGTGGTGCCGACCGAACCGGCCGCGCCGCCGCTGACACCGCGTTTTATCCCGCCGCAGCCTCCTGCCACGGCGCAAACGCCGCCGCCGCCGTCCCCGGCGCGCAACCTGCTGCATGGCTTGTTGCATACCGGGGCGGCGCAGCATGCCGATTGGGTGCTCGGCTGGGGCGTCGTCAAAGGCCAGCCGCCGCGCTGGGAATTTGCCGGCATCTACGAGACGCATGCCGAGGCGAGCGAGGCCGCGGCCGCCGCCGGCGAGGGCTATTACGCACGCTGGGGCAGCTATAACCAGGGCAGCCAGGAGTTCACCAGCGGTCCGCAATTCGACCGCGCCGACACGCTGTAGGCGCCGGGGTAGGTGCCGGGCGGCTCAATCCGCCGCGGGCTCCTCCTCGGTGTGGCGGAAGGGGGAGTAGTGCTCGGCGAGGTGCTCGATCTTCTGCTCGACCATCTCGCGCTCGCGGGCGAGGAACTGCGCGACAGCGCGGCGGAAATTGGCATCGGGGATGTAGTGCGCGCTGTAGGTCGGCACCGGCAGGTAGCCGCGCTGTAATTTGTGCGGACCCTGCGCGCCCGCCTCGACGCTCTTGAGCCCGTGGTCGATCGCGAACTCGATGGCGCGGTAATAGCAGCACTCGAAGTGGAGCATCTTGTACTCGCCGTAGCTGCCCCAGTTGCGGCCGTAGATCGTCTCGGTGCCGAGGATGTTGAACGCGCCGGCGACGTAGTCCCGGCCCTTGCGCGCCATCACCAGCACGAGCTTGTCGGCCATCCGCTCGTTGATCAGCGCGAAGAACTTGCGGTTGAGGTAGGCCGAGCCCCATTTGCGGTCGGAGGTGGCGAGGTAGAAGCGGTAGAACGCATCCCAGTGGCGCGGCTGGAGGTCGGCGCCGGTCAGCACGTCGATCTCGAGGCCCGGCTCGAGCGCCTCGCGGCGTTCCTTCTTGACCGCCTTTCGCTTGCGCGAATTGAGCGCGGCGAGATAGTCGTCAAAGGTCTGGTAGCCGTCATTGGTCCAGTGGAATTGCTGGCCCATGCGCTGCAAGAACCCTGCCTCGAACAGCGCCGCGGCGTCGGTATCGTCGGGGAAATTGATGTGCAGCGAGGAGATGCCGCGCTGCCGGGTGAACTCGGCGAGGCCGGCGATCAGCAGCGAACGGGTGTCGGGCGGCGCGTCGGGCCGCACCAGCAGCCGCGGCCCCGGCACCGGGGTGAACGGCACCGCGGCGAGCGCCTTCGGGTAATACCGCCCGCCGGCGCGCTCATAGGCGTCGGCCCAGCCGTAATCGAAAACGTATTCGCCGTAGGAATGGCTCTTCAGATAAAGCGGGACGACGCCGACGATGCGGCCGCTGTCGTCGGCCAGCGACAAATGCTGCGGCGCCCAGCCGGTGCGGCCGATCGCCGAGCCACTCTCCTCCATCGCCTGCAGGAAGGTGTAGCCGACCGTCGGGTTGACCGGCCCGGCGCAAGCGTCCCAATCGGCCTCGCCGATCTCGGCGATCGCCTTGTGCACGGTCAGCGAAATCTGCTCGGGAGCTTTGTCCATGGGGCGGGTCAGGCGATCTCGAACATCGCTTCGACCTCGACCGCGACGTCGAGCGGCAGCGAGGCGACGCCGACCGCGGCGCGGGCATGCCGGCCGGCCTCGCCGAACACCTCGACCATCAGGTCGGAGGCGCCGTTGACGACTTGCGGCATCTCGGTGAAATCCGGCGTGCAGTTGACAAAACCGCCGAGCCGCAGCACCCGCGTCACCCGGTCGAGGTCGCCGCCGCAGGCGGTCTTGAGATGCGTCAGGATGTTGAGGGCGCAGATGCGCGCGGCTTTCCGGCCGTCGGGAATGCCGATCTCGCGGCCGAGCTTGCCGATATACTGGGCCTTGCCGCCCCAGAAGGTGATCTGGCCGGACACGACGACCATGCTGCCGCTCACGGTGTAGGGCACGTAATTCGCGACCGGCGCGGTCGCCTGCGGCAATTCGATGCCGAGCTCGTGCAGCCGCGCGTCGATCTTTCCGCTCATCGCCCCTCGCTTCCGCCGTCCGCGGCGTTGCATAAACGACGCCAAGGCCAAGGATAGGGGCTGCGCCGTCGCTGTCCAGTGGCACGCCGCGCCTGCCGCGAAACCGCCTTATTCACCCGATAACCCCAACGCAATGCGCACGCCGCTCATCAGCCTGTGGCTCATCACCCTGACGGCAGCCTCAGCCTCGGCGGCGACGCTGGGGGAGGCGAAGACCGGGTTCAGCGCCGACCGCACGCTGGTCATCGACGGCAGGACCTATCAGGGCAAATTGTGGACGATGCCGGGTGTGGAGCGGCACGAGCAGAACCTCAACGGCATCCCGGCAGCCTTTGTGCTGCGCAACGACACGCCGATCGGCGACCTGGTGCTGCCCAAGCTGCACACGGTTGTCGAGTTCCGGCTGCCGCCCGAGCTGCACCTGTTCGCCGACCCGCGGCTGACCCGCAAGCCGGTCGGCCACGAGACGGTGAACGGCATTGCCACCACCAAATACGCGATCGACGAGACCATCCCTGAAGGCCGCGGTGAAGGCTTCCTGTGGCTCAGCGACAAAGGCATCCCGATGCGGCTCGACGGCAGCTTTACCCGCACCAACGGCAAGACCGGGCACCTGCACTGGGAGCTGACGCATGTGAAGCTCGGGCCGCAGCCGGCCGCGCTGTTCGACCCGCCGCACGGTTTCTCCAAGCTGCCGGCCGAGGCGCTGGCACCGCTGCTGGGGCTCAAGATCAAGGGGGCGCACTGACGCCCTCTCCCCCGCCGGCGGAGGTGGGCCAGGGTGCTTACACCGGCTCGAGCGGGGCGTGGAGGCGGGTCTTTTCGCAGATGATGCCGCCGCGGTCGCCGACCGTCGTCGAGCCGTAGCGCGGCGCGTAGACCGGCGGCAGCGGCCGGGCGCCCGGCGCGGCGAGCCACAGCCGCAGCAGATGCCGCTTCCGTTCCGGCTCGGGCCAATCGACAAAGGCGGTGCGGTCGTGCAGGCAGGTGTGGTTGTGCAGAAACTGCATGTCGCCCGGCCGCAGCTCCATGTCGAGCCGCAATTCCTTGTCGTTGGCCAGGTCGTCGAACATGTCCAGCGCTTCCTTGTCGTGCGCCGAGAGCCGCGGCACATCGGCGAAGCGCTGCGCCGAACGGATATAGGTGCCGGAATAGATCGCCGAGATGTAGCCCTCATAGGCGTTGTAGACCGGCATGTCGAAATACGGTTTTTGCCCGACCGGCACCTCGCCGCGCCGGTCCGTCGCGAACGGCCGGAACAGCCGGTCGAGCAGATCGGGCCGGCGCTTCAGCAGCTCGTTGTACATCGACATCGAGCTGACGATCGACGACAGCCCGCCCTGGCGCGCGGTCTTGAGACACAGAAGCGCGACGATATCGCATGAATCGGTGTGGAAATGCTGGCGCTCGGTAGTCTGGTAGGTGCGCACGTTGGGGTCGGTCGTCGCCACGCCGAGATCGCGCACATGACCGAGCAGGTGGCCCATCGCATTCTGCGAGCGCGCATTGCCAAAGCGCGTGCCGACGGCCCAATAGGCGGCGGCGCTGTCGCCGATCGGCCTGCCCTCGACCGGCAGGCCGCGGATCAGCACAAAGCCGCGCCCGTTGAGCACCTCCTCGCGCAACCCGTCGAGCACCGGCGTCAGGCGTGGCAGGTCGAAATCGGCCGCGGCCAGGTGCGCCAGGTCGCGCCCGCGTACCCTCGCCACGGCGGCCTCGATCTCGGCGATTTCCGCCGGCGACAGGGTGTAAATCCATTCCTCCGGGCGGCGCATCAATTCGGCGCCGATCCAGGCGGAGGGACCTTGGACGGCTTGGCGGACGGCTTGGCGGGACGAGACGGTTGCAGGCATCGGCGGCTTTCGTCTAAGCGATTGTTCCACGAGCCGGCGACGGTAACATAAACCCGCGCGCATGCGCAGCACCGCCGGGCGGCGGAACATCAGCCGGCGGAACATCATCGGGAGGAGCGGGGCATGGCCGCGATCGTCAGGCGCAAGGAAGACTACAGCCGCAGCTCGGCGGCCGACATGAACCGCCATCTCGATGCCGCGCAGTGGTCGGCGCCGCAAAAGCTGGCGCTTGCCTGCCGCATCCTCGCGGCGGAGGATCACGGCTCGGCCCTGGCCGGACAACTGACGACGCGCGGCGACGACCCCGGCACCTACTGGACGATGCGTTTCGGGCTGGGGCTCGACGAGATCAGCGCCGACAACCTGCTGCTGGTGGATGACGACCTCAATGTCCTCGAAGGCGAGGGCATGCCCAACCCGTCCAACCGCTTTCATCTGTGGATCTACCGCCAGCGCCCCGCGGTCAAATCGATCATTCACACCCATCCGCCGCACACTTCGGCGCTGTCGATGATCGGCGAGCCGCTGGCGGTGGCGCATATGGACACGGCGGTGTTCTGGGACGATTGCGCCTATCTGCCGGAATGGCCCGGCGTGCCGATCGGCGACGAGGAGGGCCGCATCATCTCCGGGGTGCTCGGCAACAAGCGCGCCGCGCTACTGGCGCATCACGGCCTGGTGACCGCCTGCGGCACGGTCGAGGAGGCGGCGATGCTCGCGCTGTTCCTCGAGCGCGCGGCCAAGCTGCAATTGCTGGCGCGGGCGGCCGGCGACATCAAACCGATCGGCCGCGCCGAAGCCCAGGAAGCGCACGACTACCGGCTGCGCGCGAGCATCGTCGGCGCGACATTCTGCTATTTCGCGCGCAAAGCCTTGAAGATGGACGCTGCGATCGTCTAGCGGCGACCGCGCCGCCTGTTACCCATCGAGGAAACCGCGCGCGATCCGGGCCAGCGTCGCCGGCGCCTGGAGGTGCGGGAAATGGCCGGCATCCTCGATGACCGCGAAGCGGGCGCCGGGGATCAGCGCCGCGACCGCGCGGCCGAGCGCCGGCGGCCACAGGAAATCATGCGCGCCGGACGCGACCAGAACCGGCGCGCGGACCGCGCCCCAATCGGCGGCGGTCAGCTCCAGCCGCGCCAAGGCCAGCGACAGCTCGGCATAGGCGGCCGGGTCGTTCGCGAGGTAGATCGCGCGATAGGCGGCGCGTTGCGCCGCCAGCGCTTCGGGGAAGGAATTCGCGAGGCTGGCGTCGGCGACGCCCCGCATCCCGACCACCCGCACCTTCTCGGCCCGCTCGGCGACATAGGCGCGGGTCGGGCCGGCCATGTCCGCCGCCACCGCGCACATCATCAGCCGCCGCACCCGCGCGGGATGGCGCAGCGCGAGCAGCGCACCGACCAGCGAGCCCAGCGCCGCGCCGATCACATCGACTTGCCCCAGGCGGAGCGCCGTCAGCAGCGCCGCGATATCGTCCGCCGCGTCGGCCAGCGCGAAGGCGCCGGGCGGTTTCTCCGAGCGCCCGGCGCATCGCATGTCGACCGCGACGATCCGACGGTCCGCCGCCAGCAGCGGGACGACATCGCGCCAGCTTTCGCTGCTGCCGCCCAGCTCGTGCAGCAGCAGCACCGCAACACCGCCGCCGCCGGCCTCCTCGTAGAACAGGCTGATGCGGCCGGTATCGAGATAGGGCATGGCGTGATACTCCTCGCCGGTATTGGATACACTGCACGGCACAGAAGCCAAGCCAGCAACCAGGAGCAGCCCATGCCGATCGTCGAGACCGAACGCCACGGCCAGATTTTCGTGGTGCGGATGAACCGGCCCGACCGGCTCAACGCGCTGAGCCACGAGATGCGCACGCTGCTCGCCGAGGCGTGGACCGCGTTCCGCCGCAGCGACGACCTCGACGTGGCGATCTTCACCGGCACCGGCCGCGGCTTCTGCGCCGGCGAGGACATGAAGGAATCGCTCGCCAACAGACAGCCCGGCGGGCGGCGGCCCGATATCGAGGATCCGTTCATGTCCGGGGCGCTGGAAAAGCCGGTCATCGCCGCGGTCAACGGCTATGCGATGGGCGGCGGCTTTATGCTGGTCGAGCGCACCGATCTGCGGGTCGCGGTCAAGGAGGCGGTCTTCGAGGTGTCCGAGGCAAAGCGCTGGCTGCTCGGCGGCTACAACCACGGCCATATCGCCAATATGCCCTACCCGATCGCGATGGAGATGGCGCTCGGCTTCCGTTTCACGGCGCAGCGCTTCTACGAAGTCGGCTTTCTGAACCGCATCGTCGAGGCCGACCAGCTGATGCCGACCGCGATGGCGATGGCCGAACATCTGCTGACCCTGCCGCCCGCCTCGCGGGTCAACACCGTCCACATGATGCGGCAGATGCGGCCGGCCCCCAGCTCCGAGCAGCAGGCGCTGGCGGCGGCGCTGCACGAGCACGGCGCCAAGAGCGACCTGATGGAATCGCGCGCCGCCTTCGCCGAAAAGCGGCGGCCCAATTTCAAGGGCTGGGACGATCCGCAGGACCGCTACCGCCTGCCGACGCTCGACAGCATCAAGCACTGAGGCTCCGATGACCAGCAAGCCGACCGTGCTCGGTCTCGCCGCCGATCTGGCGGCGGCCCGCACCACCAGCCGTGCGCTGGTCGAGGCGGCGCTCGCGCGCATCGCCGACCCTGCCGGCGGCGGCGCGCGCAGCTTCACCAAAGTTTATGCGGCGCAAGCGCGCGCCGCCGCCGAGGCGCAGGACCGGCTGCGCCAGGCCGGCTATGTCGCCTCGCCGCTTGCCGGGCTGCCGGTATCGATCAAGGACCTGTTCGATGTCGCCGGCGAGGTGACGCTGGCGGGCTCGACGGCGCTCGACGACCGGCCGCCGGCGACCGGCGACGCGCCGGTCGTCGCGCGCCTCAAGGCGGCCGGCGCGGTCATCGTCGGCAAGACCAACATGACCGAGTTCGCCTTTTCCGGCGTCGGCATCAACCCGCATTACGGGACGCCGGGCAACCCGTTCGACCGGGCGCGGGTGCCCGGCGGCTCGTCGGCCGGCGCGCCGGTTTCGGTGGCGGACGGGCAGGCCGTCGTCGCGATCGGCACCGACACCGGCGGTTCGGTGCGCATCCCGGCGGCGCTGTGCGGCGTGGTCGGGTTCAAGCCGACCGCGAAGCGCATCCCGCGCGACGGCGCCGTCCCGCTATCGACCACGCTCGATTCCGTCGGACCGCTCGCCAACAGCATCGCCTGCTGCGCCATCGCCGACGCGGTGCTGGCCGGCGAGGAGCCGATTGCGCCCGAACCGGCGGCGGTGCAGGGGCTGCGGCTCGCCGTGCCGCAGAGCTTTGTGCTCGACGATCTTGCACCGGAAGTCGCGAGCGCTTTCGCCGCTGCGTGCACCGCGCTGTCCCGCGCCGGGGCGTACATCACCGACCTGCCGCTCACCGAGTTCGCCGACTACCCGCGGATCAGCGACCGCGGCAATCTCGTCAACAGCGAGGCGTTTGCCTGGCACGAGGCATTGCTGGCGCGACGCGGCAACGAATACGACCCGCGGGTGCGCTCGCGGATCGAATTCGGCCGCGGCGTCACCGCCGCCGGCTATATCCGGATTTGCCGGGCCCGCGAGGAGTTCATCGGCCGCGTCGCCCGCCGCACCGAGGGCTACGACGCGCTGCTGATGCCGACCGTGGCGATCACCGCGCCGCCGGTCGCCGCCTTTGCCGACGACCGCGACTATTTCCGGCTCAACGGGTTGATCCTGCGCAACACCGCGGTCATCAACTTTCTCGACCGCTGCGCCGCGACCTTGCCGATCCAGCCGCCCGGCACGGCGCCGGTCGGGCTGATGATCGTCGGCGAGCACGGCGGCGACCGCCGCCTGCTCGCCGTCGCGCGTGGCATCGAGGCGGCGCTGGAGGCAAACCGATGATCGTCGGGACCGGGACGTACCGCTATCAGGTGAATGCCGACTGGGCGAAGCTCCCCGCGGGCTGGTCGTTCAAGGAGGTCGGCGGGGTCGGGGTCGACCGGAACGACAATGTCTATGTCTTCAATCGCGGCGAGCATCCGATGATGGTGTTCGACCGGGAGGGCAACTTCCTGCGGTCCTGGGGCGAGGGACAGTACCTGCGGGCGCACGGCGTCCACGTCGCGCCCGACGACACGCTGTTCCTCACCGATGACGGCGGTCATTTCGTCCGCAAGGTGACGCTCGACGGCAAGGTCCTGTTGGAGCTGGGCGTGCCGGGCAAGCCCGCGCCGTACATGTCGGGCGAGCCGTTCCACCGCTGCACCCATACCGCGCTGGCACCGAACGGCGACATCTACGTGTCGGACGGCTACGGCAATTCGCGCGTCCATAAATATTCACCCGACGGCAAACTGCTGTTTTCGTGGGGCGCGCCGGGCACCGGCGAGGGCGAGTTCAACATCGTCCATAACATCTGCTGCGACGCCGACGGCTGTGTCTATGTCGCCGACCGCGAGAACCACCGCGTCCAGGTGTTCGACGGCAACGGCCGGTTCGAGACGCAATGGCAAAACCTGCACCGGCCCTGCGGGCTGTGCATGCCGTACGGGCACAAGCCGATCTTCTATGTCGGCGAAGTCGGCCCCGCCGCCGCCGTCAGCCGCGACATCCCCAATCTCGGCCCGCGGGTCAGCATCGTCGACCATCAGGGGCGGCTGATCGGCCGCTTTGGCGAGACCCCGGCCGGCACCGAACTGGGCAGATTTCTCGCGCCGCACGGTCTCGCGGTGGACTCGCACGGCGATGTCTATGTCGGCGAGGTGTCGTGGACCGCATGGCCGCAAATCTATCCGGACACGCCGCGCCCGGCGCATATCCGCTCGCTGCAGAAATTCGAGCGGCTCGCCTGATCAGCGGTGCAGCACCGCCGGCGTCCAGTTGGCAGCGCGGCGGGCGAGGCGGTCTTGGGTGCTCTCGCCGTCATGGTCGGTCGGCGCCGGCACGCGGGTGAACGCGGCGCGGTCGTCGAGGCAGTTCGTGTTCACGACCATGCGCGTGCCCGAGGGCATGTCGCCGATCGCGCCGATATAGACGCCGCAGCGCCGGCAGATGACGAACTGGGCGGTGCCCGTGCCGAAGCGGTAGAGCTGCACCAGCGACCAGTCATCGGCCCAAACATCGACCGCGCCGTGGGGGTCGCTGGCAGTGCGGGTGTTGTGCCGGCGGCAGAACGAACAGCCGCAAGCCCGCAGCCGAACCTCCGCCGGCTCCCGGGTCAACCGGAGGGACAGCCGCAGATTGCCGCAGTGACAGCCGCCGCGGTGCTCGCTCATCGCACTGCTCCCAGCCGATAGCGCGCCGCCGGGTGCGCTGCCTTGAGATGCGGGCCGGCGCCGAACAATTTGTCGCGATAGGTCCCGGCCGCGTAGTCCCGCTTGTAGGCGCCGCGGCGCTGCAATTCCGGCACGATCAGCGCGACAAAATCCTCGAAACTCTCGGGCGTGACGGCATAAGCGAGGTTGAACCCGTCGATGCCGGTGGTCTCGACCCAGCGGATCAGCGTGTCGGCGATCTGCGCGGGCGACCCGACAAAGAGCGGGCCGCGGCCGCCGATCGCGACATGCTCGGCGAGCTCGCGGACGGTCCACACGCGGTCCGGGTCGGCCGAGGTGAAGGATTCGAGCGCCGAGCGCATCGCCTCGGTCTCGATATAGCACAGCTCGTCCTCCGGCCGGTACCGGGAGAAGTCGACGCCGGTCCAGCCGGAAAACAGCGCCAGCGCCGCCTCCGGATCGGCGTAGCGGCGGTATTCGGCGTGCTTGGCCTTGGCTTCCGCCTCATCGCGGCCGGTGATCACGGTGCACAGCGTGAAGATCAGCAGGTCGTCGGCGGCGCGGCCGTTATCGACCGCGCGGCGGCGCAGATCGGCGACTTGCGGCGCGACGGTCTGCGGCGTCGGACCGTTGATGAAAACGCATTCGGCATGCTTTGCGGCAAAGGCGCGCCCGCGAGTCGAGGCGCCGGCCTGGTAGAGCAACGGCGTGCGCTGCGGCGACGGCTCGCAGAGATGGATCGCGTCGACCCGGTAGAACGCACCCGCATGCACGATCCGGTGGATTTTTTCCGGGTCGGCGAAGACGCGGCGGGTCGGATCGCGCACGGCCGCGCCGTCCTCCCAGCTGCCTTCCCACAGCTTGTACATGACCTCCATGTAGTCGTCGGCAAGCTCGTAGCGCTGGTCGTGGCGCGGCTGCCGCGCGAGCCCCATCCCGGTCGCGGCGCTGTTGAGATAGCCGGTGACGATGTTCCAGCCGGCCCGGCCTTTGGTCAGGTGGTCGAGCGTCGACATGCGGCGGGCGAGCGGATAGGGCGGCTCGTAGCTGAGCGTGCAGGTGACGCCAAAGCCGAGATGCTCGGTCACCGCCGCCATCGCCGGGACCAGCAGCAGCGGGTCGTTGACCGGCACCTGCACGGCGTGGCGCAGCGCGGCGTCGGGCGAGCCGCCGTAGACGTCGTAGATGCCGAGCACATCGGCGAGGAAGATGCCGTCGAACTTGCCGCGTTCGAGCGTCTTCGCCAGCGATGTCCAATAGTCGAGGTCGGTGTAATGTGCCGAGCGGTCGCGCGGATGCGCCCACAGCCCGGGCGACTGGTGCCCGACCGTGTTCATCTCGAAAGCGTTGAGGCGGATCTGCTTCATCGCCGATAATGTGCCAACCCGGAGGTCGTCATGCCCGGACTTGATCCGGGCATCCACGGACGCCCGTACCGGCCCGCATGGATGGCCGGGTCAAACCCGGCCCAAGGGATTTGGATGGCCGGGTCAAACCCGGCCCAAGGGATTTGGATGGCCGGGTCAAGCCCGGCCATGACGATGAACCTTCTGATCGCATCAGGCGGCGATGCGGTATGCCTTCACCGCCGTGTCGTGGAACAGCGCGGCGCGCTCGGCGGGTGAATAGCCCTTCGATAAGCGCTTGAACGCGTTGAACACGATCGGGTGCGAGAACGACACCTTGTCGACCGGGAAGTTGCTTTCGAACATGCAGCGTTCCGGGCCGAACTGCTCGATGCAGTAGGACAGCAGCGGCGCCATGTCCGCGGCCAGTTCCTCCGAGCCGATCGGCTTGTCGCGCAGATGCCAGTCGAAGCCGAAGCGCGGCATGCCCATGCCGCCGAGCTTCATCAGCACATTCGGGCATGTGGCAAGGTCGGCGATGCCGCGTTTCCAGGCGGCCATGACCTCCGCGTCCTTGCCGGCGAAGGGTCCGGTGCGGTTGAGCCCGCCGAGATGGTTCATGACGATGGTGACCTCGGGCACCGTCCGGCAGAAATCGACCATTTCAGGCAGCTGCGGGAAACAGCAGATCGTGTCGAGCGACAGCCCCATGCGCCCCAGCACCTTGGCGCCGGCGCGGAATTCCCAGGTCGACAGCACGCCCTCCGTCTCGCGGCTTTCGACGCGCGGGTCGGCGTTCCAGGTGACGATATGGCGGATGCCCTTGAAGCGGTTGGGGCTCGCCGCCCGCAGCGCCTCCAGCACCGGCTCGACCCGGTCGCCGAGCTTGAGGTCGGCATGGCCGATGATCGTCGCCGCGGCGCGGCAAGGGCCGTAGAGCCCGCTGGCGCTCGCCGCCGCGAGGCCCTGCACGAACTCGACCTCGCCGACCGGGCGCATCTCGACCGGGCCGTCGGTGCGGTACATCGCCCGCGCCTCGATAAACACCGTCGAGCGGATGTTATGGCCCTGGCTGACATCGGCGACCAGCTCGTGCAGCAGGTAGCGCTGGTACGGCAGCCGGCCGATGCGGAAATCCCAGAAATGATGATGCGGGTCGCAGATCGGCAGGTCCGGCTCCAGCGCCTCTTCCCGGGTCAGCTCGTGCCAATCATTGCCGCCGTAGGGCATGTCGATCCTCCCGCATGATGCATCCCTCTCCCGCGCTGCGGGAGAGGGACCGGCCCTGTCTACTCCGCGGCCGCGGCTATCTTGCTGCCCTTGAAGGCGGGCATCACCTCCTTGGCGAAGCGGTCGAGATCTTCGAGCTGGACGTCGAGCGGCGTGCCGAGCGGGGTCGCGCAGATCACCCGGTCGAGACCCGGATAGCGTTTTTCGACCGCCTTGAGCTGCTCGATGATGTCGGCCGGGGTGCCGGCGAGGAAACCGCCCGCCTTCACCGCGTCCTCGATTGTCGGCAGCTTGACGGTGCCGGCCAGCGCGGGATCGCGCATCGCCGCGATCTGCTCGTCGGTCAGCGCCCGCACCAGGCGCAGTTCGCCGAACATCTTCATGTTCTCCTCGTAGTTCGGCGCCGCCTCCTTGATCGCCTGCTCCTTGCTCGACGCGATGTGGAACTGGTAGCCGAGCGCCAGCTTTTCGCCGGGCTGGAGCTGGATGCCGCGGCGGGCATAGGCCTGGCGGAAGCCTTCCATGTGCCGGTCGACCGCGCCGCCCTCGGCCGAGCCGCCGCCGATGACGCCGCTGATCCCGTGCTTGGCCATGAAGTCGAAGGCGCGCTCCGACCCGCTCTGGATCGGCTGCCAGCATTCGACCGGGTAGTGGTCGGGCGCCGGCACCAGCGTGATCTCCTTCAGCGTATAGCCGCGATAGGGCACCTCCGGCGGGATCGTGTAGTACTTGCCCTTGTGCGAGAACGGCTTGCCCTCGAATGATTTGAAGATGATGTCGCAGGCTTCCTCGAAGATCTCGCGGTTGGCCGCCTGGTCGGTCAACGGCGAGCCGAAGGTCTCGACCTCGCGGGTGTGGTAGCCGCGCGCGACACCAAAGATGACCCGACCGCCCGTCAGGATGTCGCACATCGCATAGTCTTCGGCGAGGCGCAGCGGGTGCCACATCGGCGTCACGTTAAAGCCGCAGCCGATGTTGAGGTTCTTGGTGACCCCGCAGAGATGCATCGCCATCATCAGCAGGTTCGGGATCAGCTCGGTCCCTTCCGGCTGGAAATGGTGTTCGGCCATCCAGAACGTGTTGTAGCCGCGCTCGTCCATGCATTTGGCGTATTGCACGACCTTGTGCATCGCCTTCGCCAGCTGCTCCCGCGAATAGCATCGGTCGTTGATCGGCGTGCCCCTGTAGCCGAGGTTCTCCATGTCGGCGGTGCCGTAGTAGGAGCTGTCAAATTTCGTGATCATCCCGGTCTCCCTTGCGCGATGGCCGGGAGCCTACCGCATCGCGCGGCGCGGCGCTGCCCTTTGATTGCGCCGGCATGCCATGCGGTCATGGATCTGAAGGGGTGGTGGAGCTGAGGGGGATCGAACCCCTGACCTCGGCATTGCGAACGCCGCGCTCTCCCAGCTGAGCTACAGCCCCGATCGACCGGCCAACCGATTCGCCCGGATTGGCGCCGCTGGGGCGGCGCAAGGCGGGCGGAATATGGGGAAGGGGCCGAGGGCTGTCAAGCGCACCGCCGCCGCGTGCCAAGCATCGGCTTTGTTTGCGGAAACCGCGCCACACCGCTTCCTTGCGCCGCCCGGCGCGGCTTGCGGAACGCCGGCGCGGCGGTTACGGTCGCGCCGGCGCCTTTTCAACGGGTCGTTGAATGCACGCGGTCCTGCACCTGATCCTTTTGCTGATCCGCATCTATATCTGGCTGCTGATCGCCCAGGCGATCCTCAGCTGGCTGCTCGCGTTCGGCGTGATCAACCGCTACAACCGCGCGGTCTCGGTCATCGGCGATTTCCTCTACCGCGTGACCGAGCCGGCCCTGCGCCCGATCCGATCGATCCTGCCGAATTTCGGCGGGATCGACATCTCGCCGATCATCCTGATCCTGATCCTTTATTTCGTCAGCGACCTGATCGTCGAGGACATTGCCCCTTACGTCCTGTGATCTGCCGCTGGCCGCCGCGGCCGACGGTGTGCGGCTGGCGGTGCGGCTGACGCCGCGCGCGCGGGCAGCGCGGATCGACGGCGTCGAGGGCGGCATGCTCAAGGTCGCGGTGACCGCGCCGCCGGCCGACAACCGGGCCAACGACGCGTTGCTGCGCCTGCTGGCGCAAAAATGGCGCCTTCCGCGCACTACTCTGTCGATCGTCGCGGGCGCCAGGAGCCGCAACAAGGTGGTGCACATCGCCGGCGACCCGGCCGTGCTGATGGCGCGGCTTGCCGTGACAAGGCAAGGCGACCGGGATCCGCCTTAATGCCGTCCTTGCCGTGCGGCGAGGCGCAGGCGGAGCGCGTTGAGCTTGATAAAGCCTTCGGCGTCGCGCTGGTCGTAGACCGCGTCTTCCTCGAAGGTCACATGCGCCTGGCTGTAGAGGCTGTTCGGCGATTGCCGGCCGACCACCCGCGCGACGCCCTTGTAGAGCTTGAGCCGCACCCGGCCCGCGACCTTCTCCTGGCTCTTGTCGATCAGCGCCTGCAGCATCTCGCGCTCGGGCGAGAACCAGAAGCCGTTATAGATCAGCTCGGCATAACGCGGCATCAGCTCGTCCTTGAGATGCATCGCGCCGCGGTCGAGGCACAGGCTCTCGATGCCGCGATGCGCGGCTTGCAGGATGGTCCCGCCGGGGGTTTCGTAGACCCCCCGCGACTTCATGCCGACAAAGCGGTTTTCCACCAGATCGAGACGCCCGATGCCGTGTTTGCCGCCGAGCTCGTTCAGCCTTGTCAACAGCATGGCCGGCGACAGCGTCTCATTATCGATAGCTACGGCGTCGCCCGCCGCGAAGTCGATCTCGACATATTCGGGCGCGTCGGGCGCGTTTTCCGGCGCGACGGTGCGGCTGTAGACATATTCCCCGGGCTCGTCCCACGGGTCTTCGAGCACCTTCCCCTCGGCCGAAATATGCAACAGGTTGGCGTCGACCGAGAACGGCGCCTCGCCGCGCTTGTCCTTGGCGATCGGGATCTGGTGCCGCTCGGCGTAATCAAGCAGCCGGGTGCGCGAGGTCAGGTCCCATTCACGCCACGGGGCGATGACCTTGATATCGGGCTGCAACGCATAATAGCTGAGCTCGAAGCGCACTTGGTCGTTGCCCTTGCCGGTCGCGCCGTGCGCGACCGCATCGGCCCCGGTCAGCCGGGCGATCTCGATCTGCCGCCGGGCGATCAGCGGCCGCGCGATCGAGGTGCCGAGCAGGTACTGCCCTTCGTAGAGCGCGTTGGCGCGGAACATCGGAAAGACGAAATCGCGGACGAATTCCTCGCGCAGATCGTCGATGAAGATCTGCTTGACGCCGAGCATCTCGGCCTTGGCGCGGGCCGGCTCGAGCTCCTCGCCCTGGCCGAGATCGGCGGTGAACGTCACGACCTCGCAGCGGTAAGTCTCCTGCAGCCATTTCAGGATGACCGAGGTGTCGAGCCCGCCCGAATAGGCAAGCACCACTTTTTTGACCGCGTCAGCCATGTTGCGTCCTTGTCAAATCGGCTGCGGTGCTTCGCACAGCTCGCCGGGCTTGGCAATGGGCCGGGCGCAGCGCCGATCAGGCGTCCGCCGTCGCCGCCATGCGTTCGCTGCGGCGCGCCTTGACGCTGGCCGATTTGAGCTGGCCGCAGGCGGCGAGGATGTCGCGGCCGCGCGGCGTGCGCACCGGCGCCGAGTAGCCGGCGGCAAAGACAATATCGGAGAACGCCGCGATCGCCGCGGCGGTCGAGCATTCGTACGGCGCGCCCGGCCACGGGTTGAACGGGATCAGGTTGACCTTGGCCGGGACGCCTTTGAGCAGGCGCACCAGCTCCCGCGCCTCGGCCGGGCTGTCGTTGACGCCGTTCAGCATCACGTATTCGAACGTGATGCGGCGCGCGTTGCTCGACCCCGGATAGCGCCGGCAGGCGCCGAGCAGCTCGGCGATCGGGTATTTCCGGTTGAGCGGCACCAGCTCATCGCGCAGTTCGTCGGTCACGGCGTGCAGCGAAATCGCCAGGTTGACCCCGAGCTCGCGCCCGCAACGTTCGATCATCGGTACGACGCCGGCGGTCGACAGCGTGATCTTGCGGCGCGAGATCGCCAGGCCCTCCGGGTCCATGACGATCTTCATCGCCGCCGCGACATTGTCGAAATTATAGAGCGGCTCGCCCATCCCCATCAGCACGATATTGGTGAGCAGCCGGTCTTCACCGGCTGCATTCGGCGCGGGCCATTCGCCGAGCGCATCGCGCGCCAGCATCACCTGGCCGACGATTTCGGCCGCGGTCAGGTTGCGCACCAGACGCTGCGTGCCGGTATGGCAAAAACGGCAGGTCAGCGTGCAGCCGACCTGTGACGAGACGCAGAGCGTGCCGCGATCCTCTTCGGGAATGTGGACGGTCTCGGCCTCATGCCGATCGGCGAAACGCAGCAGCCATTTCCGCGTGCCGTCATGCGAGAGGAGCGCGGCCGCGACGGCCGGCCGGTCGAGCACGAACCGCTGCGCCAACTGCTCGCGAAACGGCTTCGCGAGATTGGTCATCAGCGAAAAATCGGTGACGCCGCGATGGTAAATCCAGTGCCACAACTGGCGCGACCGAAACGGCTCGGCGCCGATCTGCGCCATCGCCGCCGCTATCTCGGCACGGCCGCAGCCGACGAGATTTTGCTTGTCGCTATCAATATCCATATCAACGTTTCACATCGCAGGCTTTGTCGATCAGCGCCAAGGCTTTAGCGAATCCGTTCAGCGAATAGATATCCGTCGTGGCACGCCCCTTCTTCGGCGACGCCTTGACGACCGCCTGTCTTTCCTTGGACAGCGCGGCGACGATGGTCCGGTCGAGCTCGGAGGTGCGCGCCCATGCCGTATCGTTCTTGGCGAACAGCGGAAACTTCTCCCGTCCGACCTCGACGATCACGTCGCCTTCCTCGTTGAGCGGATAGCCCTCGTCAAAGCTGACGACGTTGCTGACATTATCCTCGGTGCGATGGGTGACCATCGCCATGGCCGGCTGACGCTTCAGCGCCGCCGGCTCGCTTTTCTCCGGATGGCCGACCAGGTAGCACACCTTGCCCGCTTTGTTCTCCGCCAGATAGGCGGTCCAGCCGCCCGCGCTGCCGAGCGACTTCGCCGGCCCCGGGTCCGTGACCGCCGCCCCGTTCGGGTGAGCGGCAGGCTTTGGCGGGTGCTTTTTCGCCGCATGGCCGGGAACGACCGATCCGGCCATGGCGATCGCGCAGACGACCGGCAACCAGGCTTTCTTCATGCCGCAAAGATAGTCGGCAAGCCGCGCCATTACCACCTGACCGAACCCCTCCCCAGCTGTGACAAAACCGGGCAGAATGGCGGGGCGATGGGCACTCTTGGCGAAATCACGATCCGCGCCGCGCAGCCTGGCGATGCCGGCGCGATCGCCCGGATCGATGTCGAGACCTGGCAGGCGGCCTATGCCGGCATCCTCGGGACACCTTATCTCGCCGGCCTTTCGCCGGACCGCCGCGAACGCGGCTGGCGCCAGTTGATCCACCGTTCGCCCAACGATGTGCATGTCGCGCTCGGCGGCGGCGCGGCCGTCGGCTTCGGCAGCTGCGGCGCCAGCCGCGGGGAGCCCGGCTTTACCGGTGAGGTATTCACGCTTTACGTGGCCCCCGACTGGCAGGACCAGGGCATCGGCCGCGGGCTGCTGCTGGCGATGTTCCGCCGCCTGGTGGCGCAGAACCATCATTCGGCGATCATCTGGGTGCTGCGCGACAATCCGTCCCGTTTCTTCTATCAGCGGCTCGGCGGCAAGGAGGTGCGCCGCAAGCTGTTGCCGTTCAACGGCGCCCAGGTCGCGGCCGCCGGCTATGGCTGGGCCGACCTGCCGGGTTATCTGGCAGCCAACGCCGGCGCCGCCGGCCCATCGGAGGCTTAGCCGACCTTCACCAGCTTTTGCAGGCTGCGCAGGTCGGGCGGCAGTTCCTCGCCCTTGGCGCGGACACGGCGGCCCCAGTTGGTGAAGCTGACTTCCCCGACATAGATGTCGCCGCGGCCGTCGACCGCGATGCCGTGCGGCGAGATGAACTGGCCGGCGTCGAGCCCGGCATGGGCGTGGCCGAGCCGCGCCAGCAGCTTGCCGTCATGGGTGTAGATGCTGACCCGCGGGCCGCAATTCGGCAGCTCGATGTTGACCGCCATGTCGGGGCCGATCTCGCCGATATACATGCGGCCCTGCTTGCCCGGCTCTAGATAGAGCCCGGAGGGGCGGTGCATGTTGTTCCACTGGCCCTCGTATTTGCCGTTGCCGTCGAACACCTGGACCCGATGGTTCTCGCGATCGGCGACATAGACAAACCCGTCCGGGTCGCAGCAGACGTTATGGGCGATGTTGAACTGGCCGGGATCGGTGCCCGGCTCGCCCCACGAGAACTCCAGCTTGCCGTCGAGGGTGAATTTGTGGACGCGCGAATTGCCGTAGCCGTCCGAAACGTAGAGGTGGTCGCCGTCGGGCGACATCGCGGTGTGGGTGCAGCGGTGGAACGGGTGGCCCGACATATACGGCGCCGGCTTGCCCGGCACGCCGATGGTCAGCAGCACCTTGCCGTCGAGCGTGCACTGCCGGACGGTGTGGTCGCCGTCATCGGTCAGCCAGATGGTGCCGTCGGGCGCCATGAACACGCCGTGCGGCCGCAGGAAGACGCCCTCGCCCCAGGTGCGCAGCAGGTTGCCGTCGCGGTCGAACACGCACATCGGGTGCTTGCCGCGGTTGAAGGCGTAGACATTGTCGTCCTTGTCGACGCCGACCGCGGCGACATCGGCGTTGAACTCCATGCCCGGCGGCAGCTTCGCCCAGTTGTCCTGAACCTCGTAGCGATACCCGTCAGTGCCCAGCACGACCGCCATGACATTTCCTCCATCGACCGTTTGATCGATTATAGAGGCGTTGCGAGACGAGGGTACAGCGGATGGCCAGGCTCAGCGTCAACCTCAACAAGATTGCGCTTTTACGCAATTCGCGGCGGACCGGGGTGCCCGACCTGCTCGAATTCGCCCGGCTCGCCTATGAGGCCGGGGCGCAAGGGATCACGGTGCATCCGCGGCCCGACGAGCGGCACATCCGCGGCAGCGACGTCTCCGCTTTAGCCGAGCTGATGCAGGGCTGGCGGCCGGCCTGTGAGCTCAATATCGAAGGCTATCCCGACGAGCGCTACTTCTCGATTTGCGCGACGGTACGGCCGGAGCAATGCACCCTGGTGCCCGACGGGCCGGGGGTGCTGACCTCGGAAGAGGGCTGGAAGCTCGACAATCGCGACACGCCGCGGGTCAACGCCGCGGTGGCGCGGCTCAAGCAGCACGGTGCGCGGGTGATCCTGTTCATCGACCCCGATCCGTCGGTCGTCGACCGCGTGCGGGGGACCGGCGCCGATGGGGTCGAGATCTATACCGGCGGCTATGCCGACGCGTTCCGGCACGGCGACCCCGTGGCGATGCGCGCGGCCTGCGCCGCGACGGCCGCCCGCGCGGCGGCACGGGGGCTCGTGGTCAATGCCGGGCACGACCTCAACCTGGAGAATCTGCCGGCGCTGGTCGCGGCGATGCCCAACCTGGCGGAAGCCTCGATCGGCCACGAGCTGACCGCCGATGCGCTGAAGCTGGGCTGGCAGGCGGCGGTGCGCGCCTACAAGGCGGCCCTCGCCGGCGCGTAGCGGCTAAGCCGGGGTGCGGACGGGGCTCAGTCTCGCCGGCAGCGCCAGCCCCGCGATCAGCGTCAGAGCCGCGATAACCACCGCGAGCATAAACGCATGATGCGCCGCAATACCGACCGCGCCCGCCAGTTGCGCAAGCTGGTCGGGGCCCAGCGTCGCCCGCGTCGCGGGTTCCAGCATCCGGTTTACCAGGTGGCCCGCGCCGGGCAACAGCCGATCGACGCCGAGATTGACCAGCGCGCCGAACGAGGCGGCGCCCATGGATTGGCCGATGATGCGCATGAACATCTGCGAGCTGGTGCCGAGGCCGCGCTGATGAAACGCGACATCGGCCTGGATCGCGACCAGGAAGGTCGTGTTGCAGAACCCCATGCCGATCCCCACCACCAGCGCCGCCAGGGTCGCCCAGAGCGGCGGGCTCGACGGTTCGAGCGCGGTGAGCATCAGCGTACCGATGACCAGCGACGCGCCGCCGATGCCCGCCGTGGTCCGGTACGAGGTGCGGATCATCAGCCGGCCGGCGGCAAAGGCGGCGAACATCCAGCTCACCGAGGTCGCGCCGACGACCACCCCGACGACCCCGGGGCCGCGGCCGATGACGCCCTGCACATAGGTCGGCAGCAGCGCCGACACCGACATCATCGTCGCCGCCGCACCGAGCCCGGCAAGATTGCACAGCAGAACGACGCGCCGGCGCCACAGCACCAGCGGCAGCAGCGGCTCCTTCAACCGCTGTTCGTAGAGCGCCAGGAGGACGAGCGCCGCGACGCCCACCAGCGCGAGCCCTTCAGCGCCGGCCAGGCCGAGCGAAGCGGCCTGGATCAGCGCCGCCAGCACCGCGCCGACGCCGATCACCAGCAGCAGCCCGCCGATGTAATCGATCTGGTGGGGGCGGTGCTCGACCCGCTCCGGCAGCAGCAGCGCAAACAACACGATGCTGATCACGCCGATGGGCAGGTTGATCCAGAACACGACCGACCAGTGCACATGCTGCACGAGAAAGGCGCCGAGCGCCGGACCGATGATCGCCGAGATGCCGAAGACGCTGGAGCTGTAGCCCTGCACACGGGCGCGCTCGGCGGGGGTATAGATATCGCCGAGGATCGTCGTCGCGATCGGCTGCACCGCCCCGCCGCCGAGCCCTTGTACGGCGCGGAACAGGATCAGCATCGGCATGCTGGTCGCCAGGCCGCACAGCGCGGTCCCCACCATGAAGATGCCGGTGCCGACGAAGAAGACGCGCTTGCGACCGTAGATGTCGGCGAGTCGGCCATAGATCGGGATCATCACCGCCATTGTCAGCAGATAGGCGGCAAAGACCCAGCTGAACAAATCGAAGCCGCCGAGGTCGCCGACGATGGTCGGCATCGCCGTCGCGACGATCGAGCTTTCCACCGCCGGCATAAACGTCGCGATCAGCGCGGCGCACAGCACCAGACCGCGATGCGGCACGATGACGGCGGGCCGCTGCTGCGCAACGGTCTGGTCCAAACACGCCTCCCATGCCCGGCATTCCGACACGGCGCGGAGAGTATGGCGATCGCCATACCCGGACAATCCGGCCGTCCGCGCGCAAAGCGGGTGGCTGGATTGCATCGGGTCGCCATTGCGGGGAATCGAAGGCGGTGAGGTCGTCTGCCGCGGAAAAGGGCCGAGACGGCGCGAGATTGCTTCGCTACGCTCGCAGAGACCAAAGGGGGGAGCACGCCATGCAATACGATCTGCTGCTGACCGACGGCGAGGTGCTCGACCCGGCCGCCGGGCTCAAGGGGCGCATGGATGTCGGCGTCGCCGGCGGCAAGATCGTCGCGGTCGGGCCGAGCCTGCCGCGCAACGCGGCACGGCGGACGATCAGCGCCAAGGGCCGTTACGTGACGCCGGGCCTTGTCGACATGCACGCGCATGTCTTTGTCAATGCGCACGACATGGGCGGCCGCACCGACCATTTCTGCCGGCAGAGCGGGGTCACCACGCTGTGCGACGCCGGCAGCGCCGGATCGGCCGGGTTTGCCGGGCTGCGCGCGGTGCTCGACCGCGAGGTCCGCACCCGGGTGCGCGCCTTTGTCAACCTGTCGGCGATCGGCATCATCGGCGGGGCGCGCGGCACCGGCGAGCTCAACCATTTCCCCTATGCCGATCCCGAAGGCTGCGCCCGCACGATCACCGAGAACCCCGACCTGGCGATCGGCGTCAAGCTGCGCTTCGGGCCGGGTCTGGTCTGGGAGTATTCGAACGAGCCGGTCAAGCTCGCGCGCCAGACGGCCGACATGGCCGGCGGCGTGCCGATGATGATGCACATCACCGATTCGCCGATCCCGCTCCCCGAGCTGATCGAGCCGATGAAGCCGGGCGACATCGTCACCCACTGCTATCACGGCCGCGCCAACGGCATCATGGGGCAGGAAAAGCAGTTCGTGCTGAAAGAGGTGGTCGAGGCCCAGCGCCACGGCATCATCTTCGACTGCGCGCACGGCCGGAACCATTTCAGCTTCCGGATGATCGAGAAGGCGCTCGACCAGGGGTTCCTGCCCGACACGATCTCGACCGACCTGACGACGACCAGCGCGACAAGCGGCCCGGTCTGGGACATGCTGACGACGATGTCGAAGCTGCTGCATTTCGGCATGTCGCTCGACGACATCATCGCCCGCGCCACCGCGAGGCCGGCCAAGATCATGGGCTATGAGGGCACGGTCGGCACGCTCAGGCCGGGCGCCAATGCCGACATCGCCGTGCTCGAGCTGCGCGACGGCAACTTCCCGCTGACCGACAGCGAGGGCGACACGGTCACCGCCAAGCGGCGGCTCATCGCGCAAACGACGCTGCGCGACGGGCGCGTGTGCTACGAGCGGCCGGCGGAATAGCCGAGATGGAGATGCCCGGGTCGAGTCCGGGCATGACGATCTTCAGGGACCCGCCCGGCCGCAACGCGATTTACGACCCGGCGTGGGTCGGCGCCGGCGTGGGCACCGTTACCGCGGCGGTCGACGCGCTCTGCCGCTCGAGCGCGGCATTGACGGCGGCGCGCTGCGCCTTGGTCTGCTCGACGTCGTTCCAGCTGACCGCGATCGCCGCACCGACGACGCCCAGCGCCAGGATGACCGCGACGGTGGCGGATGGCCGAATAAACAGCGTGATGACCAGCGCCACGACAAGGGCTATGCCCAGAACTTCCAGCATGGCGACACCATTAACATTCGTTAACCAACTCGGGCACCGATATGGTGTCGGCCCCGGCGGAACGCAATGAACCCGGCGCGAGCCTGGCGCGCGGCGCTGGCCGCCGTCGTCGGCAGCGTCATGGTGGGTTTCATGCCGCTGCTGGCCCGCCGGCTCTATGCCGCCGGCATCGATCCGGCCTCGATGCTGCTGTGGCGCTACGCCATCGCGCTGCCGGCGCTGCTGATTGCCGCGGCGGCGATGCGGGTCGACCTGCTGATCGCCTGGCGGCGCGGCGCATGGAAGATCGCCCTGGTCGGCGCGACGCTCGGCGTCGGACAGACGATCACCTTCTGGGAAAGCATCAAGACACTCGACACCAGCCTCGCGGTGCTCTTGTTCTACACCTATCCGGCGTTGATGCTGGTGGTCGACCGGGTCCTGTTCAAACGGCCGATCCGCAAAGGCGCTGCACTTTGCGTCGCGGTCATCCTCGCCGGCGCGGCGTTCATCGCGGTGCCGGGCCTGCGCGGCGGCACGATCGATCTGCGCGGGCTCGCCTGGGCGATCCCCTCGCCGCTGGTCTATGTCTTCTACCTCGCGGCCAATTCGGTGCTGCTGCGCCAGCAGCAGCCGCTGACCGGCGCCATCTGTCTCTATCTCGGGATGGCGGCGTCCTTCGCCGCGATCGACCTGGTGACCGGGCTCGACGTGCCGCGCGGCGCGTATGCCTGGGCGTTGATGATCATCGCCGGGCTCGGGCCGGGGGCGCTGGTCATCACATTGTTCTCGTACAGCGTGCCGCTCCTCGGCCCGTCGAGCTACGCGATCATCGCCAATATGGAGCTGGTCACCGTCGTCGCGGTCGGCGTGACGCTGCTCGGCGAGAAGCTGACGCCCGCGCGCATCGGCGGCGGCGTGCTGATCGTCGCCGGCATCCTCGGTTATGGGCTGCTGCGCAAGCCGGCAGGGGCGCCGCTGCTGCCGCCGCTACTGAAGAAGCGCCAGGCCCGGCGTCGCGTGCGCGCAAGCGGCTAGCCGCGACAGCGCGGCCGCCTCGGCGTGGCGCAGGGGCACGACCAGCCCGACACCGGCGAGCGCCATCGCCAGGGCTTCGGCCGGGCGCGTCGCCAGACCGGCCGCAGCAGGCGGCAGCCAGACATCGAGCAGTCTTGACGCCTCGCCGCGGCGGTCGCCCTGCAACATGCTGATCAGCCGCAGCAGCAAATCTTCGTCGCGCCCGAGCCGGCGACAGGCGCGCGGCCGCACATCGAGCGGATGGCGGGCCGCGCCGGCGACGACCCGCATCAGCGAGCCGAACGCCGGCGCACCCCCGGTGGCGATCCCCGCCGCGCGAAACGCGCGCGCCCAGTACTCCGGACGATCGGGATCGTTGGCGCCGCTCCGCCACAGCCGCAGCACGGTGACGACGAAGAGCTCCGCCGTGCACAGATCGCACAAGGTCGTGTCGTCGGCGTAGACCGACGCCGGACCTGTTGGCGGCCGATCGTCCGATGGCATTTTTCCCCTCGCGCTTCCAACGCCGCGACGATATCGCGTCGCAAATGTTATTGCAACTCATTCGCAATAACATTTGAATAGACGATCGAGATCGCTCGCAAGGGACGCCGCATGAGCCTCGGCAGCCACAACTTGAGGGACGGTGAGGACACGGCTCTCGGACCGGGTGCGGCGCTGCTGATCGGCACGTTGCGCCGTATCGCGGCCGGCCGGGAATGTGCCGCGCTGAGCCGGCGCGATTTTGCGATGGCGTTCCCGGGCGACGCCGATGAGGTCTTTGTGACGTTCCGCGCTTTTCTGCAATCGCTCGCGCATGCCGGAAGGCGCAAGCTGCGCGTCGCTCCGCCCGGCAGCGGTCGGGCAACGCCGGACGAAACCTCGATCATCGCCCTGATCGCCGCGGCGCAGACCGGCGACGCTGCGCGGCTGGACGCGCATCTGTGCTGGCTCGCGCGCGGCGAGGCGCAGCTTCTCGTCGCGGTCATGGCGCGAGCGCTCGCGACGGCGCTCGGCGTGCACGGGCAATGGCTGCGGTCCGACGAGGCACCCCCGCCCGCCCGCGCGAGCGGGGGAAAGCCGTGCCTGTCCCGGTGTTAGGCCGCCTTCAGCAGCCCGCGCAGCACGTATTGCAGGATGCCGCCATGGCGGAAGTATTCGACCTCGTCGAGCGTGTCGATGCGACAGGTCAGCGGCACTTGCTGCTTGCTGCCGTCGGTGCGGTGGATGGTCAGCGTCACGTCCATGCGCGGCCTGATCCCGTCCTTGACGCCGGTCACGTCGAGCACCTCGGTGCCGTCGAGGCCGAGCGACTGCCGCGTCGCGCCGTCCTTGAACACCAGCGGCAGCACCCCCATGCCGACCAGGTTCGAGCGGTGGATGCGCTCGAAACTCTCGACGATCACCGCCTTGACGCCGAGCAGCAGCGTGCCCTTGGCGGCCCAGTCGCGCGACGAGCCGGTGCCGTATTCCTTGCCGCCGAAGATCACCAGCGGGACGCCGCGCTTTTTGTACTCCATCGCGGCGTCGTAGATCGGCATCACCGTGCCGTCGGGCTGCAGCTTGGTCATGCCGCCTTCGACGCCCGGCACCATCTCGTTGCGGATGCGGATATTGGCGAAGGTGCCGCGCATCATCACGTTGTGGTTGCCGCGCCGCGACCCGTAAGTATTGAAGTCGGTCGGACGCACCTGATAGCTGATCAGGAAGTCGCCGGCCGGGCTTTCGACCTTGATCGAGCCGGCGGGCGAGATGTGGTCGGTGGTGATGCTGTCGCCGAACACCGCCAGCTCGCGCGCGCCGACGACATCGCTGAGCGGCCCCGGCTCCTTCGGCATGTTCTCGAAATAGGGCGGCAGCGCCAGATAGGTCGAGTGATCCTCGAAGTCGTAGGTCATACCGCCTGCGCCGGTGACGGCGCGCCATTGCGGCGGACCCTCGAACACATTGCCGTAGCGGCTCTTGAAGCTGTCCCGTTTCACCGCGGCGCGCACCGTGTCGGCGACCTCCTGGTTGGTCGGCCAGATGTCGCGGAGGTAGACCGGCTTGCCGTCGCTGCCGGTGCCGAGCGGGTCGGTCGCGAGATTGATGCGCATGGTGCCGGCCAGCGCATAGGCGACCACCAGCGGCGGCGAGGCGAGGTAGTTCGCCCGCACCAGCGCATGGATGCGCCCCTCGAAATTGCGGTTGCCCGAGAGCACCGCGGCCACCGCGAGGTCGCCTTCGTCGATCGCTTCGGCGATCGGCTCGGGCAGCGGGCCGGAATTGCCGATGCAGGTCGTGCAGCCATAGCCGACGAGGTTGAACCCGACCTGGTCGAGATATTGCTGCAGCCCGGCGGCGGCGTAATAGTCGCTGACCACCTGGCTGCCCGGCGCCAGGCTGGTCTTGACCCAGGGCTTGGCCTTGAGGCCCTTCTCGGCCGCCTTCTTGGCGAGGAGGCCGGCGGCGAGCATCACGCTCGGGTTCGAGGTGTTGGTGCAGGAGGTGATCGCGGCGATCACGACATCGCCGTCATGCAGCTGGTAGTCGGCGCCCGCGACCTTCTGCGAACGCGCGGCGCTGACGCCCGGCGCGAGGCGCGGCAGCTCCGTATCGAACGACTTGCCGGTGTCGCCGAGCGCGATGCGGTCCTGCGGCCGGCGCGGCCCGGCGAGCGACGGCTCGACGGTCGCGAGGTCGAGCTCCAGCGTGTCGGTGAAGGCCGGCTCCGGCGTCGACTCGTCATGCCACAGGCCCTGCGCCTTGGCATAGGCCTCCACCAGCTTGACCCGTGCCGGGTCGCGCGCGCTGAGCGTCAGGTAGCGGATCGTCTCGGCGTCGATCGGGAAAAAGCCGCAGGTCGCGCCGTATTCCGGCGCCATGTTGCCGATCGTCGCCCGGTCGGCGAGCGCCAGCTCGGCGATGCCGGGGCCGTAGAATTCGACAAACCGCCCGACCACGCCCTTGCGCCGCAGCATCTGCGTCACGGTGAGCACGAGATCGGTCGCGGTCGCGCCTTCGGGCAACTTGCCGGTCAGCTTCATGCCGACGACTTCGGGGATCAGCATCGAGATCGGCTGGCCGAGCATCGCCGCCTCGGCCTCGATGCCGCCGACGCCCCAGCCGAGCACGCTGAGGCCGTTGACCATGGTGGTGTGGCTGTCGGTGCCGACCAGCGTGTCGGGATAGGCGATGGTCTTGCCGTCCTCGGCGGTGGTCCACACCACCTGGGACAGGTATTCGAGGTTCACCTGGTGGCAGATCCCGGTGCCCGGCGGTACCAGGCGGAAATTCTCGAACGCCTGCTGGCCCCATGACAGGAAACGATAGCGCTCGCCGTTGCGCTCGAACTCGATCTTGACGTTCTCGTCGAACGCCTGCGGGCTGGCGAACCGGTCGATCTGCACCGAATGGTCGATGACCAGGTCGACCGGCGACAGCGGGTTGATCTTCTTCGGGTCGCCGCCGAGATCGACCATCGCCTGGCGCATCGCCGCGAGGTCGACCACCGCCGGCACGCCGGTCAGGTCCTGCATCAGCACACGCGCCGGGCGGAAGGCGATCTCGCGGTCGGAGCTCCTGGCCTGCAGCCAGGCGCCCAGCGCCTTGATGTCGTCCACCGTGACGGTGCGGCCGTTTTCGAGCCGCACCAGGTTCTCAAGCAGCACCTTGAGCGAGAACGGCAGCCGCGACACGTCGCCGAGCCCCGCCGCCTGCGCCGCAGCGCCGATATCGAAATAGTCGTAGCCCTTGCCGTCGATCGTGAGGGTGCGGCGGGTCTTGAGGGTGTCGTTACCGGTGACGCTCACGGTTTGTCTCCTGTCGAACGCAAAAAGGGGCGCGGGCGGCCCCAGGCGGCTGCCGCTACGATACTCGGGGCCCGAAGTCCCGCAAGGTCGCGCTGCGACATGTCAAATCCACCGAAACTTTTCTACATCGAACTGTCGATGCGCCAGTCGGGTAACTT
>DASZOZ010000090.1:0-45684 GCA_035550515.1 Allostellaceae bacterium
TTCCGCGTGCGCGGCGACACGATCGAGATCTTCCCGGCGCATTACGAGGATCGCGCCTGGCGCATCTCGCTATTCGGCGACGAGGTCGAGGGGATCCACGAGATCGACCCGCTGACCGGTGAGAAGATCACCGTGCTGCAATCGATCAAGGTCTACGCCAACAGCCATTACGTGACGCCGCGCCCGACCTTGCTGCAGGCGATCGAGCAGATCAAACGCGACCTGCGCATCCGGCTCGACGAGCTGCACAGCGCGGGCCGGCTGCTCGAAGCGCAGCGCCTCGAACAGCGCACCACCTTCGATGTCGAGATGATCGAGGCGACCGGCAGCTGCGCCGGCATCGAGAACTACTCGCGCTACCTGACGGGCCGCGCCCCCGGCCAGCCGCCGCCGACCTTTTTCGAGTACATGTCGCGCGACGCGCTGGTCATCGTCGACGAAAGCCATGTCACGGTGCCGCAGCTCGGCGGCATGTTCGGCGGCGACTGGACGCGCAAGACCACGCTCGCCGAATACGGCTTCCGGCTGCCCTCCTGCACCGACAACCGGCCGCTCAAATTCGAGGAATGGAACGCGCTGCGCGGCCAGACGGTGTTTGTCTCGGCGACGCCGGGACGCTGGGAGATGGAGCGTTCGGGCGGCGTCTTTGTCGAGCAGATCGTGCGGCCGACCGGCCTCGTCGACCCGCCGACGATCATCCGGCCGATCGAGAACCAGGTCGACGACCTAATGGCCGAATGCCGCGACGCCGCGGCCAAGGGGCAGCGCGTGCTGGTCACCACGCTGACCAAGCGCATGGCCGAGGCGCTGACCGAATACCTGCACGAGGCCGGGCTGCGGGTGCGCTACATGCATTCCGATGTCGACACCATCGAGCGCATCGAAATCATTCGCGATCTGCGGCTTGGCGTGTTCGACATCCTGATCGGCATCAACCTGTTGCGTGAAGGACTTGATATCCCGGAATGCGCCCTGGTCGCGATCCTCGATGCCGACAAGGAAGGCTATCTGCGCTCGCGCACCTCGCTGATCCAGACGATCGGCCGCGCGGCGCGGCATCTCGACGGCCGCGCCATCCTCTACGCCGACCACATGACCGACAGCCTCAAGGCGGCGATCGACGAAACCAGCCGCCGGCGCGAGAAGCAGCAGGCCTATAACGCCGCGCACGGCATCACGCCGGAGAGCGTGCGGCGCGGCATCGCCGACATCCTCGACAGCGTTTACGAGCGCGACCACGTGACGGTCGGGCTCGGCGAGAGCGACGCGGCCCACTATCAAGGCAAGGACCTCAAATCGGTGATCGCCGATCTCGAAAAGCGCATGAAAGCCGCCGCCGCCGACCTCGAATTCGAGGAGGCGGCGCGGCTGCGCGACGAGATCCGGCGGCTGGAGCAGGCCGATCTCGGCCTGGCCGCTTCGGCCGATCAGGGGCCGCGCGGCCGCTCGCAGGCGGGGCGGGCCGGCGTTTCCGCCCGCGACGTGATGCGCGCCAAGATGCGGGCGAAAAAGGAACGCCGTGCCCGGCGATAGCGGCTGGCGCGCGTCCTCCGCGGCCGTGCCCGGGATGCCGTGTTCCGGCGTCATTCCAGGGCATCGCACGGCGATGCACCCGGAACCCAGGCACACGGAACCACCGACACCTTGGATAAACCCGTGCTCATGGGTTCCGGGTTCGGCCCTGGGGCCGCCCCGGAATGACGCGCAAGGCTCTCAGGCGCTCTCGCCTCGGGCCGCGACGGACGCCGGGAGCGGCTTGCCGCCATGACCGACGACCCGATGCCGAGCGGCGCCTTTCCCGCCCCAGCCGTCCCGCGGACGGCGCTGGTCACCGGCGCCGGGCAGCGCATCGGCCGTGCCTGCGCGCTGGCCTTGGCGGAAGACGGCTACGCCGTGGCGGTGCATTACCAGCGCTCGGCCGCGGCCGCGAACGAGGTCGTCGGCAAGATCCGCGATGCCGGCGGGAACGCGGTGGCGCTGCCCGCCGATCTCGCCGACGAGGCGCAAGTCGTCGCGCTGCTGCCGCGGGCGGCGGCGGCGCTCGGGCCGGTCGGCGTGCTCGTCAACAACGCCTCGATCTTCGAGAACGACACGGTCGACACGGTGACGCGCGCCGGCTGGGATGCCCATCTCGCGGTCAATCTGCGGGCGCCGTTCGTGCTGATCCAGGAATTCGCCCGGCTTCTGCCGGCTGCGGCGGGCGGCTGCATCGTCAACCTGTTGGACGAAAGAGTGTGGAGTCTGACGCCCTATTTCGTGTCCTACACGCTGAGCAAGGCTGGGCTGTGGACATTGACCCAGACCATAGCGCTGGCGCTGGCGCCGCGCATTCGCGTCAACGGGATCGGCCCCGGCCCGACCCTGCCGAGCCCGCGGCAAAGCCATGAGCAATTCCTGCAGCAATGCCGCTCGATGCCGTTACGGCGCGGCACGGCACCGGCGGAAATCGCCGCCGCGCTCCGCTTCATCCTTGCCGCGCCGGCGATGACGGGACAGATGATCGCCCTCGACGGCGGACAGCATCTCGGCTGGGCCCAGCCGCGGCAGAGCGGAACGGTCGAATGAAGCTGCGCGCGCCCGTTCAACCCCAGCGTGACAAAATGTCCCGGTTAAGCCGCGGATTCGGCGTCGATCAGGGCGCCGTTCTTCAAGTTGTGCACAAGCGGCGTGACCACCGTGCGACATCATCCTGTAACCGCTAACCGATTGATTTGCGGCAAGAGATTAATATATGTAATGAAAAATCGTTCGACTAATCAATGGCTTGGGATTTTGCGCCGTTTTGCGCCGGTGGATCAACACCGGTCGGCGCGCCGCGGGCCGGCACGCTTGCCGCGCCGCTTTTTCGACAGATTTATCCACAGGTTTGGTGGATGTGACGGAAGCGACTGAAAAAACCGCAGAGGCGCAGGCGACGCGGGCCAAACGGCGGCCGCGCCAGCCGTCTCCGGAGTCTTTCGACCCGCGGCGTGGCCCGGGCGGGATAGACGTCGCCGCGGCGGAAGACGAACCGGCGCTGCCGGCGAGCGGCGGCATGGCCAATGGCGCCGCGGTCATTCGCGCCGCGTTGCGCCATGTGCCGGCCGGCCCCGGCGTCTACCGCATGCTCGACCGCAAGGGCGACGCGATCTATGTCGGCAAGGCGCGCAACCTGAAGGCGCGGGTGCAGAACTACACGCACCCGCTCGGCCTGTCGAACCGGCTGCGCCAGATGGTGTCGCAGACCACGGCGCTGGAGATCGTCGAGACGCAGACCGAGGCCGAGGCCTTGCTGCTCGAATGCAACATGATCAAGCGCTTGATGCCGCGCTTTAACGTGCTGCTGCGCGACGACAAGTCCTTTCCGCTGATCCACATCACCGCCGGCGGGGACTTCCCGCAGCTCACCAAGCATCGCGGCGCGCGCACCGACGAGGGCGCGTATTTCGGCCCGTTCGCCTCGGCCGGCGCGGTCAACCGCACGCTGATCACGCTGCAGAAGGCGTTCTTGCTGCGCTCGTGCAGCGACAGCGTGTTCAACAACCGCACCCGCCCTTGCCTGCTGTACCAGATCAAGCGCTGCAGCGCGCCCTGCGTCGGCCGCATCACCCCCGAGAGCTATGCGGCGCTGATCGAGGAGGCGAAGGGCTTCCTCAACGGCCGCAGCGCCGATGTGCAGGCGCGGCTCGCGGTCGAGATGGAAGCGGCCTCGACGGCGCTCGATTTCGAGGCGGCGGCGATGCTGCGCGACCGCATCCGCGCGCTGTCGGTGGTGCAGGGTCACCAGGACATCTACACGCCGGGCATCGAGGATGCCGATGTGATCGCCGCCTATCAGGCGGGCGGCCAGACCGGCGTGCAGGTGTTCTTTTTCCGCGGCGGGCAGAACTGGGGCAACCGGGCCTACTTCCCGAGCCACGACCGCCAGTTGTCGGTCGAGGAGGTGCTGACCAGCTTTGTCGGGCAATTCTACGACAACCGGCCCAAGCCGCCGCTCGTGCTGCTGAGCCATCCGCTGGTCGAGCAGGCGCTGGTCGCCGAGGCGTTGTCGCTCGGCGGCCGTAAGGTGGCCCTCGTCGTGCCGCAGCGGGGCGACAAGAAAAAGCTGGTCGAGCGCATTGCCGCGACCGCGCGCGAGGCGCTCGGCCGCCGCCTCGCCGAAAGCAGCACGCAGCGGCAATTGCTCGACGGCGTCGCGACGGCGCTCGGGCTACCGGGGCCGCTCAACCGCATCGAGGTCTACGACAACAGCCACAACCAGGGCGCCAACGCGGTCGGGGCGATGATCGTCGCCGGCCCCGAAGGGCTGATGAAGAACCAGTACCGCAAGTTCACGATACGCGGCGAGCGCGGTGCGCCGGCCGCGGCGGAGGCGCCGCCGGAACCGGACGGCATCGGCGGCGATGACTATGCGATGATGCGCGAAGTGCTCTACCGCCGGTTTTATCGGGCGCTGAAGGAAGATCCCGAGCGGACCGGGGGTACCTGGCCGGACCTGGTGCTGATCGATGGCGGTCGCGGGCAGCTCGGCATCGCGCAAAACGTGTTCGACGAGCTGGGGATCGGCGACGTCCCCGTCATCGGCATCGCCAAGGGACCCGACCGGGACGCGGGGCGCGAGCGCTTCTTCATCCCCGGCCGCCCGTCCTTCTCGCTCGAGCCGCGCGACCCGGTGCTCTATTTCCTGCAGCGCCTGCGCGACGAGGCGCACCGTTTCGCGATCGGCACGTATCGCGCGCGGCATGCCAAATCGCTCGGCCGCTCCCCGCTCGACGAGATCGCCGGCATCGGCGCGCGGCGCAAGCAGGCGCTGCTGCACCATTTCGGTTCCGCCCGGACCGTCGCGCGCGCCGGCCTGGCCGAGATCGAACGCGTCGCCGGCATCAGCAAAGCCGTCGCAAAAAAGGTTTATGACCACTTTCACGGGGTTGGATAAGATCGTTTGTCCAGCCGGTCTCTCGCGCCCGGAGCTTGTTGTGTCGTTGACCAGTCTGCCGAACCTGCTGACCCTGTCGCGCATTATCGCGATCCCGGTCGTCGTCGCGACGTTCTACATCGACGGCGACTCCGCCCGCTGGTTCGGCTGCGCGCTGTTTTCGGCGGCCGGCATCACGGATTGGCTCGACGGCCATTTCGCCCGCCGCTGGGAGCAGCAATCCGAGCTCGGCCGCTTTCTCGACCCGATCGCTGACAAGCTGCTGGTCGCGGCGACGCTGTTCATGCTGACCGTGAGCGGGCGGTTGACCAGCCATGCGGTGCTGCCCGCGCTGGTGATCCTGTGCCGGGAAATCCTGGTCTCGGGGCTGCGCGAATACCTGGCCGGGCTCCGGGTCGGATTGCCAGTGTCGCGGCTCGCGAAGTGGAAGACCGGCATCCAAATGGTGGCGATCGGCGTGCTGATCGTCGGCACCGCGGGGTGGCAGGCGCTGCCGATCGTGGCGATCGGCGAGACGCTGCTGTGGATCGCCGCGCTGCTGACCCTGGTGACGGGCTACGACTACCTGCGCGCCGGCCTGTCGCATATCGCCGCGCCGCGGCCGGCGGCTGGCGGGAAGACGCAGCGCCTGGCGTGACCGGCGTGGAATCGGCCCGTTGCCAGGCTGCTTTTCCCCGCGTCATTCCGGGGCGTCGCACAGCGATGAACCCGGAACCTGTTCGCACGGGCCTCGAACGGAGCATTCCGACGCCGCGGCCAAAGGGGATGAGACCGTGTTCATGGGTTCCGGGTTCGACCCTGCGGGCCGCCCCGAAATGACGCGGGTGATGTCAAACCGGGCTTCGCGGCGATGAAGGTTTTCGGGCTGGCCGGGTGGAGCGGCAGCGGCAAGACGACGCTCCTCACCAAACTGATCCCCGAGATCCGCGGACGCGGGCTGACGGTGTCGACCGTCAAGCACGCCCACCACGAATTCGACATCGACAAGCCCGGCAAGGATTCCTGGCTGCACCGCCAGGCCGGCGCCACCGAGGTGATGGTCGCCTCGTCGCGCCGCTTCGCCCTGATGCACGAGCTGCGCGACGCGCCGGAGCCGTCGCTGGACGAGCTGGCGGCGCGCATGGCGCCGGTCGATCTGCTGCTGGTCGAGGGCTTCAAGACGCATGCCCACGCCAAGCTCGAAGTGCACCGCCCTTCGGTCGGAAAACCGTTTCTCTATCCCGACGATCCGCATATCGTCGCGATCGCCTCCGACGCCGCCTTGGCCGTGCCGTTGCCGGTGCTGGACCTTGCCGATGTCGGGGCCATCGCCGATCTGATACTCGGCGAGACGGGATCTGGCGCATGGCGCAGCTGAGTGACGATTGCTTTGCCTTTGGCGGGACGCTGCTGAGCGTCGACGAGGCGCTGGCGCTGATCGAGCGGCGCGTGACGCCGGTGGTCGAGGCGGAGACCGTGCCGCTCGGGGACGCGCTCGGGCGCATCCTGGCCCGCGACCTGATCGCGGCGATGGATGTGCCGCCGCACGCCAACAGCGCGGTCGACGGTTTTGCGATCGCGCATGCCGACCTGCTGCCGGAGCGCGAGACGGTCCTGCCGGTGACCGGGCGCGCCGCGGCCGGCCATCCGCTCGCCCGGCCGATCGAGCGCGGCGAGGCGATCCGTATTTTTACCGGCGCGCCGATGCCCGAAGGCGCCGACACGGTGATGATGCAGGAAGACTGCGTCTTCGCCGACGGCCGGGTCACGATGAAACCGGGCCTCAAGCCGGGCGCCAACCGCCGCCGGGCCGGCGAGGATGTGGAAAAGGACACGGTCGCCCTCCCCGCCGGGCGGCGGCTCAAGCCGGCCGATCTCGGCCTCGCCGCGGCGCTCGGCCGCGACCGGGTGACGGTGTTCGAGCCGTTGCGTGTGGCGCTGCTGTCGACCGGCGACGAGGTGCGCGAGCCGGGGACGGTACTGCCGCCCGGCGCGATCTACGACGCCAACCGCGTCATGCTGGCCTCGCTGCTGCGGCTGTCGGGCTGCCGGGTGAGCGATCTCGGCATTCGCCCCGACCGCGAAGCCGCGCTCGCCGACACGCTGGCCAAGGCGGCGGTGGAACACGACCTGATCATCACCTCGGGCGGCGTGTCGACCGGCGAGGAAGACCATGTCCGCGCCGCGATCGAGCGGCTGGGCCGGCTCGATTTCTGGCGGCTGGCGATCAAGCCCGGCCGCCCCGTGGCGCTCGGCCAGGTCAAGGGTGTGCCGCTGATCGGGCTGCCGGGCAACCCGGTCGCCGCGGCGCTGACCTTTGCGATCATCGGCCGGCCGCTGATCCTGCGTCTTGCCGGCGGCGCGGGCGAGGCCCCTGCCCTGTTCCGCGTGCGCGCCGAGTTCGCCTACAAGAAGCGGCCGGGGCGCCGCGAATATGTCCGCGCCAGCCTCGACCGTGCCGGCGACGTCGTCACCGCGTATAAATATCCGAAGGATGGCGCGGGGATCCTGTCATCGATCGTGAACTCGGACGGGTTTGTGATCATCGACGAAGCGGCGGACGGTCTGCAGCCCGGCAGCATGGTCGATTTCCTGCCGTATGCGGAGATCCTCGGGTGAGGCTGCTTTATTTCGCCTGGCTGCGCGCCAAGATCGGCACGGCCGAGGAAGAACTTGCACTGCCGTCGCAGGTTCGCGACGTCAACGGCTTGCTGTGCTGGCTGAAATCCCGCGGGCCGGGCTATGCCGAGGCGCTCAAGGACCCGAGTGCGGTGCGGGTCGCGGTGAACCAGGATTATGTCGGGCCGGAGCACCCGGTGCGCGACGGGGACGAGGTCGCGGTCTTCCCGCCGGTCACCGGAGGCTGACGATGATCCCGGTTGCCGGAGGCTGACGATGATCAAGGTGCAGCGCGAGGATTTCGATGTCGGCCGGGAACTCGACCGGCTGACCCGCGGCAACCCCCGCATCGGCGGGGTGGCGAGCTTTATCGGGCTGGTGCGCGACATGGGCGGCGCCGACCGGGTCAGCGCGCTGACCCTCGAGCACTATCCCGGCATGACCGAGAAGAAGCTCGCCGAGATCGAAGCCGAGGCCAACAAGCGCTGGCCGCTCGACGCGAGCTTGATCATCCACCGCTACGGCCGGCTGGAGCCGGGCGACCGCATCGTGCTGGTGGCGACCGCGTCGCCCCACCGCGAGGCGGCGCTCGCCGCCTGCCACTTCCTGATCGATTGGCTCAAGACCGACGCCCCCTTCTGGAAGAGCGAGGAGACACCGCAAGGCGAGCGCTGGGTCGCGGCGCGCCACGAGGACGACGCGGCGGCGCGCCGCTGGAAGGCACGGTAGTCGCAGATGTTCCCGTGTCATTCCGGGGCATCGCGCAGCGATGAACCCGGAACCCATGCACACCGACCGCGAAAAGCGTGTTCCGGCGCCGCCGCCATACCCGATGCGACCGTATGCATGGGTTCCGGGTTCGGCCCTACCGGGCCGCCCCGGAATGACGGAAACAATTTCGGCCGCGCCTCGAAGGACGCATGAGGCCGGCCTCACTTCGTCTCGGCGGTGAAGACCCCGTCCCATTCGGGACCGGGAGGGTTGGTCTCGAAATAGGCGATGCGCTCGGCATACAGGTCGTAGAACCCGGCAAGGCCGACATCGCAGCCGCGGCATTCAGCGAGCGCGGCCCGCGCGCCGCGCCAATCCTGCGACCGATAAGCCGCCAGCATGGCAGCATGGCGCTCCGCCAGGGCAGTGAAAGCCGGCGAACCCGCCAATGCGGCGTCGCCGAGGAGCGCATAGATGCGCACCGCCTCGGCCTTGCCCTTGACCGCGATCAGGTCGAGTTCGAGCGCCGCCCAGGAGGGCGCGGCGGCGCGGGTCGCCTCGCCGATGATGATCCCGGCATGATAGGTCTTGGTCTGGCCTTCGAGGCGCGAGGCGAGGTTCACCGCGTCGCCCATCGCGGTATAGGCGAAACGCTCGTCCGACCCCATGTTGCCGACGACGCACGCGCCGGTATTGATGCCGACGCCGATATGCAGCGGCAGATGGGCGCGGCCTTCCGCTTTCGCCTCGCGTTCGAGCTCGCCGTTGATGCGGTCGAGTTCGCCCAGCATCGCCAAGGCGCTGGCGCACGCCCGGTCGGCATGGTGGGCGTCGTCGAGCGGCGCGTTCCAGAACGCCATGATGCAGTCGCCCATGTACTTATCGATGGTGCCGCGGCGCGCCATGATCAGCTTGGTCATCGGCGACAGGAAACCGCGGTTGATCAGCCGGCTCAGCCCCTCGGGATTGGCCTTGAAGCTCTCGGAGATCGAGGTGAAGCCGCGGATGTCGCTGAACATCACGCTGATCGTCCGGGTCTCGCCGCCGAGCCGCAGCTGCTGTGCGTTGGCCGCGAGCCGGTTGACGAGGTCGGGTGCGAGATAATGCCGGAAGGCGGCATGAACCCGCCGGCGCTGCGCATCGACAAAGCCATAGCGGAACGACAGGACGCCGAGCGAGGCCGCGGCCAGCGCGATCATCGGATTGACGAGCGGCAGCCACAGCCCGCGATCAAAGGCGAGCTGCGCCCCGAACGCCCAGAGAACGAGCGGCGCGGCCGCGACGACGACCGCGATCCGCGTCGGCGTCACGGCAATGGCCGCGCCGCTCGAAACCGCCAGCAGCAGGACGACGGCGATGACGATCAGCGGCCACGGCGGCGGGTTCTCGCCGATGAAATCGCCGGCGATCAGCGAGTCGATGATGTTCGCCATGCGCTCGGTGCCCGGCATCGGCGTGTTGTCGAAAGGCGCCGGGTTGGTATCGGCGATGCCGATAAACGATGCCCCGATCAGTACGATGCGCCCGGCCAGCCGGTCGGCCGGCACCCGGCCTTGCAGCAGGTCGACAAACGAATAGGTCGGGATCGTGCCGCGGGGGCCGCGATAATTGACCACGAGGCGCATCGCCCGGTCGGTCGGCACGGCGTGGCGGCCGATCCGTACCCCCGCCCCGAGCGCGAGGCCCACATCGTTCCACGGCACCCCGAAATACGCCGCCGCCGCGCGCACCGGCAATGACGGCAGGAAGTCGCCGTCGAACGGCAGCGCCAGGTAGTCGTAGCGCGGCGCCCCGTCACGGTCGTAGGAGATGTCGACATGGCCGAGGCCGGCTGCCGCCTCGCCCAGCGGCGCTACCGGCGTCACCGCCGATTTCGGCTGCAACGGGAAGACCGGTTCGGACGGGCTTTTGTCGAATTGCTGATAGGCCTGATCGGACAAATAGGCGGGCGGTCGCGTTTCGCTCGCGCCCGCAAAGGAAAAGGCGAAGGGCAGCAGGACGTTGCCGCCGTCGCTGATGGCCGCCGCGAGATCGCCGTCCGGGTCGTCGCCGGCCAGCCGGTCCAGCGCGGCGCGCAGCGCGGGGTCTTGTCCGTCGGCGAGCCGCGCCGCCGCCGTCCGGGCGCTGTCGCGCAGGTCTTGCGGCAGGGGCTGCTCCGGCTCCGCGAACAGCAGATCGAAGACGATCACCTTGGCGCCGGCCCGGCGGATCCGGCGCACCGCCTCGGCAAACAGATGCCGGTTCAGCGGCCATCGCCCCAAGGCGGCCAGGCTGGGATCGTCGACCAGGACGACCGCGACGTCGTCGCCGGGAGGCTTCGGACCACGCAGCCGAAAACGCAGATCGAGCGAGGCCGTCTCGAGGATGCGCAGCGGCCCGATATCGAGCGACGACAGCGGCAGGATGATCGACGCCGCCACCCCAAACGCCAGTCCGGCCTCGCGCAAGCCTCGGAGCCAGGACAAGCGCCAGGGCAAGCGGCGCCGCCTAGGGGACGTCGGTGCGCGCGATGACCGCTTGGAACTCCTGCGGCGCCCATACGCGCGCTTCGACCGGATCGCGCCCCGCCTCGAGCCGGGCGCCCCAGCGGGCGGGTATCGTGACCTCGCGATGCGTTGCGCCGCTTTGCAGCACGACGCTGCCGCTCAACACCCCGACCTGCGCCGAGCCCGGCTTGGCCTCGATAAACCAATCCGTCGAGCGCACCGCCGCCGTGCCGACGGCGGTCGAGACCTCGAAGGCCGCGGGGCGCTCCACCGGGGCGACGACCGCGCGGATCAGCCCCTGGGCCAGCGACAGCTGCGCGTTCTGCCGCTGCCCGCCGGCAGCCTGGTAGGTCGCGACCGTCAGCGTGGTGCCGGCGGCCAGGGAGATGATCGAGCCGTCGCTCATCCGCAGCTTGAGCTTGCCGTCGGCCGGCACCGCGATGGTGTCGGTGACGGCAATGCTGTCGCCAAGTTTAAGCGGCGTCGGACGGCCTCCCCGCTCGACGACGCATTGTCCGACGAGCCCGACCACGCTGCCGGCAGCCTCCGCCGCGGCGCCGCCCCGCGGCGCGGCCGATGTCGAAGCCATGGCGGCGGCCGCCAGCATCAGATCGCGTCGACGCATCGCTCACGGGCTCGCGAAAAGGGGTTTGCCGACCATGCTGTCGGCGAAGAGAAAATCGAGCGCGAAATGGAGCTGCGCGGTGACGCCGACGCCGCTGCCGGTGGCCCGGGTCGCCGGCACCAGGGCCTCGACCGCCAGCTCCCATCCGTCACCGGCATAGCTGACACCCGGCGCGATCAGCGCCGTCGTGCGCGCGCCATAGCTCCTGCCGATGGGCGAGGTGATCAGCACCTCCGTCATCGGCGTCATCTTGCGCATGAAGTCGGGCAGGTCAAAGCTTTGCACCTTCGATTGCAGGTAGGGGATCGAGTATTCCACCGTAAAGCCGGTGTTCAGCACGTCCGGGCGCGGCGCCTTGTCGGCGACCGTCATGCCGCCATAGGTGGTGATCGCGAGCGGCCGCAGATAGCCGATATCGAGGTCGCCCAGGCCCTTGGCGAGGTAAAGCTGCGGCGTGGTGGCACCCGACGGGGACGCCCCGACCCGGGCGGCGCCGGTACCGCCGGTTTCGCGATCCAGCCCCAGGGACAGCAGGAACTCGTGGTCGAGGTCGTTGACCGCGAGATAGCGCAGCGACCCGTCGAGGTTCTGCCAACCCTGCTGGGTGCCGCCGCCGTCGATGTCGAGCGCGGTATAGCTCTCCTCGATGAAGAAGCCGAAATTGTCGGTGATCGTTTTGCCCCAGGTGGCGTTGAGGCTGCTCGTGCGGTTGGCCGACCCGGCGCCGCTCGCCGTAAGCGGCAGCATGATGTAGTTGAGGTAGAACTCGTCGCCGGGAGCGAGTTGCGGCAGGATCAGCGTCGCCGGGAAATTGCGGTCGCCCGAGGCGGTGTAGGCCGAGGCGGCGGCATGCCAGCAGATCGCGACGGCCAAACCCGACATCGCCCTCGCGAGCCTGCCCATCACCACCATCCGATACCGCCCGGCGCACTATCTCACAGAGCGCGACAGGCGGATACCGCCCGCGGGCGCGTCCGGCCTATTCGGCGGCGGCCTGGTCGACCTTCTTGCCGGTGATGCGGTCGTAATCCTCCCACATCAGCTTGCAGACCGCGCCCGGCGTAAAGCGATAGCGCCCGATCGCGCCTTCGATCTCGCCGACCGGCGTGATCTCCGCGGCCGAGCCGGTGAGGAACACCTCCTGGGCGTTGGCCAGCTCGTTCGGCATGATCGCGCGCTCGACGACCTTGAGGCCGCGCGCCTTGGCCAGCTTGATCACGGTCTGCCGGGTGATGCCGTTGAGGAAGCAATCCGGCGTCGGGGTGTGGAGTTCCCCGTTGATCACGAGAAAGAGGTTGGCGCCGGTCCCCTCCGCCAGCTGACCGCGCCAATCGAGCATCAGCGCGTCGTCGTAGCCGGCGGCATTGGCTTCGTGCTTGGCCATCGTGCAGATCATGTAGAGGCCCGAGGCCTTCGCATGCACCGGCGCGGTGTGCGGCGCCGGCCGCGCCCATTTGGACTGCATCATGCGGATGCCCTTGGCGCGCGCCTCCGGCGAGAAATAGGACGGCCAGTCCCAGGTCGCGATCGCCAGGTGGATCTCGCTCAACTCGGCCGACACGCCCATCTGCTCGGCGCCGCGCCATGCCACCGGGCGGACATAGCCGTCGACGGTCTTGTTGGCGGCGATGAGCTCCTTGGTCGCCTTCGCCAGATCGTCCGCACTGGCGGGAATCTCGAAGCCGAGGATCCTGGCCGAGTTGATCAGCCGCGCGTTGTGTTCGTCGAGGTGAAACGCCTGGCCGTTATAGACGCGCTCGCCTTCGAACACGCAGCTTGCATAATGCAGCCCATGCGTGAGCACATGCAGCTTTGCATCACGCCACGGGATAAGACGGCCGTCATACCAGATAAAGCCATCGCGATCGTCAAAGGGGAGCAGGTCGCCAGCCATGAACAATTCCTCCCGTGCCGGGATTTTGCGAAACTTTATAACGCAGCAAACGCCGCGTTGTAGCGATCCTTGCGAAATAAGTCAATATGGCTGACATAAAATTATCACTTGGCTCCGCGGCGGAAGCGCCTTTCCTCACCGAGGAGGAGGTGCGCCAGGGGATCGAGCTGCTGTTCTTCGCCTATCGCGACTTCACCGCCGAGCCCGACGCGATCCTGACGCAATACGGCTTTGGCCGGGCGCATCACCGGGTCGTGCACTTTGTCGGACGGCGGCCGCAAATGACGGTCGGCGACCTGCTGATGATCCTCAAGATCACCAAGCAGAGCCTCAACCGGGTGCTCGGCCAGCTCGTCCGGCAGGGGTTTATCGTGCAGCACCGCGGCGCGCAGGACCGCCGCCAGCGACTCCTGGAACTGACCGAGAAGGGCCGCGAACTGGAACGCCAGCTCTCGGCGCCGCAGCGCGCACGCGTCGCCGCCGCCTACCGCAAGGCGGGCGCCAACGCGGTCGAAGGGTTCCGCAAGGTGCTGCTCGGCATCATCGCCAGCCCCGACGACCGGCGCCGCTTCGACCGCGGGAAGCCGGCGCGGCGGTGAACGCCCCCTCTCCCGCAAGCGGGAGAGGGGTTTTGATGCATCGCTTGCGCTATACTCCCCGGCGATGAGCGAGACCGAGCCCCACCTTCTCGTCGTCGACGACGATGCGCGGCTGCGCAACCTTCTGCGCCGCTATCTGTCGGACAGCGGCTTTCGCGTCACCGGCGCCGCCGATGCCGAGGAGGCGCGCGCGCAGCTCGCCAGTTTCGCGTTCGACCTGGTGGTGCTCGACGTGATGATGCCGGGCGAGAGCGGTCTCGACCTGACGCGCGCGCTGCGGGCCGAGGCGCCGGCGGCGGGCCATGTGCCGGTGCTGCTGCTGACCGCAATGGCCGATCCCGAGGACCGCATCAACGGTCTCGAACAGGGCGCCGACGATTTTCTCGCCAAGCCGTTCGAGCCGCGCGAGCTGGTGCTGCGCATCCGCAACATCCTGCAGCGCCGGCCGGTGGCCGAGGAGCCGCCGCCCCCGCCGCCCGACATCCGGTTCGCCGGGTTCCGCTTCGACCTGGCGCGCGGCGAGCTGTTCCGCGGCGGCGAGCCGGTGCGGCTGACCGCGGCCGAGGCGACGCTGTTGTCGAGCCTGGCGCAGCGCGCGCCGCAGCCGGTGTCGCGCGAGGAGCTGTCGCAATCGGCGCAGTTCAGCGGCAACGTGCGGAATGTCGATGTGCAGATGACGCGGCTGCGGCGCAAGGTCGAGCCCGACCCGCGCAACCCGCGCTATCTGCAGACCGTGCGCGGCACCGGCTACGCACTGCGGCCGGATTAAGCGGGCGGCGGCGGTGAGCGAGTGGTCCTTCGACCTGCCGGCGGCGCGGCCCGACTACGCCGCCGCGCCCCAGCTCGACATCCGCCAGCGCAACTGGATCAAGCGGCTGCTGCCGACGACGATGTTCGGCCGGTCGCTGCTGCTGATCGTGATGCCGCTGATCCTGGTGCAGATCATTTCCGGCTGGGTGTTCTATGCGCGCCACTGGGAGACGGTGGCGCACCGCTTTGCCGCGGATGTGGCCTCCGAGATCGCCATGCTCGGCGACAGCCTCAAACTGGCGCGGACCGACGCACAGCGCGCCGAGTTGATGGACCAGGCCGAGGGGCGCACCGAGATGTTTTTCAGTCTCATCCGCGGCGCCGAGCTGCCGCCGCCGGTGGCGTCGGGCGGCACCCAGACCGAGGAGCACCTGCGCACCGCGCTGGCCGAGCGCCTGCGCGTCCCCTATGTCGTCGATGCGATCAGCAAGCCGGACACGCTGATCGTCATGGTGCAGCTCTCCGACGGGGTGTTGGGCGCGACCATGTCGTACAAGCGGCTCAACACCTCGACGACGTATATCTTCATCCTGTGGATGATCGGGTCGTCGGTGCTGTTCTTCGCCGTGGCGACGGTCTTCCTGCGCAACCAGGTCAAGTCGCTGCGCCGCCTCGCCGCCGCCGCCGACAGTTTCGGCAAGGGCCGGCCGATCGCCTTCTCCAAGGTCGAGGGGGCGCTCGAGGTGCGGCAGGCCGCGGTCGCGTTCATCCAGATGCGCGACCGGATCCAACGGCAGATCCGGCAGCGCACCGAGATGCTGGCCGGGGTCTCGCACGATCTGCGCACGCCGCTGACGCGCATGAAGCTGGCGCTCGAGCTGATGGGCGACGAACCGACCGCCGCCGAGCTGAAGTCCGATGTCGTCGAGATGGAGCATCTCGTTCACATCTATCTCGATTTCGCGCGCGGCGAGGGCACCGAAACACCGGTCGAGACCGATATCGCCGGGCTGTTGCAAGACATCGCCACCGCGGCGGCGCGGGAAGGGACCGAGCTGTCGCTCGACGAGACCCCGGGCCTGTTTGTGCCGATCCGCCCGAACGCCATGCGGCGTTGTCTCGGCAACCTGATCGCCAACGGGGCGCGCTACGGCAGCCATGTCTGGTTGACCGGCCGGCCGGCCGATGACGGGGTCGACATCCTGGTCGACGACGACGGCCCCGGCATCCCGCCGCACGAGCGCGACCATGTCTTTCAGCCGTTCATCCGGCTCGACTCGTCGCGCAACCCGTCGACCGGCGGGATCGGCCTCGGGCTGACGATCGCCCGCGACGTGGCGCGCAGCCATGGCGGCGATGTCCGGCTCGAAACGTCGCCGCATGGCGGGTTGCGGGCGCGGGTGCACCTGCCGCGATAGGAAAAGGCCGCACCCGCCGGGGCGCGGCCTTCAAATCATGGAACGCGCAGCAGGGTCAGCGGTGCGGTCAGGCAGCCGCCGTCGGCGTCTTGCAGGCGAAGGCCTTCATCTCGTCGAGGCTCTCGGCCGTGCGCCGCTGCAGCACCTCGGTCGCCTCGGTCCCGGCTTTGGCGGCCAGCGCGGCCACCTCGCGGCCGTGGTTCAGGCCCTTGTCGATCATCTTCTTGGTGAATTCGGTGTGCTTGGCGATGCGGTCCTCGGTCGAGACCGGCTGCGCCATCTCGCGCCAAAGCGTCGAGAAATCCTCGAGCGTCTGCTGCGTCATCTCGATCTGGCGCTTGGCCATCGCATGGACGCCCTCGACGGCGAGCTGATTGGCCTGGCTCAGCGCCTCGATATTGCGACGCTGCGCCGCCCACACCGCTTCGACATCAAGGGGGCGAAAGCGAAAATCGGCGAACATCTTGGTGACATCGAAATCGAAAAACGGGGTGCGGGCGTCGGGCATGGCAGGGTTCCGGGTAGGGAGCGAGGATTATTGTGCAACGCACAATCGGCTATATGGAACCCCTGCCGATCGTCGTCAAGGCTTATTATTTTGCGGTGCAGCAAAAACGGCAAGCCGCGGCGCCGGTTATGCGCGTGCTTGGCGCAGGCTGCCTTGGCCCGAGATTGCCGCGACGTACCAGCGTTCGATCCCGCGGAGCCGTCGGTCCAGCACCGCCATGGTCGGCGCCAGATCCGGCGACTCGTCGCGCGACCAGGTGTGCACCGCAGCAAGATAGGCCGCCGTCGTGAGCTTTACCGCGATCGTGCCGGCGATCCCGTGGGTGGCGATTTCCGCCGCGTCGAGCATCAGCCGCATCGAACCGACGAGCGTGGCGCCCATCGCCACGGCGGTGCACGGATCAGCGAGCAAGTCGCGCCGCAACACCTCGAGCGCGGCGCGGTGCGGCTGCAGCGCGTCGAAACGCCGCATCAGCAGATCGAACACGCGGTCCCGCGGCTTTTCATCGGCCGCGATGTCCAGCGGGACGGCCAGCACCGCCGCGTCGACGCGGCGCAGCATCCCGCACAATATGGCGCCACGCGACGAAAAAAGCCGGTGCACCTGAAGGATCGGCAACCCGGCCTCGTTGGCGACCGCGGCCAGCGAGACGCGGCGCCAGCCGCTTGCGGCGATCAGCGCGAGCGCGGCGTCGATGATCCGGTCGGTGTCGGCGTCCGCCTCGGCGCGCCGTCCGCGACCCGCGGCCATCCCGCCTCAGCCCGCCAGTTCGCGCGAACGGGCGGTCGCCGCCGCGACGGCGCGGTCCATCAGTTCGGCAAGGCCGCTCTCACCCATCAGCACATCGAGCGCCGCACGGGTCGTGCCGCCGGGGCTGGTGACGTTCTCGCGCAGCCGTCCGGGGGGTTCCGCCGAGACCCGGGCCAGTTCGCCGGCCCCCGCCACCGTCGCTTTCGCCAGACGCAGCGCGAGGTCGGGCGGCAGGCCGGCCTTTTTCCCGGCCTCGGCCAGCGTCTCGATCAGCAGGAAGACATAGGCCGGACCGCTGCCCGAGACCGCCGTCACCGGGTCGAGCAACGCCTCGTCCTCGACCCAGGCGCTCTCGCCGATCGCGGCCAGCAGCGCATCGCAGAGCCGGCGCTGCGCCGCGGTGACCCGGCTGTTGGCGCAGGCCACGCTGATCGCCCGGCCGATCGCGGCGGGGGTGTTCGGCATAACCCGGACGATGGCGGCGTCGCCGAGATGTCGCGTCATGTTGGCGATCGTCGTGCCGGCGGCGATCGACATGAACACCGTGCCGGGCCGCGCGAAACGGCGGTAGCCCGGCAGGATGTCGTTGATGCCCTGCGGCTTCACCGCAAAAACCACGGCGTCCGGCGCCAGCGCATCGGCCAGCACGCCGGGAGCGCCGTGCGACTCGACAGCCGGCGATTTGGCGAATGCCTCGGACACCCCGGCCGGCTCGATCACGACATAGCGGGCCGCGGCGCCGCCGGCCAGCCAGCCGCGCAGCATGGCCGAGCCCATCTGGCCGCAGCCGACGAGGACAATGGTGCCGGCCGTCATCCGCGCCGCGCCTCGGTCAGGCTTCGCCGATCGGGTCGATCATCGCGGCGGCCATCGCCTCCTCGGCCGGCTTGCCGCCCCACACGACGAGCTGGAACGCCGGGTAGAAGCGCTCGCATTCCGACACCGCGATGTCGACCACGTCCTCGACCTGCTCGCTGCTCAGCGACGACAGACCGCGCAGCAGCACCGCGTAGCGGAACGAGGGCGAATTGTCGCCGGCGGCGAGGTCGAAATGGCCGAGCCACAGCCGCTCATTGGCCAGCGCCAGCAGCTCGTAGAGCACCTGGCGGCGCCGTTTCGGCACCTTCATGTCGAAGCCGCAGGAGAAATGCAGCGCGGTCAACTCCTCCTGCCACAGGAAATAGAGCCGGTAATCGCACCAGCGGCCGGGGATTTCGACGATCAGCTCATCGTCCCCCGCGCGATCATGCGCCCAGTCATTGGCAATGACGATCTCCTCGACCAGGTCGATCGGATTGCCGGATTGGGGCCGGGTCTCTTCAAAAGAAAGAGAGGTCATCGCGCGCTCCTCGGGGCCAAGCGGCCGCGACCGCAGGCCCCTTTTAGCAACTTTGTGACGGATGCAACCGTAAAAATCGGTCCGCCTCATCCGTCACTCGGGATGGCCGGGCTACGCTGCCAAACGCCCGTGACAGTTGCAAGACAACATATAGCCGATTGTTCGGCACCCGGCACGAAACCTAGGCCGGCTCGTCTGTCGGCCGGCTTGACGGCGGCGCCGCCGCCTTGAGTACGGCAAGCTCCGATTCGAGCGCGGCGATGCGACGCAGCAGCGTCTCCTGCTCGTCGCGCGCCTTGGCCGCCATCGCCTTGACCGCCTCGAACTCCTCGCGGCTGACGACATCCATGCCGGCCAGCACGCGCTCCAGCTGATCGCGGAAACGCGCCTCGATATCGGCGCGCACACCCGACAACGCCCCCACCGCGCCGTTCGCGACGCGCGCGATATCGTCAAAAAAGCGGTTCTGGCTCTGCATCGCGCTACTCCCGAAGCATGGCGGGGTTCGCCTTATATCGATCTTCAACCCCGCCGCCGCAACCGCAATGCCCCATTCAGATGGTGCACCAACCCGAGTATCGTCATGCCCGGACTTGATCCGGGCATCCACCGACGCCCGCACCGCCCGTGCCATTCCGCGTGAATGGCCGGGATGACGCTGTCGCCATTCTCGGGGGAATCGCATGAAGCTCTTCTACGCCTCCGGCTCGCCTTATGCGCGGATCGTGCGGGTGGTTATCCGCGAGCTGAGCCTGCCGGTCGAGGAGATCGAGGTCACGCTGCGCGACCCGAACTCGACGCTGCTGCCGTACAATCCCGGCGGCAAGGTGCCGGCCTTGCAGCTCGATAACGGCACCGTGCTCAACGAGAGCCTGCTGGTGCTCGCCTATCTCGACACCCGGCACACCGGCCGCAAGCTGCTGCCGATGGATGGCTCGGATGGGTGGAAGACGTTGTCCGAGCTGGGCCGCGCCTACGCGTTTCTCGACGCGGTGACGGTGTGGAACCGCGAGCTGCGCTTTGGGCAGAGCGCGCCAGCGGTGATTGCGCTCGAACGCGAACGCGCCGATCGCGCCGCCGATGCGCTCGAAGCCGCGCTCGCCGCGGGCGGCTTCGCGGGGCCGATCGACACCGGCCAGATCGTGCTCGGCGCGGCGCTGGAGAATTTCGCGCGCCGTCACAAGGTCTGGGACTGGCGCGCCGGCCGGCCGCGGCTCGCGCGGTTCCTCGACCGGATCGCGGCGCGCCCGTCGTTCAGCGCGACGATTCAGCCGGAGCTGAACGTGTAGTTAACCAATTCGCCCTAGCCTCCGCGGCACCGGCCGGTTGCCGGCCGCGGAGGCAGTGGCATGACCCGAACCAAATGGATGCGTCTCGGTGTGCGCGACCCCGCCGACATCATGCGCTGGGCCGCCGGGCAGAATGCCCGTCATCTCGACGAATTCCGCTATCGCGTCATCCACGGCCGCGAATACGTCTCGTTCCGGATGATCCCCCGCTACGCGATCCAGATCGGCACCAGCGACATCGTGGTCGTCGCCCATGTCAAACTGCGCCGGCGGCAAGTGCTGGCCGCCGCGGCGACGGCCTATTGGCGCAGCGTCCGGCAGCGCGCCGCGCATGTCTTCGCCACGCTCAAACCGGGCGCCGCAGCGGCGGCGCCGGTCCACACCGCCGCGGTGTATCAGTTCGCCTCGGCGCGCCTGCCGTCGCAGTCGCACGGCTGAGCGCGCGTTCGCGCACGCATCGGTATCGCCGGCACCCGCGCAATTAACCTCGAATTTTATGGAAATGCCTGACATCCGGTGAGAAATTCCGCCTCGGACACGTCGAAGCCCGAGGGGATTGCCGGATGTTGCAAGCATTTTTCATGCAGCGAGCCCTGTCGCTCGTCTGCGCATTACTTGGCGGCTTTGGCGTGTTCTGTGTCGTTTACAGCTTCTCGACACCGCATGTCGCGGCGCAGGCGCTGATCCTGCTCGGCGCCGCGCTGGCGGTCAGCTACTTCTCGGCCGAGCGCTGAGCCGTCAACCCGCCGGCGCCGCGACCGCTTGCGGCTCCTTGCGCCGCCGGCCGGCGCCGATGAACAGCACCATGATCGCGGCGCCGATGCAGAGCAGGCCCGACACCATAAAGGCCTCCTGGTAGCTGCCGTAGGAGATCCGCATCACGCCGCCGAGATAGGCGGCGGCGGCACCGCCGATCTGGTGGATCACGGTGATCCAGGCGACCATGATCCCGGTACGCTCCGGGCCGACGACCCCGCTCAGCAGCCGCACCGTCGGCGGCACCCCGGCGATCCAGTCGAGGCCGTAGAACACGCTGAACAGCGTCAGCCCGTAAAACGACATGTCGAACGCAAACGGCAGATAGATCAGCGACAGCCCGCGCAACCCGTAATACCAGAACAGCATGTAGCGATTGTCGAAACGGTCGCTGAGCCAGCCCGACACCGTCCCGCCGAGAAAGCTGAACACGCCAGTCGCCGCCAGCAGCCCGGCGCCGACCACCTCGGTCAGGCCGTGATCGACGCAAGCGGGGATCAGATGGGTGCCGATCAGCCCGTTGGTCGAGGCGCCGCAGACAAAATAACCCCCGGCGATGAGCCAGAAATCGCGTGAGCGGACGCCGTGGCGCAACGCACGGAACGCGACCGCGACGGGGTTGCCCTGCGGCCGCGGCACCGGTTGCGGCCCGCGCGGGTCACCGTAGGGGGCGAGCCCGATCTGCTCGGGCCGGTCGCGCATGGTCAGCAGCAGTACCGGCACAAAGGCGATCAGCACCACGCCCAAACCCAGCGACATCACCCGCCAGCCGGCATGGGCGATCATCGCCGCCATGCTCGGCAGGAAGACCAGCTGGCCAGCCGCGTTGCCGGCGGTCAACACCCCGACCACGAGCCCGCGCCGCGCCTGAAACCAGCGCGCGGCGATATAAGCCGCCAGATACGCGCCGACAAACCCGCAGGCGATGCCGATCGTGACGCCCCACAGCAGGACGAGTTGCCACGCCTCCCGCATCAACGGGGTGAGCGCGACCGCCGCCGCCGTCGCGGCCAGCGACAGGCACATCGTCCGGCGCACGCCGAACCGATCCATCGCCGCCGCGGCAAACGGGCCGATCGCGCCGTAGAGCAGCAGATTGACCCCGACCGCGAACGAGATCGTCGCCCGCGACCAATGGAATTCGTCTTCCAGCGGCACGATCAGCACGCCGGGCGCGGCGCGCACCCCGGCGGTGATCAGGATCAGCACAAACGAGACCGCGGCAATCACCCAGCCGTAATGCAGGCGACGGCTGGCGATCGCGACGGTCATTCGAGCGCCTCGGTGCCGGCGATCTCGATCCCGAACCCGGCGAGGCCGATATAGGTCCGCGTCCGCGTCGCCAGCAGCCGGATCGAGCTGATGCCGAGGTCGCGCAGGATTTGCGCGCCGAGCCCGACTTCGCGCCACTGCTTGCTGCGTTCGATCTCGGAGGCCGTGCCTTCGCCGACCGGGCGCGTCGGCACGCCCGATACGCCGGCGCGCAGATACACCAGGACGCCGCGCCCCGCCTCCTTAAACCGCGCCAGCGCGGCGTGGATCGGCTTGGCGCCGCCGAACACGTCCTCGACGACATTGGCGCGATGCAGCCGGCACGGCACCTCCCGGCCGTTGCCGAGATTGCCGTAGACAAAGGCGTAATGGTGCACGTCGTCGAACGGCGTCACGTAGACATAGCCGGTGTAGTCGCCGAGCTCGGACGACACTTTGAACTCGGTGACCCGCGTCACCAGCTTTTCCCGCGCCTGGCGGTAGGCGATCAGATCGGCGACGGCGATGCGCTGCAACCCGTGACGGCTGGCGAATTTCGCGACGTCCTTGCCGCGCATCACCGTCCCGTCGTCGTTGACCAGTTCGCAGATCGCCGCGACCGGCTCGGTGCCGGCGAGCCGGCACAGGTCGACCGCGGCCTCGGTATGGCCCGAGCGCATCAGCACACCGCCATCCTTGGCGATCAGCGGAAAGATGTGCCCCGGCCGCACGAAATCGGCGCGGCCGGTATTGTTGTTGGCCAGCGCGCGCACGGTCAGCGTTCGCTCTTCGGCCGAGATGCCGGTGGTCGTGCCGTGGCGGTAGTCGACCGAGACGGTAAACGCGGTGCCGTGGATCGCGTCGTTCTCCGCCACCATCGGCTGCAGCGCGAGCCGCTTGGCGACCTCGACGGTCAGCGGCGCGCAGACGATGCCGCAGGTATGGCGGATGATGAACGCCATCTTTTCCGGCGTCGCATGCGCGGCGGCGATGATCAGATCGCCTTCGTTCTCGCGATCGTTGTCGTCGGTGACGACGACGATCTCGCCGCGGCCAAAGGCCTCGATCGCTTCCCGGACACTCGCTTGCGCTGAATCAATCACGTGGCTTCGCCCAACCCGTTTGCCGCGAGGAAATGTGGGTTCCCCTCGCGCAATTTGCCCATCGTCAACCGCCATAATATCGCGCGGGACGCCGCCGCACGCGACGGGGAAGTTTCGAAGGCTCCGTTGCGCTGATCGGCGGCGAAGCGGCGGAGGAGCGTGTCGTCATACCCCCACCCCGACCACTGCGCCGACGGTGCCAACCCCATCCCCCGCAGGCGAGGGGGGGTCGGGGCGGGATTATGATCGTAGAACTCCGCCAACGCCGCCGCGATCTCCTCCTGCCACCCCTCGCCGTCCCGCTCGCGCGCGGTGATCGCCATCACCGTGGCGATCAGGTGCGCGTCGCGCCGGCGCTCGGCCGGCAGCAGCGGCGCCAACTCGTCGAGCAGCAATTCGCGCGCGAGCGCCATCAGGTCGCGGCTCGTCGGCAGATCGCGGAAACCCGCGCCCCCTCCGCCGCCGGCGGGCGCGGATTGAGACGGGGGTCCGGCGCGGTCGAGCAGCATCAATAATTCGAGCTCGCATTCGGTGGCGCGGCGGCCGGTGATCGCCGTCGACAGATGGCGCGCGCCGCCGACCAGAAAGCGGTCGCTCTGCTGCAAGGCGATGATGGCCCAGCGGATATTGGCGAACACCTCCCAGAACCGCAGCCGCCGGGGATCGAGCCGGCGTCCGCTTTCCGCCTCGTAGCCGCGGTAGAACGGCGCGCGCTCGGCGACGCCGCCGGCCTCGCGGTCGAGCCGGCCGAAGCGCCAGCCCTTGCAGCACAGCCAGCCGATATCCTCGTCCGGATCGCCCCAGCCGGTGAATTCCCAATCGACGATCGCGGTCAGCCGCGTGCCGTCCAGCAGGTAGTTGCCGGTGCGGAAATCGCGGTGGCACAGCACCGGCGGCAACGGCTCCGGGAGATGCCGCTCGGCCCAGCGCAGCGCCCATTCGAGCACCGGCCGCGGGTTGGGATGCGCGTCGAGATAGGCACGGAACCCGGCGATGCGCGGCAGCGGCCCGTCATCCGGCGGCAGAAAGGACAGATCGGGGCGCGGCGGGCGAACCGTCTGCAGCCGCGCCAGTTCGCCGCCCAAACGCGCGGCGAGGGCCGGGCGCGCGGACTCCAATGCCGGATCGAGCGTGATCGGCCGGCCGGCGGCGCTGCCGGCGACCCGCCGCATGACGAAAAACGGCTTGCCGATCACGGTCTCGTCGGCGCAGGCGAACAGCGGCTCGGGAACGCTGACGCCGGCGGCAAACACCGCGTTCAGCACCTGGAATTCCTCGATCCGGCCGAGGCTCGACGGCACGCCGGTCGCCGCGTCGGTCCGCAACACCAGCCGCTGCAAGCCCGGCAGCCGGCCGCCGGCGAAGCTCGCGTCGATCCCCCAATTCTCCTGGATCGCGCCGCCGGCCAGCAGTTCGATGCGCGTGATCTCGACCGCGTCGGCGCCGGTTTCCGTCTTCAGGAACCCGGCGAGCGCCCGCTGCCGGTCGCCGAGCCCGGCATCAGATCGCGGCAACGCCGTGGCCGCCATCGACCGAGATGCACGCCCCGTTCACATAGGCGCTGGCAGGGGACGCGAGGAACAGCAGCGCACCCCCCAAATCCTCCACCTGGCCGACGCGCTTCATCGGCACGCGCGCCGCCAGTTTCAGCCCGGCCTCGCTCATCAGGAAGTCGCGGTTGAAATCGGTCACCACATAGCCGGGGGCGATCGCGTTGACGCGGATGCCGTAGCGCGCCAGCTCCATCGCCAGCGCGCCGTTGAGGTGCAACAACCCGGCCTTCGCCGCGAGATAGGACGGCACCCGGGCGATGGTGCGGAAACTCAGCACCGAGGCGATGTTGACAATGTTGCCCGGCCGTTTGCGGTCGACGAGGTGCTGCGCGAATTCGCGCGCCATCATCCAGGCGCCCTTGAGGTTGGTGTCGACGACGTGGTCCCAGTCCGCTTCGGTATGCTCGAAGAAGGGTTTCGACACCACCACCCCGGCATTGTTCACCAGCAGCGACAGCGGCCCCAGCTCGCTCTCCACCCGGTCCAGGGCGGCGGCGATGCTGTCGCGCCGGGTCACGTCGAGCGCGACCGGAAGGCACGCGCCGCCGCGCGCGCGGATGTCGGCGCAGGCTGTTTCCAGCCGGTCCGTCCGGCGCGCGGCAAGCGCGACCTTGGCGCCGGCGAGCGCCAGCACCTCGGCCAGATACAGCCCGATGCCGCTCGACGCACCGGTGACGAGGGCGACCTGACCGGCGACGGAGAAGGAGGGGAGTTCGGTCATCGGCCGGCCGCCTCCCCCGCCGGCGGGGGAGGGTCGAGGTGGGGGTGAATCACGTCGCGATCTCCTTGGCCTGCGCGCGCAGTGCGTATTTCTGGATCTTGCCGGTCGAGGTCTTGGGCAGCGGGCCGAACACCACGGTCTTCGGCGCCTTGTAATGCGCCATATGCGCGCGGCAGAAGGCGATGATGTCGGCTTCGGTCACCGCGCCGGAATCCGGCTTCACGGTGACGAAGGCGCAGGGCGTCTCGCCCCAATGCGCGTCCGGCCTGGCAACCACCGCCGCCTCCATCACCTGCGGGTGGTGGTAAAGCACTTCCTCGACCTCGATCGACGAGATGTTCTCCCCGCCCGAGATGATGATGTCCTTCGACCGGTCCTTCACCTCGACATAGCCGTCCGGGTGCATGACGGCGAGGTCGCCGGTATGGAACCAGCCGCCGCTAAAGGCCTCGTCGCTGGCCGCGGGGTTGCGCAGATAGCCCTTCATCAGCGTGTTGCTGCGGAGGACGATCTCGCCGATCGTGGCGCCGTCGGCCGGCACGTCGCGCATCGTTTCGGGATCGACGACCCGCTGCCGGTCGAGGGTGATCGTCTGCACGCCCTGCCGCGCCATCTTGCCGGCGCGCTCGGCGAGCGGCAGTGCGTCCCATTCCTCCTGCCACGCGCAGATCGTCGTCGGGCCGTAGCTCTCGGTCAGCCCATAGAGATGGGTGACGCGAAACCCCATCCGCTCCATCGCCTCGATCACCGGCGAGGGCGGCGCCGCGCCGCCGGTCGAGGCTTCGACGACATGGTCGGAGCGGCGCTTCACGCTGTCCGGCGCATGCACCATCATGTTGAGCACGATCGGCGCGCCGGAGAGGTGGGTGACCTTATGCTCGGCGATCGCCGCGAAGATGGCCGCCGGCTCGACGCGCCGCAGACAGACATGCGTCCCCGCCACCGCGGTCACGCCCCAGGTGTAGGTCCAGCCGTTGCAGTGGAACATCGGCAGGGTCCACAGGTAGACCGATCGCGGGCCGAGCCCGAACACGATCGCGTTGCCCATCGCGTTCAAAAAGGCGCCGCGATGGTGATAGACGACGCCCTTCGGGTTGCCTGTGGTGCCCGAGGTGTAATTGAGCGCGATCGGCGCCCATTCGTCCGCCGGCGGCCGCCAGGCGAAGCCGGGATCGCCTTCGCGCAGGAAGTCCTCGTATTCGCGATCGGCGAATTGCAGCGGCCCATCGCGGTCGGCGATCTCCACCACCGGCAGCGCCCGGCCGAGCTGGGCCAGCGCGTCGCGCACGACCGGCGCGAACTCGCGATCGGCGACCAGCAGTTTCGCCTGGCCGTGGTTGAGAATGAAGGCGATCGACGCGGCGTCGAGCCGGTAGTTGAGCGCGTTCAGCACGGCGCCGGTCATCGGCACCGCGTAATGCGCCTCGAGCAGCGCCGGGACATTGGGCGCCATTACCGCGACGGTGTCGCCCGCGGCGATGCCGCGCCGGCTCAAGGCGCTGGCGAAACCCCGGCAGCGGGCGTCGAATTCGCGCCAGGTAAACCGCCGCGCGCCGTCGATGACCGCCAGCTTGTCGGGATAGACCGCGGCGGCGCGCGCGAGAAAATTGAGCGGCGTCAGCGCCGCGAAATTCGCCGCGTTGCGCCCGAGATGCGGCGCGTCGTAGGGATGGTCACTCATGCGGCCGATCTTATCACGCCGCAAGATCGATCCAGAACGAGAGCTGGGTCGCGGTCGCCGGGGTCGGACATCAACCTGGTCATCGCCATTTTCCAGCCAGCAACACCAGCGCGCGACCCGCGACGTCTTCATGTCGATGAGCAGATCGGCAATACCCTATATCAGATCGATCCGCGCGAAATGCCCTGGCGCGTTTGCCAGTCGGCGATCGCGCGTGAGCAACGGGGCATCAAGATACTCTGCCAGAGCCACATAAACCGCATCATACGCTGTCAGGTTATGGCGCAATTCCCACGCGCGGGGGCACCAAATGATCGTGAGGGTGCCGTAACAGGGATATGCCGATGAGATCGTCCAGCGCTTCTTGGCAGCGCTTCGAGTCGACTTGGCGCCGGGCCTCATGGCGCCGAAGCACTTGCACGACTTCAAGGTCGAGCAATTGAGGCGCATGCAGGGAATTACCAACGACTAATCGTTGCTCTACCGACGGAGCGGCCGGTCCCAGTAACAGCAGCTCTACCAGCGCGGAAGCATCGACAACGATCAACGCGCGTCGCGCTCGGCGCGGACCGCGTCTTCCGACGAAATATCGGGAGTCACCGGGGTTCGACTTCGCACCCGTTGCAGCCACTCTTGAAGCGTTGGCAGTTCTGCGCTCTTGCGAAGTTCCTGCACGAGATAATCCGAGAGCGATAGGCCCTGAGCTGCAGCACGGGACTTGAGGATCCGGTGCATCTCATCGGGCATGTTGCGGATTTGGACCATCTTGGACATGGGCATCACATTAAAACATGTGCATCACATGCACAACCGGAGCCTCAGAACTCCGCGTCGAGCTCCGGCACTTCCTCGGGTTCGGCCTTGGCGGCGGCGATCCATTCGACCATGGTCGGCAAGGTCATGATCCGCGCGCAATAGACCTCGGCCTCGGGCGGCAGCTTGACGCAATAGGTGCGGAAACGGGTGCAGACCGGGGCGTACATCGCGTCGGCGATGGTCGGCTCCCGACCGAACAGATACGGGCCGCCAAAGCGCGCAAAGCAGTCATGCCAAATTTTCAGGATGCGGTCGATATCGGCCTGGGCCGCCGACCATACGACAAACTCCGGCTTGACGCTTTTCAGGTTCACCGGCAGCGCCGCGCGCAGCGCCGCAAAGCCCGAATGCATCTCGCCGCAAATCGCCCGGCAATGCGCGCGCGCCGCCAGGTCTTTCGGCAGCAAGCCGGCGCGCGGGAATTTTTCGTTGAGGTATTCGCCGATGGCCAGCGTGTCCCAGATCGTGATGCCGTCATGGGTCAGCGTCGGCACCAGGATCGACGACGATTGCAGCAGCAGTTCCGCCCGCACCGACGGATCGTCGGGCGAGACCATTTTCTCCTCGAAATCGAGCCCGGCCCATTTCGCCATCAGCCAGCCGCGCAGGCACCACGACGAATAATTCTTGCTGCTGATCGTGAGGACGGCTTTCGCCATGTCCGCGCGCCTTCTCGGGGGTTGCTGCTGGGCGCGGCCAATCTAACAGGGTTTTTGGCGGCGGCGAAACGGCGGCGAGCCCACCGCTTTCGCCGTCACAAGAATGCAATGCTGCATGGCACAATCATCTCGCACCGCAACGCAACCCGCACTATCTTGCAGCCTAGGCTTACTACCCGGTTCAGTTGACGGCCCCGATAGCGGTTTCCCCTCGCCAACTCATTCGGTAGCCAAAGCGGTCGGAGCGGGAAGCGCGCGGTGCTGTATCAAATCTATCAGAGCTATGCGGACAGCCTCGCCCCGCTGCAGACCATCGCGGCGTCTTTTGGCGACATGGTCGCCCGCCCCTGGTTCGGGCTGCCGCAAACCCAGATGCAGCGCGGCTGGGCGGCAGCCTGCCGGATCTTCGCCGAGGGCCGGCTGACCCATCGCCGCCCGGAATTCGGCATCGACAGCGTCAAGCTCGGCAACGGCGTGGTGCCGGTGACCGAGGAGAAAACCCGCGTCACCGCGTTTTCGACGCTGCTGCATTTTGCCAAGGAGACGGCAAAGCCGCAGCCGCGGGTGCTGCTCGTGGCGCCGATGTCGGGGCATTTCGCGACCCTGCTGCGCCACACCGTGCGCGTCATGCTGCCCGAGCACGACATCTACCTCACCGACTGGCACAACGCCCGCGACGTGCCGCTCTCCGCCGGCGATTTCGATTTCGACGATTTTATCGACCATGTGATCCAGTGCCTGGAGGTGCTGGGGCCGGGCGCGCATGTCGTCGCGGTGTGCCAGCCGGTCGTGGCGGTGCTCGCCGCGGTCGCCCTGATGGCGCAGTCGGGGCATCCGTGCCAGCCGCGCAGCATGACGCTGATGGCCGGCCCGATCGACACGCGGATCAAGCCGACCAAGGTCGACGACCTGGCGATGGAGCACCCGATCGCGTGGTTCGAGGCCAACCTGATCAGCCGCGTGCCGGCACAGCACGCCGGCGCGAACCGTCGGGTTTATCCCGGCTTCCTGCAGATCGCCGCGTTCATGGCGATGAACCTCGAACGGCATATCCGCGCCTTCGCCCGGCAATTCGAGAGCCTCGTCGAGGACGACGAGACAGCCGCGACGGCGCACCGCAAGTTCTACGAGGAATATTTCGCGGTCATGGACCTGCCGGCTTCGTTCTATCTGCAAACGGTCAACCGCATATTCCAGAAGCACGAGCTGGCGCGCGGCGTGCTGGTGTCGCGCGGCCGCAAGGTCGAGCCGGCGGCGATCCGGCGCACCGCGCTGCTGACGGTCGAGGGCGAGAACGACGACATCTGCTCGATCGGCCAGACCCTCGCGGCGCAGGAGCTGTGCAAATCGATCCTGCCGATGCGCCGCAACCATCATCTGCAAACCGGCGTCGGCCATTACGGCGTGTTCAGCGGCCGCCGCTGGGCGACGGAGGTCTATCCCCGGGTCCGCCAGACGATCCAGGCCAACAGCTGACATCGACTCGCAGGCGGCGCAGCGTTACGCTGGGCGCGTCCCGCAGGAGGCCCGCATGCTGAGCCCGCAACAGATCGAAGCCTATCATCGCGACGGTTTTTCATTCCCGCACAAGGCGCTGAGCGATGCCGAGCTGGCGGAATGCCGCGACGGCCTGGCGCGGTTCGAGGCCTGGCTCGGCACGCCGGTCAACCACGGCGACTGGCGCTGGCGCTCGCAGGCTTACGCTTTCCTGCCCTGGCTCGACCGGCTGATCCGCCATCCGCGCATTCTCGACGCGGTCGAGGATGTGGTCGGCCCCGACATCCTGGTCTTCACCACCACCTTCTTCATCAAGGACGCGCACAGCCCGACCTTTGCCGCCTGGCACCAGGACGCGACCTATTTCGGCATCGAGCCGTACGAGCACGTCACCGCCTGGGTGGCGCTGTACGACGCGACCACCGAGGCCGGCTGCATGGAGGTCGTGCCGTCGCGCGGGCACCCGCGGCAGCTGCGCCACGCCGCGCTCGGCCTGCAGCACAGCATCAACGGCGGCGGACAGGAGATCGTCGACGAATTCGACCGGTCGGACACGGTGATGATGGAGGTGCCGGCGGGCAGCTTCTCGCTGCACCACACGCTGTGCACGCACCGCTCGGCGCCGAACCGCGCCGATTACCGCCGCGTCGGCATCGGCATCAGCTATATCCCGGCGCATTGCCGGATCACCTCGCCGGTGCGGATGCTGACGCCGCTGGTGCGCGGCCGCAATACCGGCGGCAATTTCGACATCCTGCCGCCGCCGGTCGAGGGCGAGTTTCACCCCGCCGCGATCGCCCGCCACGAAGACGCCTATCGCCGCTACCGCGACAATTACGCGTTCCAGATCGACGCGCATGACCGCGCCTTCGCCGACGCGGCGGCGCCGCGCCCGGTATCGACGCTCGATCCGAGCCGTCATTTGGTCGGCAAGGTCGCCAACTACGGCGGGTTTTAAAGTTTAGCGTGTCGTACCGGCGAAAGCCGGCACCCATCGCTCAGTCGCTCTTGCCGCGGAAAAGTGGGTCCCGGCTTTCGCCGGGACGACACCTTGGAGGAGACGCGGTGGCGGATGACGCGTTGCTCATCCGCCCTACGATCACAATAGCTCAGTGCAGGCCGTAGAAGCCCATCGCCCCGCCGGCCATCACGCCGCGCCGGGTCTCGGCCGACAGGCCTTCGAGCTGCTTTTCGACCATCTTCGGCGCGCCGGGGAAGAACCCGTCGGGGTGCGGGTAGTCGGTCGCCCACATGATCTTGTTCCCGCCGACATAGTCGGCGAGGAAGTGCAGGCAGCCCTCGACCGGTTCGAACGAGATCCAGCACTGCCGCTTGAAGATCTCGCTGGGCCGGGTCTTGAGCCCGCTGTCGTTGAAGCCCTGGTCGTCAAAATGCCGGTCCATGCGGTCGAGCCACGGCGCGATCCAGCCGCCGCCGCTCTCCAGGAACCCGACCCGCAGCTTCGGGTGCCGCTCGCAGACCCCGCCCCAGATCATGCTGAGCGCCGCCAGCATCATCTCCATCGTGTGGCTGATGATGTGCTTGGCGCCGCGGCCCTCGAACCGGTCGACCGCGACCTGGGGCATGCCGGGCGACGCACCCTCGTGGAAGCCGATGGCGAAATCGAGATCCTCGCAGGCGCTCCAGAACGGATCGTAGACCGGGTCGTGGATCAGCCGGTTGTTGTAGGGGTTCGGCCGCAGGAAGCCGGCGCGGAAGCCGAGCTCCCGGCGCGCGAAGGTCATTTCCTTGATCGCCTGGTCGACATCCTGCATCGGCAGCATGGCGACGCCGAACAGGCGGTCGGGATATGGCTTGCAGTAATCGGCGAGCCAGCGGTTGTACGCCCGGCAGGTCGCGCCGGCGAGGCCGGGGTCCTGGATGCCGCCGACAAACAGCCCGATGCTGGGATAGAGAAACGCCGCGTCGATCCCGTCCGCATCCATGTCGGGGATGCGCTTGTGCGGGTCGAACCCGCCGGCACGGCCCTGCGAATACTCAAAGCCGTCGGCGATGACGTGCCCGTCGCGCGCGCCGATCGCGCCGATCGCGCCAAGCCCGCGCTCTGCGCTGCCGAGCAGCGCGGAATCCACCTGCAATTGCTGCCGGCCGTGATTGTTGGTGACCAGCCGCGGCGCCCGGTCGCGGTATTGCGGCTCGATGTAATCGGTCCACAAATTCAGCGGTTCGAGGATGTGCCCGTCGGCGTCGATGACGTTGTAGGTGCGCGCCATTGCTTTTCCTCCTCGTCATGCCCGGACTTGATCCGGGCATCTCATTAAGCGGCAGATCCCCGGGGCAAGCCCGGGAACTGACGAGAGCGAACGCGTTCGCTCTCGTCAGTTCAAGCCGTAAAAGCCCATCGCCCCGCCCGCCATGACCTGGCGTCTCGCCTCGGGCGACAGCCCCTTGATCTTGTCCTGCACCATCTTGGGGGCGCCGGGGAAGAACCCGTCGGGATGCGGGTAGTCGGTCGCCCACATGATCTTGTTCGGCCCGACATATTCGGCGAGATGGGCGAGGCTGCCCTCGACCGGCTCGAACGAAATCCAGCACTGCCGCTTGAAGATCTCGCTCGGCCGCGTCTTGAGGCCGCTGTCGTTGAAGCCCTGGTCGTCGAAATGCCGGTCCATGCGGTCGAGCCAGGCGGCGATCCAGCCGCCGCCGCTCTCCAGAAAGCCGACCCGCAGCTTCGGGTGACGCTCGCAAACCCCGCCCCAGATCATGCTGAGCGCGGCCAGCATCATCTCCATCGTGTGGGTGATGATGTGCTGCGCGCCGCGCGTCTTGAAGCGGTCGACACCGACCTGCGGCATGCCGGCGCTCGCCCCTTCATGGAAGCCGATCGCGAAGTCGAGGTCCTCGGCGGCGCTCCAGAAGCGGTCGTAGACCGGGTCGTGGATCAGGATGTTGTTGTACGGGTTCGGCCGCAGAAAGCCGGAGCGGAAACCGAGCCGGTTGCGCGCGAAATCCATCTCCTCGATCGCCAGGTCGATCGATTGCAGCGGCAGCATCGCGACCCCGAACAGCCGGTCGGGATAGGCGCTACAGTAATCGGCCAGCCAGCGGTTGTAGGCCCGGCAGCAGGCCGCCGCGAGGTGCGGCTCGTTCACCGCGCCGCTGGACAGGCCAAGCGTCGGATAGAGGAACGCGGCGTCGATCCCGTCGGCGTCCATATCGGGGATGCGCTTGTGCGGGTCGAACCCGCCCGGGCGCCCCTCGCTGTATTCCATCGCATCGTCGCACACGACCCCGTCGCGCGCGCCGATCGCCCCGGCGACACCGAGACCCTTCGAGCTGCCGATCACCCGGTCCTCGATCAGCAGGCGCTGCTTGCCGTCCTGGTCGGTGATCAGCCTGGGCGCACGATCGCGAAAGCCGGGATCGATGTAGCGGTCCCATAGATCGAGCGGTTCGAGAATATGCCCATCGGCATCGACGACATCATACGTGCGCGGCATCGACCTTCCTCCCTGTACCCTCACCGTTCCCTCTCCCGCAATGCGGGAGAGGGTGGATCGCGGCGGCTCCGCCGACGCGAGACGGATGAGGGTTATTGCAGCCCGTAGAAGGCCATCGCACCGCCGGCCATGACGCCGTGCTTGGTGGCCGCGGAGACGCCGGCGGCGTCGAGCTGCTTCTCGATCATGTCGGGGGCGCCGGGGAAGAAGCCGTCGCGATGCGGGTAGTCGGTCGCCCACAGGATCTTGTCGGCCCCGACATAATCCGCCAGATGCGCGAGGCTGCCCTCGACCGGTTCGAACGAAATCCAGCACTGCCGCTTGAAGATCTCGCTCGGCCGCGTCTTGAGCCCGCTGTCGTTGAAGCCCTGGTCGTCGAAATGCCGGTCCATCCGGTCGAGCCACGGGGCGATCCAGCCGCCGCCCGACTCCAGGAACCCGACGCGCAGCTTCGGATGGCGTTCGCAGACGCCGCCCCAGATCATGCTGAGACAGGCCAGCATCATCTCCATCGTGTGGCTGATGATGTGCTGCGCTGCGCGGCCCTCGAAGCGGTCGATGCCGACCGTCGGCATGCCGCTCGACCCGCCTTCGTGGAAGCCGATGACGAAATCGTGCTCCGCGCAAGCGGTCCAGAACGGCTCATAGGCCGGGTCGTGGATCAGCCGGTCGTTATACGGGTTCGGCCGCATGAAGCCGCCGCGCATGTCCAATTCCTTGCGGGCGAACTTCATCTCTTCGATCGCGGTGTCGACATCCTGCATCGGCAGCATGGCGACGCCGAACAGCCGGTCGGGATACGGCTTGCAGTAATCCGCCAGCCAGCGGTTGTAGGCCCGGCACAGCGCGCCGGCGAGCGCCGGGTCATGCACGGCGCCGGAGAACAACCCCATGCTGGGATAGAGGAAGGCGGCGTCGATGCCGTCGAGGTCCATATCCGGGATGCGCTTGTGCGGGTCGAAGCCGCCGGGCCGCCCGTCCTCGTATTTCATCGTCTCGGCCTTGATCTCGCCCTGCCGGGCACCGACCCCGCCGATCCCGCCCATGCCCTGTTTCGAGCCGAGCACCTGGTTTTCCAGGAACAGCTTTTCCTTGCCGTCATTGTCGATGATGATTTTCGGCGCCCGCTCGCGGAACTTGGGGTCCATATAGTCGCTCCACAGCGACACCGGCTCGAGAATGTGACCGTCGGAATCGATCCGCTTGTACGCGCGCGCCATCTGCCGTTCTCCTCCATCTGACAACTGCCCGCGCGGCCCATGCTGCGGGCTCGCCTCGAAGGGCTGCGTCATGCTGGCGCAGCCTCGGGCGAAACGCAAGGTCGTAAGCCAACCTTATTATGCCGGCGCGATATGCGCGCGACGCAAACTGGGCGCCCCATGGGCGCGGCGTCACATCGTGGTCGCGGCGAACTTGATGATCGCCTCGGTCTCCGAGGCGGCGCGGGTGACGGCCTGGCCGATCAGGTCCATCTTGCGCAGCTGCTCGATGCGCGGCGTCGCCGCTTCGAGCTCCTGCCCGCTCAGCACAAACCCCGACAGCGCGCAGGCGTCGACGAGGCAGATCAGCACCACGTCGCGCGGGTCGGGGATTTCGTCGCTCAGCAGGATGCGGCGCAGCCGGGTGCGCACCTCCTGCTGCTCGACATTGTCGATGACGGGGTAGCGCCGGGTGCGGAAGATCCACAGATGCCGGCCGTTCTCCTCGCGCAGGATGCCGTGCGCGATGAGCCGCTTCAGCGCCCGCGCGCGGTATTCCTCGGCATCGAGCGCGGCCTCGTAGAGCGCCTCGCCGATCTCGAGGTCGGTGCGCTTGTCGCAGAGGCCGGCGAGGCCCGACAGCACATCGTCGAGGATATCGTCGCCGAGCGGCGTGCGGTCGACCACCATCAGCTTTTCGAGATCGGTGTCGATGCGGTTGTGCAGCGCCAGGTCCATCAGCGCCGCACCGCTCATGACGATCGCGAACACCGATTCCGGCAAGGGCACGAACTCGCCCTTGGTCTCGTCGAGCAGCAGCAGCACGATCTCTTCGGGGAAGCTCAGCATCGCGCCCTCACCGCACCGCGGCCGCGGCCGCGGCCGCATCCGCCTCGATCGGGAAGATCGTGTCGAAGCCGCTGACGGTGAACACCTCGCGCACATTGGCGGCGAGCCCGCCCAGCGCCACCTTGCCTTTCTGCTGCTGGACCTTCTTCGCCAGCACGAGCAGCACGCGCAGCCCGGCGCTGCTGATATAGGCGAGGTCGCTCATGTCGATCGCGACGCGCGGCGGGTCGCCGGTGAGCGCGGCCGACAGCCGCTCCTCGGCCGCGGGGGCGGCGCTGCTGTCGAGCCGGCCGGACAACCGGACGATGACGACGTCACCGTCCCGTTCTTGCGAAATTTCCATCAACCCAACCCTTCATCGCCGCCGGGCCGTCGCCGGGCGGGGTCGCGCAGTTTGCCCACGCTGCGGCGGGCAAGCAATAGCACCGTCAACGCGCCTGCATGCACTCGGTATAGGCCTCCTCGTACCACGCCAGCCGCTCCTCGAGCGCGCCGAGCAGCGGCGCCGGGCTGAGCTGCCGGGCAATCGATTGCTGGCCTTCGCAGATCACGTTGTCCTGCCCCAGCACCATGCCGACCACATAGGGCATCGCGATCTTGCGGAACAGGTCGGTAAACGGGCGGGTCGCCAAGTCGTACCAGGCGGCCGGCTCAGCCGTCGCGAACGGCGCCGGGTAGAACCAGGCATGCATCATCGAGCGGCCCGGCGACAGCGGCCGGTACTGCACGAAGACAATGAACCAGGTCTCCCAATGCGCCCGCAGATGCGAGATGGTCAGGTCGGGGAAGATGTGGAACACCCGGTAATTGGCGGACCGCCACGTCTCGGCGCGGCACTCGGCCGCCATCGTCTTCAGCGCATCGGGCGCGGCATCGTCGAAAAAGGCGCTGTGCCAGCCGAAGCGGAAATAGCCGACCTTGTCGGGGTTGGGATAACCGTGCCGGCCGAAGGTCTCGGGGTGGATCACCGGCGGATGGTAATCCTCGACATTGGCGTGGAAACACAGCCGCCAATTGGCCTCGACCACGCGTTTGACGAGCCGCGGCGCCGTGCGGGCATTCGAAACCGCCTTCAGGACGTCGAAGCTCTCGCCGAGAAACTGCTCCAGCGTCTGGTTGTCGCCCGACCCGCGGAAGCGGCCGAAGATCAGCGAGCCGCATGTCGCGATCTCCACCGGCATCAGCCGCGCGCCCAGCTCCGCCGGGGCAACGCCGAACAGCGGCTGGCATTGCGGGATGCCGACCGCCCGTCCCTCCTTGTCGTAGCGCCAGTGATGAAAGCCGCAGACCACCGGGCCGTTGCCGCGATCGGCGTTGCGCAGCGGAAAGGAACGGTGCGCGCAGCGGTTCTCGAAGGCGCGCAGCTCCGCCCCGAAGCGCTGCACGAACACCGAGCGCGTCGCGATCGCCGCGCGGAACCAGTCGCCGTCCTTGGCGACGTGATGGGTAAAGCCGAGAAAGGTCCAGACGCGGGCGAGCTTGTCCTGCTCGGCGCGAAACAGCTCCGGATCGACCAGCGCCTCGGGGTAATTGGTAAACGGATTCGGGGTCGCGGGCTGCGGCTTCATCGGATCGATTGGCGTGAGTCGCCGTCGTGGCGCCGCAGTTTGCCCACCGCGGCGTGGGCAAGCAACAGCGCAGACAACGGGAACCTTGTCACCGCCGACACGTATGGCTCGACATGAGCGGGCGCCGCGCCGATCGGACTTGGCTTCACCGCGGCGGCGCGGTAGGAGGCGGCATGCCGTCCCACCGCCTCGATGTCGCGCCCGACATCGCCGAAATCCCGCGTCTCCTGGACTGGGTCGAGACCTGTTGCGGCGAAGCGGGGATCGCCGGCGACGCCGTCTTCAAGCTGAGCCTGGCGCTCGAAGAAGCCGTCGCCAACGTGATCCAGCACGCTTTTGCCGATACGGCGCCGCCGCATCGACTCGTCGTGACGCTGGCGATCGCGGCGGACCGGGTAACGGCGGAGGTGATCGACAACGGTCATCCCTTCGATCCGTCCGCCGCGCCGGAACCCGACCGCGCCGCGCCGCTCGACCAGCGCGACCCGGGCGGGCTCGGCATCCACCTGATCCGCCGGATGATGGACACGGTCGATTACCAGCGCGCCGGCGGCGAAAACCGTCTGCGGCTGACCAAGCGGCGCGGCTGAGCCCAGCGCGGCTGATTCCCGGCGCGATCCCGCACATGACGCCCTTCCCGGAAGGCGCTATGGTGCGTTGCAAGCGCTGACCTGCCGGAGCCGTCATGCCGATCATCCCCGAGGTGCTGGAAAGCCTCGACGAACTGACCCGGATTCGTCGCGACATCCACGCCCACCCCGAGCTCGGCTTCGAGGAGGAACGCACCGCCGACATGGTCGCGGCGAGGCTCACGGAATATGGCTGCGAGGTGCATCGGGGGCTGGCGACGACGGGCGTGATCGGCACCATCCGGCGCGGCAACTCGCTGCGCGCGATCGGGCTGCGCGCCGACATGGACTGCCTGCCGATGCAGGAGCTCAACGAGTTCCCGCACCGCTCGACCCAGGCCGGCAAGATGCATGCCTGCGGCCATGACGGGCACACGGCGATGCTGCTCGGCGCCGCCAAATACCTCGCCAGGACGCGCAATTTCGACGGCACCGTGCATTTCATCTTCCAGCCGGGCGAGGAAGGCCATGGCGGCGGCCGGGTGATGGTCGAGCAGGGCCTGTTCGAGAAGTTTCCGTGCGACGCCGTCTTCGCGATGCACAACAAGCCGGGCATCCCGATCGGCCATTTCGCCACCCGCGCCGGGCCGCTGCTCGCCGCCACGGACCGCTTCGACATCAAGGTGCGCGGCCGGGGCGTCCACGCCGCCTATCCGCAAGGCGGCGTCGATCCATTCGTCGCCGCCGCGCAGATCGTCACCGCGCTGCAATCGATCGTCGCGCGCAACATCGACCCCGTCGACTCCGCCGTCGTCACCATCGGCTTTATGCGCGGCGGCACAGCCTATAACGTGATCCCCGACGAGGTTGAGATCGGCGGTACGGTCCGCACCTTCCGGGCGCAGACCCAGGACCTCGTCGAGCGCCGCATCCGCGAGATCGCCGAGGGCACGGCCGCCGCCTGCGGCGCCGCCGCCACGCTCGACTACCGCCGCGGCTACCCGCCGACGGTCAACCACGCCGCCGAAGCCGAATTCGCCTGCGACGTCGTCGCCGAGATGTTCGGCGAGGACAAGGTCAGCCGCAACGTCTCGCCGACGCTCGGCGGCGAGGATTTCTCCTACATGCTACAGGCGGTGCCGGGGGCGATGATGTGGCTCGGCAACGGCTCGGGCGAAGGCGGCTGCTTTCTGCACAACGCCCGCTACGACTTCAACGACACCGCCCTGCCCTACGGCGTGAGCTTCTTCACCCGCCTCGCCGAGCGCTTTTTGAGCCAGCCGGAATAGCCAATTCTGCCACCCCGGCGGAGGCCGGGGGAAGGTTGAGGAGACCACACAGATGAGAGTGCATGTCGTCAACGTCATACGCGGCGAGCCCGCGATCGCCGGGAAGACGCTCGACCGCTTCGCCGGCTTTGCGCGGGCGGTCGAGGCGCATGGATTTCACGGCTTATGGATGACCGATTCGTTCGGCCGCGGCCGGCCCACCATCGACCCGGTCGTGCTGATGAGCGTCGCCGCCGCGGTCACCGGCAAGGTCGAGATCGGCACCTGCGTGCTGCAGGTGCCGGTGCGCCATCCGGTCGAACTGGCGCACCGTCTCGAAGGCGTGCATGCGCTGCTTGGCGAGCGCTTGATGCTCGGCCTCGGCTGCGGCTCGACCAAGGCCGATTTCGACCTCGTCGGCGAGGATTACGACGCCCGCTTCAAGACGCTGATGAGCTCGCTCGAAACCATGCGCGACGCCTGGGACGGCAAGCCGCTGGCGGGCGGCCGGCTGACCCCGTGGCCGGGCTGCGAAGGCGGGCCGAACCTGATGCTCGGCGCCTGGCGTAACAAGCGGTGGATCGTCTACGCCGCGGAGCGCTGCGCCGGGTGGATCGCCTCCGGCCTCTACAGCCAGCCCGAGGAGCTCGAAGCCGGCGTGCAATTCTATCGCGACGCCGGCGGCAAGCGCGCGGTGCTGTCGAACGTCATCGTCGAGCTGCAAGGCAATATCGCCGAGATGCCGCTGGCCGGCCGCGCGACGATGCAGATCACCAGCGCCGAGGAAGCGCTCGACCGGCTGAAGCGCATCCGTGCGGTCGGCTTTGACGACGTGCTGTGCATGGTGCGCCCCGAGGGCCTCGACGACCTCGCCCGGCTCCGGGACAAGCTGTAGCCTCCCCCGCCGGCGGGGGAGGATCAGGGGGTGCGGCGCCGCCAATATTGACGCCTGCCGAGGCGCCGCTTACCTAAAGCCTCCCATGGCCGTTCTTCCGATCATCACCGCGCCCGACCCGCGCCTCAAGCTCGCCGCCAAACCGGTCGTCAAGGTCGACGCCAAGCTGCGCCGGCTGATGGACGACATGCTCGACACGATGTACGGCTCGATCGGCATCGGGCTGGCGGCGCCGCAGGTCGGCGCATCGCAGCGGGTGATCGTCATCGATGTCGCGCGCGAGGGTGAGAAGCCCAACCCGATGCGTATCGCCAACCCCGAGATCCTGTGGCGCTCGGAAGAGACGACGGTGGCGCAAGAGGGCTGCCTGTCGGTGCCCGAGCATTACGCCGATGTCAGCCGCGCCGCGAAGATACGCCTGCGCTATCTCGACCACGAGAACGAAATCCGCGAGATCGACGCCGAGGGGCTGCTGGCGACCTGCCTGCAGCACGAGATCGACCATCTCGACGGCGTGCTGTTCGTCGACCATCTCTCGGCGCTGAAGCGCGGGATGATCCTGCGCAAGCTGGCCAAGACCAAACGCAGCCGCGCCCTCGCCCCGGCTTGATCGGCATTGCCGCGGAACCCCCATCCCACCCTTCCCCCGCTTGCGGGGGAAGGAACGCGCCGGTATCCGCTCTCTCCCTCCCCCGCGAGCGGGGGAGGGCCGGGGTGGGGGTGTGACGCATGATCCAACCCCTCAGCCTCGCCTTTATGGGCACGCCGGATTTTGCGGCGACGATCCTCGACGCGCTGCTCGCCGCCGGCCACCGCATCAAGGCAGCGTATTCGCAGCCGCCGCGGCCGGCGGGGCGCGGCCATCGCCTCCAGCCCTCGCCGGTGCAGCGGCTTGCCGAGGAGCACGGCGTCCCGGTGCGCTGCCCGACCAGCCTGCGCGACGCGCAAACCCAGGCCGCGTTCGCCGCGCTCGGGGTCGATGCGGCGATCGTGGCGGCGTACGGGTTGATCCTGCCGCGGCCGGTCCTCGCGGCGCCGCGCCTGGGCTGCCTCAACGTCCACGCCTCGCTGCTGCCGCGCTGGCGCGGCGCGGCACCGGTCCAGCGCGCGATCCTCGAAGGCGACCACGAGACCGGCGTCACCATCATGCGGATGGATGCGGGGCTCGACACCGGCGCGGTCCTGCTGCAACGCGCCGAGCCGATCACCCCGACCACCACCGGCGGCGCGTTGACCGAGCGGCTCGCCGCGCTGGGCGGCGCCCTTCTCGTAACCGCGCTGGACCGGCTCGCCGCCGGCCAGTTGCCCGCGCACCCGCAACCCGAGACGGGCGTGACCTATGCCAAAAAGCTGAGCCGCGACGAGGCGCGGCTCGACTGGCGCCTGCCGGCGACGCGCCTCGAACGACAGGTGCGCGCCTTCGATCCCTGGCCGGGGGCCTATCTGCTGGTCGGGGACGAGCGCATTCGCGTGCTTTCCGCCGAGGCGAGCGCGGCAACCGGCGCGCCTGGCACGGTGCTCGACGACCGGCTGTCGATCGCTTGCGGCGAAGGCGCGCTGCGGCCGCGGCGGGTTCAGCGCGCGGGTCGTGGCGCGATGGATACCGCGGCGCTGTTGCGCGGCTTCGCGCTGCCGCCGGGAACCGTATTGCCATGCCCCGCTACAAGCTGACGCTCGAATATGACGGCACCGGCCTCGTCGGCTGGCAGCGCCAGCCGGCCGGGCTGTCGGTGCAGGGCGCACTGGAAGACGCGTTCGTGAAGTTCTGCGGCGAGACGCTGCGGGTGCATGGCGCCGGGCGCACCGATGCCGGGGTCCACGCGCTGGCGCAGTGCGCCCATGTCGACCTGTCGCGCGAGCATGAACCCGACACGATCCGCGGCGCGCTCAACCATCACCTGCGGCCGGCGCCGGTCAGCGTACTGCTGGTCGAGGCGGTCGCGCCCGATTTCGACGCCCGCCGCTCGGCGATCGGCCGCGTCTATCGCTATCGCATCCTCAACCGCCGGCCGCCGCCGATGCTCGACCGGACGCGGGTGTGGCACGTCATGCCGCCGCTCGACCTCGCGGCGATGCGGCAGGCGGCAGGCCACCTCGTCGGGCGGCACGATTTCACCACTTTCCGCGACTCGCTGTGCCAGGCCAAATCGCCGGTCAAGACGCTCGATGCGCTCGATGTGTCGCGCGTCGGCGAGGAACTCCACATCGAAGCGCGGGCGCGTTCGTTCCTGCATCACCAGGTGCGCAACATGGCGGGGACGCTGAAGCTGGTCGGGCTCGGCCGGTGGCGCCCCGACGACGTCGCGGCCGCGCTCGAAGCGCGCGACCGCCGCGCCGGCGGCCCCACCGCCCCGCCCGAGGGGCTGTACCTAGTCGAGGTGCGGTACAGCTCGTGAGCCTTCAATAAAGCGCGGCGCTGACGTGGGTGAGCACGGTCGCCAGCGCGATATCGGCGAGGACCACGAGCACGGCGCGCGGCCGGCTGACCGCGAGCGCGACCCGCGCCACGTACCATTCGTAGACCAGCGCCGCGACGCCGACGATCAGGTCGGCGATCAGCATGCCCTCGGCCGACAGCAGCCCGGCGGCGCCGATCAGCGCCACGAAGGCAAAGACCGCGGTCTGCGGCACCTGGCACCAGTTATAGGCGACCATGAAGCCGAAATAGCGGTCACTGCGCTGTAGCCGGTCGACCAGCGGCAGCATCAGCAACGGAAACGCCGTCCACGAGATCACGTAATGGATGGTTTCGACCAGGAACTGCCGCACCGGGTCGATTTCCTCCGGCGTGCCAAGCTCGATCGGGAACGCCAGCAGGATCAGATAAAGCGGGTAACAGAGCGCCGCGGCACGAAACGAGTGCCAGAACCCGGTCTCGCCGGCATCGAAATAGTCGAGCCCGCCGGCATCGCCGCGCGCCAGCCGCAACGCGCCGGTGAGCGCCAGCCACGCCTCCGCCGCCCAGGAAGCGGTTGCCATCGGCGACCTAGGCGTTGCCGAAGAAACGGTCGAGAAAGCCGCCGTAGATCGCCACCAGCCGCGTAATGTCGCCAAGGTCGACGCGCTCGTCGACCTTGTGCATGGTTTGCCCGACGAGACCGAACTCGGCCACCGGGCAATAGGCCTGGATAAAACGCGCATCGGAGGTGCCGCCGGTCGTGCTGAGCTCCGGCGTGAGCCCGGTCACCTCGTAGATCGCGCCGGTAAGGCAATCGCTGACCTTGCCGGGCGGCACCAGGAAGCTTTCGCCGCTCACCTCCCAGGTGAGCCGGTAGTTCGTGTCGACGCTGTCGAGCGCCGCCTTGACCCAGCCCTTGAGCTTGTCGCTGGTCCACACATCATTGAAGCGGATGTTGAAAACCGCCTTCGCCGCGCCGGGGATCACATTCGTCGCCGGATTGCCGATATCGATCGTGGTGACCTGCAGCCCGGATTTCTGGAAATGCTCGGTGCCGTCGTCGAGCGGCCGCGCGGTGAGCGCGGCAAGCAGGGCGACCAGCCGGTGCGCCGCGTTGTCGGCGAGGTGCGGATAGGCGACATGGCCCTGCACGCCCCCGACCGAGAGACGGCCCGTCATGCTGCCGCGCCGCCCGATCTTGATCATGTCGCCGAGCTGCGTCGCCGAGGTCGGTTCGCCGACGACGCAGGCGTCGATCACCTCGCCGCGCGCCTTGAGCCATTCCAGCACCTTCCGGGTGCCGTTGATCGCGATCCCTTCCTCGTCGCCGGTGATCAGCAGGCTGATCGACCCGGCGAACCGGCTCCCGCGCCGGGCGACGAACTGCTCGGCGGCGGCGATAAAGGCGGCGATCGCGCCCTTCATGTCGACCGCCCCGCGGCCGCACAGCACACCGTCCTGCAAGATCGCGGAAAACGGCTCGAACGACCAGGAATCCGCCGCGCCCGCCGGCACCACATCGGTATGGCCGGCAAAGCACAGATTGGGGCTGCCGCTGCCTCTGCGGGCATAGAGATTGACGATCGGGTCGGTGCCCGCCTCCTCGAAGGTCAGCCGATGGCAGGTGAAACCGAGCCCTTCCAGCGTCCGCGCGACGACCTCCAGCGCGCCCTCGTCCTTCGGGGTGACGCTCGGCCGGCGGATCAGCTCCGCCGCGAGGAGACCGGGGTCAATCGCCCCCATGCCACCCCTCCGCCTCCCCCGGGCTTGACCCGGGGGTCCACGTCTTCATCCGCAGACATCGGAACAGGAAGACGTGGATGGCCGGGTCAAGCCCGGCCAAGGTGAATACTTCTGACAGGATGGCCATCACTAATCGCGCAGCAGCTCGTTGATCGAGGTCTTGGCGCGGGTCTGCTCGTCGACCTGCTTGACGATGACCGCGCAATAGAGGCTCGGGCCGGGCTGGCCGTTGGGCAACGGCTTGCCGGGCAGCGCGCCGGGCACCACGACCGAATAGGACGGCACCCGGCCCATATGGATCTCGCCGGTGTCGCGGTTGACGATCTTGGTCGTCGAGCTGATGAAGGTGCCCATCGCCAGCACCGCCCCCTTCTCGACGATGACCCCCTCGACCACCTCGCTGCGGGCGCCGATAAAGCAGTCGTCCTCGATGATGACGGGCTCGGCCTGCAACGGCTCCAGCACGCCGCCGATGCCGACGCCGCCCGACAGGTGGCAGTTCTTGCCGATCTGCGCGCAGGAGCCGACCGTCGCCCAGGTATCGACCATCGTGCCGCTGCCGACATGGGCGCCGACATTCACAAAGCTCGGCATCAGCACGACATTGGGCGCGATATAGGCCGAGCGCCGCACGATCGCCCCCGGCACCGCGCGGAAGCCGGCGTCACGGAAGCGGTTCGGCCCCCAGCCGGCAAATTTCGACGGCACCTTGTCCCACCATCTTGCGCCATCCGGGCCGCCGCCGATCTCGCCCATGTCGTTGAGGCGGAACGACAGCAGCACCGCTTTCTTGAGCCATTGATGGACCTGCCATTTGCCCCCCGCCGGCTCGGCGACGCGCAGCTCGCCCGCATCCATGCCGTCGAGCGCGGCTTCCACCGCGTCGCGGTATTCACCTTGGGTCGCGGTCGAGATGCTGTCGCGCGCGTCCCAGGCGGCGTCGATGGTCCGGGCGAGATCGGCTTGGCTCATGAGAGGGTCCGGGAAAGGGGCTGAAATGGGGACGCAACCATGATAGAGCCGACGCTGAGGTGTCAACCGAGGCGTCTGTCCGTTCGATGAGCTTTCCCGATAAAGTCTACCCCACCGCCAGCGCCTATATCGCCGGCTATCGCGAGGCGATGGCGCGCGCCTGGGCCAGCATCGACCTTGCCGCGTTCGACCGCGCGGCGGCGATGCTGCTCGACGCGATCCGCGGCAGGCGCCTGATCTACGCCTGCGGCAACGGCGGCTCGGCAGCGATCTCCGGGCATCTGCTGTGCGACTTCCTCAAGGGCATCCAGACCGACACCCCGCTGCGGCCGCGCATCGTCAGCCTCGCCTCGCATCTCGAGCTGATCACCGCGATCGCCAACGACATCGCCTATGAGGAAGTCTTCGCCTACCAGCTCCGCACGATGGCGAACCCGGGCGACGTGCTGATCACCGTCAGCTCGTCGGGCAATTCGGAGAACGTCGTGCGCGCGGTCGACTGGGCGCGGCGGAACGGCGTCGGCTCGATCGCGATGACCGGGTTCTCGGGCGGGCGCAGCGCCCAACTCGCCGATGTCAACCTGCATGTCGCCGGAGAGAATTACGGTATCGTCGAGGACGTCCACCAGTCGATGATGCATTGCCTCGCGCAATACCTGCGGCAAAGCGCGATGGCGCCGGAACACGCCGTCAGCCGGCCGTTCTAGGGTGTGGACTCAAACGCACCAATAGATCAGCGCGGCGATGAGGGATAGTCCGGCGAGGAAGTTGCGGGCGAGTTTGTCGTATCGCGTGGCGATGGCACGGAAGTCCTTGATGCGGCAGTTGGTGCGCTCGATGACG
>DASZOZ010000091.1:0-20403 GCA_035550515.1 Allostellaceae bacterium
GGCGCGGCGCGCGACGACGCCGCGGCGCGCGAGCGCTTTCTCGGCATCATGCGCGGCGAGGCCGGGCGCATGACGCGGCTCGTCGACGACCTGCTGTCGCTGTCGCGGATCGAGCTCAACGAGCATGTCGCGCCGACCAGCCGCGTCGCGCTCGCGCCGCTGATCGAGCAGGTCGCCGACGCGCTGGAATTGCGCGCGAGCGATCGCGGCATGCGCCTGTCGCTGCAATTGCCGGACGATCTGCCCGATGTCGTCGGCGACGAGGACGAACTCGCCCAGGTGCTGCAAAACCTGATCGACAACGCGATCAAGTATGGCCGGCCGCAGACCGAGATCACCATCACCGGCAGCAGCGAGGCGCGACCGCCTGCGACAAATCCGCTCGTGCGCATCGCCGTCATCGATCGCGGCGACGGCATCCCCAACGAGCATCTGCCGCGATTGACCGAGCGGTTCTATCGCGTCGATACCGCGCGCTCGCGCGAACTGGGCGGCACCGGGCTTGGGCTGGCGATCGTCAAGCACATCCTCAACCGCCACCGCGGCCGCCTGGAGATCGCCAGCACTCTCGGGGTCGGGTCGACCTTTACCATCTGCCTGCAGCCCGCGCGCGCCGAGCGCGCGCTCTTTGTCACGGATATGCAACACAACTGACATAGAAGCGACGCGGGGCTTGCGTAAAACCCGGGTGGCCGAATTCCCCCGGCTGTGTGAAGCCACCAACGGAGAGACCCGTGCTCCTTAGACGCAGCTTGCTGCCAGTCGCCATCGCAGCCGCCTTGTGCATTGCGACGCTACCCGCCGACGCCGCCGAGATTTCCGGCGCCGGCGCAACCTTCCCCTACCCGATCTACGCCAAATGGGCCGAAGCCTATAAGGCCAAGACCGGGACCAGCATGAATTACCAGTCGATCGGTTCCGGCGGCGGCATCAAGCAGATCGAGGCGAAGACCGTCGATTTCGGCGCGTCCGACATGCCGCTGACCCCGGACAAGCTCAAGGCCGACAACCTGCAGCAATTCCCGATGGTGATGGGCGGTGTCGTTCCGGTGGTCAATCTTGCCGGCATCAAGCCCGGTGAGCTGAAGCTGGACGGCAAGGTGCTAGCCGGCATGTATCTCGGCACGATCACCAAGTGGAACGACCCGGCGATCAAGGCGCTCAATCCGGGGGTGAACCTCCCCGACAAGGCGATCGCCACCGTGCATCGCTCGGACGGGTCGGGCACCAACTTCATCTTCACCCACTACCTGTCGAGCATCGACGCCGATTTCAAGTCGAAGATCGGCGAGAATACCTCGGTCGAATTCCCGGGCGGGCTCGGCGGCAAGGGCAATGAAGGCGTCGCCGCGCTGGCCGGCCGCACCGACGGCGCGATCGGCTATGTCGAATACGCTTACGCGCTGCAGAACAAGATGACCTATGCACTGCTGAAGAACCATGACGGCAATTTTGTCGCGCCGAACTCGAACACCTTCCAGGCCGCGGCCGCCAACGCCGACTGGTCGAAGGCGCCCGGGTTCTACCTGCTGCTGACCAATCAGCCTGGCAAGGATAGCTGGCCGATCACCGGCGCCACCTTCATCCTGATGCATCACCAGCAGGAGAAGCCGGACACCGCGCGCGAGGTCCTCGCCTTCTTCGACTGGTCGTATCACAACGGCGGGAAGATGGCCGAAGAACTCGACTACGTCCCGATGCCGGCCGCGGTCATCAGCCAGGTGGAAGCGAGCTGGAAGACGATCGTCGGCTCCGACGGCAAGCCGGTGTGGACCGGACACGGGTCATAAGCAAGTCCACGTTGTGTAACGAGCGGGGGATCGCGCCGATCCCCCGCGACATTCTCTTTATCGAACCGGAGAGTAGACGTGGCGGCTGAGGCGGAGATGGTCGCGGTGCGCGAGAGGGCAACGCGACGGCGCGCTTCCGGCGGGGCGGGCGACGCGGCTTTTCACGGCCTGACGATATTCTTCGCGACGCTGGTGCTGATGATCCTTGGCGGCGTCATCGTCTCGCTGATCTACGGCGCCTGGCCGGCGCTGCGGAAATTCGGCCTCGGCTTTATCGTCAACGGCGCCTGGAACCCGGTTACCGAGAATTTCGGGGCGCTGGCGCCGATCTACGGCACCATCGTTACCTCGCTGATCGCGATGCTGATCGGCATTCCGGTGGCGTTTGGCGTCGCCCTGTTCATCACCGAGCTGTGCCCGAAATGGCTCAAGCGGCCGCTCGGCACGATGATCGAGCTGCTGGCGGCGATCCCCAGCATCATCTACGGCATTTGGGGCCTCTTCGTCCTCGCCCCGGCGATCCAGGAATACATCGAGCCGGCGCTGATCGATACGCTCGGCGAGATCCCCGGGTTCGGCATTCTGTTCGCCGGCCCGCCGCTCGGCATCGGCGTGCTCACCGCGGGCTTCATCCTGGCGATCATGGTGCTGCCGTTTATCGCCTCGGTGATGCGCGACGTGTTCGAGACCGTGCCGCCGATGCTCAAGGAAAGCGCCTACGGGCTCGGCGCGACGACGACCGAGGTGGTGACCCGGGTGGTGCTGCCCTACGCCCGCGTCGGCGTGATCGGCGGCGTGCTGCTGGGGCTGGGCCGGGCGCTCGGCGAGACCATGGCGGTGACCTTCGTCATCGGCAATTCGCACCACGTCAACGCCTCGATCCTGCAGCCGGGAACGACGATATCCGCCGCGCTGGCCAACGAATTTACCGAGGCCGTCGGCGACATGTACCAGGCGTCGCTGATCGCCCTCGGGTTCATCCTCTTCATCATCACGTTTTTCGTGCTCGCGGCGGCCAAGCTGATGCTGCTGCGGCTGCAGAAGAATGCGGGGTAAGGCGATGCAGCTCTATGCCCGCCGCCGCCTGGGAAACTATGTCGTCGTCGGCCTGTCATTGGCGGCGACCGGTTTCGGCCTGTTGTTCCTCGTCTTCGTCTTGGGAACGCTGCTGGCCAACGGCGTCGGCGCGTTGAGCCCGACGCTGTTCACCCAGGCGACACCGCCGCCCGGCAGCGCCGGCGGCCTGATGAACGCCATCTTCGGCAGCCTGGTGATGACGGCGATCGCGACGCTGATCGGCACGCCCACCGGCATCCTCGCCGGCACCTTCCTCGCCGAATACGCGCACAACAACAAGCTCGGCGAGTTCGTCCGCTTTATCAACGATATTCTGCTGTCCGCGCCGTCGATCATCATCGGGCTGTTCGTCTATGCAATCCTGGTCGTGCCGATGGGCCATTTCTCGGCCTGGGCCGGTTCGGTCGCGCTGGCGATCATCATGATCCCGGTGATCGTGCGCACCACCGAGGATATGCTGAACCTGGTGCCCAACGCGCTGCGCGAAGCCGCCGCCGCGCTGGGCGCGCCGAAATGGAAGGTCATCGTCACCGTGACCTACCGCTCGGCGGTACAGGGCATGCTGACCGGGGTGCTGCTGGCGGTGGCGCGCATCTCGGGCGAGACCGCGCCGCTGTTGTTCACCGCGCTGAACAACCAGTTCTGGAGCAGCAACCTCGACAGGCCGATGGCCAATCTGCCGGTGGTGATCTTCCAGTTCGCCATGAGCCCCTACGCCGATTGGCAGGCGCTGGCCTGGGCGGGCGCGCTGCTGATCACCGCCGCGATCCTCGTGCTCAATATCGGGGCGCGCTTTTTCGCCTCCTGGAGTGGCTTGCAGAAATGAATGTTTCCCTGGCGAGATCGACGACAGTCCCGTCCGACGGCGCGGCGCAGAACGGTCCCGGCACGATGGCCGCGCCGCTGCCGGTCAAGGTGGAGATCCGCCACGTCAACTTTTATTACGGCAAATTCCACGCGCTGAAGGACGTGTCGCTGCCGCTGCATGACCGGCGGGTGACGGCGTTTATCGGCCCGTCCGGTTGCGGCAAATCGACCCTGCTGCGCATCCTCAACCGCATTTACGAGCTCTATCCCGGCCAGACCGCAAGCGGCGAGGTGCTGGTCGACGGGCAGGACATCCTGTCGCCCGGGCTCGACCTCAACCTAGTGCGCGCCAAGATCGGCATGGTGTTCCAGAAGCCGACGCCGTTCCCGATGTCGATCCACGACAACATCGCCTTCGGCATCAGGCTGTACGAGCGGCTGCCGAAAGCCGAGCTCGACGACCGCATCGAGTCGGCGCTGCGCCGCGCCGCGCTGTGGGACGAGGTCAAGGACAAGCTGCGGCAGAGCGGGCTCGGCCTGTCGGGCGGCCAGCAGCAGCGCTTGTGCATCGCCCGGGCGATCGCGGTGCGGCCGGAGGTGCTGCTGCTCGACGAGCCGGCCTCGGCGCTCGACCCGATCTCGACGCAGCGGATCGAAGAGCTGATCGCCGAGTTAAAGAGCGACTATTGCATCGCCATCGTCACGCACAACATGCAGCAGGCGGCGCGCAGCTCCGACTACACCGCCTTCATGTATCTCGGCGAGCTCGTCGAATTCGACGAGACCGAGAAGATTTTCACCCATCCGGCGGTAAGACGCACCGAGGATTACATCACCGGCCGGTTCGGCTAGGAGGCCCGGCAATGGCTGCTGAACACATCATCAAGAGCTACGACGAGGAGCTCGGCCGGCTCAACAAGATGATCGTCGAGATGGGCGGGCTCGCGGAGAGCCAGCTCGCCGCGGCGATCGAGGCGGTCGCCAAGCGCGACAGCGAACTGGCGGCGCAGGTCGTCGAAGGCGATGCCAAGGTCGACGACCTCGAACGCGAGCTCGACAATCTGGCGATCCGGCTGCTGGCGCTGCGCCAGCCGATGGCGCGCGACCTGCGGGAGATTTTTGCCGCGCTGAAGATCGGCAGCGATCTCGAACGCATCTGCGACTACGCCGCCAATGTCGCCAAGCGCTCGATCGCACTGGCGCAGACCCCACCGATCCAGCCGGTGCACGCGCTGCCGCGCATGGGCACGCTGGCGCTCACCCTGGTGAAGGACGTGATCGATGCCTATGTCGAGAAGGACGCCGACAAGGCGCTCGAAGTGTGGCGCCGCGACGAAGAGCTCGACGAGATGTATTCGAGCCTGTTCCGCGAGTTCCTGACCTATATGATGGAAGACCCGCGCAACATCGGCGCGTGCACCCACCTGCTGTTCATGGCCAAGAACATCGAGCGGATCGGCGACCACGCCACCAACATCGCCGAGGACCTGTATTATCTCGTGCACGGCCAGCCGCTCACCGAGGTTCGGCCGAAGGGTGACAAGTCGAGCCTCGAAGTCGTCGCCCCCGACCGGGCCGGCGCGCGATAGACGAGGCGATTGATGAAACCGCTGGTGCTGATCGTCGAGGACGAGGCGCCGCTCGTCACGCTGCTGAAGTACAATCTCGAAAAGGAAGGGTTTGCGGTGTGTTCGGCGGGCGACGGCGAGGAAGCGCTGTTGCAGATCGCCGAGAACAAGCCGGACGCGGTGCTGCTCGACTGGATGCTGCCGCTGGTTTCCGGGCTCGAAGTGTGCCGGCAAATCCGCCGCTCGCCGGCCAGCCGGGCGCTGCCGATCATCCTGCTCACAGCGCGCGCCGAGGAGGCCGACCGGGTGCGTGGGCTCGACAGCGGCGCCGACGACTATATCGTCAAGCCGTTCAGCCCCAGCGAACTGGTCGCACGGCTGCGCGCCGTCATCCGCCGCGCCCAGCCCAGCGCTGCGGACGACACGCTGCAATATGCCGATGTGGCGATGGACCTCGCGGCGCATCGCGTGTCGCGGGCCGGCCGGCCGGTGCATCTGGGCCCGACCGAATTCCGCCTGCTGCACCATTTTCTGCTGTATCCCGGCCGGGTCTTTTCCCGCGAGCACCTGCTCGACCGGGTCTGGGGGCCGCATGCGGAGGTCGAGATGCGCACGGTCGACGTGCACATCCGCCGCCTGCGCAAGGCCCTCAATATCGACGGCTGCCGCGACCTGGTGCGGACGGTGCGGTCGGTCGGCTACGCGCTCGACCATGCCGGTTGAGCTTCGCTTGGGCCAGTCAAGTGAATACGCGCGCTGCTCCTTGTAAGTTCCTTGTAACTTTTTTGATAAAATTCTACTTAAAGTCTTGCATTTAGCAGAGGTGAAGAATTTAGATAAATACCGCTAAAGTTGTAGTTTTGAAAGCGAGTTGCCATGGCTCGCATTCTGGTGGTCGATGATGAAGAGTGCGTTCGTACCGCGATTGCTTGTGTCCTCCAGCGCGCCAGTCATCTCACGACGCTCGCCCGGGACGGGCGCGACGCGCTCGACAAGTTCCACCCGCAGCATTTCGACCTGGTCATCACCGATATCGTCATGCCGCGCATGGAAGGCATCGAAACCATGCGGGCGCTGCGTGAGCTCGAACCGGGCATCCGCATCATCGCCATGTCGGGAAGCGACGGCGGCGACCAGGGGTTCTATCTGAAAGCCGCCCTCGCGCTCGGCGCCGACGCGACATTGCAAAAGCCGGTTCGCGTCGCCGAATTGCAGCAGCTCGTCGCCGAGGCGCTCGCCCTCGCGCCGGCCGAAAGCGCGGCGCTGTGGTACCGGAAGATGCCGGGTCGGGCGTCGCCGCTAGCGCACCAGCCGTCCCGTCGCATCCGCCGCGAACGCGGCAAAGTCCTCGGCGCCGAAATAGTTGATGTCGCCTGGCGTCGCCAGCCCAATGGCCGCGGCGTAAGCGGCGAAGCGGACCGCCCGCTCAAGGTCGCCGCCGGCGGCGGTACCCAGGAGCCCATGGATCAGCCCGGCGACGAATGAATCCCCGGCGCCGATCCGGTCGACGACCTCGACCGGGTAGCGCGGCGCCTCGTAAAGCCGCCCGCGGGCCAGAAACAGGTCGCCGGTGCCGGCGTCCGGCGAGCGGGTGAGCGCCACCAGCGGTACGCCGTAGCGCGCCGCCACCGCTTCGGCCAGGGCCTCGCCCGCCTCCGCAAACCCGAGCACGTGCTGCGCGTCGCGCTCGGCGAGCACAAGCAGCTCGAGATGCGGCGCGACTCCCGCCAGGACGGCGGCGGCTTCATCCGGCGTCGTCAACGTCGCCCGGTAATTGAGGTCGTAGGACAGCGGCTTCCCGGCCCGCCCGGCCAGCGCCGCCACCTTGACGACCAGCGCCTTGCAGCTTTCGCTCAAAGCCGGGGTGATGCCGGACAGATGGACCCGCGCGCTCGACGCGACCAGCGCCGGCCAGTCCGCGTCGTCGATGGTCATGCCGGCGGCGGCAGAGTCCTTGCGGTCGTAGATCACCCGCGCGTTGCGCGGTGCCGGCCCGGCCTCGAAAAACATCAGCCCCTGGCGTGCCCCTTGGTCCATGGGCACCCATTTCACCCGGGTCATGTCGACGCCATGGCGGCGCCCCTCGCCGTCGATGATGCGGCCGAGCGGACCGAGCGGCAGCCGCGACACCCACGCCGTCCGCCGACCGAGACGCGCCAGCAGGCAGGCGACGTTGAGCTCGCTGCCGCCGACGCCGATCTCGAACAGCCGCGCCTGGTCGAGCCGCTGCAGGCCGGGCGGCGACAGCCGGATCAGCGTCTCGCCAAGCGTCAGGAAATCGTGTCGTACGGGGTCGGACGTCATCCCTCACCGCCGATCGGCGCGATCCGCCGTTCGGAACGTCGCTGGCAAAGACAAGCCAATTCACACCGCCATCCAGCCGCCATCGACATTGTAGCAGGCGCCGGTCACATAGCTGGCGCGGTCGGAGCACAGCCACACCACCATCTCGGCGATCTCTTCGGGTTCGCCCATGCGGCCCATCGGCGTTTGCGCCATGATCCGCTCGCCGCGCCGGCGCATGGCGTCCTCGGTCATCCGCGTCTTGACAAAACCGGGACAGACCGCGTTCACCCGGATGCCGTCATCGGCATATTCCAGCGCCGCGGTCTTGGTGAGGCCGAGGACGCCGTGCTTTGCCGCGACATAGGCCGACGACGTCACCAGCCCGATCAGCCCGGCGATCGATCCGGTGTTGACGATCGCCCCGCCGGGCCGGCCCATCCGCTTTTGCGTCTGCATCTGGCGGATTTCCGCCCGCATGCACAGCCACACACCTTTCAGGTTGACCGCGATCATGCGGTCGAACGCGGCCTCGCTCCACTCGGCGGTCTTCTTGCCGCTGGCATCGACCTGATAGGGCGCGATGCCGGCATTGTTGAACGCGCAGTCGAGCCGGCCGAACGCTACCAGCGTGTCGTCGAGCATGGCCTTGACGTCCTGCGCATTGGTCACGTCACCGGTCAGCGTAATGGCCTGGCCGCCGGCGGCATTGACCAGGCCCACGGTTTCCGCCGCCCCCTCGGCCATGAAATCGGCGACCGCGACGCGCGCCCCCTCGCGCGCCATCGCCAGCGCCGTCGCGCGGCCGATACCGCCGCCCCCGCCGGTCACCAGGGCGGATTTGCCGTCGAGCATGCCGGGCATCTTGTCCTCCCCTCACGGTGTCGGGCACAGCATATACTGCCAACCCAAGCCGAGACAGCGGTGGGAACACGGGATCTCCGAGAGGATGTGCAGTCGGCGGCGCTTTTTGGCCCGGGGGCTCGGCGCGATCGCAGTGCTGGCCGCGGCGCCGGCCGCGGCGGATGTCGCGACACTGCGGATCGTCGTGCCGCCCGACCTCGCCGCGCTGCCGGTGATCGTCGCGGCGCATGACCGGCTGATCGAGAAACAGGCGCAGGCCCGCGGGCTGCCGCCGATCACCGTACAGTGGATCGCCGCCGCCGCCGGCGGCGACCCGCTCGACCCGCTGCTGAAGGGTGAGGCGGACGCGGTCGCCACCACCGACCTCATCGGCTTTCTGCTGGCGTGGGACGAGCGGAGCGGCACGCCCGAGGAAATCCGCGGCCTCGCCGGGCTGGCGCGGATGCCCTATCAGCTGCTCTCGCGCAACCCGGCGATCCGGACGATCCGCGACTTCACGGCGAAAGACCGCATCGCGGTGCCGGCGGTGAAACGATCGCTGCCGGCGGTGCTGCTGCAGATGGCGGCGGCCGACGAGTGGGGCATCGACCATGCCGACAAGCTCGACCCGCTGACCGTCGCCCGCGGCAGCGACGACGCCGACAACGCGCTGCACTCGCCCACCGGCGACGTCAATGCGGATTTCGCCCGCACGCCCTTTGCCGATGACGAGCGCGGCGACCCCGCGATCCATCGCGTCATGGATTCGTATGACGTCATCGGCCCGCACAGCGTCGGGGTGATGGTCGCGACGGCGCAGTTCCGCGACGCCAACCCCGCACTCTGCGCCTCGCTGGTCGGCGCCCTGATCCAGGCGGGAAATTTTATCAAGACGAGCCGCGGCGCGGCCGCCGAAATCTACGATGCGATGAACAAGCGCAACGACATCCCGGTCGAGGAACTGACCGACATGCTCGGCGACCCGGACAGCGGGTTCTCGCCCGCGCCGGCCGGCATCCTGCGCCTCGTCACCTTCCTGCACCGGATCGGCCGCATCAAGCACAGCCCCGATTCCTGGCAGCAGCTGTTCTTCCCGGAGATCTACCAGCAGCCGGGGAGCTGAAACGCGTCCATCCCGGGTATCGTCAGGCCTGGCTCGGGGGATGCTGATGGCCGGGTCAAGCCCGGCCCCGAGGACGTGGATGGCCGGGTCAAGCCCGGCCCGAGGGACGTGGATGGCCGGGTCAAGCCCGGCCATGACGATGAATCTTCCGTCAAACGGTGCCGCGGGACTACCCGGCCCAGGTCCAGATGTGCACCGCGTTGCTGCGGCCGCGCACCTCCTGCGGGCCGCCGTCGCGCAGCCTTTCGAGCAGGGCGGCCGCCGCGTGCTCCGGCGTCGCATTGATCGCCGCGATCACCGCGTCGGCGGCGACCAGCGGCGTCTCCAGCGTCCGCGTCAGCCCTTGCAGCCGGCTCGCGGTGTTGACCGTGTCGCCGATCACCGTAAACGACAGTGTCTGCTCGCTGCCGACATCGCCCAGCACCGCCGGGCCAAAATTGAGGCCGATGCCGATCCCCAGGCGCGCTTCGCCGGCGGTTTCGCGCTCGTCATTCCACGCATTGAGCGCCGCCAGCATCAACTGGCCGCATTTAAGCGCGTTGGCGGCATCCTCGCCGGTCGGCTCCGGCACCCCGAAGACGGCGAAAATCTCGTCGCCGATATACTTCTCCACCGAGCCGCCGCAGGCGAAAATCTGCGCGGTCATGCGGTCGTGAAACTGGCGCAGCAGGGTCACCACCGCCTCCGGCGCCATCGCCTCCGCCATGCGGGTAAACCCGACGATGTCGCAGAACAGCACCGCGATGTTCTGCCGGCGCACCGCGCCGAGGGGCTCGTCGCGCTCGGCCAGCATGGCGGCGAAATGCGGGGAGAAATAGCGGGCGAGATTGGCCCGTGCGCGTTCCGCGGCGGCGCGCCGCCGGTCGATGTCGCGCAGCCGGGCGATATCGTCGATGGTCTTGCGGACGGTGATTTCGAGGTCGGTGAAATCGACCGGCTTGGTGACGAAGTCGAAGGCCCCGCGGTTCATCGCGGTGCGCAAATTCTCCATGTCGCCATAGGCCGAGACCATAATCGTGCGCATTTCGGTGCGCTGCTCGCGCAGCCGGGCGAGCAGGGTCAACCCGTCCATCACCGGCATGTTGATGTCGAGCAGCATCAGGTCGATATCCGGCTCGGCGGCCAGCACCGCCAGCGCCTCCTCGCCGTGATGCGCAAAGCGAAACGCGAATTCCTTGTCGCGGATTTGCCGGCGGAAGCGCTGGGTGATCAGCAGCTCGAAATCCGGCTCGTCGTCGACCGCGAGGATTTTGGCGGCGGCCATGTCAGGCCCGCGTCTCGGGCAACTGTCTGAGCCGTTCCTTGAGGCGGTCGAAATCGACCGGCTTGGTGACGAACTCGACGGCGCCGTACTCGCGCGCGCGGCGCCGCCGCTCGTCGTCGCCATAGGCGGTCACCATCATCACCGGCAGCTCCGGCCGCCGCGCCTTCACCGCCCGCAGCAGCTCCAGCCCGTCCATCCCCGGCATGTTGATGTCCGACAGGATCACGATCAGCTCGGGCTCCACCCCGTCCGTCAGCCGGTCCAGCGCCGCCTCCCCCGACGCCGCAAAATGCAGCACATACGTCCCCTGCCGCGCCTCCCGCCGAAAGCGCTGGCGAAACAGCTCGGGCACGTCCGGCTCATCATCCACCACCAGAATGCTCACGCTCATGCCCCAGCCTCGTTCCCGGCCTCGTTCCCGGCTCCGTTCCTCGGCGCCGCGCGCCGCGGCAGGCGGATGGTGAATTCGGTGAACGACCCTTCCTCGCTGTCCACCGCGATCGTGCCGCCATGCTGCTGCGTCACGATGTCGTAGCTGATCGACAGCCCCAGCCCCGTCCCCTCGCCGGTCGGCTTGGTCGTGAAGAACGGCTGGAACAGCTTGTCCCGGATCGCCGACGGGATGCCGGTGCCGTTGTCGCGCACCCTCACCTCGACCGCGTCCCCCGCCGCGCGCGTCGCCACCCGCAACACCGGGCGGAAGCCGCCGCCGTTCCCGTCCGCCCGGCTCGCCTGCGTCCGCTTGGCGGCGGCGTAGAACCCGTTGCCGAACAGGTTGAGGAACACCCGCGTCATGTCCTGCGGCACCAGCTCGATCGGTTCGAGGCCGGCGGCGAAATCGCGCTCCAGCGTGATGTTGAAGCTCTGGTCCTGCGCCCGCGCGCCGTGATAGGCGAGGTTGAGCGCCTCCTCGACCAGCCCGTTCAGATCCACCTCGCGCCGCTCGCCCGAGACCCCGCGCGAATGCTCCAGCATCGACTTGACGATGTTGTCGGCCCGCCGGCCGTGCTCGGCGATCTTGTCGAGGTTGCCGGTCAACAGCCCGATCGTCTCGTCCAGCTCCGCCCGCCTGGCCTCGCCCAGCGCCGCCAGCGCCGGCGCCGCCGCCTCCTTCAGCTCGTCCAGCAGCTCGGCCGACAGCGCGGCGAAATTATTCACAAAGTTCAGCGGGTTCTTGATCTCGTGCGCGATCCCCGCCGTCAGCTGGCCCAGCGACGCCATCTTCTCCGCCTGGATCAGATTGCGCTGCGCCGCCCGCAAATCGCGCAGCGCCCCCTCGGCCGCATCCCGCGCCTCGCGCGTCTCGGTGATCAGCCGCGCGTTCTCCATAGCGATCACGGCTTGTGCCGCGAAGTTCTGCAAGAGGGCGATCTGCTTGTCGGAGAAAGGCCGGACCTCGCCGCGCGCGATGGCAAAGATGCCGGTCGCCGTGCCGTCCTTGACCAGCGGCACGACGACCAGGCTGCGCACCCTGCCGAGATCGACCACCGCGCGGACCAGGGGGTGTCCCGCGCGGTAGACCTCGGTGTCCGCCATATCCAATATCTGCACATAGGGTTCGCCGCGAACCACCCGGCCCAGCGGCGATTCCGGCGGCAGCCGCACCGGCTCGCGCAAGACGGCGGCAAATTCCGCACTGACGCCGAGAAACGCCGCCGCCTGAAACCGGTCGTCGTCATACGTCCAAAATATCCCTTGCGCGCCGCCGCAGAGCCGAACGGCCTTTTCCAGCATCATCGCGAAGACCGGGGCGAGCTCGCCGGGCGACGCGTTGATGACGCCGAGCACCTCGGCCGTCGCGGTCTGCTGATCGAGCGCCTCCTGCGTCTCGCGCAGCAGCCGGGCATTCTCGATCGCGATCACCGCCTGCGCCGCGAAATTCTGCAGCAGCGCGATCTGCTCGTCGGTGAACGGACGGACTTCCTGGCGGGGAACGGAGATGTGGCCGAGCAGCGCGCCGTCCTTGCGCAGCGGGACCAGCAGCACCGTGCGCGTGCCGATGGACGCCGCCGCTCGGGGGGCCGGCTCGTCGATTTCCCTGACATCGACCATGTGCACGAACGGTTCGCCGGCGACGAGCCTTCGCAACGGGCTGTTCGTTCCGGGTCGGGTTCGCTGACCGATCGCAAAGGCCGAGCGCCCGCGCACCGATGCAATGCGCGATTCCTCGCCATCCCACAGATGCAGGGCGCCGTAGGCCGCACCGCAAAGACCGTGCGCCTTTTCCAGGATCGCCTCGAACACCGGCGCGAGGTCGCCGGACGAAGCATTGATGACTTCCAGCACCTCGCCGAGCGCACGCTGCTGGGCCTGCGCCTCGGCAAGCTGGCGGCGCAGCTCGGCGTTCTCGCTTGCGAGGGTCCCGTATCGCTCTTCGAGTGACGTCGCCATGGTTGCGACGAGAGTAGCCGCTGCCCGGTCGTTAGCAAATGGCCGCCGCTTTCGCCCCGTTAATGGAGAATCGGTCGAGCTTGCCAGCTATGATCACCGGCTGCTCGCGGCAGCGGAGGCGCTCGGATTGCGCTTGGCGGTGTTGTAGCGCCTGCCCGACATGTCCGCCCGCGTTGATCCTGCAACGTTGCGTCCCTATGTTCCGGGCCAGTCCCCGGGAGCACGATGACCAAGCCGCTCAGCCATATCCGCAATTTCGCCATCATCGCGCATATCGACCACGGCAAGTCGACGCTCGCCGACCGTCTGATCCAGGCCTGCGGCGGGCTCGAGGCGCGCGAGATGCGCGAGCAGGTGCTCGACACCATGGAACTGGAGCGCGAGCGCGGCATCACCATCAAGGCGCAGGCCGTGCGGCTGAACTACCGCGCCAAGGACGGCGAGGCTTACGTCCTCAACCTGATGGACACGCCGGGCCATGTCGACTTCGCCTATGAGGTCAGCCGGTCGCTGGCGGCGTGCGAAGGGTCGCTGCTGGTGGTCGATGCCAGCCAGGGGGTCGAGGCGCAGACCCTCGCCAATGTCTACCAGGCGGTCGCCGCCGGGCACGAGATCGTGCCGGTGCTCAACAAGATCGACCTGCCCGCCGCCGAGCCCGACCGCGTCAAACAGCAGATCGAGGACGTGATCGGTCTCGACGCGTCCGACGCGGTGCTGATCTCGGCCAAGACCGGTCTCAACATCGAGGGCGTGCTGGAAGCGCTGGTGACGCGTCTGCCGCCGCCCCAGGGCGACGCCGCGGCGCCGCTCAAGGCGCTGCTGGTCGACAGCTGGTACGACCAGTATCTCGGCGTGGTGATCCTGGTGCGGGTCAAGGACGGGGCGCTGACGGCGGGCCAGAAAATCCGCCTGATGGCGACCGGCGCCAGCCACAATGTCGAGCGCGTCGGCGTATTCACGCCGAAGGGCGTCGCGGTGCCGTCGCTCGGGCCGGGCGAGATCGGCTTCATCACCGCCGGGATCAAGACCGTCGCCGATTGCCGCGTCGGCGACACGATCACCGACGACCGCAAGCCCGCCGAGGCGCCGCTCCCCGGCTTTCAGCCGCTGCAGCCGGTGGTGTTCTGCGGCCTCTTCCCGACCGACACCGCCGATTACGAAAAGCTGCGCGACAGCCTGGCGAAGCTGCGCCTCAACGATGCCAGCTTCGAATACGAGCCGGAAACCTCCGCGGCGCTCGGCTTCGGCTTTCGCTGCGGCTTTCTCGGCCTCCTGCACCTCGAAATCATCCAGGAGCGGCTGAGCCGCGAATTCGACCTCGACCTGATCACCACCGCACCGTCGGTGGTCTATCGCGTGCACCAGACCAACGGCCGCATGCTGACGCTGCACAACCCGGCCGACATGCCCGATCCGGTGAAGATCGACCATATCGAGGAGCCGTGGATCAAGGCGACGGTGCTGGTGCCGGACGAATTCCTCGGCCAGGTGCTGGCGCTGTGCGAGGAGCGCCGCGGCACCCAGCTCGACCTGACCTATGCCGGCAACCGGGCGATGGTGGTGTATCGCCTGCCGCTCAACGAGGTCGTGTTCGACTTCTACGACCGGCTCAAATCGGTGAGCCGGGGCTATGCCAGCTTCGACTACCAGCTCGACGGCTATGCCGAGAGCGACCTGGTGCTGATGAACATCCTGGTCAACCAGGAGCCGGTCGACGCGCTGTCGCTGATCGTCCATCGCAGCCAGGCCGAACGCCGCGGCCGGGCGCTGTGCGAACGCCTCAAGGACCTGATCCCGCGCCAGCTCTTTCAGATCGCGATCCAGGCGGCGATCGGCGGCCGCGTCATCGCCCGCGAGACGGTCAAGGCGCTGCGCAAGGACGTGCTCGCCAAATGCTACGGCGGCGACGTGACCCGCAAACGCAAGCTGCTCGAAAAGCAGAAGGAAGGCAAAAAGCGGATGCGCCAGTTCGGCCAGGTCGACATCCCGCAATCCGCCTTTATCGCCGCGCTGCGGATGGGCGATCCCTGAGCGCGCAGCGCATGGGCGATCCCTGAGCGCGCAGCGCATGGGCGATTTCTGAATCAGCTTTCGGCGGGCAATTCCCGGATGCGCAGCGGCGTCGGGATCATCAAGAGGCGGCGTAACGCACGGCGCGCCGGGACTTCGATCAGCCGGTAGGTGACCAGCGACACGCTGATCGTGACCAGCACCGCAAGCGCGAAGCGGAGCAGGATCACCGATGTCCAATCGTAGCGCTGTCCGACGGCGAGCATGTCGAGCCCCATCGAACTGATGATCGGAATGTGCAGCAAATAGATCGAATAGCTGGCGTCGCCGCAGCGAACCATGGCGGGATCCGCCAGTAGCGCCGATATCGCGTTGCGATAGCGCGCGGCGCAAAAGATCAGCACGGCGACCGGTAGCGCGAAGCCGAAATTCATGTGGAGAAACTGCAGGAACGGCCACGGGTTCGAGGGCCGAGACATCACCCACATCATCGCGCCGACGACCATGACCGCGAGGCCAGCGGCGGCAGTGCCAAACCGCGCTTCAGCCTTCGACACCGCCCGCGCCGCGGCCTGCCGGTACAGCACCGCCGTCAGGCACCCGAGGATGAATTCGGGCAATCGCGCGTACGGTGCGAAATAGATGACCCAGCGCAAAAACGAATCCTGGAAGCCGTTCGCCTCTCCGGCGATGGGGCCGAATTGCGCGACGCCGAACCGATCGATCGCCGCACTGTAGTGATGCGCCAGCGCCATCAAACCGAGGGCAAGAATCGCCAACAGCACGGTGCAACCCATTGTTTGACGCAGGCGCCGCAGCTGGATGGTGGCCAGACAGATAACGGGGTAGGCGAGGTAGAAGAAGAATTCCGTGCTCACCGACCAGGACACGGCGGCAACCGTCGAGAACGGGTAGGCATAGATGAGCGCGTTGGACTGGACGATCGAAAACTTCCAGCTCTGCGTCAGCGTCAGGTAATAGGGCGTCATCAGCCAAAAATTTTGGCGAAGCACTTCGTCTTCCGGCCGACTTCCATAGATAAGATTGAAAAAATACCCATGGTCATACAATGACCATGTCACACAAACAAAATACATTGGGTAAAGCCGAGCGAAGCGTGCCGCAAAGAAATTAAAGCCGCCTCGCCAATGATCGTCCTGGATGGTCTTCGAATAGTTGTAGTGGATGACAAATCCGCTGAGCACGAAAAACGCGCTCATGCCAAAGGCGGAGGCGTAGATCAGCCACGGTCGCCAGAACGGGTCGGCGCCGGCGTGCACGGCCATGGCGTTGAGGCCATGGGAAAGAACCACCGAAATCGCGGCGATGAAGCGCAATCCCGTCAGCGCGGGGATCTCGTCTGGGCGAACCGACATTCTGCTAGAACCGCCGGAAAAACACCTACCACGGAACCCCGAAATTCAACAAGACCAAGGCACGGCGACGACCGGTTGCGCCGTGGATGGCGCTCCCGGCCGCCTGGTATGCGGGGCGCCGCGTCAATAGTCGACATGGACCCTGACGAACGCGCTCAGCGGCTCGCCGACGAAGGCGCCGGCGCCGTTGGCGGCGACGAAATAACGCTGGTCGGTGAGGTTGCGGATGTTGAGGTCGATGCCCCAGCCGGACGGCTCGTAGCCGAGCAGGGCGTTGGCGATGATAAAACCGGGCGCATGGTTGACGTTGGTGATGTCGCTGAACGTCTTGTCGCGGTAGTTCACGCCGACCCCGGTCTTGAACCCGGGCACCCCGCCGATCGCGAAATCGTAGGTCGTCCACAGGTTGGCCATGACGGCCGGCACGCCCTGCGGGTGATGGCCGACCGAGGTGACGCCTTGCGGATTGCTGGTGATCACCGCGTCCTGGGCCGTGGCGTTGGCCAGGATGTGCCACTGGTCGGTCGCCGCGATGTCGAGCGACGCCTCGACGCCCTTGGTGCGCTGGCTGTCGAAGACGACGGTCTCGACCCCGTTGATCGTCGTGGCGGCGGCGACGTTGTCGCGGGTGATGTAGAACGCGGCCGCATTCAGCACGACCCGGTCGTCGAGAAACGACGTCTTGACCCCGCCTTCGTACTGCAACGCCGATTCCGGCGCGCCGACGCCGTTTTGCGTGTTCTCCGAGTTGAAGTTGGTGAGGTGGCTCTCCGAGACCCCGAAATACGGCGACAGGTTCGGTGTGAGCTTGTAGAGCGCGCCGACGTTCCAGCTCACCGGCGCGTCGTCGCGGCTCTGCGTCTGGTTGGCGATCAGCGGCAGGCCGTTGGTGCCGAAGCGGCCGGGCACGGTGATCAGCGGCGTCAGCGACGTGCCCCACCAGTCCTTGCGGATGCCCGCGCGCAGCTTGAACTGGTCGGTGACGTCGATCTGGTCGGTGGCGTAGAGGCTGTAATAGTCGGCCAGCAGCGCGTCGTCGTCGCAGGAATGCCGGGCGTCGCAGAGATAGTTCAGGCTGAGCAGCGACGTTTCCGGCGGAACCGGTGCGAACGCGTTCGGGATGTTGGGCAGGTCGGCGGTCGCCCGGTTTGTCGCCATCGTCTGGTACTGGTACTCGAACCCGGTCAACAGGGTATGCCCGGCAAAGCCGGTGGCGAATTTCCACACCGGCTCGAACTGGTAGTCGAAGCTGTCGTCGGTATCGGCCTGGCGGCGGAGCTGCCGGCCGATCACCGCGCCGCCGCTGACCTGGGTGTTGGCGCTGTCGCCGTTGCCATAGGTGTCGAGCGTGCGGTGCAGGTACGAGAAACGGTTGTTGACCGTCAGGAAATCGCCGACCTGCCATTTATCGATGATTTCCGGCCGGATCACTTCTTCTACCGAGGTGGCGAACGGCGTCGAATACTTGGCGGTGATGGGCACGCCGGTGATCGGCGTGCCGTGGAAATAGATCAGGCCGTAGGAGTCGGGGGTCTCGTGGATATGGCGCGCGTCGACGCTAACATCGAGCGTGTGGTCGCCCAGGTGCCAGCGGAAGGACGGCCGGATTTCGAAATCCTCGCCGGCCAGGTCGCGGAAGCCGTCGGTATGCGCCACCGTCGCATCGACCCGGAAGTCGAGCCCGTCGAGCCCGGTCGGGCCGGTCGCGTAGGCGCTGCCGGTGACTGCGTTGAACGACCCGTATTGCAGGCTGCCGCCGTCATGCAGCACCGGCGACGGCGCGAAATGCACGAGGTTGATGGTGCCGCCGGGCGGGCCGCTGCCGAACAGCGCCGAGCCGGGGCCGGCGAGAACCTCGACGCGCTCGACGCCGTTTAGCGAATGCGAGATGCCGCCGAGCTGGTCGCCGTCGGAAAAACCGTCGCTGAAGATCTGCGCATTGAGGCCGCGGATCTCGAAATGGTCGTAAAAGCCCTTGCTGTCCTGCCCGCCGAAATTGACGCCGGCGGCGTTGTAGAGGCTCTGGCGCAGCATCGTGTCGCCCTGCTCGTCGAGCACCTGGCGCGGGATGGCGTGAACCGTGGCGGGGACCTCGCCGAGCGGCGTCCCGGTCTTGTCGAGGCTCGGCACTTGTTGCGGATTGTCGACCCGCGTATCCAGCACGGCTCCGGTCGTCCCTTGCACCTGGATCGCCGGCAACGGCAGGGCGCCACCGTCCGGCGAGGCCGGCGGGTTCGGCGGCTGCTGCGCCAGCCCCGGCATCGCCCACAGCAGCGCCGCCGCGGTCGCGGGCAGCGCCGCCCGCCGGCATCCGGCAAGCATCCCGTTTCCTCGAATACCCATCGCAAACCTCTCCCCTGCCATTCCGCCGTTTCGCGGATCGGTTGAGCCAGTTCCGGTGCAAGACGTGACGACCTGGATCAGGCCGCGGCTGGCGATGGGCTGGCTGGCGGGGAAGGTGCGGAATCACGGAAGCGGTACGACTCGCGCGGGCGGCGCGTCGCACTCCCGGTCACACGACCATGCGGCAGCGACCGTATCGAGATGCGATTGGTTCGCAATCTCACGTCGCCGTGAAACCGTCCCGGCTTTGATCACATCTTCGTCAACCGCCCGCGGCCGCGCTCGCCGGTCCGCCGCGACCGCCCCTTTCCCAATCCCGCGGCCATTCGCTATCGTTCCTCGACCGGCCGCGCGAAAGGGAGGGACGACCATGCCCGAGGACAACAGCTACGACTTCATCGTCACCGGCGCCGGCTCGGCGGGGTGTGCGGTGGCCGGGCGGCTGTCGGAAAGCGGCAAATATCGCGTGCTGCTGCTCGAAGCCGGCACCCGGGACACCAACCCATGGATCCACGTGCCGCTCGGCTACACCAAGACCTACCCCGACCCGCGGGTGAACTGGATGTTCGACAGCGAGCCGGAAAAGGAACTGAACGGCCGCACCCTCTACCAGCCGCGCGGCAAGGTGCTGGGCGGTACCAGCTCGATCAACGGCATGGTCTACATGCGCGGCACGCCGAGCGATTACGACGGCTGGCGCCAGCGCGGCTGCGAAGGCTGGAGCTACGAGGACGTGCTGCCCTTCTTCAAGAAGGCCGAGGACCAGGAACGCGGCGGCAACCAGTTTCACGGCGTCGGCGGACCGCTGCACGTGTCGAACCCGGTGCGCTGCGCGCTGGGCGACGCGATGGTCAAGGCGGCGGTCGAAGCCGGCGTGCCCGCCAATGACGACTTCAACGGCGCCCGCCAGGAAGGCGTCGGCTATTACCAGACGACGACCACCCACCGCCGCCGCTGGTCCTCGGCGCGCGCCTATCTCGGCCCGGCGAAGGGCCGCGCCAACCTGACGGTCTCGACCCAGTCGCACGCCACCCGCATCCTGTTCGACGGGCAGAAGGCGATCGGCGTCGAGTACCAGACGCCTGAAGGCAAAAAGACCGCTTATGCCAAGGGCGAGATCGTCGTCTCCGGCGGCGTCTACGGCTCGCCGCAGCTGTTGCAGCTATCCGGGGTGGGGCCAGGTGAGCTGTTGCAGGAGTTCGGCATCCCCGTGGTGCGCGACATGGAGGGCGTCGGCAAGCACCTGCACGACCATTTCAACACCTATCTGGTGTGGCGCTGCTCGCAGAAGGTGACGCTCAACGACCTGGCGGCCAGCCCGTTCCGCAAGCTGACCCAGGGCGTGCAATACGTCTTCACCCGCTCCGGCCAACTGGCCAACGCCGGGATCTACGCCGGCGCCTTCGTCAAGAGCGACCCGCGGCTCGAACAGCCCGACCTGCAGATCAACATGTTCGGGTGGAGCGCCTTCGAACGGCTGCGCACCGGCATCAAGCCGCACCCGTTCTCGGCCTTTACGCTGTCGCCG
>DASZOZ010000092.1:0-40083 GCA_035550515.1 Allostellaceae bacterium
AAATCGGCAAGCCGACCACGGAGATCTTCGTACTTTATCTGGGCGGCGTGCCGGCGGGGTATTTCGAGCTGAACGCCGCCGCGGCGCGAGAGACGGAGCTGTGTTATTTCGGGTTGATCCCGGAATTCATCGGCCGGCGGCTGGGGCCGTTCCTGCTCAATGCGGCGATCGAGCGGGCATGGTCGCGCCCGCTGGAGCGGTTCTGGGTGCATACCTGCACCTTCGACCACCCGCGGGCGCTCCCACTCTACCAGCGCGCCGGTTTTGTCGTTTACGCCCGGCGCGCCGTTACCTTTGACGATCCGCGCGAGAGCGGCATCCTGCCGCCCTCGCTGACGCATCCTTTGCTGCCGCCTTTCGGCTAGGCGTCGCTGTTACCAGCCGTAGTAGTGGTGGTAATAATGTGGACCATAGCCGTAGTAATACGGGCCAGGCCCATAATAGTACGGCGCGCCGATGCCGACGCCGTACGGCCCGATCTGCACACCGATCTGCGCCTTGGCCGGGGTCAACGGCAGGGAAACCGCGGCCAAAGCCAGAGCGGCGGCGGTGGTTGCGCCAAGCCAGCGAAACTTGAGGGTTTTCGCATTGCTCGACATTTTTACCTCCTGATGTTGTCGAGTTCACTTGCGACTCGTTGGTCAACGACATGAGGTAGGGGCGGTTCCAGCCGTTTTGACTAACCGACCAGCATGATTAATTCAAACGATGCTTCGGTCGATCAATGCGCAAGGATCTGGCTGAGGAAGGTACGGGTGCGGTCGCTTTGCGGGTTCGAGAAAAAATCCCTGGGCGGCGCGCGCTCGATGATCTCGCCGCGATCCATGAACACCATCATGTCGGCGACGGTGCGGGCAAAGCCCATCTCGTGCGTGACGCAGACCATGGTCATGCCCTCCTCGGCGAGGCCGGTCATCACGTCGAGCACTTCCTTGATCATTTCCGGGTCGAGCGCCGAGGTCGGCTCGTCGAACAGCATGATCTCCGGCTTCATGCACAGCGAGCGGGCGATCGCCACGCGCTGCTGCTGCCCGCCGGAAAGCTGCCCGGGGTATTTGTCGGCCTGGTCGGGGATGCGCACCCGCTCGAGATAGTAGCGCGCGGTTTCCTCGGCCTCCTTTTTCGGCAGCTTGCGCACCCAGATCGGCGCCAGGGTCAGGTTTTGCAGCACCGTGAGGTGCGGGAACAGGTTGAACTGCTGGAACACCATGCCGACCTCGCGGCGGATCGCCTCGATGTTTTTGAGGTCGGAGGTGAGCTCGATGCCGGCGACGACGATGCGGCCCCGCTGGTGTTCTTCGAGGCGGTTGATGCAGCGGATCATCGTCGACTTGCCCGAACCCGACGGGCCGCAGACCACCACCTTCTCGCCCTTCCGGACCTGCAAATTGATGTCGCGCAGCACGTGAAACTCGCCGTACCATTTGTGCACGCCCTGCAACTCGATCACCGGCGCCGCTGTCGCCCCGGCCGCGGACCCGACGTCGCTCATCGCCGCCTATCCCGGTTGAACTCGCGCTCCAGCAATTGGCTGTAGCGCGACATGAAGAAACAGAAGCTCCAATAGATCATCGCGATAAAGACGTCCGCCTCGACCGAAAACCCCTGCCAGTTCGAGTCGGTGAGGGCGAACTCGGTCGCGCCGAGCAGATCGAACAGGCTGACGATGATGACCAGCGAGGTGTCCTTGAACATGCTGATAAAGGTGTTGACCAGCGGCGGGATCACCAGCGCCAGCGCCTGGGGCAGCACGATCAGCCGGGTGCGCTGGAGATAGCTGAGGCCCAGCGCATCGGCCGCCTCGACCTGGCCCTTGGGAATGGCCTGCAAACCGCCGCGCACCACCTCGGCGAGATAGGCCGCGGCGAACAGGATAAAGGCGATCTGCGCGCGCAGCAGCTTGTCGATGGTGACGCCCGAAGGCAGGAACAACGGCAGCATCAGCGACGCCATGAACAGCACCGTGATCAGCGGCACGCCCCGCACCAGCTCGATATAGCCGATGCAGATCGCCCGCACCGCCGGCAGCTGCGAGCGGCGGCCGAGCGCCAGCAGGACGCCGAGCGGAAAACCGAGCAGCATGCCGATGACCGCAAGGATCAGCGTCAGCGGCAAGCCGCTCCACAGCGCGGTCTCGACCCGGGGCAGCCCCGGCAGGCCGCCCGCCATCAGCAGAAACACCGCCGACAGCCCGACAAACCAGATCGCCGCCAGACGCCGGCCCCACAACCGCCGGACGCAGGCGGCGGCAATCATCGCGATAAAGACGATGATGACCGCGGCGGGCCGCCACTGCTCCTCGATCGGGTAGCGGCCGAACAGGATGAAGCGAAACTTCGCGCCGATGAACGCCCAGCAGGCGCCGCCGCCGTGGCACGCCTGGCCGTTGGGCGCGCTCCAGATCGCGTCGATCAGCGCCCAGCGGATGAGCGGCGGCACCGCCAGCCCGATCAGCGCCAACGCCGCGACGGTCAGGACCGCGTTGAAGACGCTGTTGAACAGATTGGCGCGCAGCCAGCCGATCGCCCCGGTCGGGCGCGGCGGCGGGGCTTGCGCCGCGGCCGGGACCTGCCGGGCGATGTCGGTCATGGCCTCAGCGCTCGACCAGCGCGACGGCGCGGTTGTAGAGGTTCATCGCCAGCGAGATCGCCAGGCTGATGCACAGGTACACCGCCATGATCAGCACGATCCCCTCGACCGCCTGCCCGGTCTGGTTGATCGAGGTGTTGGCGATCGACACCAGGTCGGGATAGCCGATCGCGACGGCGAGCGAGCTGTTCTTGGTCAGCGCGAGATATTGGCTGGTCAGCGGCGGCACGATGACCCTGAGCGCCTGCGGCAGCACCACCAGCTGCATGCGCTGGGCCGGGCGCAGCCCCAACGCCATCGCCGCCTCGCTCTGGCCCCAGCTCACCGCGAGCACACCGGCACGGACGATCTCGGCGATAAAAGCGCCGGTGTAAACGACGAGGCCGACCAGCAGCGCCGCGAACTCGGGCGACACCGCGCCGCCGCCCGTGAAGTTGAAGCCGCGCAGCACCGGCACATCGAGCGCGAGAGGCGCGCCGAACGCGGCGAACACGAGCAACGGCAGGCCGAGGACCAGCCCCAGCCCGGCCCAGCCGACGGGGAATTGCCGGCCGGTCGCAGCCTGGCGGCGCGCCGCCCAGCTTCGCAGCGGGACCACCAGCAGCAGGCCGGCGAGAAACGCCAGGCCGACCCAGCGGTAGGCCGGGTCGGCGACCGGCGCAGGGAAGACGATGCCGCGGTTGCTGACAAAGACATCCGGCAGGACCTGCCATGCCTGGCGCGGCCCCGGCGCCACCGAGTTCAGCAGGCTCCACCAGAAGAACAGCTGCAACAGCAGCGGTATGTTGCGGAACGTCTCGACATAGACCTGCGCAAGCCTGGCGACCAGCCAGTTGCTCGACAGCCGCGCCAGCCCCAGCAGCGTGCCGAGCACCGTCGCCAGCACGATGCCGATCGCCGCGACGTACAGCGTGTTGGTCAGCCCGACGAGAAAGGCCCGCGCGTAGGTGTCGGCAGGCGAATACGCGATCAGCGACTCGCCGATGCCGAACGCCGCCTCGCGCTCCAGGAAGCCGAACCCGGTCGCGATGTTCTGCCGGCTGATGTTGACCAGCGTGTTGTGGACGAAAAAGCCGATCAGCCCGACGACGAGCAGGACGAACGCGACCTGATAGGCGATGCCGCGCAGCTTCGGATTGCGCCAGGGCGCCGGCCGCGCCGGCGCGGCCGCCAGCGATGCCGGTCCGGCCGTCATTGCTCGCACCGGCATCGCTCGTCCTGCCGCCGCGCCGGCCGCGCTAGCGGATCGGCATCGCGTAAAGCAGCCCGCCCTTGGTCCACAGATTGTTGATACCGCGCTCGAGCTTCAATGGCGAGCCGGCGCCGATGTTGCGCTCAAAGATCTCGCCGTAATTGCCGACCATCTTGATCTCGTTGTAGGCCCATTTCTCGTCGAGACCCAACATCTTGCCCATCCCCGGCGTGACCCCGAGCATGCGCTTGACGGTGGGATCGTCGGTCTTCAGCTTGTCGTCGACATTGCCCTTGGTGATGCCGCTCTCCTCGGCCTGGATCAGCGCGAACACGACCCACTGGACGATGTCGTGCCACTGGTCGTCGCCCTGCCGCACCGACGGCGCCAACGGCTCCTTCGAGATGACCTCGGGCAGGATCACGTAGTCGTCCGGGTTCGAGGCGCGCGACACGCGCACCGCGGCGAGCTGCGAGCGGTCGGTGGTGAACACGTCGCAGCGCCCGTTGAAAAACGCGGCGACCAGCTCGTCGAGCTTTTCGACGACGACCGGCTTGTACTCCATCTTGTTGGCGCGGAAGTAGTCGGCGAGGTTGAGCTCGGTCGTCGTGCCGGGCTGGACGCAGACCGTCGCCCCGTTCAGCTCCTTGGCGCTTTTGACCCCGAGCTTCTTGGCGACCATAAAGCCCTGGCCGTCGTAATAGACGACCGGGCCGAAATCGATCCCGAGCTCGGCATCGCGCTGCAACGTCCAGGTCGTGTTGCGCGACAGGATGTCGACCTCGCCCGATTGCAGCGCGGTGAACCGCTGCTGCGCCGTCAGCGGCACGAACTTGACCTTGCCGGGATCGCCGAAGATCGCCGCCGACAGCGCGCGGCACACATCGACGTCGAGCCCGCTGTAATTGCCCTGGCTGTCGGGCTGGCTGAAGCCGGCAATCCCGGTGCTGACACCGCAGCTGATGCTGCCCGCGCCCTTGACCTTGTCGAGCGTCGGACCGGCTTGCGCCGCCCCGCACCACGCGAACGCCAGCGTCGCCGCAAGCAGCAGGCAACGTCGAATGAGCAAGGTCCGAACCACCGGCAGCCCCCCTTTGCCAGCCCGGCGCCATCGCGCCGCGCGATTTGGCCGACGCTAGCACAGCCGCGGCGCGGCCATCAACGCGATGGCCGGCCCGCCGCCTCAGCCCGCGCCGCGAATCTCGTCGATATAGCGCTGCGCGCGCTGGCGCAGCGCGGCGGGATCGGGGCCGGCGCGGGAAATGCCGCGCGAGATCGACGGAATGACGCGCTCGTCGTGGGCACCGAAATTGGCCCGGACATCGGCCATCGTCGCGCCTTGGGCGCCGATCCCCGGCACCAGCATCAGCGCGTTGGGCAGGCGCGCGGCCAGCGCCTCGGTCTCCGCGCCGAGGGTCGCCCCGACCACGGCGCCGACCGGCCCCAACCCATCGGCCGCGGCGTTTTCCGCGGTGATCCGGTCGGCGAGATGCTCGGCGACGGTCATTCCGCCGGCCATCCTCGCATGCTGCAACGCAGCTCCCTCGGGGTTGGACGAACGAACCACGACAAAAACCCCGGCCTGCACGGCCAGCGCGATATCGATGATCGGGCGCAGCGAGCCAAAACCGAGATAGGCGCTGACGGTGATCGCGTCGCCGCCAAACGCACTGTCCGCCCCCAGGAAGGCCTCGCCATAGGCCGTCGCGGTCGAGGCGATATCGCCGCGCTTGGCGTCGAGGATCACCAGCGTCCCCAGCGCCTTGGCCTGCACGACCACATCGCGCAGCACCTGCATCCCGGCCGGGCCGAGCCGCTCGAAAAACGCCACTTGCGGTTTGACCGCGGCAACCAGCGGCGCGCAGGTTTCGACCAGCCGCTCGCAGAACTGCCGAAGGCCGCGCAAATCATCCCCGACGCCCCATTCGGCCAGGCTCTCGCGCGACGGGTCGATGCCGACGCATAGCGGCGAGCGTGCCGCGGCAAGTTCGACAAAGCGGTGTTGAAAGGGCTGAGTCATGCGGCCGCCGGGCGACCCGCGACCGGAGCATCGTTGGGCATTGGCGGCAGCCTTCAGGAGGTGTGGGCCGCGCACCATCGGCAACGATCCGGCCGACGTCAAGCAGGGGCGTCAAGCAGGGTTGGAATGACGCGGCGCGTGGCGCAGCATGCGGCACATTCCCATCGCCTGGAGGCCCCATGCCCAAGCAGCAGATTCGCTCTGACAAGCTCCCGCAGCCGAGCGGCGTGTTTTCGCACGCGACGACGATCGAGGCGCGGGGCCGGCTGGTGTTCATCTCCGGCATGGTCGCGAAGCGCGCCGACGGGACGATCGCCGGCGTCGGCGACATCGAGGCGCAGACCCGGCAGGTCTGCGAGAACCTGAAGGCGGCGGTCGAGACGGCCGGCGGCACGATGGACGACATCTGCCGGGTCGACGTCTACATCCGCAACATGGAGCAGTTTCCCGCGATCCACAAAGTGCGCCGCGCGTATTTCCATGAGCCGCTGCCGGCCTCGACGATGGTCGAGGTGGTCAAGCTGACCCACCCCGACTACCTGATCGAGATCAACGCGATCGCGGTCATTCCCTGACGCCCTTCAAGCGCCTTGGCCGGGTTCGACCCGGCCATCCACGTCTTTGTACCGCGACATCCACACAGTAGGGCGTGGACCCCCGGATCAAGTCCGGAGGAGGCGAAAAGCTTGCAGCTTTGACGGCGCTACACCACCGGCGAGCGGCCGCCGTCGACGTTGATGGCGCAGCCGGTGACGTAGCCGGCGGCGTCGGAGGCGAGGAAGGTCGCGACATTGGCGAATTCCTCGGCCTTGCCCATGCGGCCCATTGGCACGGCCTTGCCGGCATCGGCGACGTACTGCTCGAAGCTGACATTGGGCCGCTCGCGGTCGAAGCGGCGCTTGATCTGGTCGCTGACGATGACCCCGACATGCAGCGAATTGACCAGCACGTTATGCGGCGCGCCTTCCATCGACATCGCCTTGGTCAGCGCCATCTGCGCGGCGCGGCTGACCGAGGTCGGCGCGCTGTCGGCGCCCGGCGCCTTGGCGCCGATGTTGAGCACGCTGATGATGCGGCCCCATTTGCGCGCCTTCATCTGCGGCATCAGGATGCGGCAGAAGCGGATCTGCGCGAACAGCTTGAGGTCGAGATCGGCCTGCCACTGCGCGTCGGTGATCGTCTCCGACGGGCCGCGCGTCGACTGGCCGGCGTTGTTGACGAAGATGTCGACCTTGCCGAACTCGCTGTTGCATTGCGCGCAGGCGGCTTCGATCGGCGCCGCCTTCGACACGTCGCAGCTGATCGCCAGCACCTTGACGCCCTTCGCGGCCACCTTGTCGATTTCCGCCTTGGCGTCGTTGAGCGACGCCTGGTCGCGCGCGAGGATCGCCACGTTGGCGCCCGACGCCGCGAATTCCTTGGCGATCGCCAGCCCCAGCCCCTTGCTGCCGCCGGTGACGATCGCGCTCCTGCCGTCCAGTCTCACATCCATGACGCGTTCCTCCTTGATGGGGCTACCGATGCCGCTAGTTTGACGTGATCCGGTCGATTTCGTCCATGTCTTCCGCGGACATCGTCCAATCGACCGCGCGGACGTTCTGCTCGAGCTGGTCGGGCCGCGTGGCGCCGGCGATGATGCTGGCGACGGCCGGTCGTGCCGCCAGCCAGCTCATCGCCAGTTCGAGCATCGTGCGGCCCCGCGCCGCGCAGAAATCGGCGAGCTTTTCGACCATCCCCCAGTTGCGCTCGGTTAGGTAGCGGTCGGCCATGCGCTGGGTCGTGGTGAGCCGCGCGCCGGCCGGCAGCGCCTGGTTGCGGCGGTATTTGCCGGTGAGCAGCCCGTTGGCGAGCGGCGAGAACGGGATCAAGCCGAGCCCCTTCGCGGCGACCATCGCCGCCATGTTGGGCTCGTAGTCGCGCTCCAGGAGGCTGTAGCGCTCCTGGCAGGCGACGAAGGGGTCGAGCCCCTGCGAGCGGGCGATCCAGTTGGCCTCGACCACCTGCCAGGCGGTCAGCGTCGAACAGGCGATGTAGCGCACCTTGCCCTGGCGCACGAGGTCGTCGAGCGCGCGCATCGTCTCCTCCTGCGGCGTGCGCGGGTCCTCGATATGCTGCCAGTAGAGGTCGATATAGTCGGTCCGCAGCCGTTTGAGGCTGGCCTCGCAGGCGTCCATGACATAGCGCCGCGAGGCTCCTTGCAGCCTGCCCTCGGCATCCATCGGCCGACCGAATTTGGTCGCCAGCACGATGTCCTTGCGCCGGGCGCCGAGGATGCGGCCGAGATAGTCCTCGGCGGCGCCGGCGCCGCCATAGGTGTCGGCATTGTCGAACAGCGTGATGCCGAGATCGAGCGCCTTGTGCACGACGGCCCTGGTGGCGTCGAAATCGATGCGTCCGGCGAAATTGTTGCAGCCGAGCCCGACCAGCGAGACGCGAAGGCCGGACCGGCCGAGATTGCGTTCTTCCACCATTTTCCTCGGTCGGTTTTGCGCCACATTATCGGCGTGCGCGCAGCGAAACCAGAGCCTCGGGGTGCAACGGCGGCGTGCAACCCTGGGTTACGCTTTTGTGGCGGCAATTGATTTGAAAAATCGCCGGCAATGCGAGACAAATCGTCTCAAGACACGGTGGCCGGCACAGCACCGGCCACTCCGAGGAGGAAGCACATGGAAAGGAAGGGCTCGGCGCTGTGGTACCTCTTGTTGCTGGTGCCGTATCTCGCGATGCTGTGGGTGGCGAGCTACAACAAGATCGAGCCCGCATGGGCCGGCATCCCCTTCTTTTACTGGTATCAGCTGTTGTGGATCTGGATCGGCTCGGTGCTGACCGTGATCGTCTATTTCGCCACGCGCTCGCGCGATCGCTAGGGAGGCCGCGCGATGCCGATCGATTGGACCGCCCTCGTCGTCTTCATCCTGCTGTTCGCGCTGATCACGGTGCTCGGCTTTGTCGCGGTGCATTGGCGGCGCGGCGATCTCGACCTGATCCATGAATGGGGCCTTGCCGGCAGCCGTTTCGGCACCGTCATCACCTGGTTCCTGCTCGGCGGCGACCTCTATACCGCCTACACCTTCATCGCCGTGCCGGCGCTGATGTTCGGCGCGGGGGCCATCGCCTTCTTCGCGGTGCCCTACACGATCATGGTCTACCCGTTCGTCTTTGTCGTGTTTCCGCGGCTGTGGTCGGTGGCGCGGGCCAACGGCTACATCACCGCCTCCGATTTCGTGCGCGGCCGCTACGGCAGCCGCTGGCTGGCGCTGGCCGTGGCGATCACCGGCATCATCGCGACCATGCCCTATATCGCGCTGCAGCTGGTCGGCATCCAGGTGGTGATCGCCGCGCTGGGCGTCGAAGGCAGCGGCTGGATGGCCGACCTGCCGCTGGTCGTCGCCTTTGTGATCCTCGCCGCCTTCACCTACACCAGCGGGCTGCGCGCGCCGGCGGCGATCGCCATCGTCAAGGACACGCTGATCTGGATCACCGTCATCGCGGCGGTGGTATGGATCCCGATCAAACTGGGCGGCTACGGCGCGGTGTTCTCGGCGATCCCGCAAAGCAAGCTGCTGCTCGCGCCCGGTCCGGCCAACGCGCTGCTGCCGTACAGCGCCTATTTCACGCTGGCGCTCGGCTCCGCCCTGGCGCTGTTCCTTTACCCGCATGCAATGACCGGCGTGTTGAGCGCCAGTTCGCGCGGCGCGATCAGCCGCAACGCGGCGCTGCTTCCGGCCTACTCGTTCCTGCTGGCGCTGATCGCCCTGTTGGGCTTCATGGCGATCGCCATCGGCGTCGACAAGGCGCCGGAATTCGCCGCCTTCGCCAAGGCCTATCCGCGCAATTTCTCGGTCCCCGCGCTGTTTATGGCGGTCTTCCCGTCATGGTTTGTCGGCGTCGCCTTCGCCGCGGTCGCCATCGGCGCGCTCGTGCCGGCCGCGATCATGTCGATCGCCGCCGCCAACCTGTGGACCCGCAACATCTACAAGGAGTTCATCAACCCGGTCTGCACCCCGGCGCAGGAAGCGCAGATGGCGAAGGTTGTCTCCCTCGTCGTCAAGTTCGGCGCGCTCGTGTTCATCGTCTTCATCCCGCTGCAATACGCGATCAACCTGCAACTGCTCGGCGGGGTGTGGATCATCCAGACGCTGCCGGCGGTGATCATCGGGCTCTACACCCGCTGGTTCCACGAGAAGGCGCTGTTCATCGGCTGGCTGGTGGGCATCGTCGTCGGGACGGCGATGGCGGCGGCGCAGCACTTCACGCCGATCTACCCGCTGCCGGTCGGCGCCTCGGTGCTGCCGTGCTACACCGCGCTGGCGACGCTGGTGCTCAATTTCGCCGTCGCGATCGTGCTGACGCCGGTGTTTAATGCCGTCGGCGGTTCGCGCGGCATTGACGAGACGCGGCTCGAGCATTACAGCGCCTGAACCGGCGCAGCTTGGTTAACGAGATCGTCATTTTCTGCCCCTAGGGTTCCGCCGGGGTGGTCTGCGCCTTGCACGTCCGATGTTTTGCGCGCAACCCGTCGCAGGGGGATTTCCGCATGAAGGCGACGTCGTCGTACGATTACGATCTCGTGGTGATCGGCTCCGGCCCCGCCGGCCAGCGCGCCGCGATCCAGGCCGCCAAGCTCGACAAGCGGGTCGCGGTCATCGAGAAGACCACCGTCGTCGGCGGGGTCAGCGTCAATCTCGGGACGATCCCCTCGAAGACGCTGCGCGAGGCGGTGCTCGACCTGTCGGGCTTTCGCTCGCGCGCCTTCTACGGCGCGTCGTACCGCGTCAAGGACAACATCACGATCCAGGACCTGCTGGTCCGCACCAACCAGGTCATCGCGCACGAGATCGACATCGCCCGCCATCAGCTGCTGCGCAACCATGTCGAGCTGATCTCCGCCGCCGCCGCGTTTGTCGACCCGCATATGCTGCGGCTCGACATGATCGACGGCAGCACGTCGCGCACGGTCACTGCCGAGAACGTGGTGATCGCCACGGGCACCGAGACGACGCGCGATTCCCATGTCCCGTTTGACGGCAAGCGCATCTTCACCAGCGACGACATCCTGCACCTCGACCAGCTGCCGCGCTCGCTCGCGGTGGTCGGCGCGGGCGTCATCGGTTGCGAATACGCCAGCATCATGGCCGCGCTCGGTGTCCGCGTGACGCTGATCGACGCGCGCAACCGGCTGCTGTCGTTTATCGACGAGGAACTCTCCGCCGAGCTGTGCCACCATCTGCGCGAGGCGCGGGTCACCCTGCGGCTCGGCGAGACCGTGAAGCGGCTCGAGATGGTGGAGACCGAGACCGGCCCGCGAGTCCGCCTGCATCTCGACAGCGGCAAGACGATCATTACCGAAAAGGCGCTCTATTCGGTCGGCCGCACCGGCGCCACCCGCAAGCTCAACCTCGCCGACGCCGGCATCGAGCCCGACGAGCGCGGCCGTCTGCCGGTCGACGGCTGCTTCCGTACCAAGGCGCCGCATATCTTCGCGGTGGGCGACGTGATCGGCTTCCCGGCGCTCGCCTCGACTTCGATGGAGCAGGGCCGGCTCGCCGCCTGCAACGCCTTCGGCGTCAAGGCGAAGAGCGTGCCGGAACTGTTCCCTTACGGCATCTACTCGGTGCCGGAAATCTCGATGGTCGGGAAAAACGAGGAGGAGCTCACCAAGGCCGGCGTCGCCTACGAGATCGGCAAGGCGCGCTACAAGGAGATCGCCCGCGGCCAGATCGTCGGCGACGTCACCGGGCTGCTCAAGCTGATCTTCCACAGCGAGACGCACAAGCTGCTCGGCGTCCACATCATCGGCGAGGGCGCCAGCGAGCTGATCCATATCGGCCAGGCGGTGCTGTCGTTTGGCGGGACGGTCGATTATTTCGTCAACACCGTCTTCAACTATCCGACCCTCGCCGAATGCTACAAGGTGGCTGCCTTCGACGGCATCAACCGCCTCGGCATGTTCCACGAGGAGACCGGCGACATCGTCGACGAACCGGCAGCCGAAGCGGCGCAGTAACCCACCCCCGGGACCTCGTAGGATGGGTTGAGCACCGCGAAACCCATCACCGCCACCACGGATGACGCACGATGCACGGCTCGAACCATCTCGATCCCGACCGGGCCGGTGCGACGCGGCTTTCGGTCGATGAGGCGCGCGCCCTGGGTGAAGGCGCCCTCGCCCGTATCGGCTACGGCGAAGACGACGCGCGCCTCATCGTCGACCAGCTGATCGATAACGCGCTGTGCGGCTACCGCTTCGCCGGGCTGCCGCGGATCCTGGCGATCGCCCGCGACGCGCGCACCCGACGCGACCGCGCGCCGGTCACCATCGTGCACGAGACGCCGACCACCGCGCTGGTCGACGGCGGCAACAATGTCGGCTATGTCGCGGTCCATCGCGGCGCCGAGATCGCGATCCGCAAGGCCAAGGAAAGCGGCGTCGCGGTGGTCGGCATCTACAATTCCTACTTCAGCGGGCGCAACGCCTATTTTCTCGAACGCATCGTCGCGGCAGGGCTGGTCGGCATGCACAGCGCCAGCGCCGCGCCGCATGTCATTCCGCCCGGCGGGACGCGGCCGGCGCTCGGCACCAATCCGATCGCGTTCGGCTTTCCGTCGGCCGAGGGGCCGGTGATCTACGACATCGGCACCGCCTCGGTGATGTGGGGCGAAGTGCTGCTGGCGGCCGAGACCGGCGAGGAACTGCCCGAGGGCATCGCCTTCGACGCCGACGGCAACCCCACCCGCGACGGCAAGGCAGCCGCGAAAGGCGGCGTCTCGGCCTTTGCCGGGCATAAGGGCTACGGTCTGTCCTTTGCGATCCAGGCGCTCGGCCTGCTCGCCGGCGCGGCTTTGCCGCGCGGCCGCGTGCAGGATTACGGCTTCCTGTTTTTTGTCGTCGATCCCGGCGCGATGCTGCCGGACAACGGCTTCGCCCGGCAGATGGCCGAGCTGGTCAAGGCGATCCAGGCGACGCCACGCCAGCCGGGGGTCGAGGAAATCCGCATCCCCTCGCAGCGGGCCTTCCGCGAACGCGAGCGTCGCCGGGCCGAAGGCATCCTCGTCGACAACGCGGTCATCGCGGCGCTCGAGCGCCTGTAGCCAACGCGCTGTAGCCGACCCGCCGGTAAATACGCTACGGTCCCTCCGCCATTCCACCGGAGGGAACCCCCATGATCGTCGAATTCCGCACCTATCGCCTGAAGCCCGGCTCGGTCGCGCAAGCCGAGGAACGTTTCGGCCAGGCTTTGCCGGCGCGCGCCAAGCTGTCGCCGCTCGCCGCGTTCTGGCACACCGAGGTCGGGCCGCTCAACCGCATCATCCATGTCTGGCCCTACGCCAATTTCGAGGAGCGCACCCGCATCCGCGCCGAGTCGCAGAAGCTCGAAGGCTGGCCGCCCAATATCCGCGAGTTTGTCGAGGAGCAGGAGAGCGAGGTCTTCATCCCGGCGGCGTTCTCGCCCAAGCTCGAGCCGCGCCAGCTCGGCGGCATCTACGAAATCCGCACCTACACGCTGGCGCCGGGCGCCATCCCCGGCCAGATTGAGCGCTGGTCCGGCCAGATCGCCGAGCGCACCAAGCTGTCGCCGCTCGCCTTCGCCGGTCATTCCGAGGTCGGCGGGCTCAACCGGTGGCGCCACATCTGGGCCTACAAGGACGCCAACCATCGCGCCGAAATCCGCGATCGCGCCCGCAAGGAAGGCATCTGGCCGCCCCGGGGCGGCCAGCCCGGCCAGACGCTGCTGCAAGAGAACATGCTGGTCATCCCGGCCGCGTTCTCGCCGCTGCGTTAGTTCGATCGCGAGCATCAAAACGAGAGGCGGCGCTCCCGGCGCCGCCTCTTTTTATTGACGCGCTATCGCTGATGGCGACAATTGGTCATGCGCCTGATGCTCGCGAAGGTCGCCGTCAAGGAATTTGCCGGCATACCTTCTCGCGATCGCGCCGCTTTGCTGCAGAAGCTCCGGGTTTTCGCCGACGATCCGTATGGCGATCACCCATGGGCATTGCCGATGCGGGGCCGTGCCAATGCCATCCGCATCCGGCAAGGTGATTGGCGAGCGGTTTGCCGCATCGATCGCGAGCGTGACGACATCACCGTGGAATTTGTCGCGAACCGCAGGGAAGCCTACCGATGAGCGATACCGTCACCCTCAGCCGTGCCGATTACGAAGCGCTGCTCGACCGCCTTGAAGAGGCCGAAGACAATCGCCGGCTCGATCAAATCGAGGATCCGCAGCGCTCCACGGGGAACGCCCGTGACGATTACCTTCCAATCGAAGCGGTGGAACGGCTTTGCGCCGGCGAGCATCCGGTTCGCGTTTGGCGCAAGCATCGCGGACTGACGCGAGAAGCGCTTGCCGCCGCGGCGGGGGTCGCGCCGAGCTATCTCACCGAGATCGAGACCCGCAAAAAACCCGGAAGCTTCGACGCTCTGGCAAAGCTGGCCGCCGCCCTGAAAATTTCGCTCGACGATATTGCCGCCTGGACGGTGCCGACGGGCTAGTCTAGGCCGCGGCTGACGTAATCGCCCTTTCGTCATGGCCGGGCTTGACCCGGCCATCTCCCGGGCCGCGGCGCGATCGCCGGGTCAAGCCCGGCGATGACGAAACAAGGTGGTCGAACTTGTTCGAATTCTGCGCTAAACCCCGCCGCCGATGGCACGGTAGCGCAGCAGGTGATCGGCGAGGACGCAGGCCATCATCGCCTCGCCGACCGGCACCGCGCGGATGCCGACGCAGGGATCGTGCCGGCCGTGGGTTTCGATCTCGACCTCGTTGCCGTCGCTGTCGACGGTGCGCATCGGCTTCAGGATCGAGCTGGTCGGTTTCACCGCAAAGCGCACGATGACGTCCTGGCCGGTGGAGATGCCGCCGAGGATGCCGCCGGCATGGTTCGACAGGAAGGCGACGTTGCCGTCGCGCATGCGCATCTCGTCGCCGTTTTCCTCGCCGCCGAGCGCGACCGCGCCGAAACCGGCGCCGATCTCGACGCCCTTGACGGCGTTGATGGTCATCATCGCCCGCGCCAGGTCGCCGTCGAGCTTGTCGTAGATCGGTTCGCCGAGCCCGGCCGGCACGCCGCTCGCGACCAGCTCGATCACCGCCCCGGCCGACGACCCCGCCTTGCGCACCCCGTCAAGGTAATCGGCCCAGCGCACCGCGGCGGCCGCGTCCGGGCACCAGAACGGGTTCTCGCCGGTCTGCGCCCAGTCCCACCTGGCGCGGTCGATCGGGTGCGGGCCGATCTGCACCAAGGCGCCGCGGATCACGATACCGGGCCCCAGCACCTGGCGCGCCACCGCACCCGCGGCGACGCGCGACGCGGTCTCGCGGGCGGAGGCGCGGCCGCCGCCGCGGTAGTCGCGGATACCGTATTTCTTCCAGTAGGTGTAGTCGGCGTGGCCGGGCCGGAAGCGGTCGGCGATGTTGCGGTAATCCTTCGAGCGCTGATCGACGTTCTCGATCATCAGCGACAGCGCGGTGCCGGTGGTCTCGCCGTTGAACGTGCCGGAGAGGATCTTGACCTGGTCCGGCTCCTGGCGTTGCGTCGTGTAGCGCGACTGCCCGGGCCGGCGCTTGTCGAGCCATTGCTGGATGTCCGGCTCGCTCAAGGGGAGGCGCGGCGGGACGCCGTCGACGACGACCCCGATCGCCGGCCCGTGGCTCTCGCCCCAGGTGGTGAACCGGAACAGCGTGCCGAATGAATTACCCGCCATGCCCTACCGCTGCACAGGTTGTCGATCCCGCCGTCAACAGCTCACACCACCGAGATGTCGGGCGCGTCGACGCGTTTCATGCCGACGACGTGATACCCACTGTCGACATGATGCACCTCGCCGGTGACCCCCGACGACAGGCCGCTGAGCAAATAGAGGCCCGCGCCGCCGACATCCTCGATCGTGGTGTTGCGCTGCAGCGGTGCGTTCAGCTCGTTCCATTTGAGGATGTAGCGGAAATCGCCGATCGCCGACGAGGCCAGCGTCTTGATCGGCCCGGCGGAAATCGCATTGACCCGGATGTTCCGGCCGCCGAGATCGGCCGCGAGGTATTTGACGCTGGCTTCCAGCGCCGCCTTGGCCACGCCCATCACATTGTAATGCGGCATCACCCGCTCGGCACCGGCATAGGTCAGCGTCAACAGGCTGCCGCCCTGCGTCATCAGCGGCGCGGCGCGGCGGCACAGATCGGTGAACGAGAAGCACGAAATGTCGAGGGTGCGCAGAAAATTGTCGCGCGTCGTCTGTAGGTATTGGCCGGTCAGCTCCGCCTTGTCGGAAAAGGCGATCGCATGCACCAGGAAATCCAGCCCGTTCCACCGCCGCTCGACTTCGGCAAAGACCGCGTCGAGACTCGCTTCGCTGGTGACGTCGGCCTCGACGACGAAGTCGCTGCCGACGCTTTGCGCCAGCGGGCGGACCCGCCGGCCGAGCGCATCCCCCTGATAGGTGAAGGCCAGTTCGCCACCGGCATCGTGCACGGCTTGCGCGATGCCCCAGGCGAGCGAGCGGTCGTTGGCGACCCCCATCACCAAACCGCGCTTGCCGGCCATCAGCGCGTTGTTGTTGCTCATTCCGCGGCTCCGAGATGCGGGGATCGGGCGGATGCCCCCGAGGCGTTGGACAACATACAGTCTACACGAAGCGCCGTCGCGCGGCCAATCGGCCGGCCTCCCGGTAGTGGCCGCCGCGGCGCGTGACGAACGCCGCGGCGCGCTCCTATAAATCGGGCCTATATAATCGAGCACTCTCCGGCAAACGGGACGAATCTGGATGATCGAAGATATCGCCGACAGCGAGCCGTTCGTTCCCTTCGAGCGCTGGCTGTCGCTCGCCGAACAAAGCGAAGAGCTGGCCGAGACGATGACCTTGGCGACCGCGACCCCCGATGGGCGGCCGTCGCTGCGCGCGGTGCTGCTCAAAGCGGTCGACGTGCGGGGTTTCGTCTTCTACACCAACCTGGAAAGCCGCAAATCGGGGGAGCTGTTCGTCAACCCGCACGCGGCGCTGTGCTTTCACTGGAAGTCGTTGAAGCGCCAGGTGCGGGCCGAGGGCGTCGCCGAGCAGGTCAGCGAAGACGAGGCCGACGCCTATTTCGCCAGCCGGCCGCGCGGCAGCCAGATTGCGGCCTGGGCATCCGACCAGTCGCGGCCGCTCGAAAGCCGCGAACAGCTCGAACGCCGGGTCGACATGTTCACCCGCCGCTTTGCCGACCGCAGCACGATCTTGCGGCCGAATTTCTGGTCCGGCTTCCGGCTGGTGCCCGACCGGGTGGAGTTCTGGCAGGACCAGCCGTCCCGGCTGCACGATCGCCTGGTGTTCATCCGCGACGGCGCGCTGTGGCGGCGCGAGCGGTTATTCCCATGAGCCGCCCGGCGTGAGCATCGACGCCGAGCACGCCCGCCTGCGACACCGCGCGACCCGCGCGTCGCTCGCGGTCTCGGTCGTCCTGACCGTCATCAAGTTCCTCGCCTTTGTCGCCACCGGCTCGGTCGCGATGCTGTCGAGCCTGGTCGATTCGCTGCTCGACCTGGTCGCGGCGACGGTCAACCTGTTCGCCGTCCGGCAGGCGCTGGAGCCGCCCGACCGCGAGCACCGCTTTGGCCACGGCAAGGCCGAGCCGCTCGCCGCGCTGGCGCAGTCGGCGTTTCTCGCCGGCGGCGCCCTGCTGCTGATCTTCGAGGCGATCGAGCGGGTGGTCAGTCCCTCGCCGGTCATGCATGCCGGGCTCGGCATCGCCGTGATGGTCGTGTCGATCGTGCTCGACGGTGCGCTCGTCCTCTACCAGCGCTACGTGGTGCGAAAGACGCGGTCGCTCGCCATCGGCGCCGACGAGCTGCATTTCCGCAGCGACCTGGTCGTCAACGGCGCGGTCCTGCTGGCGCTGGTCCTCGATCAGGCGATCGATGCGCCGATCCTCGACCCGCTGTTCGGCAGCGCCATCGGCTTGTGGATCATTTACGGCTCGGCCCGGCTCTTCCGGCTGTCGATGAGCCAACTGATGGACCGCGAGCTGCCCGATGAGGACCGTGCGCGCATCCGCAAGATCGCCGAGACGGCGCCCGAAGTCGCCGCGGTGCACGACCTCAAGACACGGGCGGCCGGTCCCACCGCCTTTATCCAGCTCCATCTCGAACTAGACGGCGCGATGGATTTGCGGCGCGCGCACCAGATCGCGGACGAGGTGGAGGCGCAACTGCGCGACGCCTACCCCAACGCGGAGATCATCATCCATCAGGACCCCGCCGGTCTCGAAGAACCACGGCAGGCCTTCCCGCCGCGCGTCAGCGCGTAGCCGTCAGCTCCCCCAGCCTTCGGCCATCCGCGGCAGGCGCGGGGGCGATGCCGGGGCTCGTGCCGCCAGCCGTTCGACGCTGACCCGGTCGAGCGCGGCGAGCCGCGGCTCGAGATCGATCGCCAGGCTGGACGTCACTTCGAGACGCGGGTCCTCGAACACGTCGACCCGGCGGCGCTGGCGGCGCGGGTCCATCACCGTGCGGTCGCGCTCGCGCAGCAGCATCACGATCTCGGGCTGATAGAGCCGCACCATCGCCGCCAGCCAGCGATTGACAAGGCCCGCCGGCTCCGCCGCATCCAGCGTGAAGCGGTCGAGCATGCGGATCACGTCCTCGGCACGGTACCAGGTCTCACCGGTCACCCAGCGGTTGGTCGTAAACAGCCGCACCGGTTCGCCGGCGGCGTCCACCGCGATCGCGACGAGATGGCTGACCTCGTCATGCGCGCCGCGTTTGATGGGGGCGGCCTGCGGCGGGGTCGGCAGATTGGCGATCGCCGCCTCCGGCAAGAGCAGCGGCAGCGTCCCTTCCGGCATGCCCGCCGCGCGCAGGAACAGATGGAAATGGCCGTGCTCGTGCGGCTCGTCGGTGGGATGGCGGTGATAGAAATACTGGGCGTGGCTGACCGGGTCGTAGCCGTCGCCGGCGGGATAATGCTGCCAGCTTTCGGCCGCGGCCGCGCCGCCCATGACCTCGCGGATGACCGTGCTGCCGCGCGCCGCCAGCCCGCGTCGGCATTCTTGAATGACAGAGGCGGCAGCCGCCGCGCGCCCGGACGCGTTCACGCTTCCTTATCCGATCTTGGCGAACGAAACGGGTCCAGGATACCTATCTGTGCGGCCGCGACAAGGCCGGGTTGGTCAGCGTCCAGGCGACGACCTGCTGCGCCACCTTGCCGGTCGCCGCGTTGAAGGCGGCGACGATCTGCGGAGTCGCGTTGGCGGCGGCGGGTTCGCGGGCACTGATCACGGTCTGCGCGAGGATCTTGCGCTCGGGTATCTTGACCAGCTTGACCGCCAGCGCGACCCACACCGTCGGGATCGCCGACGGCGTCCCGCCCGGCGAATCGTACACCGCCTCGAAATGCCGCAGGTCACCTTCGATCTCGAAATCGGCCCGCAGGTCGAACGTATCGGGGCCGACCGCGGCCACCGCCTTGCTGTTCTCGAACGCCTCGACCAGCACGGCGCGCACCATCGCCGACCCGCGATCGGCCCATTCGCCGTCCGCCAGGTAGTCGAGCCCGTTCGCGGCGCGCACGACGGAAATCCGCCGCAGGTCCAAGCCTTCGGGCGCGTACGGGGCGACGATCACGATCTGCGCGTTGGTGTGCGGCAGGTTCGCATTCGCCGGCGCCGGCGGAGCCGTCAGCGTGTACAGCGGCCGCGGCGTCTCGGTAAACATCTTGGCGCAGCCGGCCGCGGCCGTCACGACGACGACAGCGGCGAGCAACCGCAACGGGCGGACGTTTCTGTTCATTTCGGTTGATACCCTTCGCGGCGGTCCCCGAACAGCAAGCGCTGCGGGTCGCGTTCAAGCTGTGCAGCCAGGCGGCTGAGCCCGGAAACGAACTGGCGCGTCTCGCTGACCAGCGCATCGACATTTCCCAGCGTGTGCTGGCTGAAATTGCGCACCCCCGGCCGCAAATCCTGCACCGCCAGGGAGAACTGCCGGTTGGTGTCTTCGAGACCTTTGACCAGCTTGTCGAAATCGGTCAGCGCAGTGGACGCCTTGTCGAGCCCGACCGAAAGCTGGTCCTTGAGCCCGCCTTGTTTGGAATAGCTGCTGTCGAGGTTGGTGAACAACCCCGCCGCAGCCTTCAGCGCACCGCCGGCGTTGCTGGCGATTTCGTCGCTGTGCTCGGCCAGGTTCGCGCTGATCTTTCGCACATTCTCCAGCGTGTCCGAGAAGCGCGCCCGGTTGTCGTCGCTCAGCACATCCTCGACATGGTCGAGGATCACGTCGAGCTTGTCCAAGAGCTGCGGACCGCGCGCCGCCAGGCTGGCCAACGTCGCCCGGCGCGAGCGGATGACGGGATAGCGCTCGCCGCGATGCGCCTCGATCAGCTCCTGGCTCTTGCCCGGCGAGATCAGGATGAACGAGACGCCGCTCAGGATATTGGTCTGGATCGTCGCCGCGGCGTCTTTATGGATCGGCACCGAGCTTTTGATCTCGACCGTCACGCGGATCGGCTTGCGGCCGTTTTCCGCGAGAATTGCCTGGTCGGTGACGATCTCGATATCCGAGACCGTGCCCACCGGGATGCCGTTGTATTCGACCCGCGCACCGGTGTTGAGCCCGCTCACCGGGCCTTCGAAATAGATGTCGTAATGGGCGAACGTTGTCGTGAACTGGGTTCCGGCGAGCCACAAGACCGCGACAAAGGCGAGGAACACCATCGTCAACACAAAGGCGCCGACGGCGACGTAATGTGCGCGTGTCTCCATCTCGTCCCCTTGTTCCGCCGCGCTGCCTCGGCCGCCTAGCGCGCTTGTGCCGCGGCGGTGGTTTCCGCGGTGAGCGCCGCCCGGCCCCGCGGTCCGTGAAAGTACGAACGGATCCAGGGATGGTCGTCCCGCAAGTGCTCCTCCAGCGTGCCGACATGGACTTTCTTGTCGACGAGCACGGCCACCCGGTCGCAGACCGCGAACAGGGTGTCGAGGTCATGCGTCACAAGAAACACGGTGAGGTCGAGACTCCCCCGCAAGTCCTTGATCAATTGGTCGAACGCCGCCGCGGCGATCGGGTCGAGCCCGGCGGTCGGCTCGTCGAGGAACAGGATGGCGGGATCGAGCGCCAGCGCCCGCGCCAGCCCGGCCCGCTTGCGCATCCCGCCGGAGAGCTGCGCGGGGAACTTGTCCGCCGCATCGGGCGGCAGCCCGACCATGCCGATCTTGCACGCCGCGATCTCCGCCATCAGCCGCGCCGGCAGCTCCAGATCCTCCTTGAGCGGGACCTCGATGTTCTGCGCCACGGTCAGCGAGCTGAACAGCGCGCCGTCCTGAAACAGCACGCCCCAGCGGGTTTCCAGCTCGTGCCGCTCGGCTTCGCCGAGATGCAGCACGTCGCGGCCGAGCACCTCGATACTGCCGGAGACCGGCTGGTTCAGCCCGACGACGGTCCGCAGCAGCACCGATTTGCCTGAGCCCGAGCCGCCGACGATCCCCATTACCTCGCCACGCCGCACGTCGAGGTCGACCCCGTCATGGATCACCTGGGGGCCGAACGCATTGACCAGGTCGCGGATGCGGATGACGACATCGTCATTGGCGGGCTCGGCCATCTCAGACCTTCAGCATCGAGAAGACGATCGAGAACGCCGCGTCGGTGACGATCACGAAGAAGATCGACTCCACGACGGATTGCGTGGTCAATCGTCCGACGCTCTCGGCGCTGCGCGTGACATGGAGCCCCTCGTAGCAGCCGACCAGCGCGATGATCGCGGCAAAGAACGGCGCCTTGACGACGCCGACCCACAGCGTCGTCTCGCTGACCGCCGACTGCAGCTGGGTGAGGAAGTTGGGGAAGTTGATGCCGAGCACCCCCCACGACATCAGCCCGCCGCCGAGCAGTCCCATGAAGTCGGCGTAGAACACCAGCAGCGGCAGCGTCAGCCCGAGCCCGAACAGTCGGGGCAGCACCAGCACTTCGATCGGGTCGAGGCCCAGCGTGCGCAGCGCGTCGATCTCCTCGTTGACCTGCATCGTGCCGATTTGCGCGGTGAAGGCGCTGCCCGAGCGGCCGGCGATGATGATCGCCGACAGCAGCACGCCCAGCTCGCGCAGGATCGAGATGCCGAGCAGGTTGACCGTGTAGATTTCCGCGCCGAAGCGGCGCAGCTGGTCGGCGCCCTGATAGGCCATCACCACGCCGATCAGGAACGACAGCAGCCCGACGATCGGCATTGCGTCGAGCCCGACCACCTCCATCTGCACCAGCGTCGCGACCAGGCGCAGCCGGCGCGGCTGGCGCAGCAGCCGCAGCGTCGTGACCGTCACCAGCCCGGCGAAGCCGAGGATGTCGTAGACCCGGTTGGCCAGCACCACCGTGACCCGGCCGATCCGCTCGAGAAAGCCGACGAGCGTGTGGTGCGGCGGCAGCGGATGGGGCAACGGCTCCGTCACGCCGCGGGCGCGCACCTGCTGCAGCAGCGGCGCGAAACGCGGCTGCAGGTTGGACAGTTCCACCGCGTTGCCGCGGGTCGCCAGCTCGTGCTCGGTGCGCAGCAGCAGCCAGGCCCCGGCGCTGTCGAGCCGGTCGACCTCGGAGAGATCGACCGTCACCCGCCGTCCCTGCGGCATCTCTAGGCTGTGCAGCCGGCGGTCGAGCTCCGCGGCGGTGACCACCAGCCACTCGCCTTGGGCGCGAAGGACCATCGCGCCTGCTTCTTCCGATGCCAGTATCGTCGCGGCGGCCGCCATGCTTTCCCAACGCTCCGACGCGTGGTGCCGACGCGGCGGGCTGACGCTTCCCAACTACGCGAAAAGCCGCTATGCCGCAACGGTTAGCGCCGTTGCCGCCGGGAAAGCCGCTTCATGGACCTCAAAGACCACATCCGTGCGATCCCCGACTTTCCGAAGCCGGGGATCTTGTTCTACGACATCTCGACGCTGCTGGCGCATCCGCAAGCCTGGCAGGCGACGGTGCATCGCCTCGTCGAGGCGGTGCGGCCGCTCGACGCGGACCTGCTGGTCGGCATCGAGTCCCGCGGCTTTCTCGTCGCCGCCCCGCTCGCCTACGCGCTCGGCTGCGGTTTCGCCATGGTGCGCAAGAAAGGCAAGCTGCCCGGCAGGACGGTGCGCTTCACCTACGACCTCGAATACGGCAGCGACACGATCGAAATCCAGGAAGACGCCGTTGCAGCGGGGCAGCGGGTCGTCGTGGTCGACGACCTGATCGCCACCGGCGGGACGACCGAGGCGGCGATCAAGCTGGTGGCGCAGCAAGGCGGCACCGTGGTGGCCGCCGCCTGCATCATCGAGCTGAGCTTCCTCAACGGGCGCGGCCGCATCCCGGTGCCGGTAACGGCGATGGTCAGCTACGATTCGTAGGCAGTGGCGGACGCGAGCGGCGCAGACAATTCGAACAAGTTCAACCACCTGTTTCGTCATCGCCGGGTTTGACCCGGCGATCTCGACGGCGATGGGCGATGGCCGGGTCAAGCCCGGCCATGACGAACCGTTGAAGCCGACTCGATTTGTTCGGATAACGCTCTAATCGCAGGCGCCGACCGGGCCGGTGCTCCTGCCGACCACCGCGTAGAGCGGCGCGCCGCCGCCTTGCGGGGTGCGGTCGAGACAGCGTATGTCGGTCCAGTTGCCGGCCTCGGCGAAGTACCGGGCCACCAGCGCCAGCTGTCCGGTCTCGTCGAACAGCCGCCAGCAGCCGGTCGCCGGCGTGCACAGGCAGCGGTTCGAAAACGTGACGACCAGCGGCGACCCCGGCTTCAAGACCCGCCCGATCTCGCGCAGCACCTCGATGGGCTGGGTAAAATGCTGAACGGCGCCGCAGATCGCGGCGCCGTCGAATTCTCCACCGGCAAAATTGAGATGCGGATCGCGATTGAGATCCTGTACCCGCCACTCGTCGAGAAACGGGTTCTCCGCGAGGGTACAGGCGTCGGTCCCCAAACCGACGATGCGTCGGTAATAGACCTCCGGCGGGAGATGCGAGACCCAGCTCGACATCACGTCGAGGATCGCGCCGCCCGCCGGCATCACTTCGCGATAGAACTCGGTGATCGCCGCCAGCGCCGCCTCGTCCACCTGCGCGAACCCGATCCCCTCGCCGCCCAGGGCAGGCTGCGGTTGCTGATCGAGCAGCAAGGAGGTGGGAACGACGAGGGGGATCATGGTTCCTTGCGTCTATCCATCATCTGCTGAGATAGGGAATTCCGACGACTGGCTCAAGGGTTTGTGATCATCATTCGGCAATCGCCTGCTCCGCCGCGATCAGCGGCAAGCCCAGATCGCGCGCCACCGCCGGATGGGCGACCCGGCCGCGGCAGACATTGAGACCGTTGCGCAGATGCGGGTCGTCCGCCAGCGCGCGGCGCCATCCCTTGTCGGCGATCGCCTCGACAAACGGCAGGGTGGCGTTGTTGAGCGCCACCGCCGAGGTGCGCGCCACCGCGCCCGGCATATTGGTCACGCAGTAATGCACCACGCCCTCGTCGACATAGGTCGGGCTGGCATGGGTGGTCGGCCGGCTCGTCTCGAAGCAGCCGCCCTGGTCGATCGAGATGTCGACGATCACCGAGCCGGGCCGCATCGCCCGGATCAGCTCGCGGCTCACCAGCTTGGGCGCCGCCCCGCCCGGCACCAGCACCGCGCCGATGACGAGATCGGCCGCCCGCACCTCGTTCTCGATGTTCTCGACGGTGGAAAACAGCGTGTGGAGCTGCGAGCCGAACTGCATGTCGAGCTCGTAGAGCCGCGGCAGCGACTTGTCGATCACCGTGACATGCGCCTCGACCCCCATCGCCATGCGCGCCGCGTTGGTGCCGGCGACCCCGCCGCCGAGGATCACCACCTTGGCGGCCGGGACCCCCGGCACGCCGCCCAGCAGAATGCCGGTGCCGCCCTGCTCCTTTTCGAGACAATGCGCGCCGACCTGAACCGCCATGCGTCCGGCGACCTCGCTCATCGGCGCCAGCAGCGGCAGGCCCCCGCGCGCGTCGGTGACCGTCTCGTAACCGATCGCGATCGCGCCCGAACGCAGCAGCCCTTGGGTCTGCCCCGGATCGGCCGCGAGATGGAGATAGGTGAACAGCAGCTGGTCTTCGCGCAGCGCGCGGATTTCCTCGGGTTGCGGCTCCTTGACCTTGACGATCAGTTCGGCGACCGCAAACACATCCGCCGCACGCGCCAAAATTCCGGCGCCCGCCGCCTCATAGGCACGGTCGTCGAACCCGATCGCCGCCCCGGCGCCGCTTTCGACAACCACCTTGTGGCCGTGATGCACCAGTTCGCGCACGCTGCCGGGCACCAGCCCGACGCGATATTCGTGCGTCTTCACTTCCTTCGGTACGCCGATCAGCATGGTCCGAACCCGTTGTCGTCCACCCCATGATATCGGCCCATGATATCGGCGGGGCGGTGCGCCGTTACCAGCCTGTCGCATTAGTTCCGCACCGAGTCCGCGGCGAGTTGCCGCAGGGACAAGAAACCGAAAGTCAGCCGCGCCGGAGCGTGTAAGTTGCCGCGGTCTCGCACCGCTCATGGAACTTGAGGACGATGGAAACCCCGGCCATTGTCGCGCTGATCTATATCGCCATCGGCGTCGCAATCTTCGCCCACCCGCGGTTTCCTTTAACCCCCAACGACTTTCACTGGCGCCGCCAGATCGCGGTGTTTCGCGAGAATTTCCGCGATGTGATGATCTGGCCGCTGTCCCTGGCGCTGTGGGTCGCGGCGCGCCGCTAATCCCGCAGCTTCCCGGCGACGTGATCGGCCAGCGGCAGGGACGCCGTGAGGCCGGGCGACTCGATCCCATAGCAATTGACGAGCCCCGGGACGCCGTGCTCCGCGGGCCCCTGGATCGAGAAATCGGCGGCAGGGTCGTTGGGTCCGCTGATCTTCGGCCGGATGCCGGCATATCCGGGCTGCAGAGCCCCGTCTTTCAGACCGGGCCAGTACCGCCGCACGGCGGCGTAGAACGAGTCGCAGCGCCGCGGATCGACGCTGTAATCGATCGCGTCGATCCATTCGACATCGGGTCCGAACCGTGCCTGGCCGGCGAGGTCGAGCGTGATGTGCACCCCGAGCCCGCCCGGCACCGGGACCGGATAGATCAGCCGGGTGAACGGCGTCCTGCCGGTCAGGGTGAAATAGCAGCCGCGGCAGAAATAGGCGGGCGGGATCGTGTCGAGCGGGATGCCCTCGATCGACCGCGCCAAAGCCGGGGCATGAAGCCCGGCGGCATTGACCAGATGCCGGCATTTGATCCGCGTCGGCTCGTCGCCGCCGATCTCCAGTTCGAAGCCGCCGGTGACGACGCGGCCGCCGCGCAGCGGTGTCTTGAACGCCACCATGGCGCCGTGATCCTCGGCCTCGCCCTGATAGGCGAGCATCAGCGCGTGGCTGTCGACGATGCCGGTCGACGGCGAGAGCAGCGCCGCGACGCAATGCAGCGCCGGCTCCAGGCGCTGCGCCTCGGCGACGGTGAGCCAGGTGAGGTTGTCGACGCCGTTGGCCTTGGCCGCCGCCTCGATCTTTTCGACGCCGGGGATCTCGTCTGCGCTGGTGGCGACGATCAGCTTGCCGAGCGCTTTGTGCGGCACGCCGCGCTCGCGGCAATAGTCGTAAAGCCGGTGACGCCCCGCGACGCAGGCCGTCGCCTTGAGGCTGCCCTGCGGGTAGTAGAGCCCGCCATGGATCACCTCGCTGTTGCGCGAGGAGGTCTCGAAGCCGATCGTGTAGGCCCTTTCGAGGACGACGACCTCATGCCCGGCGAGCGCCAAGGCGCGGGCCGCCGCGAGCCCGACGACCCCCGCCCCGACCACCACCGTTTCGATTTCGTCCACCGCCCTGCTCCGCCCAGCCCGCGCCGCGGCGCATGTTGGGCGGAGCCATCGCCGACCGCAAGCCGCAATGGGCGGCGGCGAGACGGCTTCAGGCGGCGGCCGCCGAGCGGCGGCGCTCCTCGGTGACCAGCGCGGCGACCCGCCGCATCTTTCGCCCGTCGAGGATGGCGTCGAGCTGGGCGGACAGGCGGCGGCACCAGTTGGGGTGCTCGTCGGTGGTGCCCGGCAGATTGGCTTGCTCCAACTCGCCGGCAACGTCCTCGATCTGCACCAGCATCAGCCGCGCCCGCGACCGGGCGAGAAAGGCCAGGATCGCCGCGCCGAGCTCCGCCGTATAGACCGGGTCGCCGCCGTGCGGCAGGAACTCGCCGAACCGCTCGAACGCGATCAACCCTTCGCGCGCCAGGGCTTCGAGCAGCTGCCAGCGGGCGTTGTGGCGGTCGGCGATATCGGCCTGTTCCGCCGCGGCATCGGGATAGAGCGCCAGCTTTTGCCGCCAGGCGATGTCGCGGCCGAGCCAGAAGCCCTTGAGCGTCGCCAGGTCGTGCGTCGCGGCCGAGGCGGCGGCGAGCGGCGGGTAATCGCCCGGCGGGATGAAGTTGCCGTCCTCGCGGCGCTCGAACATCGCCACCCGGTAGGACAGCACGTTGGCGGCCTGCATCGTCTCGCGGAAGCCCGCCGGGACCGTGCCGAGATCCTCGCCGACGACCGCGCAGCGCTGACGCCAGCTTTCCAGCGCGACCAGCCGCAGCAGCTCGGCAAAGGGATAGTTGATGTAGGCGCCGTCGACCGCGGAACGGCCGGCCGGAACCCAATAGAGCCGCGCCAGCGACATCACATGATCGATCCGCAGCACCCCGGCATGCCGCATATTGGCGCGCAGCGCGGCGATAAACGGCTGGAAGCCGCGCTGCCGCAGCGCCAGCGGGTTGACCGGCGCCAGCCCCCACTCCTGCCCGGAGCGGGACAGCGGGTCGGGCGGCGCGCCGATCGCCATGCCGGGAACGACGATGCGCTGATCCGCCCATGCCTCGGCGCCGTGCGGGTTCACCCCCACCGCCAGGTCGCGATACAGCCCGAGCGACAGCCCGGCCTCGCGCCCCGCCTTGGCGGCGGCCCCGAGCTGCGCATCGGCCTGCCATTGCAGGAACTGGAAGAACTCGACGCGGTCGGCATGCGCCGCCGCGAACGCCGCCACCGCCGCAGATTTCGGATCGCGCAACGCCACCGGCCAGTCGTCCCAGGAGAACAGGCCGCCATTGCTGTTGAGCTGCTCGTGCAGCGCCTCGAAGGTGGCGAACGTCTCCAGCTCGCGGCCGCCGTCCTGCTGGAAGCGGCGAAACGCCCTGCCGTTCGCGGTGGTGCCGGCCGCGCCGAGATCGACATCGCGAAAGCGCCGGTACAGCGCTTCCAGCACGGGGCGCTTCAAGGCGGCGACGGCGGCGTGGTCGACGAGCTCGCTCGCGCGCGCCGCGGCAAGCGCCGCCGGCGGCGCCAGCTTGACGATGGCGCCGCCCTCGGCAAACCCCGGCACGGCGCAGGGATCGATATAGAGATAATCGAGACGGGCGCGGGTCGACGGCGAATACGGGCTCGAATGCCGCGGCTCGCTGGCGAACAGCGCATGCAGCGGATTGATGCCGACGGTGACCGCACCCTGGCCGCCCGCGGCGCAGGCCAGCCGCGCCAAATCGGTGAAGTCGCCCATTCCCCAGCCGCGCTGGCTGCGCAGGCTGTAAAGCTGCGTCGTCAGACCCCAGCTTCGCGCGCCCGGGCTCAGCTCCGGCGGCAAGTAGCAGGCGGCCGGCGCCACCGCGATGGTGATCGTGGCGCTCTCGCCTGCCACCGCGAGGGACAGCCGGTGATAGCCGGGCGGCACCCCGTCAGGGAGACGCAGCCTGCCGTTGCCGGGATTCCATTGCCCTTCCGCCGTGCCGCCCGCTTCCAGATGGAGGTGCCACTCGACGGACCCACCGGCGACCGGCCCAGCGGCGACCGGCAAATCCAGCACCGGCGCTTCGGCGGCGACGACGTACAGCGGATCAAGGCCGAGCGGCGCGGCGCGGCGCATGTCGGCCAGCGCCGCAGCCCCGCGATCCGGCTCCGGCGGCAGCCCGAACGCGGCGACGAGCGCGGCCAGCGTCTCCGCATCGGGCTCGTGGACCACGCCGAGCGCATCGGTGTGGCGCGTCTCGATCCCGAGCAGCGCCGCGATCGGATGAAACGATTCGGCCGATTTCGCGCTCGTCATCGCCAATCGCGGAGAACCGCCTCCGGCGAGGCGGGACGGCCGTTCGCCTCGTTGCGGTTGATGAACAGCGCAAAGCTGCGCGACCGCAGCCGGTAGGCGTGACCGGCGACATAACGCTTGCCGTCGCTGACGAGGCCGGTCGGCTCCGTGGTATCGACCAGCGCTTCCCATGCCAGCTCGGCGCTGAGCCGCGGAAAGCGGAAGTCGAGATCACCGTGATAGGCGTTCATCATCACCAGAAAACTGGCGTCGATATCGCGCTGACCGCCCTTGGTGTAGAACTCGCCGGCCGCGCCCCCCAGCACATAGCCCAGGGTCAGCGCCACCGGGTTGCGCCAGTCCTCGTCCGTGGCTTCCTCGCCGGCCGGCGTCACCCAGGTGATGTCCTTGAGGCCGTCTTCCGACAGCACCTCGCCGCGGAAAAAGCGCGGCCGCGAGAACACCCGGTGCCGCCGCCGCAGGTGGATCAGCGCGCGGACGAATTCATGCAGCGCCTGGTCCTCGGGCCGGATCTGCTGCCAATCGAGCCAGGAGATCTCGTTGTCCTGGCAATAGGCATTGTTGTTGCCGCGCTGGGTGCGCCCCAGCTCGTCGCCGGCGACCAGCATCGGCACGCCCAGCGACAACAGCAGGGTCGCCAGCAGATTGCGCTTCTGCCGGTCGCGCAACGACAGGATTTCGGGGTCGTCGGTCGGGCCCTCGATCCCGCAATTCCAGCTGAAATTGCCGTCATGGCCGTCCCGGTTGTCCTCGCCGTTCGCCTCGTTGTGCTTCTCGTTGTAGCTGACGAGGTCCTGCAGCGTGAAACCGTCATGCGCCGTGATGAAATTGACGCTCGCCCATGGCCGCCGCCCGCGATAGCCGAAAATGTCGGAGGACCCGGCGACGCGCGAGGCGATGTTGGCGACCAGCCCCTCATCGCCCTTCCAGAACCGGCGGACGACATCGCGATATTCCGCGTTCCACTCGGCCCAGCCGGGCGGGAAGTTGCCGAGCTGATAGCCGCCGGGACCGACATCCCACGGCTCGGCGATCAGCTTGACGCCCGACAGTTCGGGGTCCTGGCGGATCGTGTCGAAGAAGGTGCTGGCCTGCGCGTAGTCGCCGCCGCCATCGCGGCCCAATGTCGGGGCGAGATCGAAGCGGAACCCGTCGACATGCATCTCGCTTGCCCAATAGCGCAGCGAGTCGGTAACGAGCTGCAGCACGCGCGGATGATCGAGGTTCAATGAATTCCCGGTGCCGGTGTAGTCGGTATAGAAGCGCCGATCGTCCTCCAGCCGGTAATAGGACAGGTTGTCGATGCCGCGGAACGACAGCGTCGGCCCCAGATGGTTGCCTTCGGCGGTATGGTTGTAGACCACGTCGAGCAGCACCTCGATGCCGGCATCGTGCAAGCGCTGGACCATCGTCTTGAACTCGGCGATGGCGCCCGTCGGGAGAAACCGCGGATCGGGCGCGAAATAGCCGATCGTGCTGTAGCCCCAGTAATTGGTCAGCCGGCGCTGCGTCAGGCCCCGCTCCGGCACCGTGGCGTGCACCGGCAGCAGCTCGACCGCAGTCACCCCGAGATCGATCAGGTAGTCGATCACCGCCGGCGCGGCCATCGCCGCGAACGTGCCGCGCACCGCGGGGTCGACCTCGGGGTGCATCATCGTAAAGCCGCGCGCGTGCAGCTCGAAGATGATCGATTCTTCCCACGGCGTATGCGGCGGCCGGTCGTTGAGCCAGGTGAAGGCCGTCTCGACGACGCGGCATTTCGGCATGAACCGGGCGCTGTCGCGGCGGTCGAAGCCGAAATCCTCGCGCGGGCCGCCGACCCGGTAGCCGAACACCACGTCGTTCCAGTGCAGCGTGCCGTGCAGCGCCTTGGCGTAAGGATCGATCAGCAGCTTGTTGTGATTGAAGCGATGCCCCTTGGCCGGTTCGTAGGGGCCGTAAACGCGATAGCCGTAAAGCTGTCTCGGCCGCGCCTCGGGCAGATAGCCGTGCCACACCTCGTCGGTGTATTCCGGCAGCACGATGCGTGCCTGTTCGTGGCTGCCGTTCTGGTCGAACAGACACAGCTCGACCTTTTCGGCATGCGCCGAAAACAGCGCGAAATTGACGCCGCGTCCATCCCACGTCGCACCCAGCGGATAGGGAGTGCCGGGCCATACCCGAGGCAGCGCCATCGCGATTACCGTTCGATGGTGAAGATCAACGCCGCCAGCGGCGGCAGGTTGAGGTTCAGCGAATAGGGGTGGCCGTGCATCGGCTGCGGGTCCGCGGCGACGCCGCCCGCGTTGCCGATGCCGCTGCCGCCGTAATCGCGGGCATCGGTGTTGATGCGCTCGCGGTAGCTGCCGGCATAAGGCACGCCGATGCGATAACCGTGGCGCGGCACCGGGGTGAAATTGCACACGACGACGGCGATCGCGGTCGGGTCGTCGGCGCCGCGCCGCAGATAGGAGACGACGCTCTCCGCACCGTTATTGGCGTCGATCCAGGCAAAACCGTCGCCCTCGGCGTCGCGCTGATAAAGCGCCGGAGTGCCCCGGTAGAGCCGGTTGAGATCGCGCACCAGCCGGTGGACACCGGCATGCAGCGGATCGTCGAAGAGCTGCCAGTCGAGGCCGATATCGTGGTTCCACTCGCGCTCCTGCGCGAACTCGCCGCCCATGAACACCAGCTTCTTGCCGGGATGCGTCCACATGAAGGCGAAATAGGCCCGCAGATTGGCGAAACGCTGCCACTGATCGCCCGGCATTTTGCCGATCAGCGAGCGCTTGCCGTAGACGATCTCGTCGTGGCTCAGCGGCAGGATGAAGTTCTCGTGGAACGCGTAGAGCAGCCCGAAGGTCAGGTCGTTGTGATGATGTTTGCGGTGGATCGGGTCGCGCGCCATATAGCCGAGCGTGTCGTGCATCCACCCCATGTTCCATTTGAAGCCGAAGCCGAGCCCCCCGACATAGACCGGCCGCGACACCATGGGCCATGCCGTCGATTCCTCGGCGATGGTCGTGGCGCCGGTTCCTTCGCCGAAGATCACCTCGTTCATGCGCCGCAGGAACGCGATCGCTTCGAGGTTCTCCCGTCCGCCGTACATGTTGGGGATCCAGTCGCCGGGCTGGCGGCTGTAATCGAGATAGAGCATCGACGCCACCGCATCGACCCGCAGCCCGTCGATGTGGAACTCGCGAACCCAGCACAGCGCGCTCGACAGCAGGAAATTGGCGACCTCGCGCCGGCCGTAATTATAGATCAGCGTGCCCCAGTCGCGGTGCATCCCCTGGCGCGGATCGGCATGCTCATAGAGCGCCGTGCCGTCGAACCGCGCCAGGCCGTGCGCGTCGTTGGGGAAATGCCCCGGCACCCAGTCGAGCCAGACCCCGATCCCGGCGCGATGGCAGGCCTCGATGAAAAAGCGGAAATCGTCCGGCGTGCCGTAGCGGCTGGTCGGCGCGAACAGCGCGATCGGCTGATACCCCCAGGAGCCGTCGAACGGATACTCGGTGACCGGCATGATCTCGATATGGGTAAAGCCGAGATCGGCGACATAGGGCACCAGCTGCTCGGCCAGCTCGCGATAGGTCAGGTAGCGCCCGCCCCCGGCGAGATCGCGGCGCCACGAACCGAGATGAACCTCGTAGATCGAGATCGGCGAGGCGCGGTCGTTGGCCGTCTGGCGCCGCGCGAGCCACTCGCCGTCCTGCCACGGAAACAGGTTGGGCGCGGCGACGACCGAGGCGGTGCGCGGCGGATGCTCGCTCTGGCCGGCATAGGGGTCGGCCTTGAGCGGCAGCAGGTTCCCGTCGGCGCCGACGATTTCGTATTTGTAGACCTCGCCGGGGCCGATCCCCGGCACAAAAATATCCCAGAACCCGCCGGCGTGGCGCTTGCGCATCGCCAGCCGCCGGCCGTCCCAGCCGTTGAACGCGCCGACCACGCTGACCCGTTGCGCATTGGGCGCCCAGACGGCAAAGGCGACCCCGTCGACGCCGTCCATCGTCATCACATGGGCGCCGAGCTTGCGGTAGCTGTCGAGATGCCGCCCCTCGACCAGCAAATGCAGGTCGAGATCGCCGAGCACCGGGGGAAAGCGATAGGCGTCGGCGAATTCGCGGGTCTCGTCGCCCCAGCGCACGCGCAGCCGGTAAGGCCGCCGTTCGGCCGGCCCGGCCAGCGCGGCGATAAAGAGCCCGTCGGGATGAACCCGCTCCGCCTCGCCCAGCACCGCTCGGGTCTTCGCGTCGACGATCGCGACGGCATCGGCGCCGGGCAGCATGGCCCGCACCACGAGGCCGTCCTTCTCCGGGTGCATGCCGAGAAACGCGAACGGATCGCCGTGCCGCCCCGCGACGATCGCGGCGATCTGCGGGTCGAGGGTTGCCTCGGCGGGCGGCTTGCGCCGGGCGCGCGGCCGCCTTGCCGCTTCTTTCAGTTGCACGCCGTCATCCATCGGCCAGCCGCTTTCACCATCCCCTGCCCCGTCGGCCGTCCGTCCGCCGCATTGGGTCTAACGCTCCGACCGCCGAAAGCGCCGTCCGGCGTCCGAAAATTTCTGCCCTTCGGCCTAGAACACCACTTCCACCAGATACGGCCCGGGCGACGCCAGGCCGGCGGCGCAGTGGCGGTTGAATTCCTCCATGGTCGTCGCCTTGGCGCCGGGCACGCCCATCGCCTTGGCGAGCCCGACCCAGTCGAGGTCGGGGCTGCCGAGGTCGAGCATGTCGAGCGCCTTGCGGCCGGGATTGCCGGCGCCGACATTGGCCAGCTCGCCCTTGAGGATCTGGTACGTCCGGTTCGAAAAGACCAGCGTCGTCACGTCGAGCCCCTCGCGCGCCTGCGTCCACAGCGCCTGCACGGTGTACATGCCGCTGCCGTCGCCTTCGAGACAGACGACCTTGCGGTCGGGGCAGGCCACCGCCGCGCCGGTCGCCAGCGGCAGGCCCAGCCCGATCGAACCGCCCATGTTCGACAGCCAGTCGTGCGGGTTGGCGGTCCTGGTCGGCGCAAAGAAGCCGCGGCCGGTCGTCACCGCCTCGTCGACGACGATCGCGTTCTCCGGCAGCAGCGCACCGAGCGAGCGGCCGAGCGCCATCGGCTCGATCTTGCCGGCCGCCAGTTCCGGCTTCGCGTCGTTGACCACCGGCGCCGGGGTCCCCTTGGCGCCGACCGCCTCGGCCAGCGCCTCCAGCGCACCGATCGGCTCCTCGGCGAGCGTGCACAGCACGTGGCCCCGGCAGTCCTGCGGGTACAGCAGGCTCGGCTTGTTGGGATAGGCGAAGAACGCGACGGGCATCCGGGCGCCCACCAGGATGATGTGCTTCAGCCCGTCGAGCACGCCGAGCGCCTGGTCGACGACATAGGGCACGCGCTCCAGGAACACCCTGCCCCGCCCGCGCTGTGTGCGCGCGTTGGAGCCCTGCGCCATCAGCCTGGCGCCGGTCTTGGCGCAGATCTGCCCGGCAAGCGCCAGCCCGTCCTCGCGCAGGGCGCGGCCGGTGACCAGCAGCATCGCCGGCTCGCCCGAGCGCAGCACCTTGGCGCAGGCCTCGATCGCCTCCGGCGCGGCCGGCTCGCGGCGGGGTGCGGCCGGCACCGCGACGGGGCCGCTGCCGTCGTTCCAGGCGGTATCGGCGGGCAGGATCAGCGTCGCGATCTGCCCCGGCGGGGTGCGTGCGGCGGCGATCGCCGCGGCGCCGTCGGCGGCGATCGACAGGGCGGTGGGCGAGGTCTTGACCCAATGCGAGTTGGGCCGTACCAGCGTCTCGATATCGGAGGTCAGCGGCGCGTCGTATTGCCGGTGATACGTCGCGTGGTCGCCGACGACGTTGACCATCCCCGAGGCCGCCTTGTTGGCGTTGTGGATGTTGGCGGCGGCATTGGCATAGCCCGGCCCGAGATGCAGCAGCGTCGCCGCCGGGTTGTCGGTCATCCGGTAATAGCCGTCGGCCGCTCCGGTCACGACGCCCTCGAACAGCCCGAGCACACAGCGCATCCCGTCGACGCGGTCGAGCGCCGCGACGAAATGCATCTCCGAGGTGCCGGGGTTCGCGAAGCAGACATCGACCCCGCCGCCGACCAGCGTGCGCACCAGGCTTTCCGCGCCATTCATCAGAGATTTCTCCGCAATGTATCCGCTCATCCTGCCGGGCGCGCACGAATGGGGCAAGGCGGGACCGTGCAGGGTGGGTTGAGCAAAGCGAAACCCATCCTACGATATCGCGGCAGCGATCAACGGAAGGAACGCGACGATGAGCTTCACCCGCTATCCCAGCCTCAAGGGCCGCACCGTCGTCGTCACCGGCGGGGCGAGCGGCATCGGCGCCGCCTTTGTCCGCGCCTTCGCCGAGAATGACGCCCGGGTCGCCTTCCTCGACCTCCAGGAGGACGCCGGCCGGGCGCTGGCGGAGGAGCTCGGCCAGCTGTTCCTGCGCTGCGACCTCACGGATATCGCGGCGCTGCGCCGCGCGCTCGACGAGATCCGGGCGGCGCTGGGGCCGGCGGCGGTGCTGGTCAACAATGCCGCCAACGACCAGCGCTACGATTTCGCGACCATCACGCCGGCCGAGTTCGACCGCACCGTCGCGGTCAACTTCCGCCACCTGTTCTTCGCGGCGCAGGCGGTGGTGCCGCAAATGAAAGAGCTGGGGTTCGGCTCGATCATCAACCTGTCGTCGGTGTCGTGGATGCGCGGCATCCCGCTGCTCGAGGCCTATGCCGCGATGAAGGCGGCGATCGTCGGCTTTACCAGCGTCTTGGCCCGCACGGTCGGTGCGGACCGCATCCGGGTCAACGCCATCGCGCCCGGCACCGTGCTGACCGAGCGGCAGCGCCGGCTGTGGTTTGCCGACGCGGCGGCGATCGCGGCGGCGCGCGAACAGCAATGCCTGCCCGACATGATCGCACCGGAGGACATCGCCAACCTGGCGCTGTTTCTCGCCGCGGACGACAGCCGGATGATCACCAAGCAGTGCCTTTCGATCAACGCCGGCTCGGCAGGCCCTTGATCAGGCGGCGGCCCAAAATTGCTTTCGTCATTCCGGGGCGGCCCGCAGGGGCCGCCCCGGAATGACGCGGAAAACGCCCATCTCTTCGGCGGCCGGCCGCGGCCGAATGCCGGCTTGCGTCATCGGCATGACTCTTGGCGCGGCCCAACCGCTAAACGACGGACAGCAGGGAGGCAGCGGGCGATGAAACCTACGTTCAAGAACCCGTGGTGGGTGGTGGTGGGCGGCGTGACCGGGCTCTTTGTCTGCAACGGGCCGGTGCTGAATTTCACCTTTGGCGTGTTTCTCAAGCCGATCATGGCGGATATGGGCTGGGATCGCGCGACGGCCTCGTTCGCCTTGTCGGCCGGCGAGTTCTTCGCGGCGCTGATCGTGCCGCTGCTCGGGTTGATGATGGACCGCTGGACGATCCGCAAGGTGGCGCTGCCCGGTATCGTCGCCTTCGCCGCCGGGTTGTTCCTGATGGGCTTTACGCCAAAATCGCTGACCATCTTTACGTTGTTCTTTGGCGTAACCTACGTGGCGAGTTCGATTCAGACACCGCTATCCTACACCAAGGCGATCTCGGCCTGGTTCGACCGGCGCCGCGGCCTGGCGCTGGGGATCGCAATGGCCGGCATCGGGCTCGGCGGCATTTTCGTGCCGCAGATCGCCAACCGGCTGATCGTCGCGTTCGGCTGGCGCGGCGCTTATGTCGGGCTCGGGTTCATGGTGCTGGGCATCGCCTTCCCCGCAGTGGCGCTTTGGATACGCGAACCGCGTCCCGGCGAGGGCGAGCGGCCGGCGGGGCAGCACCAGCGCGCTTTCCCCGGCCTCACCGTCGGCGAGGCGGTGCGCACCCGGCCGTTCTGGATCCTCATCGCGACGTTCTACTGCGTCGCCGTGGCGATCCTCGGCTTTGCCGGCCATGTCGTCCCGCTGTTGACCGATCACGGCATGTCGCCGGCCGCCGCCGCGGCGACCTTCGGCCTGTTCGGCTTGTCGACGCTGACCGGCCGCCTGTTCAGCGGCTATTTGATCGACCGCATCTTCGCCTCGTACATCGCGACGGTGTTCTGGCTGGCGCCGATCGCCGGGTTTGCCATGCTCGCCGCCGGCACCGGCATCTTCCCGCCGGTCGGCGTCGTGCTGCTCGGCCTGGGATTGGGCACCGAGGTCGACCTGATCGCCTTCATGATCTCGCGCTATCTCGGCCTGCGCGCGTTCGGCACGCTTTACGGGCTGCTTTTCATGATGTTCGGGCTCGGCGGCGCGACCGGCCGCTTTCTTGCCGGCTATCTGTTCGATCTCGCCGGTTCGTACAACATCGCGCTGATCGGCGCCGGCGGCGTGCTGCTGATCGCGGTGATCCTGGTCAACCGGCTCGGCGCCTACGCCTACCCGGTGCACCATGCGGAGGCGCCGGCCCTCGCCGCCGCGCCGGCGGCGTCGTAGCGACAACCGCCCCTAGTTCGTCATGGCCGGGCTCGACCCGGCCATGACGTTTCGCAGTGTCAGTGCTTGATCTGCGAGTACGGCAGGATCGGATCGCCGTTCTTGTACTGGTCGGGCCACAGCACCGTCTCGCCCTTGCCGTCGCGGAAATCGTCGACGCTGGTGCCGCTGATGTTCTGGAACTGCACGGTCATGATCCGCGACTTGGCCCATTCCCCCTTGTTGCCGAAGGTCACATCGCCGACGACCGTCTTGAACGTGTGGGTCCGGATGTAGTCGGCGAGCTTGTCCTGGTCGAGGCTCTTGGTCTCGTTGACCGCTTCGCCGAGCACTTGCAGGTCGGCATAGGCCCACGGGCCGAGGTAATAGCCGAGCGGGTCGACGCCTTCCTTCTCGGCGCGCGCCTGGTATTTCGCCAGGAGCTCCATGACGCCGGGAAACTGCAGCGGCTTGGCCGGCAGCCACCAGTCGAAGGTGATGATGCCGTTGAGCATCGGGCCGAGCGAGGTCTTGATCGAGGTCGATTGCGGCCCGGTCGGGCTGCCGCCGAAGATCTTGGTGTTGAGACCCAGCTCGTGGACGCTGCGGATAAAGCCGACGCTGTCGTTGGGGTAAGACGACAGGTAGACGATGTCCGGATTGGTCGCCTGGATGGCGCGGACGATCGGCGAGAAATCGGTGGTGTTGAGCGGATAGGTCTTGTCGTAGACCAGTTCCAGCCCGGCCTTCTTGGCGTTCTGCCGCGCGCCGTCGGCGCCGTTGCGGGTCGCCTCGCCGTCACCGACCGCCAACGCCATCGTCTTGAGGCCAAGCTTTTCCTTGTTGGCCTTGACGATCTCGAAGAACCCTTCGGAGATCGCCGGGCGCGGATCGGGGCCGACCGGCAGCATCGAGAAGTATTTCGGGTATTTGAACTCCTCGTTGATGTCGAGCGCGAACAGCCCCATGAACGTCATGTTGTGCGCGATGATGACGGGCATCGCCGGCGCCGCGATGTTGGTGCCGTAACCCGACACCACGAGGTCGACCTTGTCGACGTCCAGGAGCTTGGTATAGATGCCCGGCACCAGCGACGGGTTGGTCTGGTCGTCGTAGAAGTCGAGCTTGACCGGACGGCCCAGCAGGCCGCCTTTGGCGTTCTGGTCTTCCGCCCAGATCTGCATCGCCAGCAGCCCGGACTTGCCGTTGACCGCGAGCGAGCCGGTCAGCGCCATCGAAAAGCCGATGGTGATCGGCGGACCCGACGGCGCGGTCTGCGCCCAGGCCGACGTCGCGCCGAGCGCGACGAGAAGAAAGGCGGCGATACGGTTCATGCTCAACTCCTGAACAAAGGAAAACTAGGCGGTCGGCGGTGCGACTTCGTCGAGCGCGAGGCCGCGCGCCTCGGGGCCGACCCGCGTCACCGCAAAGGCGGCGATGGCGAGCGAGATCGCGATCGCGATGAACACGGCCGGGACGCCATAGCTGTTCATCACGATCAGGATGCCCGGAATGATCCCCGCGCTGGCGATGCGGCCGGCCGATTGCGCCATGCCGAAACCCGAGGCGCGGGCATTGGTCGGGAACACCTCGGCGATAAAGATCTGCGAGGAATTGCCGGCGAGCTGGATGAAGAACGTCATCACGAAAATGCCGGCAATGAACATCCCCACCGAGCTCGACAGCCCGACCGCGACCGCCGACAGCCCGGCGAGGATAAACGCCGAGACCGCGGTCGCCTTGCGACCGTATTTCTCCAGCGCGTACATCATGAAGGCGCTCGCCAGCGGGAACGCGAGATTGATCCCCGCGGTGTAGAGCAGCGACTTGCTGATCGTGAAGTCGTGCGATTTCGCGATCATGCTCGGCAGCCAGTTGCCGAGGCCGAGCGCCACGCCGAAGAAGGCGATAAAGCAGATCATCCCGGCGATCACCCGGCCCGGATAGGCACGGAAGATGATGCCGAACGGGTCGCTCTTGGTATCGCTGGCGGCGTCGCTCTGGAGGCTCCCGAGCGCGGGCGTGCGAACGCCCATGCGCTGCAGCAGGTCGAGCGCGCGCTGCCCCTGGCCGTGCGTCGCCAGCCAGCGCGGCGACTCCGGAAGCGAGAAGCGCAGCACGAAGATGATCAGCGCGAGGATCCCGATCACCGTCCAGATGCCGCGCCAGCCGAGCGCGTCGCGGAACAGGAACACGAAGATCGCGCCGATCGGCCACGGCCAGGCGCCGCCGATGAACTGCATCAGCGCGATGATCCGGCCGCGGATGCGCTTCGGCGCGTATTCGGCGGTGTACGAGAAGCACAGCGGCTGCTCGGCGCCGAGCCCCAGCCCGGCCAGGAAGCGAAACGCCACCAGCCATTCGTAGCTGGGCGACCAAGCGCCGGCGATGGTCGCCAGCCCGAACAACAACAGGTTGAACTGGTAGACCGCCTTGCGGCCGAAACGGTCGGTGAACTCGCCCTGCCCCAGCGCGCCGATAAACAGCCCGAGCAGCGTCGCCGTGCCGATCAGCCCGCCCTGCTCCGGCGACATGAACTTGCCGTTCACCATGTCGGGGATGAGCGCGCCGAGGATCGTGTAGTCGACCACGTCGCAGAAATAGCCGGCGGCGACCAGGCCGAGCACCCACCAATGGGTCGACCCCATCGACAAATTGTCCATCGCCTCGCCGACATAGCCCTCGATGGTCTGGGCCGGCTGGGTTCTCGGTACCGACTGAGCCACGGCGTCTCTCCCCCGAAGCGACCGTCTCGGCGGCCTGCATGCAACTTTTCGGAAAGCGTCTTCCGTGTCAATGAACGCGCTGTGCGAT